>DFMV01000034.1 GCA_002375765.1 Rhizobiales bacterium UBA3584 | reverse complement strand
CTGGTCATCACCGGGCTGATCATCTGGATCACCGAATATTACACCGGCACCGGCCGGCGCCCGGTCAATTCGATCGCCGAAGCCTCGATCACCGGGCATGGCACCAATGTGATCCAGGGGCTTGCCGTTTCGCTCGAATCCACCGCGCTGCCCGCTCTGGTCATCATCGCGGGCATCATCGTCACCTATTCGCTGGCCGGGCTGTTCGGCATCGGGGTGGCGGTGGTCACCATGCTGGCCCTGGCCGGCATGATCGTGGCATTGGACGCCTTTGGGCCGGTGACCGACAACGCCGGCGGCATTGCCGAGATGGCCGGGCTGCCCGATGAAGTGCGCAAGAACACCGACGCACTCGACGCGGTGGGCAACACCACAAAGGCCGTGACCAAGGGCTATGCCATTGGTTCGGCCGGCCTTGGCGCGCTGGTGCTGTTTGCCGCCTATACCCAGGATCTGGCCTATTTCATCGGCGAGGCAGTCGAGGGCGACTTCTATTTCGGCGTCGGTGAAATCAGCTTCTCGCTGGCCGATCCCTATGTCGTCGTCGGCCTGTTGTTCGGCGGCCTGTTGCCGTTCCTGTTCAGCGGCATGTCAATGACCGCCGTGGGCCGCGCCGCGCAGTCGGTGGTGGTCGAGGTACGCCGGCAATTTGCCGAAAAGCCCGGCATCATGGCGGGCACCGAAAAGCCCGATTATGGCCGGGCCGTCGACATGCTGACCAAGGCCGCGATCAAGGAAATGATCGTCCCCTCGCTGCTCCCTGTGCTTTCACCGCTCGTGGTGTTCGGGGTGATCCTTGTAATCGCCGGCAAGGCCGCTGCCTTTGCTGCGCTGGGCGCCATGCTTTTAGGCGTGATCGTAACGGGCCTGTTCGTCGCCATCTCCATGACGGCGGGTGGCGGCGCCTGGGACAACGCCAAAAAGAGCTTCGAAGACGGGTTCACCGATTCGACCGGCCAGACCCATTACAAGGGGTCCGAGGCCCACAAGGCTTCGGTGACCGGCGACACCGTGGGCGATCCCTACAAGGATACCGCCGGCCCCGCCGTCAATCCGATGATCAAGATAACCAATATAATGGCGCTGCTGCTTTTGGCCGTGCTTCATTAGAAAAAGCGGGACACAAATCACAAGGAGCCGGGCAACCCTGCCCGGCTCTTTGCGTTAGACGGACGGACCGCATGCGGAAAGGGCAGCGAGGCTGACAGATACCATCGTCTTATGTCCTTGAATCCTAAAGCTGATATTGGCTTTCCGCCAGCAAGGGCATAAGCTCTCCACCATACCGGAAAACGTTGAGGGACGCCGGGAGATGATCGATACTACGGAAACCCTGCGCCCCTGGCGCGACCGCCTGATCGCCCTGAGATCCGAAAAGCCCGCTCTGGCGCGGTTTGTAACCAACGCGCTGCGCTCGGCCGACGAGCAGGATCTGCTGCTCTATCCGGCACAAACGCTCGAAGCGCTTCTGGCCACGACCTTCTCCCATATCGGCAAACGCACCCCTGGCAAGGCCGATATCCGCATCTGGACGCCCGACGCCGAGATCGTGTCGGGGATAACCATTATCGACATCTATTCGGCCGATACCCCTTTTATCGTCGATTCGGCGCTGGCGGCGGTCCGGGCCGCCGGCGGCTCGATCCGGTTCATGACCCATCCAACGGTTGCGGTCGATGATACAACATCCCCCTGGCAGGTGATCGAGGAGGCAGAAGGTGCCCGCAAGGAAAGCGTGCTCCAGATCCATATCGATACGCCCTCCGATCCCCACTCGCTCTCTGTCATTTCCGAGGAACTGACCCAGACCATGGCGCAGGTGCGCGCCGCGGTCGTCGACTGGCGCGACATGCTCGAGCGTCTGCGCACCGCCGTCGTTGCCTATCGCTCGCACCCGCCGGCCATGCGCGAACAGGCGCTGACCGAGGCGATCCATTTTCTCGCCTGGCTGGCCGACCACAATTTTACCTTCCTTGGCATGCGCCAATACCAGCTGACAGGTGAAGACGGGGAGCAGACACTGGTTCCGCTCGAGGGATCGGGGCTGGGTATTTTGCGTGACCCCGATTATCGCTATCTGCGTCAGGGTACGCGATACGTCCATATGAATGAACAGCATCTGGCGTTTCTGGACACCGACGAGCCGCTGATGGTCACCAAGGCCAATCGCCGTTCGCTTGTCCACAGGCGCGTGCATATGGACTATGTGGGCATCAAGACCTTCGATGCGGACGGCACGATCACCGGTGAGTTGCGCATTCTGGGCCTGTTCACCTCCGCTTCGCTCGCCACGCCTGTGAGCGAGGTCCCTCTGGTCCGGCGCAAGATCGCCGGGGTGATGGCCCGGTCGGGGTTCGATCCGCGCTCGCATGCGGGCAAGGCGCTGATGAACACGCTCGACAATTATCCGCGTGACGAGCTGTTCCAGATCTCCGAGGACGAGCTTTTCGAATTCGCCAATGTGATCGCCACCCTGCCCGACCGGCCGCGCGTGCGGGTTCTGCCCCGCATCGACAGGTTCGACAATTTCGTTTCGGTTCTCGTTTACCTGCCGCGCGACCGCTTCGATTCCAATGTCCGAGCCCGGATCGGCGATCATCTGGCCAGCCGCTATGACGGGCGCGTTTCTGCCTTTGCCCCCGACTTTCCCGAGGGCGATCTGGCGCGCGTGCATTTTATTATCGGACGCAATGGCGGCCCCACGCCGCGCCCCGACCGCGAGGCGCTGGAAAGCGAAATTTCCGAGTTGACCCGTACCTTTGCGGACCGCCTGCTTTCGGCGGCGCCCCGGCCCGGCGAAATCGCCGATTATGCCAGCGCCTTTTCCGCCGACTACCAGGTCGCCCACTCGCACGCCGATGCCCTTGACGATATTGCCGTGTTCAAGGCGCTGGGACCGGACAATCCGCTTGCCGTGCGGTTGAGCCGGGGAACCGACGGACCCTCGAGCCTGACGCTCAACGTCTATCACAGGGCCGATCCCATTCCGCTTTCGGCCCGCGTGCCGATGCTGGAAAATTTCGGCTTTTCGGTGATCGATGAGCGCACCTACACCATCCGCCCGTTCGGACCGCAGCCGCGCTTTCTGCATGCCATGGCGATCAAGACCACCAATGGCACGGAAATCGACCTGGGCGAGAGCGCGCGGCGCATCGAGGATGGCATTCTCGCGGTCTCCAGCGGGCTCGTGGAAAATGACGGCTACAACCGGCTGACCCTGAGCGCCGGCCTCGGCCACACCGATGTCGCCATCTTGCGCGCCCTTGGGCGCTATCTCAAACAGGTCGGCATCGCCTGGTCGCAAACCTATATCTGGACGGCGCTTTCGGCGCACCCGGCCACCGCCGGCGCGTTGGTCGAATTGTTCCACACCCTGCATGATCCCCATCTCGACGCCGACCGGGAAGCGGCGGCCCAGGCCCTGCGCGCCGAAATCTCGGCCGGACTCGAAACCATCGCCTCGATCGACGAGGATCGGATCATCCGGCGGCTGCTCAATCTGATCGAAGCGAGCGTGCGCACAAACCTCTATCAGCGCGTCGAGGGCAAGCCGCGCCCGGCGCTCGCCATAAAATTCGACGCGACCCGGCTCGAAGGCATCCCCCAGCCAAGGCCGTGGCGCGAGATTTTCGTTTATTCCCCGCGCGTCGAGGGCATCCACATGCGCGGCGGGCCAATTGCCCGTGGCGGCTTGCGCTGGTCGGATCGCGCCGAGGATTTCCGCACCGAAATCCTCGGGCTGGTCAAGGCCCAGATGGTCAAGAACGCGGTGATCGTGCCGGTCGGCGCCAAGGGTGGGTTCGTCCCCCGGCTCATGCCGGCCAATCCCGACCGCGACACCTTCCTGGCCGAAGGCACCGCCTGCTACAAGATTTTCGTTTCCAGCCTGCTCGATGTGACCGACAACCTGATCGGAGACACGGTCCTGCCGCCCGAGGAGATTTTCAGGCGCGACGGGGACGATCCTTATCTCGTCGTCGCTGCCGACAAGGGCACTGCGAGCTTTTCCGACACGGCAAACGCCATATCCCAATCCCGCGATTTCTGGCTGGGCGACGCCTTTGCTTCGGGCGGATCGGCCGGATACGACCACAAGAAGATGGGCATTACGGCCCGCGGCGGCTGGGAGGCCGTCAAACGCCATTTCCGCGAAATCGACATCGACATCCAGACGCAGGCGTTCACGGTTGCCGGCGTCGGCGACATGAGCGGCGACGTTTTCGGCAATGGCATGCTGCTGTCGCCGAAAATCCGGCTGGTCGCCGCCTTCGATCACCGCGACATCTTCATCGATCCCGATCCCGATATCGAAAAAAGCTTCACAGAGCGCGAGCGACTGTTCGCGCTGCCGCGCTCAAGCTGGCAGGATTACGATACCGCGCTCATTTCCGAAGGTGGCGGGGTGTTTTCGCGCCAGACCAAATCCATCCCGCTTTCACCCCAGATGCAGACGCTTCTCGGCCTCACCGGGGTCAGTGCCTCGCCAAGTGAAATCATGTCGGCGATCTTGAGGGCCGATGTTGATCTGCTCTGGTTTGGCGGCATCGGCACCTACATCCGCGCCACGGAGGAAACCGACGCCTCGGTTGGCGACAAGGCCAATGACGCCATTCGCGTGCCTGCACAGGCGGTGCGCGCCAAAGTGATCGGTGAAGGCGCCAATCTGGGCCTCACCCAACTCGGGCGCATCGAATATGCACTGAATGGCGGGCGCATCAACACCGACGCCATCGACAATTCGGCCGGCGTCAATTCGTCCGACCTTGAGGTCAACATCAAGATCGCGCTGTCCGACATGGTGCGCTCGGGCTCTCTGGCCATAGAGGACCGCAACGCTTTCCTCACCGAAATGACCGATGAGGTCGCCGAGCTTTGCCTGCGCAACAATTATCTCCAGACTCTCGCCCTGTCGCTCGCCCAGCGGCGCGGCATGGCCGACTTTCCCGATCTTGTCGATTTCATTGACGAACTCGAGACGGCAGGCGAACTCAACCGGGCCGTCGAATATCTCCCCGACGATGCGACGCTGGCCGAACGCGCTGCCAGCGGGGCGGCCCTGACCCGGCCCGAACTGGCCGTGCTGCTCGCCTACGCCAAACTGACGCTCTACGGCGATCTGCTTAAATCCCCGGTCCCCGACGATCCCTACCTGGCGCGCGAGCTGTTCCGTTATTTCCCCGAAACGCTCAAATCGCGCTACCCCGAGACCATCGAGAACCACCGGCTGCGCCGCGAGGTGATCGCCACGGTGCTCTCCAACGCCATGATCAATCGCGGTGGACCGGCTTTCGTAACACGCCTGACATCGATCACCGCCGCCGAGCCGGGTGCCGTGGCCTTTGCCTATGCAGCGGCCCGCGACAGTTTCGATCTGGCCGGTCTCAACGCGGCAATCGATGCGCTTGATACAACCATTTCCGGAGATACCCAGCTCGCGCTTTATGCCGAGGTTCAAGGCCTGCAGGTTGGCATGGCGCTCTGGTTCCTGCGCAATGAGGACTTTTCCGGCGGTCTTTCCGATATGATCGAGCGCTATCGTGCCGGCATATCGACGATAAGAGCCTCGCTTTCCGATCTGGTTTCCCCCTTTCTCGCCGAGGCGATCGCCGCCCAGGAACAGGGCTTTGAAGCCGGCGGCACGCCGCCCGATCTTGCCCGATCCATCGCTGCGCTTTCCGTGCTTTCGCTCGCGCCCGACGCGGTGCTCGTCGCCCATAAATGCAAGGCCGACGTGCTCGATGCGGCAAAGGCGATGTTTGCGGTGATCGAAATGTTCAGGCTGGGCCGGCTGACCGAACAGGGCGCGGCCATCGATGCCGCTGACAGGTTCGATCGCATGGCGATCGACAGGGCACTGGCCAATCTGACCCGGGGCCTGCGCGATCTGGCAGCCGACATCCTGTCGTCCGGCGATGGACCGGTCGAGGATCGGATCGCGGCCTGGAAGGCGCCGCATGGAGCCACGATTGCCCGTATGGGCGAAACGGTGGCCGATCTGATCGCCGGCGACCTGACGATATCACGCCTCTCGGTCGCCGCAGGGCTGTTGAGCGACCTGGCCCGGAGCTAGGCCTTCTCAGATGACAATCCCATGACGGGCTCTCTTATGGTGAGCCCGTCATGTTCGCCACGCCACGATCCCGAAACACCTTGCATTTGGCTTGCCCGATAGGCAAAAAGCTGCCGGACTCCTCCTCCCCATAAGTTCAGGATTGAACGGCAAAATGAATATCGACGCGATCCCCGTAGGCAAGAACCCGCCCGAAGACCTCAACGTCATCATCGAAGTGCCCCTGGGCGGCGAGCCGATCAAATACGAGATCGACAAGGCATCGGGCGCGCTGTTCGTCGACCGGTTTCTCTATACCCCGATGCGCTATCCGGGCAATTACGGCTTTGTTCCCCACACCTTGTGCGGCGATGGCGACCCCCTCGACGTGATCGTTCTCAATTCCCGCCCGCTGGTTCCCGGCGCAATCGTGCGTTCGCGCCCGGTCGGCGTATTGTTCATGGAAGACGATGGCGGACAGGACGAAAAGATCCTCGCCGTACCGGTTTCCAAGCTCACCCGCATGTATGACGGCATCCACGACGTGACCGACCTGCCCGAGATCCAGATCGAGCGCGTCAAGCACTTCTTCATGCACTACAAGGATCTCGAGCCGGGCAAATGGGCCAAGATCGACCGGATCGGCGGTGTCGAAGACGCACGCAAGGTGATCCTGGAGTCAATGGAACTGGCCAACAAGGGCTGAACACGGCCCCATCGCCCATGCATCAATCCTTGGCCCGCAACTCTTGACCCAACCGGGGTTGCGGGCGTAAAACAGCCAACCGTACCCGCTGGTACGGATACCTCACGAGATATGGATTGATCGCCCGATGAGCGCAAAGACCCTCTATGACAAGATCTGGGACGACCACGTTGTCGCATATAATGAGGACGGCACCGCCATTCTCTATATCGACCGCCACCTCGTCCACGAAGTCACGAGCCCGCAGGCGTTCGAGGGTCTACGCCTGGCCGGCCGCAAGGTGCGCGCGCCCGAGCGCACGCTGGCCGTGGTCGATCACAACGTTCCCACCTCGGACAGAACGCACGGGATCGACGACCCGGAATCGAAAATCCAGGTCGATACGCTGGCCAAGAACGCGGTCGATTTCGGCGTCGAATATTACAACGAACTGGATATGCGCCAGGGCATCGTCCACATCGTGGGCCCCGAGCAGGGTTTCACGCTTCCCGGCATGACCATTGTCTGCGGTGACAGCCACACCTCGACCCACGGGGCGTTCGGCGCGCTGGCGCACGGCATCGGCACCTCCGAAGTCGAGCATGTTCTGGCCACCCAGACCCTGATTCAGTCCAAGGCCAAGAACATGCGCGTCACCGTCAACGGCTCGCTGCCGGACGGGGTGACCGCCAAGGACATCATCCTGGCCATCATCGGCGAAATCGGCACCGCCGGTGGCAATGGCCATGTCATCGAATTTGCCGGCCAGGCCATCCGCGAATTGTCCATGGAAGGCCGCATGACGGTCTGCAACATGACGATTGAGGGCGGCGCCCGCGCGGGGCTGATCGCGCCCGACGAAAAGACCTTTGCCTATGTCAAGGATCGCCCCCGTGCGCCCAAGGGCAAGGCCTTTGACATGGCTCTCGACTATTGGAAATCGCTCTATACCGACGAGGGCGCCACATTTGACAAGGAAGTGGTGCTCGACGCGGCCAATCTGCCCCCGATCGTTTCGTGGGGCTCATCCCCCGAAGACGTCATCTCGGTGACCGGCGCCATTCCCAACCCCGATGACATCGCCGACGCCAACCGCCGCGCGTCCAAAAAGCGCGCGCTCGACTATATGGGGCTCACGGCCGGCACGAAAATCACCGATATCGAACTCGACCGGGTGTTCTTGGGCTCGTGCACCAATGGGCGCATCGAGGATCTGCGGGCCGCGGCGGCGATCGTTGCCGGCCACAAGGTTCATCCGCGCGTCAATGCCATGGTCGTTCCCGGCTCGGGCCTGGTAAAGGCACAGGCAGAGGCCGAAGGGCTCGACAAGATCTTCATCGAAGCCGGGTTCGACTGGCGCGAACCGGGCTGCTCGATGTGCCTGGCCATGAACGCCGACAAGCTGGCACCGGGCGAGCGCTGCGCCTCGACCTCGAACCGCAATTTCGAGGGCCGGCAGGGCTTCAAGGGCCGCACGCATCTGGTCTCGCCCATCATGGCCGCCGCCGCGGCCATCAAGGGTCATTTCGTCGATATTCGCGAGTGGCCAACGGCCTGATGGCTGAACCGTCTCAGGGCGACGCAAACCTGTGGGGGCCGCTGGCGGCCCCCTCGCTCGATGATATTGAGGCACTGGCAATAAAGGCGCTCGAAGCGCTGCCCGAACCTTTCAGATCGATGTCACGCGGCGTCGAATGCCGGATCGCCGAATTTCCGACCGAAGAAATCTGCAAGGACATGGACCTTGAAAGCCCCTTCGATCTGTTGGGGCTGTTCGAGGGGATCGGGATGACCGAGGACGGCATCGTCCCCCATACCGGCCAGATGCCCAACAGGGTCTGGCTCTATCGCCGGCCGATTCTCGACTATTGGGCCGAGCACACCGATACGCTGGGAGACATCGTGACGCACGTTCTCGTTCACGAGATCGGCCACCATTTCGGCCTGTCCGACGACGACATGTATGCCATCGACGGCTCCCAGTAATAGTGAGCGCACTTTTACGGTTCGGGAGCCGGCAGAAAAAAGACGACGGCTTGCGGTGACCTTTATCGGCTCTCGGCCTCTCCCCGGCTCATGAAGCGGTAATCGGCGTAGGTGTCGCCTTCGAGATCGTCATCGACCACAAGGACGAGGTCCTGAGCCTTGAGGGCCAGGTACCAGGCGTCCCAATCCACGAGATCGAAATGGGCACCCGGCCTGTCGGGCCCCTCGTTTGCATCGGCATTGAGCATGTGCTGATCGAATGTCAGACCCAAAAGATGCTGCTCCCTGCCGCCGACGTCCGGCATATCGGCCATGATCGGATTTCCGCCGCGGGCCTCCGTCCATTCCTTGATATCCTGAAGTTCACTGAGCACCTTTGCCATTTTCCGTTCCTCCAATCGCTCCTTTTGAACCGACAACGAGGACGCCGCACGAACCGTTGCGAGAAACATGGGCTTGGCAGAGCCATGCCGAACAGGTTACCCCATTTGGCCGGGTCTTTGGTGGCGTGGCACAATGACCTGCTGGACGCCCATGAAAAAGGGGCGCCAACGAATGTCTGGACGAAGAAACTATGACCGGCGCGCTGCTTGTATTCTGGGTGATCGTCGCCCTTTGCACGATCGAAGCGGGGGCATTTTTTGCCCTGGCGCGCTTTGACCCCAAAAATCGCGGGGCTCTCTGGTTCTCCTGGGCATTCGCCGCTGCCGCCGTCAGCTTTCTCGGCGAGATCGTGCTGACAACGGGTTTTTATCCTGGCCCGACCCGCATGGTGATCGCGCTCGCCATGGTCGCAATGTTCGTTCTCGTCGCCTACGGCCTCGCCATCCGCTACCGGGTGGATCTTCACCTGGGCGGCGGATGGGCCATCGTAACGGCATCAGCCCTGCTCTACTGGCTCATTCTCGACCTGCCGCGCGAGGACTTCGTGCGCCAGCTTCTCTACCAGCTTCCCTATGCGCTTTTGAGCCTACTCTCGCTGTCGGTCATCTGGCGCGCAACATCAAAGACGGCATTCGACTGGCTGTTCATCTGGCTCTTCCTGGCCCTGGCGGCCCATTTTCTGGCCAAGCCGTTCCTCGCGCTCTGGGTCGGTGGCGTTGGCGCCTCCGCCGCGGGCTTTTCCGGCACTGTCTATGCGGGGCTTTCAACAGCATCGGGCGCTGTCTTGCTGCTGATCCTGGCAACAGGCGGATTGGCGCTTATGCTCAGCGACACCGCCGGACGCCTGATCCAAAAGGCCGAACGGGATGCCGAAACGGGCCTGCTCAATCGCGTTGGCTTTACCACCCACGCGGAGAGGCGTGCCCTGGCTCTGGCCCAGACCGAGACGTCCGAGAGAACCGATCTGACCCTGACCCTGATCGCATTGAACCTGCCGGCACCCCAGCGCACAGCCATTCCACCCATCAAGGCCCTCGCCGCGCTGATTGGCGACTATGTGCCCCGCGACGCGTTGGTGGGGCGAATGGCCGACCGTGATTTCGCTGTGCTTTCGCCACGGACCAATCTCATGGCGGCCCGGCAGGCGGCGGAAAGTCTGCGCGTGGCGGCCATCGAAAGCCTGAGCGAGCCTGACCGGCCGATTACGCTCAGCATCGGGATTACCGAACGCGAAAAAGGAGAGGTCTATGCCGATATGCTGGCCCGCGGATTATGGGCGCTCGATGAGGCCGAGAAAGCCGGCGGCAATTGTGTTCGCCTGGCCGCCAGCTCCAGCTTCGGCGTCTCCACAATCCGGCAAGGATAAGATCAACTCGGACCCGACGTAGCGGCCAGCCGGGTTTGCTCCATTTCGTCCATCGTCAGGAAATAGAGCCGGTCGGGGGGCGTTTCCATGGCGTTGATCCACACCAGCGGGTCGATGCCCATTTCCCCAAGGTAGCGCGCGATACGCGCCGTCACCGATTGCGCATCGGACATGGCCTGGGCCGAGCCGACATCGTCGCCTCCAGCCCCGGCATAAATCTGATGCACTCCGACCGCCGCATTGTCCGATATGATGCGCTCGACGCCGCCAGCCAGCACCAGCGGACACGACGAGCCGCACAAGGCACCATCGCCAACCGCCGTATCAAAACCGTTTTCCCGGATCAGCCTTCCAATGACGAGCGCGTCCTCCACCGATCCGCCCGGCGAATTGAGCGCTACGGTCTCAACATAGTCGCCCCGTCTCTCGATCTCATCGGCAAAGCTTGTGGCGGCACCCGGAACGATGGTTCCCGAAAGCATGAGCACACCGCCGCCAACCAACTCGATCGAGAGCGGTTCGGCAAGCTGCTCGGGCGGCGTCGTGATGTGTTCGAGCGGCCGATAGGCCGGATTGTCCGGATCGATTTCGGGTCGATCGACGGCCGGGAGCATCGGGTCTCCGGGCGTTACCGCCAGATCACCGGGCCGGCTGGCATTGAGCTCGAAATAATCGTTCGCCAGAACCCATGCCGCGCCAGCCAGCATGGCAAAGAACACGGTCTTGAGGATCGCGCCATCCTCGACTGCCGCGATCCTTTCAACGACCGCTCTGGCCGCGCTTTTTCGCGGCGTCGGTGTTTCAAGGCTGCTCATGACCGGACTGGCCCGTCGCCTCGCTTGCGCTGAAAGGCGGGAATTGTCGTGACGGTATCGTTCTCGGTTTCGGCGCTGGACGCTTCATCTGCCTCGGCGCGCTCCGCTGGTTCAGGCTCAACGAGCGGCTCGTCCTCGGGTTGGTCTTTCGGCTCAACCCGTTTGGGCGATACCGCGCTCGCCATCATCTGGTTGTGCAGCGCCACGGCCCGCATCATGTCGGCGGCGGTCAGCGTTTCCGCGTCATCAAGCGCCTCGGCGTCGCGCCGCATGGCCTCGTGGGCCACCACCAGCAGCAGAACCAGAACGACCGGCAAAAGGTCGATGGATATGGCGCCCGCCCATGAGGGCAGGAAATCGGAAGCATAGCGCAGCACGGCCTCGGCGCTCGAAAGTGGAACGAACCGGCGCGGTTCGACGCGCGGCTGGTTGATGATTGCCTGCGCCGCCTCGCTGAGCGCCGTCGACTGGGCCGATACCGCCTCGCGGATATTGGCCATGGCCGCGTCCTGACGCACCACGAGCCCGGCGCTTTGCCCATCGGCGACGGGAGCAATGAACCCCAGCGAAAGATCTTCGGCAGCACGCGCCACAGACGGCGCGACCGACGTTTCCTGCAAGGCGGCGATGACCCCGGTCAGAGCGACAATCTCGGCGGCGAACTCATCGGCACGCGGCTGCACGGCGCCCGGCGCTGACACCAATTCCCGCATCGCGCTGAGCCGTTCCGAGCCGGTCTGGAACAATTCGTTGACCCGCGCTTGCGAATTCGAAATCGAAGTGCCCAGCGAATTCATCTGCGAACTCATCTGGCTCAAAAGCTGCACGACCGATCCCGAGCCCGCCGAGCCGGTCAGCGCCCCGCCGCTGCGTTCCTCATCGGCCAGCGTGGCAAATCGTTCGGACGCGCGTTGCACGTCGGGCAGCAGCGATTGCGCGCCCAGTGCATTGGCATGGGCAGCATCAAGATCGCCGGTATAATCCTCCAGCGTCACCGCCATGTGCTGTTCGAGCGCCGCCGAGCCGGCAAGGGCTGCGGCATTGAGCCAGGAACTCATGGCGACGATCATCACAGAGCCCAGCGCCATGACCACCGTCATCGCGAGCCGTTGGCTCATGGTGCGCATGAGCGGCAGGAACCGCATCATATAGCTCCAGAACACATAAATGCCGACCGATACGGCCGCCGAATAGATGATCGCTGCGAAAAACACGAAATTGGCGTCGCCATCCAGAAGGCCCCTCACCCCCAGATAGGTATAGACCCCGCTGGCCAGCGCGAGGACCGCCAGGGCAAAGCGCGTTGTGGTTTCAAGACCCTTGATCGTCTGCCCGATGCGGGCGGCGTTGTTCTGGCTCGGCATTGAAAATCCCCTGGGCCACGGCCCGCGTCTCACATGTTAAAGTCAGATTAACAGGCAAATACCGGCGAAATCGAGATCAGTTTTCTTCGCATGCGAGGCTCGCGCCATTGTGAATGTCAGCTGGCAATCATTTCCCGGGCTCTAACGTTTATAGTGGTTGAGCAACATTGCAGCCTGGAGGACGCGACCATGCCCATCAACCGCCGACAGACACTTGGCCTTGGATTATCCACCCTCGCCGCGCTTGGTGTTACCACCATCCTGCCCCGCACGGCTTTCGGCCAGCAGCCCGAAGGCGATCTCTATCCGTCCGACGCGGGTGATTTTTTCATTCACCCGATCTCGCACGCCTCGCTGGTCATCGAGACCCCCTCAGGTGTGATCTATGTCGATCCGGTTGGCGGAGCCGAACTCTATTCCGACCTGCCGCCCCCTGACCTGATCCTCATTACCCATGAGCACGGCGACCACTTCGACCTGCCCACGCTTGAGGCGCTTGTGGTCGAAGGGACCGAAATCATCGCCAATCCGGCGGTCTTTGCCATGTTGCCTGAAGCACTGGCATCCAACGCCCGCGAAATGGCCAATGGCGACAGGGACAGTTTCGGCGATATCTCCATCGAGGCGATCCCGGCTTACAACACCACCGAGGACCGGCTGCAATATCACCCACAGGGCCGCGACAATGGCTATATCCTCACCATCGGCGGAAAGCGCGTCTATATTGCCGGGGACACCGAAGACATTCCCGAAATGCGCGCCCTCGAAAACATTTCGGTTGCCTTCGTGCCCATGAACCTGCCGTTCACAATGAGCGAGGAACAGGCAGCGTCAGGCGTGGCGGCCTTCCTGCCAACCTATGTCTATCCCTATCACTACAGGGACAGCGACATCGATCTGTTCGAGCAATTGCTGATGGATGAAGCCGGCGGCGGTACTGAAGTGGTGCGCGGCGAGTGGTATTGATGACCCTGCGACCGGGCCCTATTCCTCGGGCTCGGTCGTGACCATCAGCGGGAAGCCGAACTGCTGGGAGAGCTCGATAGCTTCATCTGCCTTGGTCTCGGCGATTTCCTTGGTGTAAACCGCAATGACCGCCGCGCCCTTCTGGTGCGCGGTCATCATGATCGATTCCGCTTGCGGCTCGCCGAGCCGGAAAACCGATTCAAGGACCTTCACCACAAAATCGCGCGGCGTGTAATCATCATTGATGAGGATGACCTTGTGCAGCTTGGGCCGCGCGGTCTTGAGCTTGGTCTGTGTGCGTTGCTTGGTCGAAGTATCGCTCATGACGGCACCTCTTGAAAACATGGGCAGAGCGGGCCCTTAATATAGGCCCGCTCCGCGTCACTGCCAAATCAACTTGGAGCGCTTGCAGCACTCAGCTGGCCGCAGCTTCTGCTGCCGCGGCACGCGAAGCGCGCTTGCGATCATGGGGGTCGAGATAAATCTTGCGCAGCCGCACCGAATTGGGCGTGACCTCGACATATTCATCATCGGCAATATAGCTGAGCGCCTGTTCGAGACTGAGCTTTTTGGGCGGGGTCAACCGGATCGCCTCGTCTTTTGACGTGGTGCGGATATTGGTGAGCTGCTTGCCTTTGAGCACGTTCACTTCGAGATCGTTCTCGCGATTGTGCTCGCCAACGATCATGCCCTCGTAAACGTCCACGCCCGGATCGATCAGCATCGGACCGCGATCTTCGAGGTTGAACAGCGCATAGGCCACGGCCTGGCCGGTGGCGTTGGAAATCAGAACGCCGGTGCGGCGCATGGGCAGCGGGCCCTTGAACGCCGAATATTCGTGAAACACGCGGTTAAAGATTGCCGTGCCGCGCGTATCGGACAGCAATTCGCCCTGATAGCCGATCAATCCACGGGTCGGAACGTAAAGCCGGACGCGGGTGCGACCGGCGCCCGAGGGCCGCATTTCGACAAGATCGCCACGGCGCTCGGTGAGCTTCTGGACGACCACGGACGAATATTCGTCGTCGACGTCGATGATGACTTCTTCGATCGGCTCGAGCTTTTGCCCGTTCTCTTCACGGAACAGCACCTTGGGGCGGCCAAGGCACAATTCGAACCCTTCGCGGCGCATGGTTTCGATCAGAACGCCCAGCTGGAGTTCGCCACGGCCGGCAACGTCGAAACTGTCATTGTCATCGCCCGGCGTGACCCGGATCGCCACATTGCCTTCGGCTTCACGCAGCAGACGCTCGCGGATGACGCGCGACTGCACCTTGTCGCCTTCGCGGCCGGCCAGCGGGCCGTCATTGATGCGGAAGGTAACCGACAGGGTCGGCGGATCGATGGGCTTGGCTTCAAGCGCCTCGGAGACCTGCGGCACGGCAATGGTGTTGGCAACGGTCGCTGTTTCAAGACCCGCCAGAGCGACGATGTCGCCGGCCTTGCCCTCTTCGATCGGCTCGCGCTCAAGACCACGAAAGCCGAGAACCTTTGAGATACGACCCTTTTCGACAGTCTTGCCGTCGCGCGAGAGCGCATGGACGGAATCGCCGGGCTTGACCGAACCCGAAAACACCCGCCCGGTCAGGATGCGGCCAAGGAAGGGATTGCGTTCGATGGTCGTGACCAGCATCCGGAACGGGCCCTCTTCGACCTTGGGCTCTTCGAAATGTTCGATGACCTTGTCGAGCAGCGGGCCCATGGTGTCCTTGGGTCCGGACGGATCGTCCGCCATCCAGCCCTGCTTGGCCGAACCGTAAAGAACAGGGAAATCGAGCTGCTCGGGAGTGGCATCGAGAGACACGAAGAGATCAAAGATCTCATCGAGCACTTCGTTGTGCCGTTCTTCGGGCTTGTCGATCTTGTTGATCGCTACGATCGGGCGCAGGCCGATCTTGAGGGCCTTGGAGAGCACGAACTTGGTCTGCGGCATCGGCCCTTCGGCAGCGTCGACCAGGATCACCGCGCCATCGACCATCGACAGGATGCGCTCGACCTCGCCCCCGAAATCGGCGTGGCCCGGCGTATCGACGATGTTGATGCGATGGTCTTTCCAGTTGAGCGAAGTGACCTTCGCCAGAATGGTGATGCCACGCTCTTTTTCCAGATCGTTGGAATCCATGACGCGTTCATCGACGCGCTGGTTGTCACGGAAGGTGCCGGACTGCCGCAGCAGGACGTCGATCAACGTCGTTTTGCCATGGTCAACGTGGGCAATGATCGCAATATTGCGCAAGCTCATAAGGGGGCCAGCCATTTTCGGGATTTACCGGAGTGTTTCCAGCCAAAGTGGCACCCACTTTTGCGGTTCGGAAACGCGACGAAGTAAATAATGTGGCTGCCCATACCTCACGACGGCCCCGCAAACAAGGAAAAACGGCGCAGGGCTGGCATGCGCGAAGGCGAAACGGCCCGCCTTCGCGCCATATCGGAACTATTTCAGCGACCGTGGGAGGTCTTCGGACTGCCACAGTCCCAGGCCAAAGCCATCCGGGTCCAGAAAGTCGGCGCTCCAGCCGCCGGGCGCCTCCGAGACAGGGGTAACGATGGTCACGCCCTTTTCGGCCAGGGCCGCAACCACATCGTCGATACCGCCCTCTCTGAGATCGAAGACCAGCGCCGGCGTATCGCCGCGCTTGCCTTCCTGTTCGAAAAATATCGCTTCAAAGCCGCTCTCGAACGGGGCGACGAGCCAGAACGGCTCGGCCCCTTCGCGGCGCTGAATATCGATCCCCAGCACATCGCGATAGAACGCTTCGGTGCGCCTGATGTCGGATACGTAAAACACAAGGCTTGGCGCCTGCAGTTTGGGCATGGTCATGAAACTCTCCTCGAAAAAGGGTTTGAAACATCCCCCGTTGCCGCCCTCAGGTCTTTTGTGAGGCAGGCCGTGACGATCGGACGAAAAAAACATGCCCGTCCGGATCATGGCTGGCAAAGGCGCCGCCATGACGCTGCAGAGCCGCAAGCAACCCATCCCTTATGGTGCCATAGGCCAGATCGAGATTGAGCCCGATCATTTCGGCCGGCATCGCAACGCCCTTTTTTGCCAGCGCCAGCTTGAGGGCGCGGATGCGCTGCCGCAAGGCGGTATCGGGCAGATCGAGCAGATAGGCGATTTCCGTTTTCGAATGCCCCGAAAGCGCCAGCGCCGCAACGACACGCAGGCCCTTTGGCAGATCGGCGAGGATGACGCTCAGGGGATCGCCGTCCGGGGCCGAAGCAGCACGCGCTTCGGCCTGCCACCGCGCCTCGCGCTCACGCCGGCGGGCGGCCGAGCGGGCGTCGAAGGCTGAGCGTTTGCGAATAGCGCCCGCCATCCAGCGCCGATCAGCAGCGCTGGAAAAATCGCTGCGCCCTGCCAGAGCCGCCGCGATCAGGACCTCCTGGACGACGTCTTCGGCCTCATCGACCCGCCGGGCGTGGCGCTTCGCCAGGGCGAGCAGTTCGGCATAGGGCACGGTCCGGCGCATAGCCTTTGAGCTTTCGGTCTCGCGAAACCGTGTCAGGCTCTCTGCCTGACCCGATTGCATTGTTCTGCTTGCAGCATGGCCAGCATAGCCTCGCCTTCAATCGGCGGCGAGAAGAAATAACCCTGAACCTGCGTGCACCCCTCGGCCCGCACAACGGCAAGCTGCTCTGCCGTTTCAACGCCTTCGGCCACCGTGGTCATGCCCAGATTGCGTCCCAGCGAGATCATGGCGCCCAGAATGGCACGGCTGTCGGCCTTGGTGGCGACATCGGCCATGAACGAGCGGTCGATCTTGATCTTGTCGAACGGAAAGGCCCGCAGATAAGAGAGCGACGAATAGCCGGTCCCGAAATCATCCATGGCCACCCGAACGCCCAGTCTGCGCACCGCCAGCAGCACGTCGATATTAGACTGGCTGTTTTCGAGCAGCAGGGATTCGGTGATCTCAAGCTCGAGCCGGCTGGCGTCAAGGCTGGCCGCCTTGAGCGCCGCCTTTATGGTGGACACCAGGTCGGGACGCTTGAACTGAATCGGGGAAAGGTTGATGGCGACCCGCACAGGGCTGGGCCATTGCGCGGCAGCCCTTGTCGCCGCATCCAGTATCCAGCCGCCGATGTCGTGAATGATCCCGGTCTCTTCGGCTATGGGAATAAACTCGACCGGAGAAATCGGACCCAGCCGGGGATGGTCCCAGCGCATGAGCGCCTCGGCCGCCACGACCGCGTTGGTTTGAAGTGATACAATGGGCTGGAAAACAACTGACAGCCCGTTGTTTGCCAGAGCGTCACGCAGTCCCGTTTCCAGCGTCCGGCGACGCTGCAGTGTCGCATCCATGCCGGCTTCGAAAAAGTGGTAGGTGCCCCGGCCCTCCGATTTTGCGCGGAGCAAGGCCAGGTCGGCATTGTTCATGATCGCATCGGCGCTCTTGCCATCGCCCGGAGCAACGGCGATCCCGATCGAGGTCGAGAGCTTTATTGCCTTGCGGCCGAACGTGATCGGCTCGCCAATCGCCTTGACGATGGCACGGGCCAGATCGGCGGCGTCGTGAGGAACACCGACATTGGGCATCAAGACGGTGAACTCATCGCTCCCAAGGCGGGCCACAATCCCGCGCGATCCGACGGTTTCGGACAGCCGCTCGGCGATCTTGCGCAACACCTTGTCGCCAACCGTATGCCCCTCGCTGTCGTTGACGGCCTTGAAATGATCGATATTGACGGCCAGCAGGGCCGGCTGCTTGCCCTTTTCGAGCCCTTTGAGCACGGCTTCGAGTTCCTCGCGGAACAGGCTGCGATTGGGCAAATCGGTCAGCGCATCATGGGTCGCCATGTGCCGCATGCGGGCTTCGGCGGCCAGCTGATCGGTGATGTCCTCATGGGTTGTGACCACACCACCGCCGCTCAGGGGCTGGTGGCGTAGCGACAGGAACGTGCCGTTGGCCATCTTGACCACTTCGCGCACGAACTGACCGCCCGTAAGGATTTTCTCGCGCTCGGACCGATAGGCATTGCGATCCACCGGGGCGTGCGTGTTGGTCTTGCGCCGGTGCTCCAAAATATCGTCGAAACTCGCCCCCGGCCGGGCAAGCTCGGGAGGCAGCCCGTACATCGAAACAAATTCCGCATTGCAGGTGACCAGCCGGAAATCATTGTCGAACATCGACAGGCCCTGCGAGATGTTGTTGATGGCTGCGTCGAGCAACGCATATTGGCGCTCGAGCTCCCGTTTGCGCTCGCTCATCATGTCCGAGCGCGCAATCTCATCGGTCACGTCTTCATGGGTGACGACCCAGCCAAGGCCAGGGGCAAAGATGTGAGCGGTTTCCAGCGTGCGATGCGATGCCGTCAGTTCGAGATTGACGGCGCGCAATCCCGAGCGATTGCCCATGAGTTCGGCGGTATAGGCATCGTAAAAGCTTTTGGAATCGGTGTCGGGATGGTTGCCCAGCGCGGTTGAAAGCGCGACCACTTCGAAAAGGCTCATGCCGCGTCGGATCGACTTGCGCGGAAAGCCATAGATATCGAGATAGTGCTGGTTCCACATGACCAGCTCGAAATCGGCGCTCCAGACGCAAAATCCAAACGGGATCGTTTGCAGGGCAGCGTCGAGAAGCAAAGCCTCGCTGCTACGCTCAGAGGTCGGCTCTCGCACCATCTTGCCGTTCTTTCCCCAAAGACCGATTGGGGTCGAAGACTAGCCGTGGCGACTTAAAGAGGCTTTAAGCGCGACGCAGAATGTTCAAATTTGATCGAGCGGGCGGGACCGAAGCGAATTTCTCTTCGGCCCCGCCGCATTTCTACTGACCGCGTGCCAGCCGCAGCTTGCGCGCGCCATAGGTCTTCAGGCGCAATCCGTTGAGCTTGATAAAGCCCTCGGCATCGTGGTGGTCATAGGTTCCGGTGCCCTCTTCGAAGGTCACGAGATCTTCCGAATAAAGCGAATAGGGCGAGGAGCGACCCACCACATTGGCCGAACCCTTGTAGAGCTTGAGGGTGACCTCGCCGGCAACGAATTCCTGGCTTTTATCGATCAGCGCCTGAAGCATTTCGCGCTCGGGGGAATACCACAAGCCGTTATAGATCAGCTCCGCATAGCGGGGCATGATTTCATCCTTTAGGTGCGCCGCGCCGCGATCGAGCGTGATCGATTCAATGGCGCGATGGGCCGCGAGCAGGATCGTGCCGCCCGGCGTTTCGTAGATGCCGCGGCTCTTCATGCCCACGAAGCGGTTTTCGACCAGGTCGAGGCGACCGATACCGTGCTTGCCGCCCAGCTCATTGAGCCTGGTGAGCAGGCTGGCGGGCGACAGTTTTTCGCCATTGACCGAGACCGCATCGCCCTTTTCGAAACCGATGGTGATGGTTTCGGGTGTATTGGGGGCGTCCACCGGGTCGACCGTACGCTGATAGACGTAATCGGGCGCTTCGACAGCCGGATCTTCGAGGACCTTGCCTTCCGAAGACGTGTGCAGGAGGTTGGCATCGACCGAAAACGGTGCTTCGCCGCGCTTGTCCTTGGGCACCGGGATCTGATTCTTTTCGGCAAATTCGATGAGCTTGGTGCGGCTCTGAAGATCCCATTCGCGCCAGGGCGCAATGACCCTGATGCCCGGATTAAGCGCATAGGCCGACAATTCGAACCGGACCTGATCGTTGCCCTTGCCGGTCGCGCCGTGTGCCACCGCGTCGGCGCCCGTCGCCTCGGCGATCTCGACGAGACGCTTGGCGATCAGCGGACGGGCAATCGAGGTTCCGAGCAGATAAACGCCTTCATAAAGCGCATTGGCCCGAAACATCGGGAAAACGAAATCGCGCACGAACTCTTCACGCAGATCCTCGATGTAGATTTCCTTGATGCCCATCATTTCGGCGCGCTGGCGAGCCGGTTCGAGCTCCTCGCCCTGGCCCAGATCGGCGGTGAAGGTCACCACCTCGCAATCATAGACCTGCTTGAGCCATTTAAGGATGATGGAGGTATCAAGTCCCCCTGAATAGGCGAGGACGACTTTGTTTATGTCTTTGCTCATGGCGTGACCGATAACCGCGTTGAAAGCTCAGGATAAGTTGGCGCGACACTAATCAGATCGCGCCCGGCCTGTCCATATTGGCGCAAATATCGGGTTGCACGGCGCAGCGCGCACGCGCATGGTCTGCCCCGCTCCTTTGTTGCCGGACACACACAAATGCTGGTCTATGCCCCCGACCTTTCGATCATTCTCGCATTCGCTCTGGCGGCCATCGTTCTGGCCATAACGCCCGGACCGGACATGGCGCTGTTTATTTCCCGGACCGTCAATTTCGGGCCCAGACACGGATTTGCGACGGTTGGCGGCGCCGTGACCGGCATAGCCGTGCACACCATGCTGGCCGCTTTCGGCATTTCCATTCTGATCGTTACGGCACCGGCGGCCTTCTGGACGCTCAAAATCGCCGGGGCCGTCTATCTGCTCTGGCTGGCCTTTGCCGCCATTCGCTCGGGGACCGGGCTTACGGTGGCGCGCGCCTCCGGCAAGGTGCCGAGCCTCAAGAATTCCTATCTTACGGGCCTTGGAATCAACCTCACAAACCCCAAGGTTGCGCTGTTCTTTGTGACCTTCCTGCCCCAGTTCGTTTCTGCATCCGACCCGCACGCGGCGGCCAAACTGATTTTTTTGGGCGTCGAGTTCGTGGTGCTCTCGCTGCCCATCGTCATCGCCATCGTGGTCGGGGCCCAATGGCTGACCGAAACCCTGATGCGCTCGACACGAATTCAAAAGGCGCTCAACTGGTCGTTCGCGGCCGTCTTTGCCGCCTTTGCGGTGACCATCCTGACGGCGGAAGCCAGAAAATAGCCTGCCCATGAACTATCGCCATGCCTTCCACGCAGGCAATTTCGCCGACGTGGTCAAACACATCATCCTCACGCGCATCCTTGCCTACCTGATGCGCAAGGAGGCAGCGTTTCGAGTGATCGATACCCATGCCGGGGTCGGTCTCTATGATCTTTTGGGCGATGAAGCGAACCGGACCGGAGAATGGCGCGAAGGGATCGGACGCTTGATGGCGGCTACGGTGCCCGACCCGGTCGCGGCACTGGTGGCGCCCTATCTGGCCGCGGTGAACGCGCAAAACCCCGACGGCCAACTGCGCTATTATCCCGGCTCGCCTTTTATCGCCCGGCACATGCTGCGCGATCAGGACCGGCTGATGGCGCTCGAATTGCACCCCGCCGATGCCCAGGCGCTGCGTGAAAATTTCGCCGGCGACATCCAGACGCGGGTGACCGAACTCGACGGTTGGGCCGCCATGGGCACCCATCTGCCCCCCAAGGAAAAACGCGGCCTGGTGCTGGTCGACCCGCCCTTCGAGGTCAAGGGTGAGTTCGAGCGCATGACTCAGGCGCTGGTCAAGGCCCATGCGCGCTGGCCGGGGGGAACCTATGCCTTCTGGTATCCCATCAAGGACCCCGGCGATGTCCGTTCTTACGTCAGGGCATTAGAGGGTACGGGGATCGCCAAGATCCTGCGCCTCGAACTGACGATCCGTGCGCCATCCATGCCGCCGCGCCTGCATGGAACCGGCATGATCGTGGTCAATCCACCTTTCGTCCTTAAAGAGGAAATGCGCACGCTCTTGCCCATCCTTGCCGGGCTTTTGGCCGATGAGGGGCGAGGCCGGTTCCATATCGAATGGGTGCGGGGCGAAAGCTAGCTCTGGGGGAACACTCTTGCCCTTGGAGAACTTGTACCCATATTCGAAAAACCTTTTTGATTATGGAACCGCAAATATGACCTTTGGCGATTTTGTCCGGATCTTGTTTTCGATCCTCATCCCCCCGCTCGGCGTCTTCCTGCGCGTCGGCTTCGGGCTGCATTTCTGGCTCAACATCCTGCTGACGCTCCTGGGCTACATTCCGGGCCTTATCCACGCCATCTGGATCATCGCCAGCTACCGCACGCGCGAGGACTTCAGCTACCGGCGCTAGATCACGCCAAGGGCCGCGCAAGCGAGAATGCTCTGGCGCCCGGGCCACTCAATCCTTGAGATCGAATTCGTAATAAGCCATGGCCTGTCCCTTGCCATCGAGCGCTGCATAAAGCGCCTTGGCGGGGATATTGTCGTCCTCGGTTCCCACCCACGCATATTTGACTCCGCGCCGGCGCGCGGCATCGAAAAGCGTCGTCATCAACCGCTTGGCGATACCCTGCCGCTGGTGGCTTTCGGCCACGCCCACTTCGTTGACGAAGAATTCAAGCGGCTTGTCGGGGTGGAAATAATAAAGGCCCGTGGCCATGCCCACGACCTTGTCTCCGTCACTGGCCAGTGCGATCAGATAATCGGGATGGGCCAGATAGGCTTTGGCAAGATCGGGCCGGATCGGCTCGTCGAACACCGAAATATCGGCCGACAGCAAAAGATCGAGATCGTTCTCGTCGAGCAGCTTGACGGTGATCATGGTGCTCCTCAGAGCATGAAGGCCTCGCGGTCCTTCTTCTTGAGCCGTTCGGTCTCCGATTTCAGCTGTCCGCAGGCGGCAAAAATATCGCGGCCGCGCGGCGTCCTGACCGGCGAGGCATAGCCCGCCCGGTTGACGATATCGGCAAATGATTCGATCCGGTCCCAGTCCGAACACACATAGTTCGAGCCTGGCCATGGATTGAACGGGATCAGATTGATCTTGGCGGGAATTTTGGCCAATAGCCGCACCAGTTCGCGCGCGTCAGCATCGGAGTCGTTGATGCCCTTGAGCATCACGTATTCGAAAGTGATACGCTTGGCATTGGAAACCCCCGGATAGGTCCGGCAGGCCTCGAGCAACTCTTCGAGCGGCCATTTCTTGTTGATCGGCACCAGAACGTCGCGCAGATCGTCGCGCACCGCGTGGAGCGAAATAGCCAGCATGACGCCGATTTCAGAGCCCGTCGGCTCGATCTGGGGCACGACGCCGGAGGTCGAGAGCGTGATCCGGCGTTTGGAGAGCGAAAGCCCTTCCCCGTCAGAAGCGATGAGCAGCGCCTGTTTGACGTTCTCGTAATTGTAGAGAGGCTCACCCATGCCCATCATCACGATATTGGTGATGGCCCGGCTTTCCCCATGCGGTACCAGCCCGTCGGTCGGCCGGACGCCGCCCGGAAAATCCCCCAGCCGTTCACGCGCCATCATCACCTGGCCGAGAATTTCTCCGGCGGTGAGATTGCGAACCAGCTTCTGGGTGCCGGTATGACAGAACGAGCATGTGAGCGTGCAGCCCACCTGCGAGGAAACGCAAAGCGTTCCGCGATCCGATTCAGGGATATAGACGGTTTCCACTTCGACCGGCGGCATGTTGGGGTGCGCCGGGTCGCGAAAGCGGAACAGCCATTTGCGCGTGCCGTCATTGGAAACCTGTTCGGAAACGATTTCCGGGCGCCCTATGGTAAAAGCCTGCGCCAGATCGGCGCGCAACCCTTTGGCGATATTGCTCATGGCTCCGAAATCGGTGGCCCCATTCACATAGATCCAGTTCCAGAGCTGGCTGGCCCGCATGCGTGAATCGCGCTCGGAAAGGCCGGTTTCGGCCAGTCTCGCGCTGATCTCCTTCTTGGAAAGGCCCAGCAGATCGAGCGGTCCGGATTTTTGCGGACGCGGCACGGATCCATGATCGATATTGAGCGCCAGACTCATGGGCAGCAATTCCAGAAGGACTGTGAGGGTTTCGGGGTATATGGATTTGGGCCAGCCCGATTCAAGACGGCGGCGCGCATCCAGCGCCAGCCTCTAGCACAATCGGGCACGCAGCGCAAAGTCAGAGCGGTTCGTCCTGCCGGTCGCCGCGGGTGCTCGGATGCGAGATGACGAGAAATTCGACAGGCTCCCGGCCGGCATTGAAGGCGCGATGCACTATACCGGGCGCGATCTCGAGACTGTCGTGCGGCGCCAGCTGGTGGATCGTGTCCTCAATTTCCATACCCAGCTTGCCCGACAGAACAAAGAACACCTGCCGCGCGATTTCATGGCGATGCGCCGTTTCGCCCGCGCCTTGAGGCATAAGCTCGTGGATGACATGCAGATCTGAACGCTCAAGCAAATGCCAGCCCTCGCAAGCCTGGCCCCAAAGGTAATGGGCGGCATTGGCTTTGGAGACGGGAGCAATCATCGTCGGCTAACAGGCCCCATCCATCGACCGCCCGGCCGCGGTGGCTCCGGAAAGCGAAAACGTCTGACGCACGCTCTGACCGTCGGCGCTGGTGCCGGTCACCGACATCGTGGAACCGGCGCGAATGGCCTGAACCGCATTTGCCGATTGCGCCGGGTCGGCCATCCATGCGGCATCGCCTTCGGTAAAGAGCTCGAAATCCTGGCTACCCACGGTGAGCGTCGCAGTGCTCTCGGGCGCGAACTGATATCCGGCAACAAGATTGATTTCAGAGCGGATGCCCTGCGCGGGACGGTGGGTGATGTAGAAATAGGCGCCGGTAAATCCCGCAGGCACCGGCTCAGTGTCGGTCGGCCGTGACAGAACGAAACAGATCTGCCCAGCGCTTTCAGTGGTCGCATAAGCCGACCAGGCATTATGTTCACCCAGGATGCGCACCGACTGGCCCAGTGCCGGAGACAGACAGGCTGCCATCGAGAGGGCAGCCAAGGTCACGATGTTGGTGAAACGGAATGCCATGAAAAAGGTCCTAAACGATCTGGGCTGGTTCAAATGCAAAAGGCCGGGCGGACCCGACCTTTGCCAAATTGCTTCTTTTCGCGCAAGCGCTGGCGCTATTGCGGGCATTCCTCGGCCGCCTCGTTGAGGGCGGCGGTGACCCCGCGCAGCGAATAGGTATCCACGGTATTGGTGCCACGCTGGGAGGTGGCGCGAACCACCATGTTCGAGCCAGCCCGCATGGCGCCCACAAATCCCGGCTCGTCTTCGATCGAGGCCAGCCAGCCCGATTCGCCCTGGGTAACCATCGGATAGGACCGGCCATCGACCGAAACCGACGCGTTGGCGTTGGTTTCATGGATCGGATATCCCACGATCGTCGCCACCTCGTTGCGGTTGGTGGGCCGGATGGTGACGATGAAATGAATCGCCCCGCGGTTCACGTTGGTGGGCTCGATCGTCTGGGGCGTCGAGGAGATGTAGCAGATCTTGCCACCCCCATCGGTATCGGTCCACGCCGTCCAGAAGTCGAAGGTTCCCAGATTTGTGGCGGCAAAGGCCGCCGGGCTGGCACAAAACACGACCGCAGTGGAAACCAACGCGGCTACCGTGCGGCGGATATGGCTGCGAAACGCTGGATTCATCGCCAAACCCTTCCCCTTAATCTCTCATACATGCACATGACTGCCGCTCTTTTTGCACCCATTATGGTTACCAAGGAGCAAATACGCGCGGCTTTTCGCGACAGGACACAAACTAGGAATGAATTTGGCCGGAATTTGGCCCGATCATCCAAAGTCTGTGTGTGATATTATGCCCTTGGGCTGCTGAACGCCGGCTGAATGATTTTGCCCTAGGCGGCGAGTGGGTAATCCTGCTCGACAATATAGGGCCCACCCCCCACCGAATCCCGGCTCGAAAACACCACGAACTCATCGACCGAAAACTGCATTGGCGCAAAATGGCCGGCCTGGGCGATGTGGCGCGCCAGATCGGCAGGGCTCGTGTCGCGCAGACGAGCCAGCGTGACATGAGGGATGAACTTGCGGCCGTCGGGATTCAACCCGACCCGCTGGAGTAACCTTTCCTGGCTGGCCTGCAGGCGCACGAGCGGTTCGGTGGGTTCGATGGCGGCATAGAGCGCCCGCGGCTTATTGCCGCCGAAAACCCCCAGATGGGAAATGGTGAGATCGAAAGGCTCGACATCGGCATGCATCTCGAGCGCATCATAGACTTCGGCAGCCATCCGCTGATCGACGTCGCCGATATATCTCAGGGTGACATGATAGTTTTCCGGATCGATCCAGCGGGCGCCCGACAGCCCGCCCCGCTTGAGCGAGAGGACGAAAGCAATATCCTCGGGGATCTGCAATCCGGTAAACAACCTGGGCATGAGCGAAAGCCCTCCATGTCCCGGTCGACCGGCCCGATCCGGCCCGACCGAATCAAAGCCTATCACATCCGCACTCACGGGCGATCAAAAAACCCGTTGCCCCGCCGGAACGACGCGGTTGGTCAACCGGTTTCGCTTGTAATTTCAACCCCTCATCTCCATATTGATGGCCAACTGGCAGGGCCGGGAACGGCATGGGGCCGCTCCGGTCGCCGGAAAGCCAATTTTTAACTGAGGATGGAACGGAAAATGGCACAATACGACCGTCAGACCGTCGCTGGGCGCGTAGGCACGGCCGCCGCCATCGACGAAGGTCTGCGCAGCCATATGCTGCGTGTTTACAACTATATGGGCATCGGCCTGGTGGTCACCGGCCTGATCGCCTTCTTCGGCAATCAGATGGCCGTTACCACCGAGGCATCGGCCGCCGCGGCGCAGCTTGCCAACGGCACGTACCTGACCCAATGGGGCGTTCTGCTCTATACGAGCCCGCTGATGTGGGTCGTGGCGCTCTCGCCGCTTGCTTTTGTGCTGGTGCTTTCATTCGGCATCAACAAGCTTTCATTCGGTGCCGCGCAAGCCACCTTCTGGGGCTTTGCCGCCATGATGGGGCTGTCGCTCTCGTCGATCTTCATGGTCTATACCGATGCCTCGATTGCCAAGGTGTTCTTCATCACCGCGGCCATGTTCGGCTCGATGAGCCTTTACGGCTACACGACCAAGCGCGACCTGACAGGCATGGGTTCGTTCCTGATGATGGGCCTGATCGGCATTATCATCGCCATGGTGGTCAACATCTTCCTGCAGAGTTCGGCGCTTGAATTCGCCATCTCGGCGATCGGTGTCGTGATCTTTGTCGGGCTGACCGCCTATGACACCCAGAAGATCAAGGAAGCCTATGCCGAAAACATCGGCCACGAAGGTCTGGGCAAGCTCGCCATCATGGGCGCGCTGACCTTGTACCTCGACTTCATCAACCTGTTCCTGATGCTGCTGCGCCTGTTCGGCAATCGCGAATAGGAGCGGCGGCGGGGTCAGTGCCGCAGGTGCAATGAGCCAATACAAAAGGCCGCGGATCGATTTCCGCGGCCTTTTTGCTTGCCTGCCGACGGGCGAAGCTAGCGCACCACGTGGAGCTGCGGATCGAGTATGCGCAACACGCTTGAAAGCTCATGGCCGCGCTTGAGGACGCGCCCGTCGCTTCCCATCACCATGTACTGGCCCTGACGTCGGGCGAGCTTGGGGTTCTTCTCGACAACGAACAGCGGTCGCTCCGAGGTGCGTTGATAGATCGAGAACATGGCCCGTTCGCGCCCGAAATCGAGCGCATAATCGCGCCACTCGCCGGCGGCGACCTTGCGCCCATAGACGTTGAGGATCAACGCAAGTTCCTTGCGGTCGAAACTGACGACAGGAACAGGCCGGCTTGGGGAGCGGGTGGGTGAAAAGGGGAAAACATCGCCCTTGTTGCTCTCGAAGCGCTCGCTCAAACCGGGCTCCCTCCATGCGGATGTGACAATCACTTGACGATGATTGCCGCGTTCGGGCGCGCTGGCAAGAGTCAACTGCACGATCGCTTGGCGCAAACTTTCCTCCAATTGACCGGATTTAGGCCACAATCGGACCCCGCTTGCGCCATTTTACGCCGCTAGGATGAAATCATTGCCTCCAGTAGCCGGCCGCTGGGTCCACCGAGCCCCCAAACCATGGATCCAGCTGGCCGGCGCCCCTCCCGGCCTTGCCTCCGGGAAATCCTGGCGCTTTTTGGGAGGCTTCGCGTCCTCCAAATCAATGCCTCCGCTCCCCGGTCTTAAACAGATTCGGGGAGTTTTCTTTGTGCACTGTCAGCGCGTAAACAGCGCGGCGCCGAGGATGCGTCCGGGCAAAGCACCATCCTTTTCCTGAACAATGACGGCTGCAGCATCCGAATTGGATCCCAGAACCTCTTCGAGTGGGATGGTGATCTCGGCGCCCTGTTCGGGATCCCACATTCCAATGGCCTGACGGGCCGTGACAATATGGGTATAGGGTAGCGCCTGCCCCGAGTTTTCACCGCGCTCTATCGTCACTTCGGCCCGGGCGCGATAAGGCACGACCCAGACGACGGCGGGAGACAAGGTGTCATCTGCCGGGGCGCTGAACACCACCGAATCCGATCCATTGATCTCCAGGGTGACGGGCAGCAACGACCTCGCCCGCTCAATCGCAAGCTCGGCTTCCGCCGCATCCGAACCGACAACAGCGCTCTGGCCGTTGATGACCATCTGAGGCGTATAAATCCGGTTTTTGCCCCAGCTCTGAGCGTAACCCTTCTGCAACTCGGTATTGGCCGGCAGGGCGAAAGTGTCTTCCCAGCCGATATAGTCCCAATAATCAATATGATAGGCGAGAGCGATGACGTCTTCACGCTCTCCCAGCCGGGCCAGAAGCCGGTCTGCGTCGGGGCAACGTGAGCACCCTTGGCTGGTAAACAGTTCGACCACCGCATCCGCACCGCCCCGAATCTCGATAGCGCCCGCCGGCAGAGCGACAAGACAGAGGATAAGGGCGAGACGGAGCCGAAGCGAAAGGATGTTCATGGGCGTGTTTTGTACGCGCTCAACCCTGCCCCCGCCAGTCAATTGATGGTGAAAGTTTCAACGCCGTAGGCTCGGCCCATGTCCTCGATCTCCTCGATCGCCGTGGCAAAAGCCGTCCAGTCATCGGCCTGGGCAATCGGAGCCCAAACGGCCTCGACCTCCTCGATCAGCATCGTGCGGGGTCTGGGGCGTTTGAAATAGGGGTGAGAAAGATTGGCATCGGGCGCGAGATCGTAGCCCGCGAGCAGGTCGCGAACCGCCAGAAACGTCTCGCTGCCATAGAGCGCTGCCTGCGGACCGGACAATGCTCTGCCCTCCGAAGCCAGTCCGCCCCGCCAATCAAAGAACACCTGCTCATAGGCCGGGCGTTCCGCTGCCATAAAGGCAAAAAACGCCGACACCAGTTCACCATCGGGCGTCTGTCCGCGAGGCAGCAGTCCCAATCTGCCGATGCTGACCTTTGCAAGTTGGGACTGAAATTCGGGCCAGAAGCGGTTGAGTTCGGGTTCGAGCTTTTCAACGCTGGAAATCGGCACAAGGCATTCGGCCAGGCGCGTAAGATTCCAGGCCATCGCGTCCGGTTGCCGACCGAAGGCATAAAGGCCGGTCTCGTCGAAATAGGCCGCCGTAAAGCGTGGATCATAGGCTGGAAGGAAGCGCCACGGGCCGTAATCGAAGCTCTCGCCGGTGATATTGGTGTTGTCGGTATTGAGCACTCCATGAACAAAGCCTGCCCCGATCCATTGCGCGGTAACCCGTGCAACAGCCCCAGCAACCGCGCCCATGAAGGCCGGAACCCGTGCATCGGCGGCAAGATCGGAAAGCTCGGGGTAATGGTGGGCGATGGAGTGTTCAACCAGTTCGCTCATTCGCGCGTGATCGCCAAGATAATCGAGGCGCTGAAATGAGCCGACACGGATATGGGAATGGGAAAGCCGAACCAGAACCGATGAGCGGGTCGGTGAGGGCTCATCACCGCGATAGAGTGCTTCACCGGTTTCGATCAGCGAAAAGCTTTTGGAGGTTTCAACGCCGAGCGCCTCGAGCATGGTGGTGGCCAGAACCTCCCGCACGCCGCCCTTGAGCGTAAGCCGCCCGTCGCCACCGCGCGACCAGGGCGTCGTCCCCGACCCCTTGGTCCCAAAATCGCGCAGCCTGCCGTCAGCCAGATCATAGCCCTGGGCAAACAAGAACCCGCGTCCATCGCCGATATCGGAGTTGTAGCTCTGGAACTGGTGGCCGTGATAGCGCAGGGCCAGCGGGGTCTCAAAGCTCCCCGGCAACGGAGCAAAACGGCCGAAATGCTTAACCCATTGCGCATCGGTAAGCCCGGCAAGCCCCATGCGCCCGGCCCAACGCTGGTTACGATAACGCAAAACCGCTTGCGGAAAATCGGCCGGTTGGACGGGATCGAAGAAGGCTTCTCCCAATCGGGCGTGTACCTTGGCGCCTGAAAAGCGCGCGCTGGCGTCGAAATCGTTCATATCAGTCCAACGCCCGCCCTTCGCCTGAGGTTCACTCCCCGACTAGATGGTTTCGAAATGCGCGTAAACCTCGCGCGAAATGTCTTCGAGCGAGCCGCGATCGAGAAACCCCGAAATCGCATAGGCCAAAGGTCCGTCGATCCAGCGGAAGGTATTGACCCCTGAATCCGCGGAAAACTGAAATGCCGTATCGCGCGCCCCGGAATTGCGGGCCAACAGGATCGTGGCCCGGTCGCCCTGGGCGTTTTCATACATCAGCATGGCACCCGGCTTTCCCCCGATCGGCAACAGCCGCCCGCCGACAAGCTCGAACCCCAGATCGGCAAGGCTGGGCGCGGTGAAGGGCTTTTCAATGCGGTTGCCCAGCCAGTTGACCAGATGGTCGCGTTCGGACGCATCCACTTCGACCGGATGGCGCACTTCGCGGACATAGGTCAAAAAAACATCCCTCGCCGCCATTTCGAGCCAGGCCGATTCCATTTCGGCCAACTGGGTTTGTGGCGGCTGCATCCAGAGACCTCGGGCCAGATAGCCCGTGCCGCCACCCAGCCCGAACGCGACAACCAGCGCCGCGGCCAGTGCCGGCCAGCCGCCAAAACGCGCCACGGGCCGACGGGCGGAATGGGGGAGGTCGGACATGTCTCCATACCCATAGACCGAAAGAAGCTCGGATAGCGCAGCATCATTGGTGCGCCAGTTTTCCACCTCGTCCGCAAGCTCACTGTTGGCGTCCAGATAAGCCCGAACCTGCGCCCTGCGCTCCGCATCGAGCCTGTCATCGACAAAGGCCTGCAGTTCATCTTCCGAGACTGGTTTGCCGGTTTCACTGGTCATGGGCGTGCGACATCATCGGTTTGAAAGAGAGGTTATGGATTTGTGGGCCAACAGTTCGCTCAATTGCCGGCGGGCCCGCGACAGCCGCGACATCACCGTGCCGATCGGCAGATCGAGAATCTGGGCGACTTCGGCGTAGGCACATCCTTCGATGGCGACAAGCAGCAGAACCGCGCGCGCCTCCGGGCTGAGCGTATCGAGCGCGCGCATCAACGTATTGTGCAGCAATGGGTCGGGCGGCGGCGCATCGTCGGACACGGCCAGCCCGTCATCGATCGGCTGCAGCAGCGGCTGGCGCGCTCTTGTCCTGAGCCGGTTGCGGTTGAGATTGGTCATGATGGCGTAAAGCCAGCTTCGGCCATTCTCGCCCCGCCATTGCTTGCTGTGCTCGACAGCGCGCAACAGTGTGCCCTGAAGGAGGTCTTCAGCCTCTTCCCGATTGCCCGCAAGCCCGTGGGCGTAGCGCCGGAGCGCCGGTAAATGTGTCAAAAGCGCTTCACGCATCCGCTGGTCCCGGCGCGGCCACCAATGGGCCGCGCCGAGTATCCTAGCATCAGGGACGCGCCACGTCCCAATTGCCGCCAACGCCATCACCTGAGGTCATGCCCGGCTCGGTATCGTTGATCCAGTAGTAGAGCGGCCAACCATCCTTGGCCCACATCATCGTGCCGTCGGTACGCTCAACGATCGAATAGGGTTCTTCGGCCATGGCACCTTCCTCGGCGAAAAAGGGCGGCCAGTTGACGGCGCATTGATCATAGCAGTTGGAAACGCCCTCGGCGTCGTTGCGGAAGGTGTAGAGCACCATTCCGTCAGCATCGGCGATCACTTCACCGATGTCGGTTTCGAGCGTCTGAACGTCCGGAGCGGCAAAGGCCGCGCCGGCTGAAAGAACAAGAGCGGCTGCGCCGGTGGCCATTAAAGCAAAAATACGGAAAGTCATTACGATGTCTCCCTTGGTGCATGACAGGGCGTATGCGCCCAGCGCACGCCCTCACATCCATTAGACACCGGTGCCGCCCGATTTATTCCCGGCGCGCACAAAAAAGCCCGGCCAAAAGACCGGGCTTTCAAAAACTGATGCAGAACAAGGAGGCTTATTCGCCCTTGTTCTCCTCGGCGGGTGCTTCGGCAGCGACTGCGGCCTCTGCTGCAGCAGCCTCTTCGGCAGCCTTTTTCTCGGCAGCTTCCTTTGCCGCCAGTTCAGCGGCCAGGGCCTCTGCGGCAGCGACCTTTTCGGCTTCGCGCGCCGCGCGGGCCTCGACGGCAACCTGACGCTCGTCAGCCTCGATCTTCTTGGTGCGGGCATTGGTCGATTCAAAGATACGCGCCGACTTGCCGCGACGATCGCGCAGGTAATAGAGCTTGGCGCGCCGCACCTTGCCGCGCTTGAGCACTTCGATGCGATCGATCATCGGCGAGTGGACCGGGAACACGCGTTCCACGCCTTCGCCATAGGAAATCTTGCGGACCGTGAAGCTCTCCATCAGCCCACCACCGGTGCGGGCAATCACAACGCCTTCATAGGCCTGAAGGCGTTCTTTTTCGCCTTCGCGGATCTTGACCCAGACCTTGACGGTATCGCCGTGAGAGAATTCGGGGATGGCACGTTTTGCAACGAGCGCATCGAGCTGCTCTTTTTCGAGCTGCTGAATGATGTTCATTTCGTTTTCCGTTCTATCTTTTCAAAGGAGCCCTTTTGGGCCCGGTCTTGTTTGGACGGCGGGATGTGCGCATCCCATAGTCGAGCGCGCTATACACGCCATGCGCCCCGGAGTCTAGGGCTTTTGGGTATAGCGAGCCCACAGATCGGGACGTGTTTGCCGGGTCAGGGCTTCCGATTGTTCCCGGCGCCATCTTTCGATCCGGCCATGATCGCCGGAGGTCAGGATTTCGGGGATCTCGCGCCCCTCGAAAATCTGGGGCCTGGTGTACTGCGGATATTCGAGCAGGCCGTTTTCAAAGCTCTCGTCGGCATGGCTTTCCGCCGCGCCAAGAACCCCCGGCAAGAGCCGCACCACAGCCTCGAGCAGCACCATGGCGGCCACCTCTCCGCCGGCCAGTACATAATCGCCGATCGAGACTTCTTCGAGATTGCGCGCCTCGATGACCCGCTGGTCGATCCCCTCGAAACGCCCGCAAACGATCACCGCACCGGGTCCCTCGGCGAGGGCGCGAACCCGCGCCTGGGTCAGCGGCTTGCCACGCGGGCTCATCAGAATTTTCGGGCGTCGATCGTCTGCCGGTGCAACATCGTCGAGCGCTGCAGCAAGAATGTCGGGCCGCAGCACCATGCCCGCGCCACCGCCCGAGGGCGTATCGTCAACCGTGCGATGCTTGTCGCTGGCATAATCGCGCAGAAAATGCGCTTCGAGCGACCATGCGCCCTTTTCCATGCCGCGACCGATGACCGAGGCGCCAAGCGGACCGGGAAAGAGATCGGGAAAAAGCGTTATGACCGAAGCACGAAAGCTCATCGGCTTTCGCCCGGATCGACATCTTCAGGATCGCGCGGCGTATCCTCGAGCCAGCCTTCGGGGGGTACAGCCACGATATAACCATCGGCGATGTGGAGCTCGGGAACGACCGCCTTGGTGAACGGCAGATAGACCGATTTGCGGTTCTCAGCGAGCTTGATGTCCAACAGATCGTCAGAGCCGAAATTTTCGATGGCCGAGATCGTGCCCAGCACGGCGCCATCGGTAAGCCGGACCTCGAGTCCGATCAGATCGGCGTAGTAGAATTCGTCTTCGTCCGGCTCTTCGAGCCGATCGCGGCTGACATAGAGCGAAACGCCATTGAGCTTTTCGGCATCGTTGCGGTCGGAGACGCCCTTGAGCGTCGCGATAACGACATTTTTGGCTAGCCTTGCCTTGGCAATCGAGATCGACAGCCCCTGGCGGTCGGTTTCGAGCGGATCGTAGTCGGCAATGGCCAGAGGGTCTTCGGTGAACGCGGTGATGCGCACCTCGCCCTTGATCCCATGGGCCGCGCCGATGCGGCCCATGAGAATGCGGTCTTCAGGCATTTTGCGCCCGGTCACCGATCTTACTCGGCGGTCGCTTCTTCAGCGGCAGGAGCCTCTTCGGCAGGGGCTGCTTCTTCAGCCGGAGCGGCAGCAGCTTCCTTGGCGGCTTCTTCAGCGGCCTTCTTTTCCTCAAGGCGTTCCAGCGCCTTGGCGCCCGGCTTTGCCTTGTTGGGGTTGTTCTTGGCGGTGCGCTTGAGAAGACCGGCGGCATCAAGGAAGCGCTCGACACGATCGGTCGGCTGGGCGCCGCTCTGCAGCCAGTAGGTGGCGCGTTCGATATCGAGCACGACGCGCTTTTCGTCGCCCTTTTCGAGCATGGGGTTGTACGAACCGATACGCTCGATAACGCGGCCGTCACGCGGCGCGCGCACATCGGCAACAACGACGTGGTAGTAAGGGCGCTTCTTGGAGCCGGCGCGAGCCAGGCGGATCTTGGTAGCCATAGTGTCTTTGTCTTTCTGCTTGGATAGAATTTAAGTCGGTCTACTTCTTTTTGCCCGGCAATCCGGGCAATCCCGGAAGTCCCGGGAATTTCGAGCCGCCAAGTCCGGGAAGGCCGGGCACTCCGCCCCCACCCTGCTTGACGAGCTTGGAAAAATCGTCGGGCAGCTTGGAGGAATCGCCCCCCATCTGCTTTGTCATCTGTTCGATCTGGGCCGGGTCCATGTCGGGCATTCCGCCCATCATCTGCTTGCCCATGCCGCCGAACATGCCCGCCAGTCCACCGGGCCCGCCGCGCGACACCTTTTTCATCATGTCCGCCATCTGGCGATGCATCTTGATGAGCTTGTTGATCTCGGAAACCTCGACGCCCGAACCCGCCGCAATGCGCTTGCGGCGCGAGGCGTTGAGCAGGTCGGGTTTTTCGCGCTCTTTCTTGGTCATCGACTGGATGATGGCGACCTGACGGTCAAAGACCTTGTCGTCGGTGCGGCCATTGGGCAGGTTCTTGGCCATCTGGCCCATGCCCGGCATCATCTTCATGAGCGAGGCCATGCCGCCCATCTTTTTCATCTGCAAAAGCTGGCCCATGAGGTCGTCGAGATCGAACTGACCCTTCTTGAGCTTCTTGGCCATTTTCTGGGCGTCTTCGGCGGTGACGTTCGCCGCGGCCTTTTCGACCAGCGAGACGATATCGCCCATGCCCAGAATGCGGTCTGCGATACGGCTGGGATGGAAGTCTTCCAGCGCATCCATCTTTTCGCCCACACCGATCAGCTTGATCGGCTTGCCGGTGGCAGCCCGCATGGAAAGAGCCGCACCACCGCGCCCGTCACCATCCACACGCGTGAGAACGATACCGGTGATATCGACCCGAGCATCAAACGATCGCGCCAGGTTGACGGCGTCCTGACCGGTCAGGCTGTCTGCCACCAGAAGGATTTCATGCGGATTGGAGACGCGCTTGATCTCGGCGGTCTCTTCCATCAGCTCTTCGTCGATATGGGTGCGGCCCGCCGTATCGAGCATCACCACGTCGTAGCCACCCGTCCTGGCGCTTGAAATCGCGCGCTTGGCGATCTCGACCGCCGACTGGTTGGGGACGATCTCGAGCACATCGACGCCGATCTGGCCGCCAAGCGTCTTGAGCTGCTCCATGGCGGCCGGCCGGCGCGTATCGAGCGAGGCCATCAGGACACGCTTGTTCTGCTTGTCCTTTAACCGCTTGGCGATCTTGCCGGTTGTGGTGGTCTTGCCCGAGCCCTGCAGACCGACCATAAGGATCGGCACCGGCGACGGAGCATTGAGCGAAATGGGCGAGGCTTTCTCGCCCAGAACCGCCACCAGTTCGTCATGGACGATCTTGATGACCTGCTGGCCGGGTTTGACCGAACGGGTGACCTCAGCGCCAACGGCGCGCGTGCCGACCTGCTCGGTAAAAGCGCGCACCACTTCGAGCGAAACGTCGGCCTCGATCAGCGCGCGGCGAACCTCGCGCAGCGCGGCTTGCACATCGGCTTCGCTCAGCGCACCTCTTCCGGTGATCCCGGAAAAGATCTTGCCCAGGCGGTCTGACAGGCTTTCAAACATAGTTCGCTCATTTCGTTCGTGTCAGGATAGATGCGAATATGGGTCCCAAGCGGCCAAATGCAAAACCCACCCGCGGGCGCAACGCGCTGGCGGATGTTGACCGGAAACCTCTCGGGTTGCCTAGTGACTCGCAAATCCATCGTTTCTGACAGAAGGTCGAGGCGGCTTATAAGCAGGCAGGGGAGCGGAGTCAATTGCAGCACGATTGGGTGCAAAGGTGGAAATCGCAAGACTTTTGCGCCATATAAGCCACAGATGCCCCTTGGTTGAGCCCAGAAACCCGAAAATGACCGCGCCACTGCCCTACCTCAAGATGAATGGCCTTGGAAACGACTTCGTCGTTCTGGACGCGCGTGCGCGGGAAATTGCGCTGTCGCGCCAGCAGATCGTCGCCATTTCGGACCGGAAAACCGGCATCGGGTGTGATCAACTGATCGTCATGGAGCCCGACGCGATCGAGGGCGTCGATGTGTTCATGCGCATTTACAATGCCGAAGGCGGAGAGGTCGATGCTTGCGGCAATGCAACACGCTGCATCGCAGCACTGCTCGCCGACGAAACCGGCAGGAACCTCGTAACCATCCGCACCAATGCCGGCATGTTGATCACTCGGATCAACGGCGATCTGGTGACGGCCGATATGGGGGCCCCGCACTTTGAGTGGGATCAGATTCCTTTGGCCGAGCCTTTTGCCGATACAAACGGCATCGAATTGCAGATCGGTCCTATCGACAAGCCGCTCCTGCACACCCCTTCAGTGGTCAATGTCGGCAATCCGCATGCCATCTTCTGGGTCGATGATCTCGACGCCCACGATCTGGCCAAGTTCGGCCCGCTGCTCGAAAATCACCCCATTTTTCCCGAGCGCGCCAACATCACGCTGGCCCAGGTGCTCGCTGATGATCGCATCAGGGTCAAGGTCTGGGAGCGTGGCGCAGGACTGACGCTGGCCTGCGGCACCGCCGCCTGTGCCACTGCCGTGGCTGCGGCCCGCAAGGGGCTGACCGGGCGCCAGGTGACGGTCGAGCTTCCCGGCGGCCCACTCGATATTGAATGGCGGGTTTCCGACGATCACATCCTGATGACCGGCCCCTGGACACTGGACGGCCAAGGCATCATCCCGCCTGCCCTTTTGGGTGAGGATGCCGCATGAGCATAGAGACCATAACCTTCGGGTGCCGGCTCAACGCCTATGAATCCGAGGTGATGAAGGCCGAGGCGCAAAAATCCGGCCTGGAGAACGCAATCATCATCAACACCTGCGCGGTGACCGCCGAGGCTGTGCGCCAGGCCAAGCAGACGATCCGCAAGGCGCGGCGCGAGAACGCCGACGCCAGGATCATCGTCACCGGCTGCGCGGCGCAGACCCAGGCACGCGATTTCGGCGACATGGCCGAAGTCGATCTGGTGATCGGCAACAACGACAAGCTCAAGTCTGAAAGCTATCGGCCCATCGCGTTCGGCGTGCCGCTCAACGACAAGGTCCAGGTCAACGACATCATGAGCGTGACCGAAACCGCCGGCCACCTGATCGACGGGCTCGACGGGCGGGCCCGTGCTTTCGTTCAGGTCCAGAACGGCTGCGACCACCGTTGCACCTTCTGCATCATCCCTTTTGGACGCGGCCCATCACGCTCGGTACCCATGGGGGTCGTGGTCGACCAGATCAAACGCCTTGTGGACAATGGCTACGCCGAAGTGGTCCTGACCGGGGTCGACATCACCTCCTATGGCGGCGATCTGCCCGGCTCGCCAACACTGGGCAAGCTCACCCAATCGATCCTGAGGCATGTTCCGTCCCTGCCGCGCCTGCGGATTTCCTCGATCGATTCCATCGAAGCCGACCCCGCGCTCTATGACGCCGTAACAGATCCGCGCCTGATGCCGCACCTGCATCTCTCGCTGCAATCGGGCGACGATATGATCCTAAAGCGCATGAAACGCCGCCACAGCCGCTCCGATGCACTTGGGATCGTGGAAAAGCTGCGTGGCTTGCGGCCTGACATGGTGTTCGGCGCCGATATCATCGTGGGGTTTCCAACCGAAACCGAAGCGATGTTTGAAAATACGCTGCGCTTCGTGACCGAGGCGGGCCTGACCTATCTGCACGTCTTCCCCTTTTCCCCGCGCGAAGGCACGCCGGCAGCAAGGATGCCGCAGATTTCACGCCGCGTCGGAAAGGAGCGCGCGGCACGGCTGCGTGCACTGGGCGAAACCCAGTTTGCCACCCTCTGCAAGTCGCGCATCGGTCATAGCGAAAACGTCCTCGTCGAGCGCGAAGGGATGGGGCGGACGGAACAGTTCGTGCCTGTAAAGCTTTCCGCTGGTAAGCCCGGCGAGATCGTTTCCACCCTTATAAACGGCGCCGATGCGGCCGGGCTCATCGGAGAGCCCGAAAGGCAAGCAGCATGAGCACCAAGCTCCCGCCCCAGACCGCAAAAGACATGCTCGATCAGGATCGCGACAAGAACAGGTCCGAAACCGAACGCGTCTTGGACCGCAGCTCGCGACACAGCGACAAGCCGAGCGGCGAGCAAACCTCATCAAGCGAAGACAAACTCAAGCGCGCGGCCGAACAAAACGACCGGCGCAACAGGACTGACGGATAGGCATGGCCGAACCAAAAAAGCCCTCACTATGGGATCGTATGCTCGGCCGGACACCCGCGCCGACCGAGCCCGAACCGACGACATCCGCTTCTGAGGACGAGGATTCCCGCGACGCGGCACCACCCGAAATGCAGGCCGAATGGCTTGAACGGGGCCATCCCAATCCTCCCGAGCATGAGCCGCCCACGCCGGACGATGTGACCGACCCCCTTGAGCGGCCCGATGCCATTGAAGACAAAATTGCGTCCGACCCGGAAGAGCCCGCAGCAGGCGAACCCGAGCCGGCCGCCGCCCCCTTACCAGCTGAACCGGCAGAGCCGCGGAACTGGCTTCAGCGCTTGGGCGCCGGTCTCAAACGGTCTTCTGACAACCTCACCTCTTCGATCGGAGCAATCTTCACCAAGCGCAAGCTCGATGAAGCAACGCTGCAGGACCTCGAAGACACCTTGATCGCCGCCGATCTCGGCATAGATACGGCAATGGCGATCACCGACAAGCTGCGCGCCGACAAGTTCGACAAGGACGTCTCCCTCGAAGACGTGCGGGCCGTTCTCGCTGCCGAAGTCGAGGCGACGCTCGGCCCTGTGGCTGTGCCGCTGTCTATCGATGGCACAAGCAAGCCCTTCGTGATCCTCATGGTCGGGGTCAATGGCTCGGGCAAGACGACAACCATCGGCAAATTGACGGCCAAGCTCAAGGCCGAAGGCAAGTCGGTGCTGCTGGCCGCCGGCGATACGTTTCGCGCTGCCGCTGTCGAACAGCTCCAGGTCTGGGGCCAGCGCAACGACGCTGAAGTTATGACCCGCCCGACCGGCGCGGATGCCTCGGGTCTGGCGTTCGACGCCGTGGCAAAGGCCCAGGACACCGGGACCGATGTCGTCATCATCGATACCGCCGGGCGCCTGCAGAACCGTGTTGAGCTGATGGACGAGCTCGAAAAGATCATCAGGGTCATCAAAAAGCGCGATCCGGACGCGCCGCATGCCACGCTTTTGACACTCGATGCCACGACAGGCCAGAATGCCCTTAATCAGGTCGAAATCTTCGGGCAAAAAGCAGGTGTAACCGGTCTTGTGATGACCAAGCTCGATGGAACGGCGCGCGGAGGCATCCTGGTCGCCATCGCCAGGAAATTCGGACTGCCCATCCATTTTATCGGCGTCGGGGAAGCGATCGGCGACCTCGAGCCCTTCAGGGCCTCAGATTTCGCCCGCGCGATTGCGGGCAAGGAGTAAATTAATGGCTGAAAGCCAACCCAAATCCGCCGAAGCCGGCATCGAGGATCTCAAGCCTGCACTGACGAAGCTCTCGCTTGAGCTGGGCCCGCTTGTCGTGTTCTTTCTTGTCAATGCCCAGGGTGAGAACATCCTTGAGGCTTTCCCGGTGCTTCAGACCTGGTTCAGCCAGCCGATCATCTTTGCGACCGCCGTCTTCATGGTGGCCATGACGATCTCGCTGGCCCTGTCCAAGCTGATCCTCAAGACCATTCCTGTCATGCCGCTGGTCACCGGCGTCGTGGTTTTGGTGTTTGGGGGGATGACGCTCTATTTTCAGGATGCGTTGTTCATCAAGCTCAAGCCCACGATCACCAATGTGCTGTTTGGCTCGGTGCTGCTCGGCGGTCTGGCCTTCGGCCATTCCCTGCTCCGCTACGTATTTGGCGAGGTCTACAAGCTCCAGGACCGCGGCTGGTATCTGATGACCCTGCGCTGGGGCCTGTTCTTTTTCGTGCTCGCCGCGCTCAACGAAATCGTGTGGCGCAATTTTTCCGACGATTTCTGGGTGGCCTTCAAGGTCTGGGGCATCATGCCGCTGACCATGGTTTTCGCCATGAGCCAGCTGCCCCTGCTCAATAAATACGCCCCAAGTGAAGAGCCGGCGGCGAACCCTGTCAAGGCAGCCGCCGAAGGCGCTCAGACCGAGATGTAAATTCTAGATCAAATCCGCTTTTCTTCGAACCGCGGACTTGATCTAGCTGGTCGTTTCGTCGCGCGTCCGAACCGCAAAACCGTTTCCACTTTTGCTGGACGCGCTTCAGGCGGGCGTGCGCGCCGCTTCGATGGCCGGGAGGAGCACGTTCTCGTAGCTCTCCTGGTCGAGCGGACCGACATGCTTGAACCGGATGATGCCTTCATTGTCGACAACGAAGGTTTCCGGTACGCCATAAACGCCCCATTCAATGCCCACCCGGCGATCCCGATCCGCGCCGACCCGGTCATAGGGATTGCCCAGTTCGGCCAGAAAGGCTCGGGCGTTCTCAGCCGGATCGTCATAGTTGAGACCGTAGATCTTGACCGGCTCTTGAGCGAGTTCCATCAGGAACGGGTGCTCCGCACGGCATGGCACGCACCAGGACGCAAAGACATTGACGACCACCACGCCATTGCCGGTCAGATCAGCGCTGGCAAACCCTGGCTGGGCATGCCCATCGACAGATGCGAGAGCGAATTCGGGCACGGGTTTGTCGATGAGTGCGGACGGCACGAAACTCGTCGAACGCCCCATCTGTGAGGCAAAAACGCCAAGCAAAGCCGCAAGGACAATGAGCGGCAAGACCGCCAGCCCGATCCTGACCGAAGGTTTCATTGCGGTCTGCGCGCCTGCCGCGCCGCCTCGAGCATGGCCGCACGTGCTTTTGCAGAGCGCGCCGAATAAACGGTCCAGCCAATAAGCCCACCGACAACGATAATCGTTCCGGCATAGGCTGCAGTGATGAATTCCCAGTGCTGGCCGAGATCGATCATGCCTGCTCTCCCGCGCGAGTCTGAGCCAATTCCAGCGAGCGAATGCGGCGCCTGGTGATTTCGGTGCGCATGCGCACCAGATGCAGCGTTACAAACAGAAGCGAAAACGCGAGCGTCATCACGAGCAACGGCACGAGAATTGAACCATCGACAGTCGGCCCGTCGGTCCTGAAGACCGAAGCGGGCTGGTGCAAGGTCTGCCACCAATCGACCGAGAACTTGATGATCGGAATGTTGATGGCCCCCACCAGAGTCAGAACCGCAACGATCCGGGCTGCCTTGAGCTGATCGTCAAAGGCCCGCCACAGGGCGATGAGGCCGAGATAGATGAACAGAAGAACCAGCGTCGAGGTCATCCGCCCGTCCCACTCCCAGAACGTGCCCCAGGTGGGCCGGCCCCACATCGATCCTGTGAAAAGGGCCAGCGCAGTGAAGGCCGCACCGAGCGGAACCGCCGCCTTCTGGCTGACATCGGCCATGGGATGGCGCCAGACCAGCGTTCCGATGGCCGAACAGAACATCACCGCATAGCAGAATTGGCTGAGCCACGCGCTGGGCACATGCACATACATCATGCGCACCGTATCGCCCATCTGATAGTCCGCCGGGGATGCAAAGAACGAAAAATAGAGCCCCACCGCAAAGGTCAGTGCCGTAACGGCCGAGAGAGGCAGGACAAAATGGCGCGACCACCCCATGAACATCCCCGGATGGGCGATGCGGGTGAACCATCCCGGCTCGGCGGGTTTGGGTTGGGTTTGAACCATCTATTCCCCGGAAATCTTCAGCGCCAGCGCCGCGGCGAACGGTGCAAGCGTTACGCTTAAAAGGCTGAGTGCGCCGAGCAGCAGCAGCGCCTGCGACGATGCACCCAGCCGCGCTACATCAAACGCACCTGTACCGAAAATAAGCACTGGCAGGCTCAGCGGCAAGACAAGAACCGGTGCAACCAGCCCTCCGCGCTTGAGGCCAACTGTCACAGCCGCCCCGATGGCCCCGAACGCGGCCAGCGCCGGTGTGCCGAGCGCCAGAGATAGGACCGCCAGCCAGAACCCCTGGCCGTCCAGCCCGAGCATCAGCGCCAGAATGGGCATGGCAAGAATCAACGGCAGGCCGGTGAGAAGCCAGTGCGCCACAAGCTTGGCGGCGACAACCATTTCGAGCGGAATGATCGCGTGCCGGAAGACCGCCAGGCTTCCATCGTCGAAGTCGCCGCGAAACAGGCGCTCATTGGACAAAAGCTGCGCCAGAAGCGCCGCGACCCATATGATGGCCGGCGCCAGTTGGGCGAGAAGTGGCCGATCCGGCCCCACAGCGAACGGCATCAGGACGCCGACAATGACAAAGAACAGCACCAGAGTCAGAATGTCCCCACCCTGGCGCAAACCAAGACGGAGATCGCGAACAATGATTGCGGCCAATGGCTTCATTGCGCCAATCCGCCCAATTCGAGCGTCCTGGTGTTGCCCTCAACGGTGATGTCGAGGTGGGTGGCAATGACCGCAAGCCCGCCCTCTTGCAGGTGATCTGAAATCAAGGACCCCACCCAGGCCGATCCGGCGGTATCGAGCGCACTTGTCGGTTCGTCGAGCAGCCAGAGCGGACGGCGGACGGCAATCAGGCGTGCCAATGCAAGGCGCCGGATCTGCCCGGCTGAAAGCAGCCCGGCATCGATACTGCCCAATCTATCCAGCCCAGCCCGAAACAAGGCCGCTTCGACGTCTGCAGCCTTGTCATCGAGCAGATCGACCCAGAATTGAAGGTTCTCGGCGACGCTGAGCCCCGCTTTTATCGCAGGCGCGTGCGCGACATAATGCAAATGTCCGTATTTCGGCGCCTCGGGATCAGATCGCAGGTGCTCAATGCGTCCCGCGACGGGATCGAGTAGCCCAGCCAGGGCCATCAGCAAGGTGCTCTTGCCGGCCCCGTTGGGGCCCCGCAGCATCAGGGCCGTTCCCGCCTCGAGCGAAAAGCTCAACTCTGTCAGAATGGCCCGCCCGCCCCTGCTGAGCGACAGGGCGTTAACGCCAAGGCCAGTTTCCGGCATGCGGGAAAGCCCTTCATTGATCATGCCAAAGCTCTATTGAACCAAAGTCCGGGCTGGCAAGTGCAAATTGGATTCATTATAGAGAGGGCGAAAAAGGTGGGGGAGAACTTATGCTTTCCCGCTTCATGCCTCCGGACGAGCCGGTGGCCATTGCAGCGTTGCACTGTTTTCGACGCGAAATTGGCCGTTTGGCCCGGTCTCAATCGGGGGTACCCGCAACCCTATTGAGACAAGGCGGACCGCGTGACCGAGACATCCAATAGCTTTAAGACCAAAACGAACCTCACCGTTGGAAACAAGGCCTATACGATCTTTTCGCTCGCCGAGGCTGAAAAGAACGGACTGGATGGTATTTCCCGCCTGCCCCATTCCCTCAAGGTCGTTCTGGAAAACCTGCTGCGCTTCGAAGATGACCGCACCGTCAAGGCTGCCGACATCAAGGCCGTGAAGGCCTGGCTCGACGACCGTGGCCGCGCCGGACACGAAATCTCCTATCGCCCTGCCCGCGTTCTGATGCAGGACTTTACCGGTGTTCCCGCCGTTGTCGATCTGGCCGCCATGCGCGATGCCACCGCAAATCTCGGCGCCGACCCCCAGAAGATCAACCCGCTGGTCCCCGTCGACCTGGTCATCGATCACTCGGTAATGGTCGACTATTTCGGCACCCCTGGTGCGTTCGAGCAGAACGTCGAAAAGGAATATCAACGCAACGGCGAGCGCTATGAATTTTTGCGCTGGGGCCAGTCGGCGTTTGAAAACTTCCGCGTTGTGCCTCCCGGAACCGGCATCTGCCATCAGGTCAATCTCGAATATCTGGCCCAGACCGTCTGGACCAAACAGGAAAACGGCGAGGAAATCGCCTATCCCGACACGCTCGTGGGCACCGACAGCCACACCACCATGGTCAACGGTCTGGCCGTTCTGGGCTGGGGCGTTGGTGGCATCGAGGCTGAAGCCGCAATGCTGGGCCAGCCCATTTCCATGCTGATCCCGGAAGTCATCGGCTTTAAGTTCACCGGCAAACTGCCCGAAGGCACTACGGCGACCGACCTTGTGCTGCACGTTGTCGAAATGCTGCGCAAGAAGGGCGTTGTCGGCAAATTCGTCGAATTCTTCGGCGCCGGCCTTTCCAACCTCTCGCTCGAAGACAAGGCGACCATCGCCAACATGGCGCCCGAATACGGCGCGACCTGCGGCTTTTTCCCGATCGACAAGGAAACCATCAAATACCTCAACGATTCGGGCCGCGAGCCCGATCGGGTGGCGTTGGTGGAAGCCTATGCCAAGGAACAGGGCATGTTCCGGTCCGACAACGACGAAGATCCGGTCTTTACCGATACGCTCGAACTCGATCTTTCGACCGTCGTTCCCTCGCTTGCCGGCCCCAAGCGCCCTCAGGACCGCGTTGCACTGACCGATGCCTCGACTGCCTTCGTCAAGGCGCTCGAAGACATTACCGGCGGCCGCAAGGTGTCGCCCGAGCCGGAATCCAGGGGCGACTCGCGCTATATCGATGAGGGTGCCACCGGCGTCCATGATACCCCCGAGGATAGCGAAAACCATGGCTATGCCGTCAACGGTGCCGATTATCGGATTTCCGATGGCGATGTCGTGATTGCCGCAATTACCTCGTGTACCAACACGTCCAATCCTTCAGTGCTCATCGCCGCGGGCCTCGTGGCCCGCAAGGCGCGCGAAAAGGGATTGAAGCCCCAGCCCTGGGTCAAGACCTCGCTCGCTCCCGGCAGCCAGGTCGTTACCGAATACCTTGAAAAGTCGGGACTGCAGGAAGACCTCGACGCGATGGGCTTCAACACTGTCGGCTATGGCTGCACGACCTGCATCGGCAACTCGGGCCCGCTCGACGAAAACATCTCCAGGACCATCAACGACAATGATCTGGTTGCCGTTTCGGTCTTGTCAGGCAACCGTAACTTCGAAGGCCGCGTCAATCCGGACGTTCGCGCCAACTATCTGGCCTCGCCCCCGTTGGTCGTCGCCTATTCACTGCTGGGCAAGATGACCGCGGACATCACGACCCAGCCTCTCGGCACCGGGTCCGATGGACAGCCTGTCTATCTCAAGGATATCTGGCCCACTTCGACCGAAGTTGCCGAAGTTCTGCGCTCGGCAATTTCGGTGGACATGTTCAAGCGCCGCTACGGCGATGTGTTCAAGGGCGACAAGCGCTGGCAGGAAATCAAGGTCGACGGCGGCGAAACCTACAAGTGGAGCTCCTCATCCACCTATGTTCAGAACCCTCCCTATTTCGAGGGCATGACCATGGAACCCAAGCCGATCACCGATATCGAGAACGCTCGGGTCCTTTCGATCTTCCTTGATTCGATCACCACCGATCACATCTCCCCCGCCGGCTCGTTCAAGGCGGGCACGCCCGCGGGCAAGTACCTGATGGAGCGGCAGGTCAAGCCGATCGACTTCAACTCGTTCGGCGCGCGTCGCGGCAATCACGAAGTGATGATGCGCGGCACCTTCGCCAACATCCGCATCAAGAACCAGATGCTCGACGGAGTCGAAGGCGGCTTTACCAAGTCTCCCTCGGGCGAAGTGGTGCCGATCTATGATGCGGCCATGGAGTACAAGGCTCAGGGCACACCGCTGGTGATCTTTGCCGGCAAGGAATACGGCACGGGCTCGTCACGCGACTGGGCGGCCAAGGGCACGACCCTGCTTGGCGTTCGCGCCGTGATTGCCCAGAGCTTCGAGCGTATCCACCGCTCGAACCTGGTGGGTATGGGTGTTTTGCCGCTGGTCTTTGAGGACGGCACCTCCTGGCAGTCGCTCGGCATCACCGGCGACGAGACAGTCTCTATCCGGGGGCTGACCGAAATCGAGCCGCGCCAGACGCTCGAACTCGACATCACCTTTGCCGACGGCCGCAAGGAAATCGTGCCGGTTCTTCTGCGTATCGATACGCTGGACGAACTCGAGTACTACCGCCATGGCGGTATCCTGCAATATGTGCTGCGCAATCTGGTTGCCGCATAACAGGCATTAGGACGACAAAGAAAAAGGCGGCCAATGGCCGCCTTTTTTCCTGCCGAAATCTGACACTGACTAGAAGCCCAGCACCATCTTGAGCCCGATCGCACCGAGAAAGATCAGGATCATGCGGTCGAAGGCGCTTTGGCTCATCTTGCCCGCGAGCCATTGACCCACCGGCATGAACAGAAAGGTCGGGATCAGCGCAAACATACCCTGCATCAGCCATTCGGGTCTCAGGATGCCGGCCACCCACAGCGAGGGCGCCTGAAAGATCGCCAGAACCATAAACATCGCCGAAACCGCATAAACATGCGCATCGCGGCCGAACCGCATGGCGTGGATGAACGTCACCCCGATCGGCGCCGAAATCCCCGTCGCGCCATGCAGCAGTCCCGCACCCAGACCCGCCGGCATTGCCCAGCGCCTGGCTGCCTGGGGTCCCACGGTGAAATGCGGGTTCAACAGGCGCAGCGCCAGATAGCCGAGCAGCAGGATTCCCAGCGTCAACGCCAGACCGCGCTCGGGCGTCGACGTCAAAAACCACGTTCCGGCGATAACGCCAACCACGCAGAGCATGAGCATGGGCTGCAAAAAGCCCAACCCTGCTTCGCCACGCGCATGCCGAAAGCGATAGAGCTGGGACGCGTTGGAAACCAGAATTGGAATCAACAGCACGGCGATGGCGTGCTGCAGGCCGAAGGTTGCCGCGAGAAACGGAATGGCAATGAGCGGCATGCCCATCCCGGTCGCACCCTTCGAAATTGCTCCGGCGCCGACTGCGACGAAGATGATGGCAAGTGCAATAATGTCCATGGATGGGCAAAGACTGAGGATAGGGTGGGCAACGACACTTGCTAAACCAGTTGCCTGACCAAGACAATCAAACCTTTAGGCAGGTGCCCGATCCCTCGGCAGCGCCCACCTGATGCCACTAGGAATTGAAAAAATGAGCGAAAACGCACGCGAACCTGCCGGCACCGAATTCGTACTGCCCCCCAATCCCGTGCCGACGCTACCCGTTGAAGGCACAAGGGACGTTTTTCCGGTCAACCGGATATTCTGTATCGGCCGCAACTATGCCGCGCACGCCGTCGAGATGGGTCATGATCCCGACAAGGAACCACCCTTTTTCTTTTTCAAGCATGGTGACGCGGCAATTTCGGATGGCACCTTCCCCTATCCCTCCGAAACATCCGATGTGCACCACGAAGTGGAAATGATCGTCGCGCTAGCGAAAGGCGGAACCGACATCGCGGTCAAAGACGCTCTCTATCACGTCTTTGGCTATGGCGTAGGTCTCGACATGACCCGCCGGGACCTTCAGTCCGAAGCCAAAAAACTCGGCCGCCCCTGGGAGGCAGCCAAGAGCTTCGAGGCTTCCGCGCCCTGCGGACCGCTGGTCCCCGCCAGCCGCATCGGGCATCCCGATCAGGGCGCGATCACACTCGCGGTCAACGGGCAAACACGCCAGGAAGGCAATCTCAACCAGATGCTCTGGAAGGTGCCCGAGATGATCTCGATCCTGTCTCGCTTTTTTGCGCTGCGGCCCGGCGATATCATCATGAGCGGAACGCCGTCGGGCGTTGGCGCTGTATCTCGCGGCGATTCCATCGTCGCAAGCGTCCAGGGCGTAGGCGAAATCAGAGTGAAGGTCGTCTAGCAGGTGCCGGGCACACTGCCCGCTCCAGGACGAGCACTGACAAAGCCTGCAAACGAAAAAGGGCCCCTCGGCCCTTTGATGTCAAGCTCTCGCAGTTTGATATTTTACCAGCTATCGAAAGTCGGCAGCAGTCAACAGGTAAGTTGTGCGCCGGCTGTTGGCGTAAACTTCGCGTGCGACGTCCAGGATAGACGTACGCAACGCATCAAAGGCATTGAGCCAGCGTGATTCAGCAGTGCCCGACGCAATTGAACTGGTGTCCAGCTTGGCCAACGCATCGATGTCGACGAAGAATTGAACTTCAAACATGCCATCGTAACCCGTGAAACCGACAGCATTGCGCGACTTCTGAAAGTCTCGGCTCGGATTGGGAAAGCTCAATGACATGGCGAAACATCCGGCAACACCAGGGCTATTTCGGGTTGAGCGATACCGTTCAGGGGGACCCGATCGCGATCACCGAACGCAACGGCAAAGCGCGGATAGGCGGCAGAGCTGAATTGGCCAGCGCGCCTGGAAGAGATTGGGAAAGGAATGATTTTGCTCAATGTATGCATCGGCTTTATCCTTTTTCAGGGTCACGCTCTTGGCAACGGATAGGCTTCGTCCTTGTAGAGCGCGGTAATCTGATCGGCACCGAAACGCCGTTCCTCGGTTTCAAGGATGGCTCCAGCCAGAAGCTCGGGGGGCATTTCTTCCATGAGATAGCGCAGCGCCTTTGCCGTGCTCTCGAAGCGGCGGTAACGGATCGTGCGATACCGTGTTGAACGCTTGCCTGGATAAAGTTCAGCGCTGGCCTTATAGTCAAATCCGTCAGCTTTGGTTTTCATAATGGTGCTTTCTCCGGCGTCATGCGTCGCTGTCGGGCAGCGACCTTTTCTCGAGGCGCGCTGCTTTCTGGACGTCTCTCAGTTTGCGCTCGCGCGCCTGAAGGGCCTGGCGAATGGCCGCGAACTGCCCGTTCTTTTCGGTGATCGAGATCGACCGGAACCGGCTTTCGGCAGCCTCGAGAGGTGTCTTTGTCATAGGCTTTAGCCTTGAAGGCCGGGGCTGAAGCTCAGTCCCGGCGCGCCATAACTTTAGGAAAGCTGCAGATTCACTGCCGATGCCTTGCCGTCGCGACCGTTTTCCAGCTCGTAGCTGACGGCCTGGCCTTCGGCGAGACCCGAAAGACCGGCGCGCTCTACCGCCGAAATATGGACGAAGGCGTCCTTGCTGCCATCAGAAGGCGAAATGAAACCAAAGCCTTTGGTGGCATTGAAGAACTTGACGGTACCGTTGATCATGAAAGTATCTTTTCGTGTGGCCCGGTCCAGCGGACATGCGGGCATGTTTCCGGCCCGCAACACGCGGATCGGATCTAGAACGTTCGCAAAAAATCAGGAGATGGTCCTGTGCCGGTACGCCGGTGCAGGGAAAAGCCAATGATCGGCTGAAAACGTACTTCGATATATGGGTATGGCGAACCCGATAAACAAGGCCCATAATGTTCAGGCACCAAACACCCGACAATTGCGGCAAGCGCCGCAGGACCGCTACGCCAGCGGATCGGTCAACTCATGATAGTCTGGAAAAGCAAAAAGGGCCTTTCGGCCCTTTGATCTCAAGGCTCTCACGCCTTGGAATTTTTGGAGCGGGCGATGAGATTCGAACTCACGACCCTAACCTTGGCAAGGTTATGCTCTACCCCTGAGCTACGCCCGCACTCCAATCCCGGTCCGCCCCTTGGCGGCACCGCGATGGGCGCCTATATGCCCAACCGAAATGACAATTGCAACCCATATTTTCACGCTCAGCCACAACGCCCCCACCACGGCGGCAAACAGACAACAGCTTTGGGCTTTTGCACCGGCGCCCGGCTTGGTGTAAGGCTCGACCCAAACGTCGGCACCTAACCGAAGGGCCAGAAAAGGCAGCACCAGATGGACCTCAATCTCACCCCAAAGCAGGCGCCGGCTCAGGACGACCTGATCATCGAATCATCGACCGCGCGTTTTCAGGCCGATGTTCTCGAAGCCTCGATGCAGCGCCCTGTCCTCGTTGATTTCTGGGCACCGTGGTGCGGACCCTGCAAACAGTTGACGCCGGCATTGGAGAAGGTCGTCACCGGCCTTGGGGGAAAGGTCGCGCTGGTCAAGATCAATGTGGATGAAAACCAGGCTCTTGCAGGTCAGATGGGCGTGCAATCGATCCCTGCCGTCTTTGGCTTTATCGGTGGCCGTCCGGCGGATGGCTTCATGGGCGCCTTGCCGGAAAGCGAGATTGCCCGCTTTGCCCAAAAGCTCATCGACATGGCAGCCAAGGCCGGTGTGGGCGGCCCTTCTGAAGCCGAAAGCCAGATCGCAGCCGCCATGGAAGCGGCCCGGGCGGCGCTTGATGCGGAAGATTTCGAGCGCGCCTATCAGATCTTTGCCACCGTGCTCCGCCATGCCCCGGACAATCTGGACGCACTTGTCGGCGTTGCGACCGTGCAGTTCCGGACCGGCGATCGCGATGGGGCGCGCCAAACCCTCGCGATGCTGCCCGAGGATCAGAGCCACGCCGGCGCCAAAGCGCTTGAAACGGCAATTTCGCTCGAAGAGGGGGCCGAAAAGCTCGGCGATGCCACCCAACTCGAACAGGCGCTGACCACCAACCCGAACGATCATCAGGCCCGCTTCGATCTGGCGATGATTCGCAACGCCAAAGGCGACCGGCTTGCCGCCGTTCAGTCGCTGATCGCCATTATGGAGCGCGACCGCGAATGGCAGGATGACGGCGCCCGCAAAAAACTGCTCGAATTTTTCGAAGCGTGGGGTCCCAAGGACGCCGCAACGCTCAAGGGGCGTCGCATGTTGTCCTCGCTGCTGTTTCGATAAAGCGCGATCCGCAATAAGATAGGAACCTGACGATCAGGATTCATCAAAGAGAAACGGCTCCAGGACAGAGCCAGGAGAGGAAACGCCATGCGCCGCCCGGCTTCGATATCGGAACTTCCCGATATGCTCGCACTTTTTCCGCTGAGCCGTGCCCTTTTGCTGCCCGGTTCGCACCGGCCGCTCAATGTTTTCGAGCCGCGCTTCGTTGCCATGGTCGACGACGCACTGGCCGGAAACCGCATGATCGGCCTGATCCAGCCGCGCGACACCGCCGAGGAGGCACCGCGTGGCCAGGTGCCATTGGAAAAAGTGGGCTGCATCGGTCGCATCACTCATTTTGAAGAGCAGGCCGAAAGCCGCTACTTCATCATTCTCGAGGGCGTCTGCAGGTTTACGCCGATCGAAGAACTGACCACGGCGACGCCCTATCGCCAGGCGCGGATCGATACCACGGGTTTTGCCGCCGATTTCACCCCCGAACTCGGCGAAGATGCAGTCGATCGCCCGCGCCTGCTCACTGTGCTGCGGGCCCATGCGGAGTTTTCCGACATTGAGGTCGATTGGGACGAAATCGAAGATATGGCGACTGGCGAACTGGTCGATCTCGCCGCCATGCTCGGACCCTATGGCGGACCCGAAAAGCAGGCACTGCTTGAAGCCCGTACGCTCGTTGAGCGCGCTGAGACCCTGATGGCTCTCGCTGAAATCGAGATGGCAAGGGCCCGGTCGGGCGTCGTCCTGCAATGACGTCCCCGGACGCCCCGCCGCCGGACGACAATCCACGTTACAGACTTGATCCGCGCACCATCGAAATGCTCGTCTGCCCGGTCACAAAGACACGGCTGACCCTATCGGCGGACGGCTCCGAGCTGATCTCAATCGTCGCCCGCTACGCCTTTCCCATCCGCAAGGGCGTTCCCCTGCTGGTAATCGATGCGGCACGACGGATCGACGAGGACGAAGCTGAAGCTCTGCGCAACCGTCCTGCTTCAGATAACTAGGATCGCAATCTAAGGCGCGATACCCTTGAGCAGTTTGGCTCCGGACGCCCCAGCCGCCTGGGTGATGAACGCATCCTTGAGCGGGTCGATGCGATTGACGAGCGAAAGTCCGAAATCACGCACGGCCCTGACCGGTGCAACATCATTTGAAAACAACCGGTTGAGCCCGTCCGTCGCAAACGCCATCAAAGCCGTATCGGTACGCCGCCGGCGTTCATAGCGTTCAAGCACCGCCATCGAACCGAAATCTTCCCCCAGCCTTGCAGCGTCGACCAGGACCTCGGCAAGCACCGCAACATCACGCAGGCCCAGATTGAGCCCCTGCCCGGCAAGCGGATGGATCACATGAGCAGCATCGCCCACCAGCGCCAGACGGGGCGCGGCAAGCCGATGGGCGAGAACCAGGCTCAAGGGAAAACTCTGGACGGTTTCAACAATTTCCACTGACCCAAGAACCGATCCCATGGCCGCTTCTATCCGGTGCGCGAGATCCTCAGGCGCCATGGCAAGGAGGGCCTGCGCGGTCTCGGGCGTTTCGGTCCACACAAGCGAAGAGCGATTGCCCGAAAGGGGCAGCGAAGCAAAAGGACCAGCGGGCCGAAAATGCTCATAGGCCACGTCATGGTGCGGCTGGGCATGGCTGATGGTCGTCACCAGCCCCGACTGGCGATAGTCGTGGGAAAGGGTCCTGATCCCGACCAGTTCCCGCAGCATCGACTTGCCACCATCGGCCGCCACGACCAACCGTGCCGAAAGGGTCCGCCCGTCCTCAAGGACAACCTCGCCACCGGCTGCCCCCGTGGTGAAGGCTGAAACAGCGCCCGGCTCGATTATCGTCACCAGTTCCTGTGCCGCGGCGATGAGGCTGGCGGCACTGGCCGTATTGGGCACCATATGCGCAAAAGGTTCGCCCGGCCCCCGGTGACCGGAAAAGTCGAGAAACACCGGACGGCTTATGTCACCAGTTCCGGAATCGGTGATTTTCATTTCCGCAATGGGATTGGCCCCCTCGGCCATGCCGTCCCAGACCCCGATCGCCTCAAAAAGATGCCGCACCCCAGCGGCAATCGCCGAGGCCCGCGAATCTTTGGGGACGGCCAGCTTGCGCCGGTCGAGAAGACCCACCCTCATTCCGGGGGCAAATCGGGCCAACGCTATGCCCAGCGAAAGGCCAACGGGGCCACCGCCCACAATCAACACGTCAAAGCTATGCACCTGGCCAGTCTGCGCCATCATCAGGGCTCCGGATCGTTTCGCCCCAAACATGCGTCTGGGAAACGCATGAAGCAAGGAAAGTATTGCCGCAGCGGCTCAGCGCGTCCGTGCCCCTAAATTCACCAATCGTTAAAACACCGGCCAAAAGACGCCTATTTTTTAGGCATGTTGAATTGTGTCCAGAAATTGGCAGTTGCCCAATCTCTCAGTAAATTCCTTTAATATCAATCGGTTAAGCCCAGAAAAGGCAGTTTGGCACGGCTTTTGAGTCCTTATGTCGCGTGTCAGGTGCGGAATTCGGAAAGGAGCACCCATGAAACTGCTAATAGCCATCATAAAGCCATCGCGGCTCGAAGAGGTCCGTCAGGCCCTCAATTCGCTCGATGTGCACGGCATGACCGTAACAGAGGTCAAGGGGTACGGACGTCAGAAGGGTCACTCCGAGATCTACCGCGGTACTGAATACGCCGTTCACTTCCTCCCCAAGCTCAAGGTTGAGATCGCCGTGGACGCCGCTCAGATCGACGCGGTTGCCAGCGCCATCAAGGATGCCGCCCAGACGGGCCGTATCGGCGACGGCAAGATTTTCGTTCTCGATCTCGAACAGGCCATCCGCATCCGTACCGGGGAAACCGGAACGGAAGCTCTCTAAGTGCCTGGCGTCCAACTAGGAGAA
>DFMV01000019.1:7598-45416 GCA_002375765.1 Rhizobiales bacterium UBA3584 | reverse complement strand
AAGAAGATGACAGAATCCATCGTCAAGGCGTTCCATCACTGAGTAAGGAAAAAAGGGGCCAAATGGCCCCTTTTTTTGATATGTAGAAACAGTTCAGACTTAGATTCAATATCGCGAATTCTAATTTTTGCAGCCGTTCTTGTCGCAGGTGATCCCACTGGACGTATTGACCCAATGGCTTGGGTTTTCATTAGTATTGAAGCCACATCCCGTTTTTCCACCCTTTGATCCTTGGTGAACTTCACCTGTAGGTGTGTGTTTCACGGCCATAAATCTGTCCTTTTTTTATCTGCTTGGAGTACATATGGCCACAATATATTTCAAATTATCAAAATTCGCAATTGAAGTTCATTTTGGCCTCAGGATCAGTACCAATCTTTGGTTTAACTCTAAAGTTGGATAGCGGCCCGATCATACTTAGTTACATCGATGTGCGTACTTGAGCGGTTCGGCGCCAATGGCCATGTTGTCGTCAACGCAAAGGATACACGATGACCCAATCCATCCGCATCGATCTGTTCACCGATGTCGTATGCCCCTGGTGCCTGATCGGCACGGCGCGGCTTGATCAGGCGCTGGCGACGCTGCCTGAGGACGTAAACGTCGAGATCTTGCATCACCCGTTCCTGCTCGATCCGACGACGCCGGAAGAAGGGCAGAACACCAAGGAAAGGCTCAAGGCAAAATATGGCGGCGATATCGACGCCATGCAGGCGCGCGTTCAAGCTGCGGCACGTGATGCGGGTGTGCCGCTGGAGATGAGCGTACAGCCGATGAGCTATCCCACGATCAAGCCCCACACCCTGATCCGCTCGGCAGCACCAGAGCATCAGTATGGGCTGGCCAAGGCGTTCGCGGCGGCCTATTTCCTTGAAGGCAAGAACATCACCGACGACGCGCTTCTGGCCGATATCGCCGCCGAGCATGGGTTCAGCCGGGACGGAGCGCTCAAGCTGATTGAAGACGAGGCCGAAAACGACACCACCCGGGCGATGGCGGTCTCAGCGAGCCAGCAGGGTATCAACGGCGTGCCGTTCTTTATTTTCAACAACCAGTTCGCCATTTCCGGTGGCCAGCCGCTTGAGGTCTTCCAACGGGCGTTTCGTGTCGCGCTGGGCGAAGAGGCGCTGACCTAGACGAGCCCTGCTTCCGGCGGTATCAAAAACGGAGCCGCCGGGAGGAAATCGAAAATGCTCAAGAAGATCGTTATCGGCGTTCTGGTCTTTCTCATTATCGTTTATGGCGGGCTGCTCGCTTATCTCTATCTCAACCAGCGGGCGTTCTTCTTCAATCCGGCCGGCGAGATTTTCGATCCCGCCGCCGTGGACCTCGATGCCGAGATCGTCACCATTCCGACGAGCGATGATGAGGTCATTACCGGCTGGTACACACCGCCGGCTGGCGATGAACCAGTCATTTTGTATCTCAAGGGCAATTCGGGAAGCTTTTCGTCCGAATACGAGCGCTTCCTTTCGTTCACCGGGGCGGGATACGGCTTTTTGTCGGTCGATTATCGCGGCTTTCCGCTGTCGCCGGGCGAAATCACCCAGGACAATCTTCTCGCCGATGCCCTTGCGGCGTTCGACTGGCTGGCTGAGCGCGAGGACGAGATCGTCGTCTGGGGGCGTTCATTGGGCGCTTCGCCCGCCGTTTGGGTGTCCAGCCAGCGCGCCGCGGAAGCGCTTCTTTTGGAGACGCCGTTCTATTCGGCGGTGAGCGTGGCGGCGGAGCGCTACCCTTTTGCACCGGTCGCCTGGCTGATGCTCGATCAGTTCAGGTCCAACGACTGGATAGGTGCGGTCGACGAACCGGTGTTTGTGGCGCATGGCACCGCCGACCGGACGGTCAGCGTTTCGAATGGCGAGCGGCTCTTTGCCGAAGTGCCAAATCCCTACGACATCTGGATCGAGGAGGGAGCAGACCATTCCGATCTCTGGGCACGAGGGATCTGGGAGCGGGCTCAGACGTTCTTTGCGGATACAGCAGAGGGAGGCTGAAATGGCGAAATTTCTGGCGATCTATACAGGAACGGCGACGGCCGCCGAAAAAGCGCAGGCCGAAGGCCGGGTGGACGAAGCGGCGGGCATGAAAGCCTGGGGCGAATGGATGGAAGCCAACGCATCGCGCATTGTCGATCCGGGCGGGCCGCTGGGCAAGACAAAGAAGGTCGGCCCAGACGGTGTTGCCGACATCACCAACACAGCCGCGGCTTACGTAATCGTCGAAGCGGCGGACCACGCGGCCGCGGCCGAAATGTTTCGCAATCACGCCCATTTCACCCATTTTCCGGGCGAAGGCGTTGAGGTGATGCCGATCCTCGAAATGCCGGGAGTTCAAAAATAAAAACGCCGCCCCAAAGGACGGCGTTTTTCTGCAAATACGTTCATGTCGAACAGTCGCAGATGCAAGAGATTTCGCGCTTTGCGAAGCCCTCTTAGCGACGACCGCCGGTTACAACACCAGCCTCGCGCTGTGCACGCTTACGAGCAAGCTTGCGGGCCCGGCGGATCGCCTCGGCCTTCTGCCGTGCCTTCTTTTCAGAAGGCTTCTCGTAATAGTTGCGCAGCTTCATTTCGCGAAACACACCTTCGCGCTGCAACTTCTTTTTCAGCGCCCGAAGCGCCTGATCGACATTGTTATCGCGAACGACTACTTGCACGCGGAACACCCGCCCTTTCGGTTAGAATTTCGGCTGATATCAAACGCCGGAGGCCAAAAGCAATCCAGCGCCGACCGACACTTGCCGGTCACCGTGGCCGCGGTAGTTACCAGAAGAGTCCGGTCATGTCCACCGGTGAGGCCCGGAATCTGTGCTTTTTGTCAGTTTTCGGGGAACCTGACGATATTGAGGTGGCCCATCTTGCGCCCGGCCCGCGCTTCGGCCTTGCCATAGACGTGGGGCTGGGTGCCGCCGGTCGCGCGCGCGGCTGTGGCAAAGATTTCCTCGCCCAGCAGGTTTTCCATGACCACCCCCGCCAGACGGGTCGTATCGCCCAGCGGCCAGCCGCAGATGGCGCGGATATGATTCTCAAACTGGTCGGTGACGCAGACCGCTTGGGTCCAATGGCCCGAATTGTGGACCCGGGGGGCGATTTCGTTGACCAGAATCTGAGGATCGTCGCCATCGGACACGACAAAAAACTCGACGCCCATGGTGCCGACGTAATCGAGCGCTGTGGCAATGTCGCTGGCAACAGCCTTGGCCTTGATCACCACGGCATCGGAAACCGTGGCGGGCAGGGTCGAGGTCTTGAGTATGTGATTGCGGTGGATGTTCTCCGCCGGATCGTAGGTGACCACGGATCCATTGGCGCCGCGCACCACGATGACCGAGATTTCCTTTTCGAACGGGATATAGGCTTCAAGCACCAGTGGCGCACCGGGTTCGAGTTCGGCAAAAGCGCCTTCGAGATCGTCGGGCTTGCCGATCATGCGCTGGCCCTTGCCGTCATAGCCCAGCCGTGTGGTCTTGAGGACGGCGGGAAGACCGATCTCGGCAACGGCCGCCTTGAGCTCTTCGAGACTGCCGACAGGGCGGTAGGGCGCGATGGCGACGCCTGTGCGGCTGAGGAAAGCCTTTTCGGCCAAACGGTCCTGGCTGACTTCGAGGGCTTTGGCGCCCGGGCGCAGCGGCACGTTGTCGGCGATGACTTTCGCCGTTGCCAGGGGAACGTTTTCGAACTCGTAGGTCACAACGTCGACACCGCCGGCAAAGGCCCGCAGCGCCGCGACATCGTCATAGCCTGCGACGGTTTTTGTCGGGGTGACATCGAAGGCGGGGCTTTCGGGATCGGGGCAGAAGATATGAGTTTTCATGCCCAACTGGCTTGCCGCAAGCGAGAGCATGCGCCCGAGCTGTCCGCCGCCCAGAATACCGATGGAACTGCCGGGCTGGAGTGGGTGGCTGTCAGTCATCGTCCTTGGGGAACTCCGCAACTGCGTTGGTCTGGCGAGTGCGCCACTCGGTGAGCCGGGCCGCCAGTTCCTCATCGGCGAGCGAAAGGATCGAGGCGGCCAGTAGTGCGGCGTTGATCGCGCCCGCCTTGCCGATGGCCAGGGTGCCGACCGGCACGCCGCCGGGCATCTGGACGATGGAGAGCAGGCTGTCCTGTCCGTGAAGCGCTTTGCTTTCCACAGGCACGCCCAGAACCGGCAATGTGGTCATCGAGGCGATCATGCCGGGCAGATGGGCCGCGCCGCCGGCTCCTGCGATAATGACCTGAAACCCATCCTCGCGCGCCGTTGTGGCGAAATCGACCATGCGCAGCGGCGTGCGGTGGGCCGAGACGATACGCGCCTCGTAATCGAGCCTGAGCGCTTCGAGCGTTTCGGCGGCAAAGCGCATCGTGGGCCAATCCGACTGGCTGCCCATGACGATGGCGATAGGGGGAGATGAAACCAAGAGCCCGACCCTCAATTGGCTAAAGCGTGGCTGTATCCGATAAGCCCAAAAGGTTCAAGACGCCGCGTCGATCAGCAGAGCAGGGAACGAAATTCAAGTGCGTGGCGTTTTCAGGTCGCGGGGTCCTTGAGGGCTTGGATTGGGAAACAGTAAATGGACACGAAACCGTCGGTAGCTCCGGCGCCGTCGCTGCTTGGCATCCAGCCTCTAACGGCGATCCTGACCTTTGTTCTGATTGTAGCCGTGCTCTATCTGGGGCGCGGTATTTTCGTGCCGCTGGTTCTCGCCGTGCTGCTCGCCTTTGCGCTGGGTCCGGTCGTTCACAGCCTGCGCCGGGTCGGAACGCCCCATATCGTTGCCGTCATTGCTTCGGTGCTGGCCGTCATCACGCTGATTTCGGGTGTGGCTTATCTGGCGTTTTCCCAGATGCTCTCGCTCGCGTCCGATCTGCCGCGCTATCAGGCGACGATCAGCGAAAAGCTGCGCATGCTACAGGAGACATTGGGAGGCGGGCAGGTCATCGACAGGCTGGTCTCCACGATCGAGCGGCTGGGCGCGCAGGTGGAGGCCAATGCCGAGAGCTTGGCCGAGCAAGGCCCCGAACCCATCCAGGTGGTCATTGCCGATGACGGTATGGGGTCACTCGAAACTGCCCAGGCGGTTTTTTTCTCGATCATCGGCCCGCTCGCATCGGTTCTGATCGTCACGATCTTTGTCATTTTCCTGCTGCTCGAGCGCGAAGAATTGCGCGACCGGTTTCTCAAACTGGCCAGCCGCGGCGATCTGCGCGCCAGCACCGAGGCCATGAACGAAGCCAGCGCCCGGGTCGGGCGCTACCTTCTGGCGCAGGCAACGATCAGTGCCGGTTATGGGACGCTGTTCGGGGCGGGGCTGCTTGTCCTTGGGGTGCCCAATGCGATCTTGTGGGGCCTGCTGGCGAGCGTGTTTCGCTATATCCCGTTCGTGGGCACACTGATGATCGCCACCATCCCGATCCTGCTCTCGATTGCTGTCGATCCGGGTTGGACGATGCTGTTCGGGGTCATCGGGCTCTATCTGGTGCTTGAAATCGTTTCCAACAACATCATCGAACCCAGGCTTTACGGGACCTCGACGGGGCTGACCCCTTTGGCCGTGCTGGTTGCGGCCATGTTCTGGGCCACGCTCTGGGGTCCGATCGGTCTGATCGTTTCCATGCCGTTGACGGTGTGCATTGTGGTTATGGCGCGTTATGTGCCGGGCCTGGGCTTTATCGAAACCATACTTGGCAGTGCACCCGTTCTGCTGCCGCAGGAGCGGTTCTACCAACGATTGATCTCTGGAAACGTCGAGGAGGCGATCGAGCTGGCCGACCGGGAGATTGAAAAGGACGGCGTTGCCGCGTTTTACGACGATATCGCGGTTCCGGCCCTGCGGTTGGCCGAAGCCGATATCGCCGGCGATCTTGCCGATCCCTCGCACCGCCACCGAGTCGTTGAAACGCTCGCGGAGGTGCTCGACGACATTGCCGAGGCGGCGCCCGGAACGGTTGAGGACAGCACGCGGGTTCGGATCTTCGGCGGCAAAACCGAGCTCGATCAAGCCATGGCGTTCATGGTGGCCGAACGGGTGCGGGCCCGCGGCTTTTCTGCTCAGGTGATGGCACCGGTGGCGCTGCGCAAAGAGGGCATCGCCCAAATGGACCTGTCGCAAACAGACGTGGCGTGCCTTTGCTATCTTGGCGAAAAGCCCGACGTCTATGCCCGCTACGCGGCACGCCGTCTCAAGCGGATACGACCGGAAATGGTAGTGGTCGCCGGCTATTTCCATCCCGACTACGACGCTGGACAGCGCGACGGTGGCGCCGACGAGATCGATGTTCTGGCTCATTCAATCGGTCTGGCAGAGCATGCGATCGCGCTGGCGCTGGGCGACAATGACGAACCGGTTGCCGATGATTCGGGGGGCGTTCCACATTTGCGTCTGTCGGCCCGGGCCATTTCGGATCAAGCGGCTGCGGACCCTGACATCGCCCGGTCCTTGCGCCGGCTGGCTCGCTCGGCCAAGACCACGGTGGCAATGGTAACCGTGGTGCCGTTGTCCGATTCAGCCAGAGACGAGCTGAAAAGAAGCCATGCCGAGCATCTGGCTCATGCGGTGCTCGAACGGTCGGGCACATTGATTATCGACGATCTGCAGCATTCGCCCTACGCCCATCTGCGCAGCGTGGTGGAAAGCGGGGTTCGGGCCTATGCGGGTGTGCCCATTCCGCTTGGCGACGGACAATTGGGTGCAGTACTGGCGATTTTTGACCAGGAACCCCGGCTTTACGACGAGGCGCAGATCGATCTGCTCGAAAAGGCCAGCTTGCCGATCACCAGAGAGGTCAGGGATATTCTGGTGCGTCGGGCGGCCGAGGAAAAGGAAGTTATCGACTAGGGTCTTCGTTGCCGTCAGTGGGCGTGGCCGTCGTCGAAGTCCTCGCTTCCAGCCTGCCAGTAGCCGGCCGCCTTGATCCAGTCGGGGTTGTGGCCGCGCTCGCCCACCATATGGCTGCGCACGGCTTTGCTCATGGCGCCTTCGCCGGCAACAAAAACGTAGCCGTCGCCATTGGGCAGATCGAGCCCCTGAACAGCACCAAGCAGCTTGTCGTAATCGCCAGGCGCGGCGCCCTCGCGGCTCAGCCAATGGATTTCGGCCCCTTCGGGGGCGTCAATTTTCTGGATTTCGCTATTGTCGGCAATCTCGATGACGGCGATGGCGCGTGCATCGCGCGGCAATTCCTCGAGCCTGCGGGAAATGGCGGGCAGGGCGGTTTCATCGCCAACCAGCAAATACCAATCGAAATCGCCCCGGACGACGAACGATCCGCGCGGGCCACCCACGCCTATCGTGTCGCCGGGCCGGGCCATCTCCGCCCAGCTCGATGCCGGACCGTCGCCATGCAGCACGAAATCGATGGTCAGGGTGCGCGCTGCGTTGTCATAGTGGCGTGGAGTATAATCGCGGGATTCGGGGCGTTTGCCATCGGGAAAGACCAGCCCGTTTTCCCCTCTTGTCGGCACGGGAAAGTCGGCTGAGCCCTTTTCGGGGAAAAACACCTTGCAATGATCGTCATAGGCGAGGGAGACGAAGCTCTCGAAATCGTCCGAGGTCAGCGTGATCCGCGCCATTTTCGGCGTGATGCGCTCGGATTTGAGGACCTTTGCAACCCTGAATTTGAGTTCATGGCGAACACGTTCGACAATACGGGTATGTTGGGTCATCTCAGATCATCCTCAAAAAGCTCAATGAGGGACGTACAAATGATGATGGAAGAAGTCAACTTAACTTAATGTCACGCGATTATGTCGGGCAGGATGATCCGTTCGATGGCGACGATCCGATCCTTGAGAGCCAGTTTGCGCTTCTTGAGGCGCTGGAGCAGCGTGATGTCGGCCAGTCCGGACGCGGCGAGCGTGTGGATCGCTGCGTCGAGATCGGCGTGTTCCTGGCGTTTGGTGGCCAATTCAAGCCCAAGCCGGGCCTCGGTTTCCTTGTCCAATGGCAGCATAATCGTTTTCCCCCACAGGACCGCACTCCATATCCTTTCTGCCACAGATTTGCCATTGGACAAAGGCCGCAAAGAATGTGACGATACCGTCGTCCAATGATGAAAGGAGTGGCCATGACCTCACAGACTTACATCACTTCCCTGGAGCGGCGGCATCAGGATTTGGAACGAAAGATCAGCGAAGAAATGCGCCATCCGGCTCGCGATGCGCTGCTGATTGCCGCTCTAAAGCGCAAGAAACTTGAACTCAAGGACCAGCTGGTGCGCGTCCAGCACGAGACCGCTCATTAAGGTCCACCCGTAAACTTGCGATTTCTGTGAGGCCACGGCGAAAGCTGCGGCCTTTTTTATTGCCCGGTTTCAGGCGAAAAACGATCCTGTGACTCCGTCATAGATCAGCTTGAGTGCCAGTAGGAAGATCAGGACATAGGCGATCCGGTAAAACAGGCCCGCATCGATGCGCCTGACCAGAAATACGCCCAGCACCATGCCGATGATCGCCACAGGCATGAGATAGATCGCGGCCTGCATGTTGGGGAGCGAAAGCTGGCCGAGCACGAAATAGAACGGAATCTTGCTGGCGTTGACCACGGCAAAGAACACGGCGTTGGTGCCGGCAAAAAGCGTTGGCCGCAGCCGCATGGGCAGCATGTAGATCTGGACCGGCGGGCCGCCGGTGTGGCTGACAAAGCTGGTAAACCCCGCAATGGCGCCCCAGAATGTTCCCCAGGGCCGCGATGGCGGCAGGCCTTCGAGCTTCTTGCGCAGCGGCAGCCATGCATCGAGCACGAAGGCCAGGGTAATCAGGCCGATGGCGAGACGGACCATGGATTCGCTGACGACCGCCGAAAGCGAGAACGCGATCAGCGTGCCGACCATGGCGCCGGGCAATAGAATCCAGAACACTTTCCAATCGACTTCGCGCCGATAGGCGATCAGCGCGATAACGTCCATCGCAATCAGCAGGGGCAGCATCATCCCGGCGGCATCGCGGGCCGGCATTACGAGGGTGAGCAGCGGTACGCCGACGACGCCCAGGCTCGCGACCAGACCCGATTTCGACAGTGCGACAAGAAAGACTGCGAGTGCAGCGACAAGAAAGAACGTCAATTGGAGCTTGGGAATTGGATCAGGAACGGAGCGGCATAGCGCGGGCAAATGCGCTCGATGTCAAGGCCGGCGGCAAGAGCAGCCCTGTGCGTTGGGGGCTCCAAACGAAAAGCGGCCCGCTGCGGTGGGCAGCGGGCCGCTTAAAGCACAACGGCAGGAAAACCTAGTCGCGATCGTCCGCGTCGGCGTCGGCGCCCTTGAGCGATTTGAGCTTGGCAAAGACCGATTCGGCCTCGCGCTCGGCGTCGTAATTGTCCTGAGCGGGCGTGTGTGCTGGCTCTTCGCCTTCCTGGGGCTCGTACTGGGCGCGGTTGAGCGCTTCCTCGGCGGTCATCAGACGTGTGCCTTCGGGTGCATCTTCTGCGATGCCGGCGGTGCGAGCCGCCTTGCGCACTTCCATGTCCAGCTCCATCTGCGAGCAGAGCCCGAGCGTTACCGGGTCCATGGCGGTCAGATTGGCGGCGTTCCAATGGGTATTTTCACGCACCGATTCGATTGTCGACTTGGTGGTGCCCACAAGGCGCATGATCTGGGCGTCCTTGAGTTCGGGATGGTTGCGGACCAGCCATTTGATGGCGTTGGGGCGCTCGTGGCGGCGCGAGGTCGGTGTATAGCGCGGGCCGCGGCGCTTGGGCGCAGCGACCTTGACCTTGGGCTCGGAAACCCGAAGCCTGTAATTTTCGTCGGCTTCGCCCTTGGCGATCTCGTCGCGTGTTATCTGCCCGTTCTGGATCGGATTCACCCCGCGGATGCCGCCGGCTACGTCGCCATCGGCGATGCCCTGGACCTCGAGCGGATGAAGGGTGCAGAAATCGGCGATCTGCTTGAAGGTCAGCCCGGTGTTTTCGACCAGCCAGACGGCGGTCGCCTTGGGCATGAGCAATTGTGTGGCCATGGATAAATCTCTCCTGTGCTGCGGCCCGGCGTTCCTCCGGACCGCCCGCCTCGCCAATCTGGGATGAGGGGGAATTTGACCGTTAATATAGGGGTCAAATGCCTATCATGCAATCAGCAATCACACAGCGCCGGCTTCGAGCGGGTCGGGACTGCCGACCGGTTCGCTTTGCGGGGTCGGCTCGGGCGGATAGCCGTTGATGACGAGATCGAGAATTTCGGCGTCACGCATGCCGCGCAGATTGAGATGGTCGGCGTTTTCGACCGACATGAAAACCCCGTGCGGGGCGAGGGCGAACAGGCGGCGGCCAAGAAAGGCCGGCACGACGGTATCGCGTTCACCATGGATGATGACGATGGTATCGGCCTGGCTTCCCGCAATGCGGCGCGAGGAAAAGAAGGTGTCATGCACCAATTGTCCCGGCAGAAACGGCATGGTGGCCGCGACGACGTCAGGCAGTGAAGAAAAGGGCGCTTCAAGAACAAGGGCCTGGCTCGGATAGCGTTCGGACATGGCAACGGCGACACCGGTTCCCAACGAATGGCCGATAAAGACCAGCCGGCTGCCGGGTGCGTGGGTGCGCGCATAGTCGATGGCCGCCTCGGCGTCGAGCAACAAGCCCTCTTCGCTCGGCGTTCCCGTCGAGCCCGGATATCCGCGATAGGCAAAGGAAAGGACGCCAAAGCCGGCGCCGGCCCATGGCGCACTGCCAAAACGTACCGCCTGGGGCTCAGGTACGCTGCCATTGCCGTGGAATGCAACGATCATCGGGGCGCCTTCCAGCGGAGGCTTGAAATAGGCTTTGAGCCTTTCGCCATCGGCGGTCTCGAGCGTTACGCGTTCGAAATCGGGACCAACCATGGCGGCAAAGGGCAGCGCGTTTACAAAGCGGCGGGGGAAGACCATCTCGCGCTGGAAGGTGTAGGCAACAGCCACAACCAGCAGGTAGAGGATCAGGGAGGCAAGCACGAGGCCGCCGACAAGGCGCAGGGTCGTCTGGTTCATCCAGCCTTCAATCAAGATATCGATCATACCGGTCGCGCCCCCGGACGCTCAAAATCGACACAAGAGAGGTTTCTGGCAAGTGTGGTTGCGATGTTTGACGCAATCGTGACCGATCCGTTGCCAAACCGTCACAAGGGGCTGCGCTCGTGGTCGCCGACCATCAGGACGATCTTGCCGTAGTGGTCGGGCGCTTCCATGGCGCGGTGGGCGTCGGCGGCGCTTTCGAGGGGGAAGGTCATGATGTGGGGGGGAATGATCGTGCCTGCTTCGATGGCCGGCCAGATCCTGGCCCGGAGCGCCTGGGCAAACCGGGCCTTGGTCGCTGCCGATTGGGGGCGCAGGGTCGATCCCGACACGGTAAGGGCGTTCATCAGAATCAGGCCGAGATTGATTTCCGCCTTCGCGCCGCCCCTTATCGCCAGTTGAATGATGTGGCCACCATAGGCGCAGGCCTTTAGATTGCGGTTGGCATAGTCGCCGCCGATGATGTCGATGACGATGTCGGCGCCCCGGCCTTCCGTCAGGGCTCTGGTGCGCTCGACGAAATCCTCGCTGGTGTAATCGATGGTATGGGCTGCGCCCATGGCGCGGGCGTACTCGGCCTTTTGCCCGCTCGAGATCGTTGCGATGGCCGTCGCGCCGAAAAGGCGGCACAGCTGGATGGCACTGGCGCCGATACCGCCCGAGCCGCCATGAACGAGGACGGTCTGACCGGTTGTCAGTCCAGCCCGTTCAATAAGTGTCTGTTGCAGGGTGAAAAAGGTCTCGGGCAACGTTGCCGCTTCGATGTGCGACCAATTCTTGGGTTTGGGCAGCACCTGTCCGGCGGGCACGGCGACATAGGCGGCATAGCCGCCACCGTTGCACAGCGCCACAACCTCATCGCCGGGCGCAAAGCGCGTTTCGCCCTCGCCCAGCGCCGCGATGATGCCGGAGACCTCAAGGCCGGGGAGCGGTGAAGAATCTGCGGGGGGTGGATAGGCGCCCTGCCTCTGGGAGATGTCGGGGCCGTTCACTCCCGCCGCGCAGACGGCAATCAGGACTTCGCCCGGCCCGGGCTTTGGCGTAGGGGCAATTGTGGGCGTGAGAACCTCGGGGCCGCCCGGCGCCGAAATCTCGATCGCCCGCATCTGGTCTGGAATAGTCATGGACGCCATCTTAATCGCGCGCCAGAATGGGCCAAGAGCAAATTTGAGGAGATCAGCATGGAAGACGATGTCGTACGCCGCATGCCGGTCCATGAGGTCGGTATGCCCCTCGAGGCGCTGTCGGTCGATGAACTTCAAGACCGCATCGAAATTCTCAAGGCGGAAATTGCCCGATTGGAAACGGCGATCGAAACCAAGAACGCCAGCCGCAACGCGGCCGATGCTGTGTTCAAGTTCTGAGCCTGCGTGTCGCCAGCCGACCGTGTCGTTGCGGCGACAAGCGATCGTCACTTGCCGGTAAGGTTAAAAAAGCGAGTCTCGTTAAGTAAAATTTTACGAGTCCGGTTTAGGTTTTCATTATCCAGCTTGCGCTGGAGTTTTTCAGAGCGGTTCCTTCCCTCTGTTTGACGCCTCCCTGTTAACTTTCGAGAGCCGTTTGCTTGACGGCTCTTTTTTCTTTTCTGGGGCAGGGCGTGCCTGAACCGGATTGCGTTAAGGCTAGTTGCAACTCGCCGGCGGCCCGTGATGACGGGAGGCCGAAAAGCGCATAGAATGCGCTCCAATTATCCGCTGTGATCGAGGAGTGCCCGTGGACGAGATGAAGTCCCCCAGCGATGCCGTTGCATTGACACCCAGGCTGCTGACGTCGGGAGGATTCGATCTTCTCTATCGCGAGGGCATGGGCCTGATCGAGGAGGTGGCGGCCTATCTCGATGGCGAAGGCCGGGGCGAAAGCAAGGCGCTGAGCCGGGATGCAGCTTTTATCTATGCCACCGAGAGCATGCGACTCACCACGCGGCTCATGCAGCTTGCTTCATGGTTGTTGCTGCAGCGCGCCGTCAACGAGGGCGAGATTTCGCCCGAGCAGGCGCGCAGCGAAAAATCCAAGGTCAAGTTCTCGGCCCTTCCCTCGGATCGGGGCGGTCCGGGCTGGGACGACATACCCGAAACCATGAAGGCCTATATCGCCAAGGGCGACCGCCTGTTCGAGCGTGTGGTGAAATTCGACCGTATCGAGCGCGGCGAGGAATTGCCTGCCGAACCGGAAGGGGAAAATGCACTTTCGGCGCAGATGGACCGGCTCAAGGCGGCGTTTGGCGGGCTCTGATCTGCCCGAAAGACAGACATAAAAAAGCCCGGCGCGATGGCCGGGCTTTTTATTGGCAAGGTCTTGGGTCTTACGAACCCAGGATGCCCTTGAACTTTTCCTTGAAGCGCGACACGCGGCCGCCACGGTCGACGAGCTTGCCCTGACCGCCGGTCCAGGCCGGGTGGGTCGTGGGGTCGATGTCGAGGGTCAGCTTGTCGCCTTCCTTGCCGTAGGTCGAACGGGTCTTGTATTCGGTCCCGTCGGTCATCGCCACGGTGATGAAATGGTAGTCGGGGTGGATGTCTTTTTTCATGTGTCTCGGGCCCTAAATCAAACGGGCGCTGCCGCGCCCGGACGAAACGTCTCGCAAATTCGTTGGCGGCCTTTTACAGAATGCAGCGCGTCAGCGCAAGGGGCGGCATGAAAGCGCATAAGTGGGCAAGCAAACTTGCCCCCGGGCTGGTCAGGGACTATCTAGGCGCAAACAGGAATAGCCCGATATGTCGGAAACCGCTGCCAAATCCGCCCCAACCGACGCCGAAAGCGAGGTGCCTCGGTTAAAGGCGGGTGCTCAACCCTCCTCGCTCCAGCCATTGAGCCGATTGCTGCCCTATCTGGGGCGCTATCCTTTGCGCCTTGTGCTGACGCTGGCCTTTCTGCTGATTGCAGCGATCGCCTCGCTTTCGATTCCCTATTTTGCCGGCAGCTTTATCGATGAAGGGTTCGTCACCGAAAATTTCGAGGTCGTTTCGTCCTATGCCTGGCTGATCATCGTCATCGGCGCGGTCATGGCGATTTCGGCCGGGGCGCGGTTTTACCTGATCTCGGTGATCGGGGAACGGGTTATCGCCGATCTGCGTCAGGACGTCTTCAACCATCTGCTCACACTCGACGCGACGTTTTTCGACGTTAACCGGGTGGGGGAATTGACCTCACGGCTCAATGCCGATGTTGCGGTGATCCGCAGCGCGGTGGGGTCGTCGGCGTCGTTGGCCCTGCGGTCGCTGATCCTGATGGTCGGCGCGCTGTTCATGATGTTCTTGACTAATTTCCAGCTGGCGCTGGGCGTCATTGTCGTCATCCCCATAATCGTCTTCCCGCTCGTTGCCATGGGGCGGCGCATGAAGAAGGTTTCGCGGGTGACCCAGGACACGCTGGCCGACCTTTCGGCCATGGTCACAGAGACATTGTCTTCGGTCAAAACCGTCAAATCCTTCGTGCAGGAGGAAAGCCAGCAGCAGCTTTTCCAGGGATATGCCGAAACCACCTACCGGGCCGAACTCAAACGGCTCCTGACCCGCTCGCTGCTCATCGGCATCGTGATGTTTGTGACCATGTCGGCGCTGGTCGTTTTGGTCTGGCTGGGCAGCCAGGCGGTGTTTGCCGGGATGATCAGCGTGGGGGAGGTCGTCCAGTTCGCCATCTATGCGGTGATCGCGACCAGTGCGCTGACCAATATGAGCGATCTGTTCGGCACTCTGCAGCAGGTTTCGGGAGCAACCGAGCGGCTGATCGAATTGCTCGATACACGTTCGAGCCTGCCTATCCGCCCCGATCCGGTGGCCATGCCCGTGCCGCCACTGGGGAAAGTGGCGTTCGAGACTGTCGATTTCTCTTATATGACGCGCGACGATGCACCGATCCTGTCCCAGCTTTCCTTTGCAGTCGAGCCGGGTGAGACGGTTGCGCTGGTGGGGGCCTCGGGGGCGGGAAAATCGACCGTGTTCGCGCTCTTGCAGCGGTTCTATGACGTCAATTCCGGTCGCATTGTTGTCGATGGTGTCGATGTCCGCGATGCCAACCCCGCCGACCTGCGCCAACGGTTCGCCTCGGTCGATCAGGAGCCTGTGATCTTTGCCGGCTCGATTGCCGACAACATCCGCTTTGCCAAACCCGACGCGACCATGGAGGAAATCCGCACCGCCGCCGACGCGGCGCTGGTGACGGGGTTTGTCGAAGATCTTCCGAAGGGTTTCGATACGCTGGTGGGCGAGCGTGGCGTCATGCTTTCGGGCGGACAGAAACAGCGCGTGGCGATCGCCCGGGCGCTGCTCAAGGACGCGCCGATCCTGCTGCTCGACGAAGCGACCAGCGCGCTCGATGCGCAAAGCGAGCACCTCGTGCAAAAGGCCCTCGAACGTCTGATGGAGGGACGAACCACGCTGGTTATTGCCCACCGGCTTGCAACCATCCGTAATGCGGACCGCATCCTGGTGCTCGAAAAAGGCCAGTTGATCGACGAGGGTACGCACGACCAACTGGTCAAGAAAGGCGGGCGCTATGCCGAACTGGCAAAGCTGCAATTCCGCTTGAACGACAAGGCGCTGGCGGGCTAGGCGCCGTGCGGTCCGTAAGGCCGGGTCAAGCTTCCGTAAGTTTGAACTCGATGCGCCGATTGCGGCGATAGGCCTCTTCAGTGTCGGCAGGGTCGAGAGGTGCGTATTCTCCGAACCCGGCAGCCAGCAGCCGATTGGGCGACACGCCCTGTTCGACGAGCAGCTTGGCGACCGAGATGGCGCGCGCCGCTGAAAGCTCCCAGTTTGAAGGGAATTGCGGCGTCGAGATCGGGCGCCGGTCTGTATGCCCGTCGATGCGCAGCACCCAGGGGATATCGGCGGGGATTTCGTTTTCGAGTTCCAGTATCGCATCGGCCAGTGCCGTGATCTGGGATTGACCCTCGGCGGAAATCTGGGCCTGACCCGCGTCAAACAGAACTTCGGACTGAAACACGAAACGGTCGCCAACCACCTGAACGTCCGAACGGCCCTCGAGGATTTCGCGCAGACGGCCAAAGAAATCCGAGCGATAGCGGGAAAGGTCCTGCACGCGCTGGGCGAGGGCCAGATTGAGGCGGCGGCCCAGATCGGCGATCTGGGTCCGGCTTTCGGTGTCGCGCAATTCCGATGCCTCAAGCGCCGCTTCGAGCGCGCCGATCTGCTGGCGCAGCGCCGCAAGTTGCTGGTTGAGCAGCGCCACCTGTGCCTGGGCTTCCGAGGACAGCTCGCGCTCTTCGGATAGCTCGGTTTCGAGCCCTGCTATGGTTGAATCATAGTCGGAGATGCCCTCACCAAGTCCGGCCAATTCGCTTTGCAGACTGTCGCGCTCGGCTTCGACGCCGGCAAGCGTTGCAGAGAGCGAGGAAATGGAAAGCTCTAGTTCTTCGGAATTGGCGCGCTCGAGTTGGAGAAGTTCGGTCAACTCGGCGATCTGGGCGTTGAGCCGGGACAGCGCGGTGTCACGGCCAAGAATTTCCTGATTGAGGAAAAACTGGGCGATCATGAACAGCGAGAGCAGAAAGATGATGACCAGCAGAAGGCTCGACAGGGCGTCGACATAGCCAGGCCAGTAGCTGGGGCGTTCAGCAGAAGAGCGTCCGCGGACGAGTGCCATGGGCGAGGGGTCCTAGTTCTGGCCGTCGCGGGGACGGTCATTGTCCTGCAGCAGGGTGTCGATAAGCGACGTCAGACGTTTGTTGACCTCGGCCTGTTCGGAGATGTGGGCGCGCAGATCTTCCTGTTCTGCCCTAATATGCTTGACCAGCCCATCGATGCCCTTGGCCAGTTCGGCCATGGCGCGAATGGCGTTCTGGGAAGAGTTCTGAGTCTGCATGGTCGCGCCAAGCCGCTCGAACATCTGCTGCATTTCGGGGCCCGAAACACCGAAATTGTTGGCCTGCATTGTGGCGATGGGATGGTCGAGCTCGGTCATCGAACTCATCCAGTCCTCAAGATCGGTGTAGAACGCGTTCTGGGCCTGGCCGGCCTGCAGGTCGAGAAAGCCAAGTACCAACGATCCCGACAGGCCGAACAGCGAGGATGCGAAGGCGATGGACATGCCGCCCAGCGGGGCCTCGAGTCCATCTTTTAGGTTGCCGAAAATGTTGGTGGTATCGCCCGAGGTAACGTCGAGGTTTTGAATCACGCCTGACACGGCGCCCACAGTCTGGAGCAAGCCGTAGAACGTTCCGAGCAGACCCAGGAAGACGAGCAGACCGGTAAGATAGCGAGCAGTATCCTTGGCCTCGTCAAGACGTATGCCCACCGAATCGAGGATGGAGCGCATGGAGGCGGGGGTAATGACCGTTTCGCCGAGCTTGTCGCGCATGATGGCGGCGACGGGGGCGAGCAGGACGGGCGCACGCCGGAGTTGGCCCGCATTGCCTTCCTGAAGCGAATTGACCCAATTGACCTCGGGGAACAGGCGGATCACTTGCCGGAACGAGAGGATGATGCCCACCAGCAAAACGAACAGAATCATGCCGTTGATGAACGGGTTGGACCAGAACGCGTCTAGCAACTGGGGGAGCAGGATGATCGCCACCATCGCCACCAGGACGAGGAAGATGACCATCTTGATGAGATAGACCAGAGGATTGGCGAGGCGATACGGGTCGTATGATTGCGTCATAAAGGGCCGGCTCCTGGCAGCGCTACCGGTCAAACGACCAGTGGCGTGTCAAATTTGCGCCAGCTTAGTCAGACCATAGTGACCTGACAATGACTTGAGGTGTGGTTAAGGAAAAGTAACCGTCACCGGGGAAACCCCAAAACTGCTATTTAACCGCCTGGATGGCCTTGAGCAGTTCGCGCTGGATCGGCTCGTTGCCAGCAACCACTTCACCTTTCGCAACCGCGTCGTTGCCACCGGCAAAGTCGGTGAGGAATCCGCCGGCTTCCTTGACCAGCAACAGGCCCGGCGCCACGTCCCAGGGCTTCAGGCCCGCTTCCCAGACCCCATCGAACCGGCCGGCGGCCAGCCAGGCGAGGTCCATCGAGATCGAGCCGGAGCGCCGAATGCCGGAAACGGCGGGCGTGATATGCGCAAGCTGGCGCAGTTGCAGGGCGTCGAGCGCCCGGCCTTGCGAATTGATGCCGGTGCACATGAGCGCTTCGGACAGATGCTTGCGGCCCGCAACCCGCAGGCGGCGGTTGTTGAGCCAGGCGCCATTACCCTTTTCGGCGGTGAACAACTCGTCCATCACCGGATTATAGATGACCGAGGAGACGATCTCGCCATTGCGTTCGAGCGCGATGCAAACGGCAAAAATGGGGACGCCGTGCAGAAAATTGGTCGTGCCGTCGATGGGGTCGATGATCCAGCGGTGCATGCCGTCGGTGCCCTTGATCTCCCCGCCTTCTTCCATGAGGAAGGAATAGGTGGGGCGGGCCTTCATCAACTCGTCCATGACGACCTTTTCGGCGCGCTTGTCGGCGACCGAAACATAATCGGCCGGACCCTTGCGCGAGACCTGCAGGTTTTCGACCTCGCCGAAATCGCGGATCAGGCCCTTGCCGGCCTTGAGAGCCGTGTTGACCATGATGTTCATCAGCGCTGAGCGAGCCATGGCGGTGTCCTTGTGCTTGCTTTTTGTTCCGGCCGGGAGGCGATTGTGCGGTGCTCTCTAGCACGCGGCGCCTTGCGGTCAAAGAAAACACCCTCCCCGGTGGGGGAGGGCTATGAAAATACGAAGGTAAGTGAAGTCAGTCCGCGCGGCGGATATAGGTCACTTCGGAGGTGTCGACGATGATCTTCTGGCCGATGCCGACAAAGGGCGGGACCATTGTCTTGACGCCGTTTTCGAGCGTCGCGGGCTTAAAGGAGTTGGCTGCCGTCTGACCCTTGACCACCGGTTCTGTGTCGGTCACTTCGAGGGTCACCTGCGCGGGAAGCTGGATGCCGAGCGGGGTGTCTTCGTACATTTCGACAGTGACCATCATGCCATCCTGAAGGAAGGCGGCGCGCTCACCGACGAAATCGGCGGCCAACTCGATCTGTTCGTAGGTTTCGGTGTTCATGAACACCAGCGCATCACCCTGAGCGTAAAGATACTGGAAATCGCGCTGTTCGAGCGTCACGCGCTCGACTGTTTCGGCCGAACGGAAGCGTTCGTTGAGCTTTGTGGAACCCTGGATGGCTTTGAGTTCCACCTGAGCATAGGCGCCGCCCTTGCCGGGTTTGACGTGATCGACCTTGACCGCGACCCAGAGGCGGTCCTGGTGCATGATCACGTTGCCGGGACGGATTTCGTTACCGTTGATCTTCATTGCAAAAACTTTTCGTTGCTGCGCCCGCGCGGATGGGCGCTCAGGGCCGATAAGACTGGTGGGATGGGCTTTTGCCCCAGAACGGACCGGTTTTCAAGCCTTGGCGGTTATCCGGGGTTGGTAAGATCGTCAAGGGGCACCGGGACGGTGTCGAGATTGCCGGGCATGGGCTCGACCGCCGGGGCCTCCCGGGTCTGCGGCGCCGGATCCGCCGATGGGGGAAGGCCGGGCCAGTAGCGTGCTCTTTCCTCGGCTTGGGCAAGGGTCGCGGGGTCGACGCCGCGCAACATCTGGTCGAGCGCGTCTTCCGTCAAACCCTGCCGGCGGGCCAGAATGCGGTACATGGCGGCGGTTTCGATATCCTCTTCTATCCCTTCGGCGGCAGCCAGCATCATTGCATAGCGAACCTGACCCACCGCATTGCCCGCCTCGGCGGCGCGGCCATACCAACGGGCGGCGCCTTGCGCATCCCGTGTGCCGTCGCGGGCACCCATATAGAGCAAGGTGGCGTATTCGACCTGCGCTTCGGGCAAGCCCTGCTCCGCGGCCATTTCGAGCAGCTCGAGCGCTCTGGCGGTATCGGGCGCAACACCGGCCCCTTCGAGCAGCATGATAGCGTAGTCGTATTGGGCTTCTGCCAGACCGGCTTCCGCTGCCTCACCGATCAATGCAGCCGCTTCGACCAGGTTGGGTTCGGCATAGGTTCCCTCGACATGGAGCAGGCCCAGATTGTATTTGGCCGCCATGTGGCCGCCCTCGGCGGCTTTCTTGAACAGGGCGGCGGCGCGTTCGCGGTTACGCGGCACGCCGGCGCCGGTCTGGTAGAGCATGGCGAGCTGAAAGGTCGCCTGGATATCGCCATTCTGGTCGGCCTGGGCATACCAGGTGATGGCGCGGGGGATGTCCTGGGGGACGCCCAACCCATTGGCGTGAATTTCCCCGATCAGGGTCTGGGCCACGGCGTCGCCGGTGGCGGCGCGGCGTTCGGCCAATCGCAGGGCGGTCAGATAATAACCACGCTGGAAAGCGCCATAGGCCAGATCCACTCCCTCGGGCGGGTTGAGCAGCATGCGCGATATGTCGAGGGCCTCGTCCATCTGCTCGGACTGGGCCGTCGCGGAGATGGGCGAAAGCATCACCAATCCGGCAAGGAGCGCTGCAGATATTCTCATGCGGCATCTCCGGGCACGATTTTGTCCCATTCGGCCTCAGCAAAGGCGGCAAATTCTGATTTCAGTCCGGAGAGGTCTTGGGACGCCTTGGCGAAATAGACCGAAGGCACCTCGAACGTTTCGGCCCACCAATCGGCCATCTCGCGCCCATCCACATCGTCACGGTCGCCAAACATCAGGTAGTCGATCTCAAGCTCGCCCCGGGTCATGGCCTCGTGCCGCGAGCCGATATCGCCGGTGCCCACGATGAAATCGGGTTTGAGTTCGTCGATAGCGTCGCGCAACGCCTTTATGCCGCCCGACATATGCACCCCATCGACATAGGCTTTCCGGACCAGGTCGGGACGGTTATCGAGCAGCACGGCGCAATTGCGCTTCTGGGCGATCCTGGCCAGTGTTTTGGCGCGATCGGTGTAGGCGAAATCGTCTTCCTCTCCGGCCTTGAGCAAAAGCGCGGCGGCCGGCAGGCGTGCCAAGGTGGCTTCGAGCCGTTCAACCGTGATCTCCGGCTCTGCGATGAGAAATATTTCTGCCATGGTGCCCCAGTCGTTTCGCTCCCCTTTGCCGCCAAACAATGACAAAAAAAGGGACGCTGCGTCGATACAGCGTCCCTTTGCGTATGGGAAGACTATTCGGCAGTACGATGCCAGCGCTTTTCCGGCCTTGCCGCCGGAAAAACCGTTCAGGCCGCCCTGTCGAGTTCAGGGGCCCACTGGCCGAGCGAGGCCAGGGAATTCATGCGAGCCCGGTGGATGAAGGCGCGGCGGCCCGCTTCTACATTTTCCGCCTTGCCGCCCCAGGCCTGGAGGGCTTCGGCCTGCAGGGCGCGGCCATATGAGAAGGTCAGCGCCCAGGGCAGCCTGCCGATATTGTGCATCGCCGAGAGATTGGCGCTGGCCTGTTCCGATGTCTGGCCGCCCGAAAGGAAAGCAATGCCCGGAACGATCGAGGGCACCGTGGCCTTGAGGGTGCGCACGGTGCGCTCGGCGACTTCTTCGATGGAAACCTTGGGGCCGTTGACGCCAGGAATCACCATATTGGGTTTGAGGATCATGCCATCGAGAGCCACACCGGCCATGCGGAGTTGTTCGAAGACTTCGCCCAGCGTGTCGGTGGTCACCTTTTCGCAGACCTCGATCGTGTGGTCGCCCGGCTTGCCGTCGGCCAGCACTTCGGGTTCGACGATCGGCACGATGCCGGCTTCCTGGCAGAGCGCTGCGTAGCGGGCCAGGGCGTGAGCATTGGCATGGACCGAGGCGCGGGTGGGCTTGTTTTCGCCGATGCCGATGACGCCGCGCCATTTGGCAAAGGCGGCGCCGATCCTCGCGTATTCGGCGAGGCGGTCACGCAGGCCGTCGAGGCCTTCCGTCACCGTTTCATCGATATAGCCGGGCATGGGCTTGGCGCCGGTATCGACCTTGATGCCGGGCAGGCAGTTGGTGGCGCGCAGCATGTCGACGAAGGGCGTGCCATCGGCGGCTGATTGGCGGATGGTTTCATCGAACAGGATGACGCCGGAAATATAGTCGGTCATCGCCTCGGTGGCACCGAACAGCATCTCGCGATAGTCGCGACGACTGGTTTCGGTGGATTCCAGAGAGATGGAATCGAAGCGCTTCTTGATGGTGCCGGTGGATTCGTCGGCGGCCAGGATGCCCTTGCCGGGCGCAACGAGCTGGTTGGCGATCTCGCTCAGTCGAGACATCGGACGCTAAACCCCATGGATGTGAATATGGGGCTCAAAATACCCGAACGTGAGGGTCACAATCGATTAGACGTTCGGGTATTGAACGAAGGGATTAGGCGGGTAACGGGAACAACCTATCCTTGGCCCTGCGCGAGCGCATCAACTCCGGGTAGAGGCTTGCCCTCCATCCATTCCAGGAACGCGCCACCGGCGGTTGAAACGTAGGTGAAGCTGTCCTTGACGCCGGCATGAGCCAGGGCCGCTACGGTATCACCGCCACCGGCGACCGAGGTCAGCAGCCCCTTTTTCGTGCGTTCGGCGGCGTGTCTGGCAACTTCCACCGTTGCCTTGTCGAAGGGGGTCATCTCGAAGGCGCCCAGCGGGCCGTTCCAGACGATGGTCCTGGCTTCGTTGATAGCGGTCTTGATCTTTTCAACCGATTGCGGCCCGGCATCGAGCACCATGCCATCCTTGTCGATGGCGTCCAGCCCATAGACTCGCGAGGGCGTATCGGCCTTGAAGTGCCAGGCTACCACGCCGTCGATGGGCAGGATAATGGCGCAGCGGGCTTCTTCGGCCTTGTCCATGATGCGCAGCGCGGTTTCCTTGAGGTCGCGTTCGCACAGCGATTTGCCCACATCATAGCCAAGGGCGTAAATGAAGGTATTTGCCATGCCGCCGCCGATCACCAGCGCCTCGACCTTGGTGACGAGATTTTCAAGCAGATCGATCTTGCTGGACACCTTTGCCCCGCCGACAATGGCGATGACCGGCTTTTGGGGATTGCCCAGACCCGCTTCGAGCGCCTTGAGTTCAGCTCCCATGGCGCGGCCGGCGGCAGCGGGCAGCTTTTGAGCCAGGCCCGTGGTTGAAGCGTGCGCGCGGTGAGCGGCAGAAAACGCATCATTGACATAGAGATCGCCCAACGACGCCATGGTGGCGACCAATTCGGGATCATTTTTTTCTTCGCCGGGATGAAAGCGGGTGTTCTCCATTAAGACCACCGATCCGGCCTCGGCACCATCAATCACCTTTCTTGCCTGGGAAACATCGGTCCAGTCGGTCGGCGCGAAATGAACGGGCTTGCCGATGATCCTGTGCAGGGCGTCCACCACCACCTTGAGGCTCATTTCGGGATCGACCTTGCCCTTGGGGCGTCCGAAATGGGCGAGCAGGATGGGCAAGCCGCCCTTGTTGGCGATCTCCTGGATGGTGTGAGCCACGCGCTCGATGCGGGTGGTGTCGCCCACCTTGCCGTCCTTGACGGGCACATTGAGGTCGACGCGGACAAGCACGCGTTTTCCATCGAACTCGAAATCGTCAAGGGTCTTGAAGGCGGCAGTCATGGTCGCATCCACTCGGTCTGGAATTCGAAATTTTCCCTCGGGCATCACAGTGACCCAAGGGCAGGCGATAGGCAAGAAAAAGGCGCTCCCGAGAGGAGCGCCCTTCGATTGGCAGTCGTGTGAACTCAGAGCACCTTGCCAAAGGCTACGGCAGTGTCGCTCATGCGGTTCGAGAAGCCCCATTCATTGTCGTACCAGGACAGGATGCGAACAAAAGTGCCTTCCATGACCTTGGTCTGGTCCATGTGGAAGATCGAGGAATGGGGGTCGTGATTGAAATCGGTCGACACCAGCTTTTCGTCGGTAAAGCCCAGAATGCCCTTGAGCTTGCCTTCGGCAGCGGTCTTGATCGCCGCGTTGATCTCTTCGACCGAAGTGGTCTTTTTGGCGATGAACTTGAAATCGACAACCGAGACGTTGGGGGTCGGCACGCGGATCGAGGTGCCGTCGAGCTTGCCGTTGAGTTCGGGCAGGACCAGGCCTACGGCCTTGGCGGCGCCGGTGGTGGTCGGGATCATCGAAAGCGCTGCAGCGCGGCCGCGATAGAGATCCTTGTGCATGGTGTCGAGCGTGGGCTGGTCACCGGTGTAGGAATGGATCGTGGTCATGAAGCCCTTTTCGATGCCCACGGCTTCGTTGAGCACATAAGCGACCGGGGCCAGACAGTTGGTCGTGCATGAGGCATTCGAGATTACCGTATGCTCGCTCGAAAGCTTGTCGTGGTTGACGCCATAGACCACCGTCAGGTCCGCGCCGTCGGCGGGGGCGGAAACGATCACTTTCTTTGCGCCGGCCTCCAGGTGTGCCGAAGCCTTTTCCTTGGACGTGAAAATGCCCGTGCATTCCATCACGATGTCGACGCCCATTTCGCCATGCGGCAATTCGGCGGGGTTGCGGACGGCAGTTACCTTGATGGGGCCGCGGCCCACGTCGATCGTGTCGCCCGAAACCGTCACCGTGCCGGGAAAACGGCCATGCACCGAATCGTAGCGGATCAGATGGGCATTGGTTTCAACCGGCCCGAGATCGTTGATGGCAACGACTTCGATGTCGGTGCGGCCGGATTCGACGATAGCGCGCAGGACGTTGCGGCCGATGCGGCCAAATCCGTTGATGGCGACGCGGACGGTCATTGAGCTACTCCTTGAGTATGGGTATGCCGAACGGGAGGGAAGGGGCGCTTGCGCGCCCCGAAGTCGAAAATCTCTTAAAGTTGCGCCTTGGCCGCTTCAACAGCGGCTTTGGTCGTAATACCGAAGTGCTTGTAGAGCGCATTGATCTCGCCCGATGCGCCGAACCCGGTCATGCCGACGAACCGGCCGTTTTCACCGAGGAATTTCGACCATCCCATTTCGACGCCGGCTTCGATGGCGACGCGGGCGCGTGCCTTGCCGAATACGGTGCGCTTGTAGTCGTCGGACTGGGCAGCGAACAGTTCCATGGACGGCACGGATACCGCGCGGGCGGAAATGCCTTCATCGGTCAGTTCCTTGGCGGCCTCGACAGCAAGCTGGGTTTCCGAACCGGTGCCGAAAAACACCACTTCGGCGTCCTTGTCACCCCAGATCGAATAGGCGCCGCGCAGGCACAGGTTGTCCTTGGAGTATTCGGTGCGCAGGGTGGGCAGGTTCTGGCGCGAAAGCGCCAGGACAGACGGCTGTTTGAAGCGCTCAAGGGCGATTTCCCAGCATTCGGCCGCTTCCATGGCGTCGGCGGGACGGAAGACCAGAAGGCCGGGAATGGCCCGCAGGGCGGCAAGATGCTCGACCGGCTGGTGAGTGGGGCCGTCTTCGCCCAGGCCGATTGAGTCGTGGGTCATGACCAGCCCCACACGAATGCCCATCAGTGCGGCCAGTCGGATCGAGGGGCGGCAGTAATCGGTAAAGGTCAGGAAGGTGCCGCCATAGGGGTAAAGCCCCCCATGGAGCGCAATGCCGTTCATGGCCGCGACCATGCCGTGCTCGCGGATCCCGTAGTGGATATAGCGGCCAGAATAGTCGTTGGAGGTGAAGGGCAGGGTCTGGGACGTGTTGGTGTTGTTCGAGCCGGTCAGATCGGCCGAGCCGCCGATCGTTTCGGGCATGGCGCCGTTGATGACTTCCAGCGCTTTCTGGGAGGAGGCGCGGGTGGCCAGCTTGGGCTTTTCCTCGGCCAGTTTGCGCTTGTAGTCGGCCATGGCCGTCTTGAGCGCTTCGGGCAGGTCGCCGCGCATCCGGCGTTCGAATTCCGCTTTGGTTTCCGCGTCAGTGGCATTGAGGCGGTCGGTCCAGGCGCTGCGTGCCTTGGTGCCGCGATTGCCGGCCAGGCGCCAGGCATCCATCAGGTCTTCGGGCACTTCGAACGGACCGTATTTCCAGCCGAGTTCAGCCTTGGCCAGTGCAATTTCGTCATTGCCGAGGGGGGAGCCGTGGGCCTTGGAGGTGCCGGCCTTGTTGGGCGAACCAAAGCCGATGGTCGTCTTGGCCGAAATCAGCGTGGGCTTGTCGGATTTCTGGGCGTCCTTAAGGGCCGCTTCGATCTGGTCGGGATCGTGGCCGTCGATTTCCATCGTGTTCCAGCCAACCGCCTTGAAACGGGCTATCTGGTCGGTCGAATCCGCCATCGAGACCTTGCCGTCGATGGTGATGTCGTTGTTGTCCCAGATGACGATGAGCTTGTTGAGTTTCAGATGCCCGGCCAGCGAGATCGACTCCTGGGAAATGCCTTCCATCAGGCATCCGTCACCGGCATAGACATAAGTGAAATGATTGACCAGATCGTCGCCGAATTCGGCGTTGAGATGGGCTTCGGCGATCGCCATGCCGACCGAATTGCCCAGGCCCTGTCCGAGAGGGCCGGTGGTGGTTTCGATCCCGTCCGCGTGGCCGTATTCGGGGTGACCTGCGGTCTCGTAGCCAAGCTGGCGGAAATTCTTGATGTCGTCGAGCGTCATGTCCTCGTAGCCCAGAAGGTACAGCGAGGAATAGAGCAGCATCGAGCCGTGGCCCGCCGAGAGCACGAACCGGTCACGGTCCGGCCAGTGGGGCGCCTTGGGATCGAATTTCATGATCTTGGTGAACAGCACGGTGGCGATGTCGGCGCCGCCCATGGGCAGTCCGGGGTGGCCGGAATTGGCGGCCTGCACGGCGTCCATGGAAAGGGCGCGAATGGCATTGGCCATGGCATCGTGTTTGGCTCTATCTGTCATGGTATCCCGAAGCGTTCGACGTTAGGAAAAATGGCGATGCGGCGGTCCGCACGAGACGGCCCGGTCGCGCGAGGCAGACACATAACAGGTCCGGGTATCGAGTCAATGTCGTGACGGCGGTAGCGGGGCGAGGGGTGCCCTTGCCATTTCCGCCACTTTTGGGGTTATTGTGGGCCACAGAGGCAATGGATTCGAAGGACGCGCCCAAAGTGACATCGCCATCGACCGGAGAGAGCTTCACCACCGCCATCGAACGGCTCGACCGCGCGCTGAACCGGCTCGACACTTCGGTTCGTTCGCTGTCGGGGCGGTTGCGCACCTCATCCCAGCTCCAGGCCGACGGCCAGCGGCTGGCCGGAGATCTCGACCGGGCCAATGCGCGGGCGGACAAGCTCGACCAGGCCGCAGAAATCGTCGCGAGGCGGATAGAGGAAGCGATGACCAGCGTGCGCTCGGTGCTCGAAGAAGGAGATGCCCGTGGCTGAAGTCAGCGTCGAAATCAACGGCCGCAAATACCGCATGGCATGCGAGGACGGGCAGGAAACCCATCTCTCGTCCCTGGCCACCCGGTTCAACCGCTACATCGACGACTACAAGGGAACGTTCGGGGAGATCGGCGACAACCGCCTGACGGTCATGGCCGGTATTGCGGTGGTCGATGAACTTGTCGAGGCCGAACGCAAGCTCGATCAGTTGCGGGCCGAGCTTCAGACCGTGACCAAGGCAGGCAATGACGTGGCCGCCGAAGCGGAAACCATGGAAAGCAAGTTTGCCGCCAAGCTGGCAGATGTGGCGCGCCGCATCGAATCGATCGCAACGGCAGTCGATTCCGCCGGTCAGGAGCCCCAGGGCAACTCGTGAGTTCGGCGGGTTCGGTCGTTGGCGTGCATTGCGCGCGCCGACACGGTTTTTCCAAAACAACTGCCATGTTCATCGATATCGTCGCCGGACTCGGCGTTGCCGGCGATGCTCATGCGGGCACGACGGTCAAACACCGCTCCCGCGTGGCCGTCGATCCGACCCAGCCCAATTTGCGGCAGGTTCACCTGATCGCGTCCGAACTGCTCGACGAGGTCAATGGACTGGGGTTTGAGGTGGCGCCCGGTGCGCTGGGCGAAAACATCACGACGCAGGGCATTGATCTCATCGGCCTGCCACGCGGCACCATTCTTGCCATCGGCGAGGTGCGCCTGAGCGTCACCGGCCTGCGCAATCCCTGCTCGCAGATCGAAAATTCAGTCCCGGACTGCTCAAGCTGATGGTGGGCAAGCGCGAGGACGGCACGCCGCTGTTGCGCACCGGCATTATGACGATCGTTCTCAAGGGCGGTTCGGTCAGGGCAGGCGATGCAATCGAAATCGCCTTGCCGGCAGAGCCCCATATCCGGCTCGAACGCGTTTAGAGCATTTACCCGTCAGGGCAGCACGAACGGTAAATCGGTATCGCCGGTCTTTTCGCCGAACCGGGTGATCAGCGCGTGAACCTGACCGCGGTGGTGTGTCTGGTGGTTGAATATCTGCATGATGAGCAGGGCGCGCGGCTTGGTCATGTCGCGTCCGGTTGCGCCGCTGCGCCAGGACAGATCGCCCGCGATTTCGTCGGGCGTCATGGCGTCGGCCCACTCGATGAGCACCTGGTCCAGTTCCTGCCGCTGCGCCCACAGGGTATCGAAATCCTCGATCATGGCGCCGCTGCGTGCGATTGGAACCTCGGGTGCCTTTGCGGCGCCGAAGCGTGAGAGCCAGATGCGGTCCGCCCAGTAAAGATGGCTGAGCGTTGCGTGGATCGATTTCCAGAAGGCCCCTTCGTCCGATCGTCTCTGCTCATCGGAAAGCCGCAGTGCCGCCCCGTAAACACGGCGGTTGAGTTCGGCATTGTAGCGGGCCATGGTGCGCGCATATTCCGGTGTGATCATCGAAACTGTTCCCTTTGTTCGCTGCAAGCTCAGGTCAATCTAGGGACGGCACCGCTTGTGCGCCAGTAATGCTTACGAAATAGAAATGCGGTACCGGGGTGCAGAGTTTGCAGCCTGCCGGGTCCGCAGCCCCGTAGTCCGCAGTTTACCATTAACGCCGACATTGCTGGACTTGCGGTGAGCGCTCCCCTTTGATCGCCCATCGATCCGGTCCGCAAATGAGATCGGGCAACGGGCAGTGCGGGTTAAAAAAACGCATTTCGGGCAATTGAACTTGGCCGCACCGTCCGGCAACCGGGGGTATCGCCATGTCTGCCAGCGCATCGAAAGCGCCTGTTCTCTCTATTGACCTCACGCGCTGTGCGCAATGGGTCGCCAAGGTTTCGTCGGTCATCATTGCTCTGGGCATCGTGCGTGAAATCGTCATCGGACGGATCGGGCTGGATACCCCGCTCAAGGAATTGCGCCACATAGCGCTCGATGCTGAACTGTCGCTGCCGGCGTTCTATTCGGCGGTGCTGATCCTGGCCATCGGGGTCACCCTGATGGTCATCGGGCGTGCGGTACGGCGCACCGGCGGTGTGGACGCCAGGCAATGGATGATCCTCGGCGCCATCTTCTGTCTGATGGCGATCGATGAGGCGGCGAGCTTTCACGAATCGCTGATGATGCCGCTGCGGAACGCGTTCAATCTCACCGGCATGTTCTACTATTCCTGGGTCATTCCCGGTGCCATCGCCGTGGCTCTGATCGGAGCGTACTACGTGCCGTTCCTCTTGCGCCTTCCGCGCCGCACCGCCGTTCTTTTCGCCATGGCCGGCGGCGCCTATGTCGGTGGGGCTTTGGGCATGGAACTGGTGGGGGGCGCATTCGAAAACGCAATCGGCAAGGATACGGTCGCCTATTCGGTAGCGATCGTGATCGAGGAAGGGCTCGAGATCGTCGGGCTGACGCTGTTTTTCTATGCGCTGACCGACCATATCGCGCGCTCCTGGAGCAGTGTGGGGCTGAGCTTTTCCGCCCGCACGGTTGCCGTGAAGGGTTTGGCACTCGATCGGGCCGCACCGGCCGAATAGGCCCCGCGTCCATCGCAGCAGAAAACATTTGATCCGCACCCACTTTTCGGCGCGCTCACAAAGGCCTATATGATCGCGTGCTGCCCGGCTCGTGTAGGATACTGCATCCCCGGGGCCTTATCGATCCTTAAGGGAGCTGTCCCTGACCGGACCCGTGGGTTCGGATAAACGGCGCCCACCTACATGAGTAGGTTTCCCGGGATCGACACATCCCACGGCCAGGGCGGCACAAATTTTGAGCGAAAGAGGGTGGCTTGACGGATACCGAAGTCCAGCTTGAAGAACAAAAGGCGGCACTTCGGCAGGAGGCTTTCGCCCGCCGTCTGGCCGTTCCCCAGGCCGATCGCGCCGACGCCGCCAAATTGGCGGCCGACACCTTTCTCGAGGGCGTTCCGCTGCAAAAGGATCAGGTGGTCGCGCTTTATTGGCCGATCCGCGACGAAATCGACTGCAAGCCGCTTTTGACCCGGTTGATGGATTCGGGCCAGAAAGTCGCCCTGCCTGTGGTGACCAGTGAGGACGAACCGCTCGAGCTGCGACTTTGGGAAGACGGTCAGCCGCTTTATCCTTCCGGGTTCGGCACGCTCGCACCAGCCGCGACCGCTCCTGTCGTCACTCCCGATATCGTCGTCATTCCGCTTCTGGCCTTTGACAAGCACGGCACCCGGCTGGGCTATGGCAAGGGTTATTACGACAGGACGCTGGCCGCGATGGGCAAGAAGCCGCTTCTTGTCGGCTACGCGTTTGCGGCCCAGGAGCTCGATTTCATTCCCCGGCTCGATCACGATCTGCCGCTCGACCTTCTGGTCACCGAAACCGGCCTGCGCCGCTTCGAGGGCGCATGAGGCTTCTGTTTTTAGGCGATGTGATGGGGCGGGCCGGCCGCGACGCGGTCGCCGAGCGGCTTCCGGACATGATCGAGCGTTACCGGTTCGATTTTGTGATCGTCAATGGCGAGAATGCCAGCCACGGGCGCGGCATTACCGAGGCCCATTACGAATTGCTGCGCGATGCTGGCGCCGATGTGGTGACGCTGGGCGATCACGCGTTTGACCAGCGCGAGTTGATGACCGCCATCGAACGCCACGACACCCTGATCCGGCCGATCAATTTCCCTCCCGGCGCGCCGGGTCGTGGCGCAACGATGATCACCGGACGCAACGGCCATCAGGTTCTGGTGGTCAATGCGCTGGGCCGGGTGTTCATGCCGCCGATGGACGATCCGTTCCGGGCCGTCGACAACGCCATCGCCCGCTGCCCCCTGGGCGAACAGGCGGATGCGATCGTCGTCGATTTTCACGCTGAAGCAACCTCGGAAATGCAGGGCATGGGCCATTATCTCGATGGCCGCGTTTCGCTGGTCGTGGGCACTCACACCCATATTCCGACATCCGATCACCGCATTCTGCGTGGCGGAACGGGTCTGATGAGCGATGCGGGCATGTGCGGGGATTATGACAGCGTGATCGGCATGGAACTCGAAGAACCGCTCAACCGGTTCGTTACCGGACTGGCCACGGCGCGGTTCACGCCGTCCGAGGGGGAAGCCACGCTGTGCGGGGTAGCAATCGAGACAGACAGGGCCTCGGGGCTGTGCACGCAAATCCAGCCCGTGCGTGTCGGTGGGTCGCTCTCGCAAGCGCTGCCCCAATTCTGAGGCTTTATTTCTCCAGATCGCTCCCCTATAACCCGCCAATCTCATTTTAACGACCAAACAGGGAACTGTCCGACCATGGCCGGCCATTCACAGTTCAAAAACATCATGCACCGCAAGGGCCGTCAGGACGCGGTGCGCTCGAAAATCTTCTCCAAGCTGGCGCGTGAGATCACCGTTGCCGCCAAGTCGGGCATGCCCGATCCGGCGATGAATCCGCGCCTGCGTCTGGCGGTCAACAACGCCAAGGCCCAGTCCATGCCCAAGGACAATATCGAACGCGCCATCAAGAAGGCGCAGGGCGGAGACGGGGACAATTACGAAGAAGTCCGCTACGAGGGCTACGGCCCCGGCGGCGTTGCCGTTATCGTCGAGGCGCTGACCGACAACCGCAACCGTACGGCGTCGAATGTGCGTGCCATCTTTTCAAAGGCCGGCGGCGCGATGGGGGAAACCGGCTCGGTTGCCTTCATGTTCGATCGGGTGGGGGAAATCTATTATCCCGCCAAGGTGGGCGATGCAGATACCGTCATGGAAGCGGCCATCGAGGCCGGGGCCGAGGACGTGCAGTCCGACGAAGAGGGCCACACGATTTATTGCGCCTTTGAAGATATCGGCGATGTCTCGACAGCACTCGAAGCAGCGCTCGGGGAGGCCGAAAGTGTCAAGGCGGTCTTCAAGCCGCAGACCAATACGCCCGTCGATGCTGACAAGGGCGCGAGCCTGATGCGCATGATCGACAATCTCGACGATGATGACGACGTCCAGAACGTCTATGCCAATTTCGAGATGAGCGACGAGGACATGGCCAAGCTTTCGGCCTGACCGGTGCATATGCTTTTTTAAGGGCGGCCTTGATGGCCGCCTTTTTCATGCGCTGCGCTTGATTTCATGACCGCGATAGACCAGCCCGGTCGACTCTTTTGTCGCGGCGGGTGCTTTGGGGCGCGGCAGCAGAACAACGAGACTGACGCCGTTACGCCCGGCCGCCTTGACCTTATAGAGTTGTTCGTCGGCGCTTCGGAAGATGTCGCCGAAATCGACCGGTTCGGCGGTAACGGCGCCGCCGATGCTTACGGAAAGAACGCAGGCGTTGTCGCCGGCGTCGAGTTCGATCATCCGAACCGACTGCCGGATGATCTCGGCGGTTCTGTTTGCCAGTTCGGCATCGGCAGCGGGCAGGAAGACCCCGAATTCCTCACCACCCAATCGCCCGATGATGTCGATGGGGCGGACCGAGGAGCGGATGGCCGCCACAATGAGCTTGAGCGCGGTATCGCCGCTGGCGTGGCCGAAGCGGTCGTTGATCGATTTGAAGTGGTCGGCATCTATGACCAGCAATGTGCCGCCGCCGGCCTGCTCGTCGCGCAGCGCACCGCTGACCGCGTCGACAAATGCGCCATGGTTGAAACAATTGGTCAGGCTGTCGCGCGCCGCTGCCGCTTCGAGCCGGTCATAGGCCATCTGCAGCTCGAACTGTCGCACCGACATGTAGAACACCATCGGGCCGCCCAGCGCGAGCGGTGCGACAATTGCGACTATCAACCCGATTTCGCCGATTCCCTGCGAGAACACTTCGAGAATTATGTAGCTCAGCGCCACCGAAATCAGGACTGCAACCACCATGTGACCGAGCGTGCGTCGAACGATGCCGGCCCAGGCCTGCCGGGGCAGTCTGAATTCGCGTGCCATGAATGTGTACCGAAAGTGTTTGCGTCCGGGGTAACCCTATCCGGTAAGGGATGAACACAATCTTGCCGGGAAGGGGAAAATTGGGCGTACGCCCCGGACTGTGAAGTCAGGGGAAAAATTGCCGATGTTTTTGGTTTGTTCACTTTGCGCTTGGTAGGCTGACGGGAACGGGCTAATTTGAGGCATGTTGAATATCGTGCGAATCATGGGGATCGATCCGGGGCTGCGGCGGACCGGCTGGGGCATCATCGAGGCCGAAGGAAACCGGCTGCGCTTTATCGCCTGCGGGGTTTTGACGCCGGCCGTCGACCAGGAGCTTTCCCTGCGCCTCGTCCATCTCCATGAGGGGCTGATGCGGCTGATCGCCGAACATCATCCGACAGAAGCGGCGGTGGAGGAAACCTTCGTCAACGCCGGCGCGCGCTCGACGCTGCTGCTCGGACAGGCGCGCGGCATTGCTGTCATGACGCCGGCTTCGATGGGGCTGCCCGTGGGCGAATATTCGGCCAACCTCGTAAAAAAGTCGGTGGTCGGGACCGGTCACGCGGAAAAAAAGCAGATCGAATTGATGGTCAAGACATTGATGCCTGCCGCCAATTTCAAATCGGCGGACGCAGCCGATGCGCTGGCGATCGCCATTTGCCATGCCCACCATCGTCAACACCGCAAACTGGCAAAGAGCGCATGATCGGCAAACTCAAGGGCATCATTGAAACGCTCGGGGATGACACCGCGCTGATCGACGTCAATGGCGTGTGTTACGAGGCCCATTGTTCGGGTCGCACCTTGCAGTCTTTGCCGCGCGTTGGTGAAGCGGCTGTGCTGTTTATCGAAATGATCGTGCGCGAGGACATGATCCGGCTCTACGGCTTTGCCACCGAGGGCGAAAAGAGCTGGTTTAGACTGTTGATGACCGTCCAGGGCGTGGGCTCACGCGTGGCACTGGGCATCCTTTCGATCCTTTCGCCTTCCGACCTCTCCTCGGCCATCGCGCTGCAGGACAAGGCCATGGTCGGTCGCGCGTCTGGGGTCGGCCCCAAGCTGGCCCAGCGCATCGTGTCCGAACTCAAGGGCAAGGTTCCCGCTGGCGTTTCCATCGACGCCGGAGCCATGGGCCTGCAGACCGCACTGGGAGAAGGCGTCGCCACGGGCAATGTGTCCGATGCGGTCTCGGCACTGGTCAATCTCGGCTACGGACAGGCGCAAGCCTCAAGCGCGCTGGCGCGGGTCGTGGCCAAAGAGGGCGAGGACACGCCCACCGAAAAGCTCATCCGGCTGGGCTTGCGGGAATTGAGTTCGTGAGGTCCGTTGCAATCGGGCGCCGGGGGCAATAGCAAACCAGTATGACCGATCTCACCAATGCTGCCGAAGGCCGCGACGACAGTCTCGATGTTTCCCTGCGCCCCTCGGGTTTTTCCGAGTTCATCGGGCAGGAGGCGGCGCGCGCCAATCTTCAGGTGTTTATCGAAGCGGCGCGGCAGCGCCAGGCGGCGCTCGATCATGTGTTGTTCGTCGGCCCGCCAGGGCTGGGCAAGACCACGCTCGCCCAGATCATTTCGCGCGAGCTTGGCGTGGGCTTTCGGGCCACGTCCGGCCCGGTCATCGCCAAGGCGGGGGATCTGGCCGCGCTTTTGACCAATCTCGAAGAGCGCGATGTGTTGTTCATCGACGAAATCCACCGTCTCAATCCGGCGGTCGAGGAAATTCTCTATCCCGCGATGGAGGATTTCCAGCTCGATCTGATTATCGGGGAGGGCCCGGTGGCGCGTTCGGTGCGCATCGATCTGGCCAAGTTCACCCTTGTGGGCGCCACCACCCGCGCCGGGTTGTTGACCACGCCTTTGCGCGATCGGTTCGGCATTCCGGTGCGATTGAACTTTTATACCCCTGAGGAACTGGTCCAGATCGTTGAGCGCGGCGCGCGGCTGATGGGCATGGCCATGACCTCGGACGGCGCTCTGGAAGTGGCGCGACGTTCGCGCGGCACACCGCGCATCGCGGGGCGGCTCTTGCGCCGGGTCACCGATTTCGCGCTTGTCGAAGGCGCTGCCGAGATCAACCGCAAAGTCGCCGACAAGGCGCTGTTGCGGCTCGATGTCGATGCCAGGGGACTCGACCAGCTCGATCGGCGCTATCTCAAGACCATTGCCGAATTTTATGGTGGGGGGCCGGTGGGCATCGAAACCATTTCCGCCGCGCTGTCCGAACCGCGCGATGCCATCGAGGAAATCGTTGAGCCTTATCTCATCCAGCAGGGGTTCATTCAGCGCACGCCGCGCGGACGGATGATGACGGCGCTGTCGTTCCAGCACATGGGCTATGCGGTGCCGCAGGGTTTTGCCGGCTTGCAGGCGAGCCTGTTCGAGGATGAGGGAGAGGCCGAGTGAGCGTATTCGGCGGAGAAATCGGGGCCGATGGCATTCACCGGTTTCCGGTGCGGGTCTATTTCGAGGACACCGATTTCTCCACCAATGTCTATCACGCCGCTTATCTGAAGTTCTTTGAGCGCGCGCGGACCGAATTTCTGCGCGCTCACGGCATCCATCACTCCGAACTGATCGCCGAGGGCCTCGCCTTTGCCGTGCGCGAAATGACCATTTCCTACGACAAGCCCGCCCATATCGACGACCTGTTGGAGGTCCGGACGATAATGGCCAAGGCCGGGGGAGCGAGCTTTGTGCTCGAGCAGACGCTGGAACGCGATGGGGAGACCATCTGTCGCGCCAGTGTCGTCGCCGTGCTGCTCAACGACAAGGGCCGCCCCGTCCGGCTTCCGGCTCGCCTGCGCGGCTTGCTTGCCCCGAATTGAAAGAAGGAGGGCCGTGACCCTCCTTCAGCAGCAAAGCCCCGTGTCTCGGGGTCTTGGCAGAGCCGGCTTTACATGGCGTCTGCCTGCATCACCTGCCCGCGAATTTCGCCGCCTGGGTACTGTTCGGTGTGGATATTGAGATACCACAGGCCGTCCATGAGCTGGGTGACCTGCTCTTCGGTCAATGTGGCGCTGCCTTCGATGGGGCTGGCAAGGTCTCCGTCGATCGGCACCACAGGGCCGGCATCCTCGCCCTCGGCGGCCGGGCCGTGGAAGTGAGCGGCGGTGGCCGGGCCGGTCAGCCCGTCATAAGTGGCCGTCCAGGTGAGCTCCATCGTTTCGGAGTCATAGGCCGCTTCAAGCGATCCGGTGGCGGTGGAGTCAGCGGCTCCGGCCGCCTCGGCGGTGAGTTCGGCAGTGAAATTGGTCATTTCAGCGTATGCCGGTGCGGCCGCGAGCATCAATGCGGCTATGCCGGCACCAAGGACGGGTGCGATCTTCATGATGTACTCCTCTCTTTGAAAACGCGCCGCGCGCTGTGCCGGCGCATCCCTTAAACGCAGCACGTGCCCGGGCGTTCCTCTCACATCCGCGCGAGCACAATGACGCCATGAGGGTTTATTAACCTTTTCTTGACCATAAATGGGGCAAGCGGCACTGCTGCGTCGCGGTGAACCGATAGTGGGCATTTGTCTCTCACTTTTGACAAATTTGACCGCGATTGCATCGGGTGTTGCTGGCGGCGGGGCACCCATCGGCAAGGTTTTTTCTCCGAGGAAGACTCATAATGGAAGCTATGGACGCAGTGGGCAGCGCGGCGGCGCATACCGATTTTTCGCCCATCGGCCTGTTCCTGATGGCCGACATCGTCGTCAAGCTGGTGATGCTGGGCCTTCTGGCCGCATCGATCTGGTGCTGGGCCATCATCATCGACAAATCGCTCAAATTCACCCGCGTGCGATCCGACATGAACCAGTTCGAAAAGACCTTCTGGTCGGGCCAGTCGCTCGAGGAGCTCTATCAAACGCTCTCCCAGCGCCCCACCAGCGGGCTCGCGGCGGTGTTTGTCGCGGCAATGAAGGAGTGGAAGCGATCCCACGAACAGAACGCCTCGAGCTATCTCGGCGTGCAGGCGCGTCTCGATAAGGTTCTCGACGTCGCCATAGCACGCGAAAGCGAACAGCTTGAAAGCCGGCTCTCGTTCCTGGCGACCGTGGGTTCGGCAGCCCCGTTCATCGGACTGTTCGGCACAGTCTGGGGCATCATGAACGCCTTTTCATCCATCGCGGCCTCCCAGAGCGCCAGCCTTGGCGTGGTCGCCGGCCCGATTGCCGAAGCACTGTTTGCAACGGCCATCGGCCTTGTGGCGGCCATTCCCGCGGTTATCGCCTACAACAAGCTTTCGGGCGATGCCAACAAGCTGGTGGGCCGGCTTGAAGGCTTTGCCGATGAATTCGCGGCCATTCTGGGCCGCCAGCTCGAAGCGCGGAGCCGCAAATAATGGGCATGGGTGTTGCAGGCGGGAACGGGGGCGGACGCCGCCGTCGTCGCGGCCAGCGCAGGGCCATGATGAGCGAAATCAACGTCACGCCCTTTGTGGACGTGGTGCTGGTTCTGCTCATCGTGTTCATGGTCGCCGCCCCGATGATGACGGCGGGGGTCGCCGTCGATCTGCCGCAGTCTTCGGCGGGCGAGTTGCAGACGCCGCGCACGCCCATCATGGTTTCGGTCACCCCCGAGGGCGAGATTTTTGTCGATGACGAGCAGGTGGTGTCCGCCGAATTGGTGGATGCCGTTGCCGCGCTGGCCGAGTCGACCGAAGACCGCATCTATGTGCGCGGCGACACCTCCGCCAGCTACGGCACGGTTATGGACGTCATGGGCACGCTTTCGTCGGCCGGATATTCGCGCATCGGATTGATCACGCAGCAGCCGACTGCCGACAGCTCGGGGCAATAGTCCATGCGGATCGGGACCACTGTATCGGTCGTCGGCCATATCGCCATTATCGGGCTCACCCTCGTGCAGCTCTCGAGCGTCGAGCGGCTCGATCC
>DFMV01000019.1:0-7397 GCA_002375765.1 Rhizobiales bacterium UBA3584 | reverse complement strand
GGCAATCTGCAAAGCGAGATCGTCGAGACCGAAACACCATCGGCCGTCGATACCGAGGTTGAAGCCGAGCTTGCCGAACGCACCGGCAACACTGAAGAAGACCAGCCCAACCCCGAAATTTCCGATACGCCGTCTCCGGCGCCCACGGTCGAGACAGCGCCGGCACCCGAACCCACCCCGGAACCCGAGCCGGAGCCTGAACCCGAGCCGGAGCCAACGCCGCCCCCCACTCCGGCGCCGCGTCCCGAGCCAACGCCGGAACCGGAGCCCGCAGCCGAGCCCGAACCGGAACCGGTACCTGAACCAGCGCCCGCTCCAGCACCTGAGCCTGCGCCCGAACCTGTTCCGGAGCCAGAACCTGAACCTGAACCTGAGCCTGTGCCGGAACCTGAGCCTGTGCCGGAACCCGAGCCTGAGCCCGAATCCGAGCCAGAGCCTGTCGCGCCGGTGCCGCCGCGCGTCACCTCGGCGGTGTCGCAATTGCGCGAGCAGTTTGCCGAAGCGCAGCGCCAGCCCGAGCCGACGCCGACACCAACGCCGCAGGACTCATCGAGCCAGGTGTCGGACGAGTTGGCCGATCGTATCGGCGACCTGATCAATGAGGAGACCTCACGCGGGGCCACCACTGGTGAAGGTGGGCAATCCTCGTTGGGAGCGCCCAGCGGCCAGTCGGCAACGCTGACCCAGTCCGAACAATCGGCACTGGCAGCTGCCATGCGCCGCTGCTGGACGCCGCCGCCGGGTGCGCTGAGCGTTCCGGGGTTGACGGTGCGCGTGCTTGTTACGCTCAATCAGGACGGATCGGTTGCCGGTACCGAGATCCGGTCGGCCCTCACCGACGATCTTATGCGCTCGACCGCCTTTGCTGCCCAGCGCGCCGTCGAGCGCTGCAGCCCCTACACCATGCTGCCGGTCGAAAAATACGAAAGCTGGCGGCAGGTCGATGTGACCTTCGATCCGCGCGATCTTTAAAAAGGGTGACTGTGATGCGTGACCAAAATGCAATAGCGACCGGAAATCTTGCCACCCACCGATATTCGGTCACGATTTGCCGCTAATCGGCGCAACCTTGGATTTGCTTCTCCGGTTGGTAATCCGGATCGAGGCGGCGGCTGTGGCCGTCAAACATGGAGACTGACGTGCAAAACACTTTGATGACCCGCAGGACTGCGCTCAGGCTGGGGCTTTCCGGTGCCGCCATGATGGCTGTCAGCCCGGCGCTGGCGCAGTTGCAGATCACCGTTACCGGCGGCAATTTCACGCCCATGCCGATAGCCATTCCCAACTTTGCTTCCGCTGACGCGGCGTTCGGGGCCGAGGTGGCGCAGGTGGTGCGCAATAACCTCACCAATTCAGGTCTGTTCCGACTGGTCGATCCGGCCGGATACCCCGCCCAGGTGGGCGATCCCAACCAGACGCCCGATTTCCCCGCCTGGCGTACGACCGGCGCCGATGCGGTGATCATGGCGGACGTCAATCGGGCGGGACAGATCCAGTCGAGCCTGCGGCTATGGGATACCACGGCAGGCGCGCAGGTCACGGGTAAATCCTATGGCGCCGACGCCAGCTCATGGCGCCGCATCGCCCATATCGCTTCGGACGCCGTCTATACGGGGCTGACAGGCGAAACCGGATATTTCGATTCCCGTGTGGTGTTCGTCGCCGAAAGCGGTCCCCGCGCCAACCGGGTGCGCCGTCTGGCCATCATGGATCAGGACGGCGCCAATATCCGCTATCTCACCGACGGCGCCCAGCAGATCCTCACCCCGCGCATGTCGCCCGATGGCCAGCTCGTCGCCTATATGGTGCTCGATGGCCCGACATCGTCAGGTATTTTCGTTGTGAATATGGCGTCGGGTCAGGCCCAGTCCATCGGCCGGTTCGGACAGATGAGCTTTGCCCCGCGCTTTTCGCCCGATGGTCGCCGGCTGGTGTTTTCTGTCACCAATGGTGCGGTCACCAATATCTACCAGATGGATCTGGGCGGCGGGCAACCCCAGCAGCTCACCACGGGCTCGGCCATCGACACCTCTCCGTCCTATTCACCGGATGGACAGCGTGTTGCGTTCGAATCCGATCGCGGCGGGCGTCCGCAAATTTACGTGATGTCGGCAGCCGGCGGCGGTGCGGAACGCATCTCTTATGGCGATGGCTCCTATTCGACGCCGGTCTGGTCGCCCAAGGGTGATCTTATCGCCTTTACCCGCCAGTCGGGCGGCCAGTTCTCGATCGGCATCATGGGGCCGGACGGGTCGGGCGAGCGCATCCTTGCCACCTCCTATCACGCCGAAGGCCCCACATGGGCGCCCAATGGCCGGGTCTTGATGTATTTCCGCGATCCGGGCGGCAATGACGGATCCCAGCTTTATTCCATCGACATCTGGGGCCGAAACGAACGGCGCATTCCCACAGAGGGCTTTGCGTCCGATCCGGCCTGGGGTCCGCTCTTGTCCTGATCGGACGATTGCAGTCGTGCAACACTTGAGAGGCGTCCTGTTTCGGGACGCCTTTTGCCGGGCAAATGCCCCAATTGCGCCCGATTAGCACAAGATTAACTATGCCCACACACGCGCGATTAAGATAACGCGCTGTAAAAATGCTAACCACAATTTTCCGGTTCTGGAGCTTTTCGCTATGGGTTCGACCATGCCTCTTCTTCGTTTCGGCAAAGGCCTCCTCCTGGCGGTTTTGCTCGTTGCTGTCGCCGCCTGCGCCCGCACTCCGACCACAGGCGTCGGCAATATCAGCGGCGACGCCGCCGGCGGCGGTGGCGCTCCCGGCAGCCAGCAGGAATTCCTGGTTTCGGTTGGCGACCGGGTGTTCTTTGAAACCGATTCGTCGGTCCTGACCGCCGATGCGCAGGCGACGCTGAACCAGCAGTCCCAGTGGCTGCAGCAATATCCGCAATACCGTATCGTGATCGAAGGTCATGCCGATGAGCGCGGTACGCGCGAGTACAACATCGCGCTCGGAGCCCGCCGCGCCACGGCCGTCGTCAACTATCTGGTCTCGCGCGGTATTCCGCAGGATCGCCTGTCGACCGTTTCCTACGGCAAGGAACGCCCGGTCGCGATCTGCAACGATATTTCGTGCTGGAGTCAGAACCGCCGCGCCGTCACTGTTTTGACAAACTGACCATCCAATTCACGAATGCCAATCTGGAGGCATAGCGTCGGGACCGCGTATCTGGTCCCGGCGCTTCTTTTTTGCCAAAAACCTGCTTTAAATGCGCATCCTTAAATCATTGAACTGCGTTGCCTGTGCAAGGGACGGCGCGCTTAAAGGAGATTTGTTGTGCCAAGGCTTTCGACGACGCTCACGAGGCGATGGCGGCAAGGTGCCGTGATCGCTGCGACAGCGGGACTTCTGACTCTTTCCATGACCGTTGCCGGGCAGGGGCAGGGCAATGACCTTGCCACCATGCAGGTTCGCATCGACCAGCTCGAAGAGCAGGTGCGGCTCAATTCGGGCCAGATCGAGGGTCTTCAGTTCCAGCTCACCCAACTCCAGAGCCTGCTTGAGCGCACCCAGGAAGACAATGAGTACCGCTTCCAGCAGCTGGAGGGCGGGAGCCTGGGGGAAACTGATGCGGTAACCACCTCCGGCGGCGATACGCCTGCCGATCGGTTGCCGCAGGAGCCCCAGTCCCAGGTCGAGCCGCAGCCCGGCGCAGCCACCGTTATCGACCCGCTCGTGGGCGATTCCGACCTCATGGATGGCAGCGAAACGGGCGGCGAGGACAACCTCTATGCCAGTGATGTGTTCGGACAGGAGCCGAGCCCTGAGAGCTCCGATGGCGTTGTGCTTGGCCCGCCGGAGGGCGAGCTGGGCAGCACATCGCCCTCAGAACCGCTCGATCTCAGTTTCGATCCCAATGCGATCCCCCTCGAGGATGGCGATGCGAACGCGCAGTATCAGGCGGGCTATGACGCTGTGGTGCGCGGTGAATACGCTTTTGCGGAAAACCAGTTCCGCCAGTTCATCGAGACCTTCCCCGACCACCAGCAGGCGCCGGATGCGACCTACTGGTTGGGTGAAACGCTGATCGAGCGCGCTGCCTATGGCGAAGCGGCCGAAGTGCTGCTCGAAGGGTTTGAGAGCTACACGACATCGACCCGGGCGCCCGATCTGCTGTTCAGCCTTGGGGTTGCACTGCATGGGGCCGGGGAGTTCGATACCGCCTGCCGGACCTATGGCGAGGTGCTGCGCCGCTATCCGGACTCCACTCAGGCCTTCAAGGACCGGGTGACGGCCGAGCAGGCGCGGGCGGGGTGCTGACACCGGCCGACATCGCGCTGTGCGGGCTTGACCCCGCGGGGCTCTTCGCTCCGATTGCCGATCGGAAAACCATTGGCCTCGCCGTCTCGGGCGGGGCCGATTCGCTTGCGCTGATGCTGCTGTATGCGGCCTGGAGCGGCAGAAAGCCCAAGGCCATTGTCTATACGGTCGACCATGGCTTGCGGCCCGAAGCGCGGGCGGAAGCGGCGATGGTGGTTGCCGAGGCCGAAAAGCTTGGTCTTTCGTGCCGTTCGCTGGTCTGGACTGGCGACAAGCCGGTGACAGGCAAGCAGAGCGCAGCGCGAAGCGCCCGCTACGGACTGATCGGGCAGGCGATGGAAGCCGACGGAGCCGAAATCCTGCTCACCGCCCACCACCAGCGCGATCAGGCCGAAACAATCCTGATGCGGCTCGCCCATGGCAGCGGGGTTTCGGGGCTGGGCGGAATACGGACATTTTCGAACGTCGAGGCAGTTTCGGTTTTCCGTCCGCTACTCGGGGTGCCCCCCGAAGCGCTGGCGACGCTGGTGGCGCGGGCCGGATTGTCGCCGGCCTCAGATCCCTCCAACACCGATCGTGCCTATGAGCGCACCCGCTGGCGCGACGCGCTGCCGGGCCTTGCCGAACTCGGGCTGGGACCGGATCGTTTGAGCAAAATGGCCGAACGGCTTCAGCGCATCGATGCTTTCGCCGCCCGTGAGGCCGATAGGTTCATCACCCGGCATGGCGCGCTCGATCCCCTGGGAATCGTGCGGATCGATCGCACAGCGATTGAAACTGCCGACCCTGAGATAAAGGTTCGCGTTATCGAGAGGCTTTTGGCCGCGGCCTCGGGAGGCCACTCGTTTTTTCTTTCCCGCATCGAAGCTTTGGCCGGGCGGGTAGCCGCCGGCGAGCATTTCACGGCCACCCTTGCGGGCGCCCGTGTTCTGGCCGATGCAAACACAATCGTGATCCATCGTGAGGCCGGACGGGTGGGGCTGCCGACGGCCAGTCTCTCCCCGGGCGAAACCCTTGTCTGGGACGGCCGTTTCGTCGTCGCAGCGGCAAAGGCCGGAACCATCGGGCCTGCGACGGGTTTGACCCGCAAGGCCTTCAAGGAGCTGACGGGCAAGGCGCTGTCGGGCCCGGTCGCCGGTCTGCGCACGGCGCCGCTTCTTCGCGACCGGCGGGGCGAAATTGCCGCCATCGGCAGCCTTGAGGTCGGCGAGGGGTTTTCAGTGACGCAGATCCCGTTAACCTCATAGGCTGGAAACTGCGGCAATCGGCCACCGGACGGGCCTGTTGCCCTTGTATCGCCCGAATGACAGCCTTACATTCGGCCTCAACAATTATGGCACGTCGTGTGCCGCGCGGCCCCAGAAAAGGGGCGGCTGCAACCTTAAGGGCAAGGCCCGACCAGGACAGGATTGATGAACGGAAACTTTCGGAACTTGGCCATATGGCTGGTTATCCTTTTCATGCTCTTGGGGCTGTTTCAGGTTTTCCAGTCCTCGACCCGAACCGTCTCGACGGTGGAGCGGACCTATAGCCAGTTCGTAAATGACATCGACAATGGCCGGATCGCCGAAGTCACCATCATCAACGATACGGTTCAGGGCAGAACAAACGAAGGCACACGGTTCGAGGTGACCATCCCCGAAGGTGCCAATATCGTTGAGCGGCTCGAGAACCAGAACGTCCAGATCACGGCGCGCGCGCCTGAAGGTTCGCCCTTCTGGTCGATCCTGCTTTCGAGCTGGCTGCCGTTCATCGTTCTGATCGCCGTGTGGTTCTTCTTTATCCGCCAGATGCAGGGCGGGGGCCGCGGCGGCGCCATGGGCTTTGGCAAATCGCGCGCCAAGATGCTCACCGAATCCTCGGGCAAGGTGACGTTCGAGGACGTGGCCGGTGTCGAGGAAGCCAAGCAGGACCTTGAGGAAATCGTCGAATTCCTGCGCGATCCGGGCAAGTTCCAGCGGCTGGGCGGCCGCATTCCGCGCGGCGTGCTGCTTGTCGGCCCTCCAGGTACCGGTAAGACGCTGCTCGCCCGTTCGGTGGCCGGCGAGGCCAATGTGCCGTTCTTTACGATTTCGGGTTCGGATTTCGTGGAAATGTTCGTCGGTGTCGGCGCGTCCCGCGTGCGCGACATGTTCGAGCAGGCCAAAAAGAACGCGCCGTGCATCATCTTCATCGACGAAATCGACGCTGTCGGCCGCCAGCGTGGCGCCGGGCTCGGTGGCGGCAATGACGAGCGCGAACAGACGCTCAACCAGTTGCTGGTCGAGATGGATGGCTTTGAAGCCAATGAAGGCATCATCCTGATCGCGGCGACCAACCGTCCTGACGTTCTCGATCCCGCGCTGCTGCGTCCGGGCCGTTTCGACCGCCAGGTCGTCGTGCCCAATCCCGACGTGGCCGGGCGCGAACGCATCCTCAAGGTTCACGTGCGCAAGGTGCCGCTGGCTCCCGATGTGGATTTGAAGGTTCTGGCTCGCGGCACTCCCGGCTTTTCGGGCGCGGATCTGATGAACATCGTCAACGAAGCCGCGCTGCTGGCCGCGCGCCGCAACAAGCGGTTCGTGACCCACGCCGAATTCGAGGACGCCAAGGACAAGATCATGATGGGCGCCGAGCGTCGCACCATGGCCATGACCGATGATGAAAAAAAGCTCACCGCCTATCACGAGGCCGGCCACGCGCTGATCAACCTGATGCTGGTGGGCAAGCTTGACCCGATCCACAAGGCCACCATCATCCCGCGCGGTCGTGCGCTGGGCATGGTGATGACCCTGCCCGAAAAGGACAGCTATTCGTTCTCCCGCGAAAAGGCGGTGGCGCGTCTGGCCATGCTGTTCGGCGGCCGCGAGGCCGAGATCTACAAGTTCGGTCCCGAAAAGGTCACCTCCGGCGCCTCGGGCGATATCCAGATGGCGACCAATCTGGCCCGCTCGATGGTCATGGAATGGGGCATGAGCGAGAAGCTCGGCCGGGTGCGCTACAAATCGAACGACCAGGAAGTGTTCCTTGGTCATTCGGTGACCCAGTCCCAGCACATGTCGGATGAAACCGCCAAGCTGATCGATGAGGAAGTGCGCAAGCTCGTCGAAGACGGCGAGTTGGCGGCCCGCACCATGATC
>DFMV01000013.1 GCA_002375765.1 Rhizobiales bacterium UBA3584 | reverse complement strand
CGATCGTATGCGGGGCGGGGCTCCTGCTCCTGGAGAGCATTTTCGCACGAGACGAAGGGAAAGCTCGACGTGCCTGAGCTTATCGCAATCACATGAAAGGCCGCGCTTCTATGCCTCGAATCCCTCGCACCAGAACGCCGGATGCCACGCTGGCCCTCATTAGTGATCCCTATCGCTTCATCTCGAAGCGGTGCCGGGACTATGGGGCAGACCTGTTCGAAACACGACTGATGCTGCAAAAGGCGATCTGCATGACTGGGCCGGAAGCGGCGCGACTGTTCTACGATAATGACCGGTTTATCCGGCGCGGCGCCATGGTCGGGCGCATCCAAAAGACGCTGCTCGGACGGGGAGGCGTGCAGGGCCTGGACGACGAGGCTCACAGACACCGCAAGCAGATGTTCATGTCGCTGATGAGCGCTGAGCAGCTCGCTCGGCTGATGGCGGGAACCGCCAAAGAGTGGCAGACCTGCGCTCGCGCCTGGACGCTAAAGGACGAGGTGATTCTCTATGACGAGTTGCACGGCCTTCTCACGCGCGCTGCCTGCGCCTGGGCCGGTGTGTCACTCGCGGACGCAGAAGTCGCGCAGCGAACGCGGGAGATTACCGCGCTCTTCGATTATGCCGGATCTATTGGGCCGAAACACTGGTGGGCTCGCGTGGCACGCAAGAGGAGCAACCGCTGGATAGAGACTATTATCGATCAGATCCGAAGCGGCCGGTTACGCCCCGCCGAACAATCCGCTGCCCATGTTATTGCATGGCACCGAGATTTGAACGGCGAGTTGCTGCCGCCTCATGTCGCTGCTGTGGAAGTGCTCAACGTGATCAGGCCGATTGTGGCTGTCGGCGTCTACATCACGTTTATAGCGCACGCCCTGCATCAATATCCGGAGTGTCGGCGCAAGCTCCAGGCCGGCGATGATGAGAGCTACACCGAACTCTTCGTCCAGGAGGTCCGACGGTTCTATCCCTTCTTTCCTGCTGTCGCGGCACGGGTGCGCCGTGACTTTGAATGGCAGGGGTATCGCTTCCCCCAGGGACGCCGCGTTCTTCTCGACCTTTACGGCACAAATCATGATGCACGCTCATGGGAAACACCCGAAACGTTTCGGCCAGAACGGTTCGTTGATTGGGACAGGGGCCCCTTCAACTTCGTCCCTCAAGGTGGCGGCGATCACCATATGCATCACCGATGCCCAGGTGAGTGGATCACGATCGAGCTGATGAAGCAGGCTTCGGAGGTTCTATCCAGAAGCATACGGTATGATGTGCCGGAGCAGGATCTGCGGATCGACTATTCGAGGTTGCCTGCTCTGCCGCGCAGCCGCTTCATCATCAAAAACGTTGGGCAGACTTCGACCCGCATTCCTTCTGCGTCGCCAAGCTGATGCCCATGCCCTCCACGGCAAATTCGGCTGGATGCATTGGTGCCGGCGGCGTCCGGCAGCAATAAGCGAGAATGGACATCAAAATCGTTCTCCGCTCGCGGCGACACAAGCTCGACGAGCTGCCGGTTGCCAAAACTGAATAATCATAGCATCTTGCATTTTTATGTGCAAAATCAATGGTTTAGTTCCATAATGTTAATTATGCGAATCAGATATGTAGCCGCAAAGTTGAAGTGTCCTGTTTTTGCAAAGTTGGAATGTCACACTCCCCGCGTTGTGATGACGTGGGAGACGGCAAATGGGATGGATTGCGATGAGCGCGCGCGACCTGGAGCGGATCGAGGTTTTGTCGAAGGTTGCCGCCGGCCGGATGACGATGGTTTCAGCGGCGCATGTGCTTGCGCTCAGCCCGCGCCAGGTTCGCCGGCTTATGAAGCGGATCCGGACTGATGGCGCCGGTGCGATCCGGCACAAAGCGATTGGCCGCCCCTCGAAAAAGATCAGCGATGGGGCGCGCGATTATGCGTTGGCGCTCGTGCGTGAGCGCTACGCTGAATAGCTCCATCAATGGTGTGTCGTGATACCGTCCAGCGCAATTCTATTGACTTGAGCCCACAGCCTCGAAATGGGCGGGGTAGCTGTGTTCCGTCTCGCAATGATCGTGGTCGGCCAGAACCTCGATGATGCGGCAGTCGCAGATGCGACCGTGATCACATTCATTGACCATGCGCTGCAATTCATGACGCAAGGTCTCCAGTTGCTCGATGCGACGTTCAACCTTTACCAGATGACCGCGGGCGATACTGTCGGCCTGATGACAGGAATCCTGTGGCCGTTCCGTCATGGCAAGCAGTTCGCGAATATCGGAAACTTCAAACCCCAGGGATCGTGCGTGCCGGATGAAACTCAACCGGTCGAGATGGCCGCGATCGTAGCGCCGCTGATTTCCCTCGGTTCGCAACGGTTCTGGCAGCAATCCGATCGATTCATAGTATCTGATGGTCGGCACCTTGGTGCCGGTCCGTTTGGACAACTCACCAATTGGGAAGTTCATCGAGGTCTCCTTGATGCTACTGCGCTTCTCGCGGGCCGAACAAGATGACTGCGGCGGCGGCAATCGCCATGGCACCGCCTATCAGATCCCAAGTGTCCGGCCGCCGTTGCTCTACCAACCAAAGCCACGCGATCGAGGACGCGACGTAGATGCCGCCATACGCTGCATAAGCCCGGCCTGCCTGGTCACTCGGGGCAAGGGTCAGAAGCCATGCGAACACGGCAAGCGAAACAAGCCCAGGTAAAACCCATAGTCCGTTTTGTCCGTGGCGCAGCCAAGCCCAGAAGGCGAAGCAACCAGCAATTTCCGCGATCGCAGCCATCAGATAGATTGCAGCGGTCGCCATTATTTGCGGCATGAACGAAAACCCATTCCGAGAATGAAGATACTTCTCTTGACTCTATAGCGGCTAGAGCATTTAAACAAGGCGCGGTCCCCAGCGAAAGGAATGACTATGGCCGCGAAAACCGAACCACTCAAACTCCGTGTCGATGGTATGGATTGTGGCTCCTGCGCGCTCAAGATCGAGACCGCGCTCAGCCGGCTGCCCGGGACCGAAGAGATTTCGGTCAATCACACTGCGGGTTCCGTGACGCTTAAGCTCGATGAGCGGCAAACCACCCGTCGCAACATCGAAGACACCATTCGCTCTCTTGGCTATGTTCCGCACGCAAAGGACGACGGCGCCAGCGCTGCCATTGGGGACGAGGCAGCGGACCTTCCCTGGTGGAGGGCGCGCAACGCCCGATTTGCTGCAGCAACTGGCGTTCTTCTGGCTCTGGCATTCGCCATAGCGTTTTTTGTCCCCGCCATTGGGGAGTGGGCTTTTGCGATTGCCGCCGTCGTTGGGCTGGCGCCGATCGGCAGCCGCGCGTTTTCCGGCGCACGTCACGGAACGCCGTTTTCAATCGAGACCTTGATGACCGTCGCGGCCCTAGGGGCCTTGGTAATCGGTGAAAGCGCCGAGGCCCTGGTGGTCATTTTCTTGTTTTCAGTCGGTGAGCTTTTGGAGTCCTTTGCGGCACAACGCGCTCGGGCCGGCATCAAATCTTTGATCGATCTCATACCGCGCCGTGCCCGTGTCGAGCGGGATGGCTCTGTTGTGGAGATCTCTGCCTCGGATCTTGAGATCGGCGACATCGCCATCGTGCGGCCCGGTGATCGCATTCCATCCGATGGCGAGGTCATCGATGGAGTGTCCGAAGTCGATGAATCGCCCGTCACCGGTGAATCAGTCCCCGTGCTCAAAGAGGAAGGTGCCGCTGTATTCGCAGGCAGTGTGAATGCGAACGCGCTTCTCCGCGTCAGGATCACACGCACCGCTCGGGACAATACGATCGCGCGCATCGTGCATCTTGTGGAGGAGGCGCAGGGTGCCAAGGCGCCAACAGCGAGATTCATCGATCGTTTCAGCCGCTACTACACCCCTGCGGCCATGGTGGTGTCTGCTCTGATAATGGTGATCCCACCTCTCCTGGTCGGGGCGGAGTGGTCTACCTGGATCTATCGCGGCCTGGCGGTCCTGCTCATTGCCTGCCCATGCGCATTGGTGATCTCGACCCCTGCTGCAATTGCCTCGGGCTTGGCGGCAGGGGCCCGCCGGGGGCTGCTCATCAAAGGTGGTGCGGCACTCGAAGAGCTTGGGCGCGTCAAGACAATTGCCTTTGACAAAACCGGCACCCTGACAGAGGGCCGTCCCAAGGTTACCGATATCGTTGCCATCTCGGGAGATGACGCGGACCTGCTGGCCCGCGCCGCTGCTGTCGAATCCGGCTCCAGTCACCCCCTCGGTAGCGCCATCACCGCAGCGGCCGAACAAAAGTCGCTGGACATTCCCCGTGTATTCGGCGGCAGCCAGGCCATCCCGGGCAAGGCCGTAACCGCGCGGCTCAAGGAAGGCTTTGTCTCTGTTGGCTCGCCCCGGTACGCCGCTGAACAGATCGCAATCCCCGTCGATATCGCGCAAAGGATCAAATCTCTGGAGGACGAGGGTAAGACGGTCGTTGTCGTTCTTGCAGCAAAAGCACTGCTTGGTTTTATCGCCTTGCGTGACGAACCACGCGCGGATGCCGTTTCCGGCATTGCGTCGCTATCGGCGCTGGGCTTGCGCAGTGTCATGTTGACGGGGGACAATGCGCGCACGGCTGCGGCCATCGCCGGAACACTCGGCATTACGGTGAAATCCGAACTCATGCCCGACGCCAAGCTCGATGAGATCGGCAATCTGCGTAAGGCAGGCGGGGTCGCAATGGTGGGCGACGGCATCAACGATGCGCCGGCACTTGCCGCAGCGTCGGTAGGCATTGCCATGGGCGGCGGCACCGACGTCGCACTCGAAACCGCCGATGTCGCGCTGTTGAAGAACCGGGTCTCGGGCGTGGCGGAAACCATCGCCCTGTCACGGGCCACGATGGGCAACATCTGGCAAAATATTGCAATCGCGCTCGGCCTGAAGGCGATCTTCTTGGTAACCACCCTGACGGGCACGACAACGCTCTGGATGGCGATCCTGGCGGATACCGGCGCGACGGTTCTGGTGACCGCCAACGCGCTGCGATTGTTGCGGTTCTCATCCAACCAAGCCGTGCCATCGGGGGCAGCAATCGCGCCCGCCGAGATCGGCGTGGGGCAACGTGGCACACTGCAATCGACTGATGACCGCGTTACGTCTTCCGAAGCGAACAAGGGAGAAGCTGCATGATTGCAAAGGCCATATTTGCCGCCTTGATGCTGTTGCCGATAGCGGCTCCGGTCGCGGCCCACGAGTATACGGTCGGCTCACTTGTCATCGACCATCCTTGGGCGCGCGCCACACCACCCGGAGCGCGCGTTGCGGGGGGATTCCTTACGATTACCAACAGGGGTCAAGAGGCCGACCGGCTGATTGGCGGGACGGCTCCGGATGCACAGGCAGTCGAAGTGCATGAATCGAGCGTCAGCGCCGATGGCATCGCTCGGATGCGCCCTCTGGCGGAGGGCCTACTCATTCCGCCGGGGGAAACTGTAACACTTCAACCCGGCGGGGTTCATCTCATGATCATCGCGCCCACCAATCCTCTCAAGATAGGTGAATCGTATTCGGCGGCCTTGCGGTTTGAGAATGCCGGTGAAGTTCCGATGGAGTTCGATGTCGTCTCGATCGGCGGACAACCGGCCAGCGACGTCCACGGCTCCACCCAATGACCAAGACGCTCAGGGTCATCAAGTTCGGCGCTTGGGGACTGTTGGCATTCGTCGCGCTTGCAATTGGTCTGGGCGCCATCCTCGAGAGAGTCAACTCCAACCCCTCCGCTGGGTCGACGGGTTCTTTAGCGATCGGGGGGCCGTTCGAATTGACGGCTCACACGGGTGAGACGATCACCAATGAAGACCTGGCTGGTACTCCATATCTCGTATTTTTCGGTTTCACACATTGTCCCGATATCTGCCCGACCACGTTGGCTCAACTGACGGCAGTGCTCGATCAACTCGGTCCCCAGGCCGATATCACGCCGCTCTTCATCACCGTGGATCCTGAGCGGGATACGCAAGATATCATGGCGGACTATGTCGGATATTTCGACGAACGCATCCTCGGCCTCCGGGGGAGCCTCGAGCAAACCGAGCAAGCCGCCGATGCTTTCGCCGCGTATTTTGAAAAGGTCCAGCTCGAGGATGGCGGCTACACAATGGACCATACCGCGAGTGTCCTGATGATGGATGCTCAAGGCGAATTTGTAGGCACCCTCGATATTCACGAACCACTGGACACCCAGGTAGAGAAACTGCGCCGGCTCACAGGGGCCGACGCCTGAGGAATGGAGATAACACCATGAGACACCTGACTTTAGCAGGCCTGACCATGTTGATCGGCACCATTGCGTCTGGTGCCGCGCTCGGGGCTCAGCAGGCACAGGTTTATTCGACCTCGGGTTGCGGATGCTGCGTGTCCTGGGTTCGCCATCTCGAGGAGAATGGATATCGCGCAAGGGTTGAAAATCTCGACATGGGTGCACTCATGCTGCGCAAGGTCGACGCCGGCTTGGGCCCCAACCTTGCCGCCTGCCACACGGCCGAGATCGATGGCTATCTCGTCGAGGGACATGTTCCCGCACGCGAGATCGATCGCCTTCTGGCCGAGCGACCGGACGCGGTTGGCCTTGTTGTTCCGGGCATGCCCAGCGGTTCGCCGGGCATGGGTGAACCGACCCCGGATATGGAGCCCTATGATGTGCTCCTGTTGAAGCAAGATGGCAGCACCGAAGTCTATGCAAGCTATCCCTGACTGGTAACGCCTGAGCCGTAGATGCCGACGTTCATCCAAGTTCTGTTGTTGTCCCTTCTGCCTGCAGCCGGCAATTTCATCGGCGGTATCGTTGCCGAATTCGCCCGCGTCAGCGACAAGGCCCTCAACCGTGCACTGCACGCTGCCTCCGGAATTGTCGTGGCGGTCGTTGCTATCGAGATCATGCCCGAAGCGCTGGGGGGCGCATCGGCATTGCTCGTCGTGATCGCGTTCTGCCTGGGCGGGGCCGCCTGTGTCGTTCTTGATCGCGGCCTCGGCACCATTCTGGGCGGATCGGGAGAGCAAGGGCCGTGGATGATCTATGCTGCGGTTGCAATTGATCTGTTCAGCGACGGCCTGATGGTGGGTATCGGTTCGACCGTCTCGATCGGTTTGGCTTTGGTCCTCGCAATCGGACAGGTGACCGCAGACCTTCCTGAGGGGTTTGCCGCGGTCGCCAATCTTCGCAAGAGCGGGATATCGCGGACCAAACGCATCCTACTTGCTGCATCCTTTGCCTTCGCCAGCCTTCTGGGGGCCACGGTCGGTTTCTGGCTTCTCCGGGACCAGGATCGGACCATCCAGTTGGCAGCCCTCGCGTTCGTGGGCGGTATCCTGCTTCTCGCAGCGGTCGAAGATATGCTGAACGAGGCCCACGATGCCAGCGCCGATGCCAGTTGGTCATCGGCCTCTTTCATCGGCGGCTTCGCTCTTTTCACCCTGATTTCCAGCTATCTGGGGTGAATCCATGGGTCTTTTGAGCAGAAGCGAAATCCGCTCCCTCTATGATCGGACCGCTCCGATCTACGATGGGGCACTGTTTGCATACAAATTCCTGGGCGTGCAGAGGCAACGTCGAGCCATGATCCAAATGGCCAACATTCGTCCAGGTGACACCGTTATCGATCTCGGGTGCGGGACCGGCGCGAACCTTCCCTTCCTCGCCGAAGCTGCGGGCCCGCGGGGACGGATCATAGGAATTGATCTCTCCATCCGTATGCTGGAGCGTGCGCGAGCGTTGGCCGACCGCAGCGGGTGGTCGAATGTCGACCTCATTCAAGGCGATATCGCCGAAGCCTCCGATCGTTTCGAGTTCGACGCGGCAATTGCCGCATTTGCGTTGGAGATGGTGCCCAACTATTCCGAGATCATAGCTACGATCGCGCGACGGTTGCCGCCGGGCGGGCGCCTCGCATCCATCGGACTCAAGCATCCGGATCGGTGGCCCGATTGGCTGGTAGACTTTGCCATCGCAATCAACAAGCCGTTCGGGGTGAGCCGGGACTACCAAGACGTGGCGCCCTGGCAGGCCATGGGTAGTCACCTCCACGACATCACGTTCCAGGAATTATGGTGGGGCGCCGGATACCGATGCGTGGGAACTGGCAGCTCCTTAGGAACGGCGGTAGCAACGCCATGACCGATACGCAAGGAGGTATGGCCGTTGTCTTCGGCCGGGAACTGACAAAGGCCAGCTCGGCTCCTGAGGCTTTCGACGTTATCGTGATCGGCGCGGGTCAGTCGGGGCTGGCCATGGGGCATCGTCTTGCGCAAGCCGGCGTTCGGTTCGTAATCCTCGAAGCGTTAAGCGCAGTGGGGAATGTCTGGCGCCGGCGCTATGACGGGCTCACCCTGTTTACACCCCGGACCATGAGCGCGCTTCCGGGCCTGGCCCTTGATGGTGAACGCGATGGCTACGCCACCAGGGACGAGTTCGGCAGTTATCTCGAGAGCTACGCGAGACGTTTGAATCTACCAGTCTACCTCGACCATCGTGTCGTGGCGCTGGAGCAACATGGTGAGGGTACATTCTTTGTCCGGTGTGGCAATGGTCGGACGTTCACTGCGCCATCCGTGATCGTGGCAACTGGCCCATTTCAGGTGCCAAAGATCCCTGCCATGGCTGCCGATGCGCCCAATATCGCGCATTATGTAGCAGAGACTTTCCGATCCGCTGCCATTCAGGACCGCTCACGCGTCCTTGTTGTTGGCGACGGAGCATCGGGCCGCGACATCGCTGCGGGCTTGTCACGCGATCATGAGACATTTCTCGCAGCCGGCAAGCCGCGCAAAATGCTGCCCGAGCGAGTTTTTGGCCGGAGTGTCTGGCACTGGCTGAGGGTCCTCGGATTGCTCTCGGCAACCCGCAAATCGCTCATCGGTCGCTTTATGGCCCGTGCTGATCCGTTTCCCCATCGTGGGAACGCACTAGAGGATTTATCCCGAATGGGTGTTCGCATTCGCCCGCGCCTGACAGGCTTGGATCGATCGTCAGCCAGTTTTGCGGATGGGTCAAACCAACAGGTGGATGTTGTGATCTGGGCGACCGGATATCGGGACGACTATTCGTGGATCAGGTTCGAGATGGATCAAGGGGAAGGGATCGAGCCTGTCCCCGGCCTGTTCTTTATCGGGCGACCTTGGCAATTCGGTCGTCGTTCCAGCCTCATCGCGGGTGCCGAACCGGATTCCAGCATTGTTTCGCAGGCAGTGCTGGCGCGTCATCGCCACAAGATCAGTGGGCATATGGGGGCAAATAACAAAGCCGCTTTGAATCGGAAGGTCTCTTAGCCAGTCATGCCATTGAGCCGCGTTCAAAATCTGAAGGATAGGCAATTTGGGTCTCTCGGTATTTCGGATGCCGAGCCTCTGCGCGTCAATGCGGCAACCGGCTCGATACCGCAGGCGGGAGAGCTGGACATAAACTCGGTGATAGCGATCACGCTCACCGGCATTGTGTCCTTCCTTATGATGTCCGGGGCCATTTTCGTCGCCTTCGAGGGCAGAGACACCTTCTCCACCTTCTCAAGCGCCTTCCACGCAAGCTCGAAGCCCGAAGCGTCCCGCACAGCCGACGGCAAGACCAATCGTGCCCGAACCACGGTTCAGACAGCTCCGAACAGGCGCACGTTCACCTTGAGCGTAGCTGAAACCGATGGGCGCTCTGCACAGCTCCGCAACCAGGAGTTTGAGTGGCTCAACGTTTCACTGGCAACATCAGCGACCATTCTGACCGCCGATATTCCAGCGCCAGAAGATGTCGATGATGACATGGGTGTAGCAATGACGCCAACTGAAGACACGGCGCCAAATATCGCATCTCAAGTCTACGGTGAAGCGGTCGACACCGAGGTTCTCATTTCCTCGAAGCCAATGCTGATGGATGCCGCGCCACTGACAGCAGTCAGTGATGCATCAGCGGTCGCATTCATTTTGAACCAATCGCCTACAGTGCCGGTCGCGCCGCCCTCCCCGGCTTTCGCCTACGCAGCGGTGCCCTCGAAATTCCCCGCCGTCGTCTCCTCGATTGCGTCCAACGTGCCCGATAACGTCACTGTAGTTCCCAAAAGAAGAGTGGGGGCAGGCTCAACGGAGCGACTCATCAAGCTTGAGGAAGAGAGCTTACTTACTGAAGTTCTGGATCAGAATGGCTTCACGCCGGGAACATCGGCCCAGATCGTCGACGCCACCCGCAACGTCCTCGGGCTCTCGAACCTGCCAGCCCGAACGCGCCTCAGAATCCTTTACCGCACAGGGGGCGACACCGAAGCCTCGCGCCCGGTTCGCTTGAGCGTTTATCTTCATGACGAGCAGACCAATACCGATGCACATGCGTTCACAGTCGCGCAGACCGATTCCGGTCGTTTTGTTCTCGCCCTGGAACCGCCAAGCATACCGTTTCCCGAAGAAAGCGCTGAACGGGTCGACGTCGCAGCGCTTCCGACGCTTTATCGGTCAATCTGGGAAACTGGGAGGCGCAGCGATTTGCCGGACCACGTCATCGAAGATCTGATTTCGATCTTCTCTAATGATGTCGATCTTCGGAAAACAGTGGCTCCGGGCGATAAGCTTGAAATTCTGAAAGCCAATGCAACCCAGGATCACGAGGACCTGCTCTACGTGTCACTCGTGAGCAAAGGAGAAATACTGGAACTTTTCAGATTCACGGACAGGTCAGGTGCAGTTGGATACTTCGATCGCGAAGGCGCATCGGGTGGTGCGCTCTTGCTGCGTCGGCCACTAGAGGGGGGCGGAATTTTGACGTCACCGATGGGAATGCGCGTGCATCCGGTCACGGGCCGGCGGCTTGGTCATGAGGGCGTGGACCTGGCGGCAGGGGCGGGGACGCCAATCTATGCGGGTGGCGACGGCGAAGTTAAATTGGCCGGTTGGAATGGCAATTATGGACGTCAGGTCCAGCTCACCCACGCCAATGGATTCGAAACCTCCTACTCCCACATGAGCGGTATTGCCGATGGCATCGCTCCTGGAACCCAGGTCGAACAGGGGCAAGTTATCGGCTATGTCGGAACGACCGGCCTCTCGACGGGAAACCATTTGCACTACGAAGTAACAGTGAACGATCGACTGGTGGATGCCCTGAGTGTGCGCCTGCCACCACGAAAGGCTGTCATGCCTGGGGAAATGGGAAATTTCGCTGACGTAGTCTACTCAGTCGAGCAACTCCTCGAAGAGGAGACGCCAAGACAATTGCCCTCGCCATCAAATAGAAGCTGACGAAACTGTGACTGGACGCTACGTCCATCTTTGGCCCACCCCACAAATACAAGGAAAGGAACGGACATCACTATGCTCCATGCCGAAACCGAAAAGCGCAAGACAGCACCCCAGACGCGGCGAACCTTCATGAAGTTGGGTTCTGCAGCAGCCTTGGGTGGCCTCCTGGCCGCCTGCCAGACCACTCAGCCTGAAGTTGCCCCGGTCGAGCCACGGATCGATCCAGTCTATCTCGACATGTATGGACCCATGCCCCAGGAACGCTTTCCTGTGCCAGCTGTCGATCTGCGCCAACTGGACCCTGCTTACTACCGGCGCGTCGTCCCAGACCCGACAGGGGAAACCCCGGGAACCCTCGTCGTTGATACGGCAGATCGCTATCTCTATCTGGTCCGCGCAGACGGTCAGGCTGTGCGCTACGGTGTTGGTATAGGTCGAGCTGGATTTGGTTGGTCGGGCCAGGGCACCATCGCTTACAAGAAGAAATGGCCCACCTGGACACCCCCGGCAGAAATGATCGAACGTGAGCCAGAGCTCGAGAAATGGGCCGACGGACAACCGCCGGGTTTGACCAATCCACTGGGTGCGAGAGCTCTCTATATTTTCCAGGATGGTCGGGACACGCTCTATCGGCTCCACGGAACAGGGGAGGTCTGGTCGATCGGCCGGGCGGTTTCCAGTGGCTGCGTTCGCCTCCTGCATCAAGACGTCATCGACCTCTATAGTCGCGTTCCAAATGGAGCGCCCATCATCGTGGTCTAGAAAAGGACTTCATATTCGCCATGACTGCACACACCAAGCCCCACCAATCCAACCCGAAAAGTCGAAGAAATCTGATCACGCTGAGCATTCTCGCGCTGTTCGTGGCCGCCAGCTTTTTGTTCAGCTTCACCCATATCGGTGATGAGGTCGCGGCATCTGCAATCGAGAGCGGGCCCACCACCTAGCTTTTGCCTCACACACCGCATCACACCGCAGGTCGGTTTTCCGCATCGAGCTCAAAAAGCCATTTTGCTGCGATATAGACGCCGGCCGAAACGTAGAACAACGGGCATGCCACGATCATAATCAGGCCGGCAAGTTCTTGATCAGCGAGGGTGATACCCGATGGCACTCCGTCCATTCCCATGTTCATGGCGAAGATCGGCCGGCCCGCGAAGATCATGAGAGCAGCGAGTAGACAAAAGAGCTTTGCTGTAATCAATAAGCTGAAAATGCCTACCCAGCGGCGTGACGATGGCAGTGTAAGGACGGAGGCCCAGAACCACAGCGCTACCGCGAAGAGCGAAAACTGCATGAACACGTGAAGCGCAGACGAAGCCATGGCCGCGTTCATTACAGGGGGGGCGTGCCACATCCAGAACACGCAAAGTTGAACCGCAGTGGCCCAGTGCCAACTGCGCCACAGATTGGATGGAAGATGACGCAGGACGAAAACGACTGCAGCCGGCGCGATGACGTTCATCGTCGCTATGTGCTGCAGCATGTTAGCGCTCAGGGGGCCGATGGACCAATCCAATTGCCTCACCTCTCTAACTCAACTGTCCAGCAATGTATTTATGCCCATGGCTCCGAATGAGCGTTGCGGGCAGAATTCTACCGACTATGACCACTCCATAGAAACACAGGTTCTCCGTTTTCTCAAAGTCAGCCTTGCTGCTCGTCTGCTCATGTCGAAGATGGCAGGCGCCACACCTGCGGCAGCCCGCTACTGGCCGTGATCGCCATCCCCGCGGTCTGTCCCGTGCTCATAAATTTGGGCATTCTTGTGCACGTCGGCTTCCCGTTCGAATTCAAGGGTTGAGTGGGTGATGCCGAATCCGTCTTCAATTGCCTGTTTAATCGACCGCTTCACGTCTTCGAGCTCCTCCCATTTGCTCTGTTCGATGACGACATGCGTGTCGAGAGCGGCTGCATGCTCCTCCATCTGCCAAAGATGCACATGGTGGACGTCAACAACACCATCAATCCCGCGCACTGCCGAAATCACCGCGTCATTGTCGAGGTCAGGGGGACTCCCAAGCATCAACGTGCGAATGGGGCCGCCGATTTCGGTAAGGGCAAGATAGAGGATGTAAAGTGCGATCCCTATGGTAATCGCAGGATCGACCCACCTCATGTCGAAGAGCAGAATGAGGGTCCCGCCCAAAATCACGGCAACCGAGGCGAGCGCGTCGGAAAGGTTGTGCAGAAAAAGGGCTCTAATGTTCACGCTTCCCTTCTGCATCGAATACGTCAGGAGCGCGGTGAGGGTATCGACGGCAAGCGCTACAGTGCCGAGTATGACCACTGTCCATCCCGCGACCTCAGGGGGATCAAGCATGCGCATGACACCCTCGTAAATCAGATAGAACCCGATCAGAATGAGGGAGGTATAGTTGATGAGCGCGGCGACAATCTCGACCCGTCCGTACCCAAATGTCATCCGGGCATCGGCCGGCCGTCGCGAAATCTTTCGCGCGCCGAAGGCGATCACGAGCGAAGCCATGTCCGAAAAATTATGTATCGCATCGGCAATCAGCGCGATGCTGCCTGAAAATATTCCGCCGACTATTTGGGCGAGAGTGAGCAGACCATTGGCCCATATAGCAATGGCAACCCGACGATCGCCCGATTTTGGGTCCAAGTGCGCATGACCATGATCATGTGACATGAAATACTCCGTGCTGGCGCAGTGTCATAGGGTCAACATTGCGGTTGCGAAAAGGTTCAGCGAGGATGCGAGTAGGTTGGCATCCGGTACAACGCATGCATTTCTCCCTAGAGAGGGAAAGGATGCCCATATAAATTCAGCGATTGTCGCAATTTCTGCTTGAACCTATACCGGCTATAGCTTGTAGACATTGAGCGAAGCTTTCAGGCGCACCAAAAGAGTCACCATGGCCCATCGCAGTGAGAATATCGTTCTGGTCGCTTGGATGCTCTCGCTGATCAGTTCGCTGGCCGTGCTGTTCATTGGCGAAGTCCTGGGGCAGATACCATGTTCGCTTTGCTGGTTTCAAAGAGCCTTTATGTTCCCCCTGGCCATAGTGCTGGGGCTGGGTGTGTGGTGGCGAGACCCGACGGTGGCGCGATATGGGGTTATCCTGGCGGTCGTGGGCGCAGTCATTGCCTTATGGCACCTCGGAGTATTCTATGGTTTGACCCCCGAAAGCATCCGTCCATGCAGCGCTTCGGGGCCATCCTGCTCAGGGTCGGAGATGACTGTGCTGGGCCTGCCAATCCCCTTGCTATCGCTCGTGGCGTTCGGCGCCATCGCAACGCTACTCATCCTGTCCCTACGAAAGAATCCCAATGAATAGGAAGATCCTTGTCATTTCTATCCTCGCCGCAGCGTTGATCGCGTTCGGCGGCGCAGCATGGTATGTGAGCCGACCCGTGCCGATCACAAATGTCGCAGCGGCCGATTCCGAGGTGACGGAAGCGTTGGTTCGCGGTCATTCTCCGATACTCGGGCCCGAAGAAGCGCCAGTGACCATTGTCGAGTTCTTTGATCCTGCATGTGAGGCGTGTCGCGCCTTCTACCCGGTGGTTGAAGATATCCTGACGGATTATCCCGCCGAAGTGCGGGTGGTTTTGCGTTACGCTGCCTTCCACGGTGATGCGTCAGAGCAAGCAATCAAGGTCCTCGAGGCCGCGCGCATGCAAGATGTTTTCGTGCCAGTTCTCGAAGCATTGCTTGAGGCACAACCGGAATGGGCGGCCCATGGGTCCGCACCCCAGGCCAACATTCTCGAAATTGCTGGCGGGGCCGGCCTCGATGTGGAAGCGGCTTCAACGCAGATCATGAGCCCGAGCACGGTTGGGCTGATGAACCAGGATCGCACTGATATCGAAACGATCGGTGTAAGCCAGACGCCCACATTCTTCGTCAATGGTCGACCATTGACTGAATTCGGCGCAGAGCAACTGCGTGCGCTTGTCGACGAGGAGGTGGCGCGGGTGGGCGATAACTAGACCCCCCTCTCCTTCTCCAAACAGTTCAAAGGATTCCGCATGGACACGCTACCGCCGTCGGAAGCCTCGCGACCGGCTTGCTGACCGCCGTAGGAGCGCTTCCCGTCCTGTTCGGGCGCATCCCCGCCCGCCCCACGCGTGGCCTTCTAATGGTATTTGCCGCAGGGGTGATGTTGGCGGCGTCGTTCTTCTCGTTGATTATTCCCGCGCTCGACGCTGCAACCGAGCGTTACGGCGATGGAGCAATTCCGGCTGGGTATCGTTTTGGTTGCCAACCTGTTGGGTATGGGCGCAGTTGCCCAGCTTTTTTAGCAACTCACAACCCGCCGTGAGGCCCCGCAGCGGGTGCCGGTTCTGGGGCCAATAGCATTGATGAAGTCATCAAAGGCTTCTGCCAATTTCGGCGTTCCGCGAACGGTGATATTTTCCTTTATGCAGCCCGTCGCAACGAACTGAAATGCAGGGGCGCGGCAACTGCGCATGAGATCAAGCGAAGCTTGGCGGATCTCAGCGAGCGACCATGACGGCGCCCAGAATGCGGCCAGGCAAAGCGCCGTCCTTTTCCTGTATGATGAGCGCGAACCCATCGTTGGCAGGCCCCAAAACCTCAGGCACCGGGATACTTATCTCCATACCGGTCGTTGGATCCCACATCCCGACTGGTCGACGGGACGTGACGATGTGAGAATACGAAAGGCGTTGGCCCATATTTTCGCCACTTGCAACATCAACCTCGGCACTGTCCCGGAAAGTGACCAGCCACACAATCGCATTTCCTAGACCGGAACGCGGCCCCGCCGTGATATTAACGATGTCTTGAGATTCGATTTCAACGTTTAGAGAAAGTTCCAGACTGGCGCTCTCCAGTGCGGTCCGCAATTCCTCGGCACTAGAGCCGACCACAGCGCGTTCACCGTTGAAGATCATCTGCGGCGTGTAGATTCTGCCGGTGCCCGCCCTCTTGGCATACGCCTTCTGGAGTTCACCGTTGGCCGGCAAAGCGAACGTATCGGCCCAGCCGGCGTAATCCCAAAAGTCCACATGATAAGAAAGAGTTATAACCTTGTTCTCGTCGCCCAGCCGAGTCAGAATCCGATCTGCTGCCGGGCAGGGCAGACAACCTTGGCTCGTAAAGAGTTCGACAACGGCCTCGGGCTGCTCTTGCATTTCCCAGGAGAACGCGGCGCCAGCCGTCAGGCAGATCATCACCGCAAAACACCAGCGGAGAATGAGCCTGCCATTTATGGAGATATGCACGAACATTGCGCTTCTGTAGGCATGAGGCTGTGCCGCCGCTACTCAATTCATGGTGAGGTCGTCCACAATGATGGCGTTGTTCACTGATGAGAGCCAGAATGGCATCCGGCGTTCGGGTTCAAGGGACCCGAGGCATCAAAGCGATTCTTTTGTATGAGTGGGAAAGCTCAGGCATTTTGAACCTCCTTTTCGCCATGTGCCAGAACACTCTCCAAGCGCAAAAGCCCGGCAGACGATCGTCGGCAAGATTGAAGGCTGGCCAATGATAGCTGCCAATGGAGAAATCCAGAAAATCGGTCATGGCGCCCTGCCGCGGCCGGTCGAGCAGGTTGCCCAGTGCGCGCCGATGATGAGCCAGAGGCCCGTGGCCGTGAGGCGGTTCGGGCGATCCAGACAAGGAGCTCCGCGACTATGGCGAGCGTGCACTCCATCTGGATCCAAGCCGGAGCCCCCCGAACTTTCCGAAGCCTACGTCGGTGTTGAAGCCGAGCACGACCAGTCGCCCGACAAGCAGAAATCCGCCAGTGCGATTGAAAGGCTCGCCTGAGCATATCGCATAATCCCTTAAGACTCAGGCTCAGCCGATCCGGTCGCTGGCCGGGAACGTGCGGAGGCACCAAAATTACAAAGCTGGAGAGATAGCCGGTAGTGGGCGACACCATAACCACCCCGCCAGGGACGGCAACCTTGGGGGCCCCGGCCATTTCGGCGCATTGACAAAATCCGTGTCATGAACCCGCGCAGGATAAAGGGCAGGCCAAGGTCCAGCGAGTATACGGTCAACAGTGCCGTTCCGCTTGCAACTGTGGCGTTGGCGACTGCTCCATGTACACCGAGCCTCATCAAACTACCCAGATGCAAATCATTCCTACTTGCAAAAACACACGACTGTGCGATAGTTGTTGCGAACCATTCGCATTAGAGGACGCTATGGCACTCGACAAATCCGTGGACATGGTGAGGCGTCGCAGCCTCATTATTGGTGGCTTGGCCGTCGCGGGCAGTACGGTTGTGCTGACCTCCTCTGTCGCTGGTCAATCCATGCAGGGTCACGATATGACCGCGATGCCAGACCCTGATCGACCTCCCCTTGATCTGGACGCGGCGCCTGGGGCGCATGAAGGCGGACACGGGCGGATGACGACGGTGGGGAATGTCGACCTACAGCGCAACGGCTTCGATCCGACTGCAATGCTAACCGAATGGGATGTCGGCACCGTCTCGACGATGGATGACGGACGGACGCTGCGCACCTTCGAGGTAGAGGCCATCGACAAGGAGATCGAGATCGCCCCGGGTGTGATGTTTCCAGCCTGGACCTTCAACGGCCGTGTGCCTGGTCCCGCTCTCAGAGCAAAGGAAGGCGAACGGCTGCGGATCATCTTCCGTAACTACGGCTCCCATCCGCACTCCATGCACTTTCACGGCATCCATTCCTGGCGCATGGACGGTGTGCCGGGGGCTGGCTTGATCAACCCGGGCGACGAGTTCATATACGAATTCGATGCCAAGCCATTCGGCTGCCACCTCTATCACTGTCATGCATTTCCGCTGAAGCGGCACATGCACAAAGGCATGTACGGAGCCTTCGTGATCGATCCCGATCCGGACCTCCATCCTGACAATACCGATGTCGCGCGATCCCGCCTGTTTGGCACGCCGGAGAATGCCCGCTGGCAGGAACTGGTGATGGTCATGAACGCCTTCGACACCAATTTCGACAATGAGAACGAGTTCTACGCGGTCAACACGATCGCCAATGCCTATTCACAGAAGCCCATCCACATCGAGAAGTCGCGACCGGTGCGCATTTATCTCGTCAACGCAACCGAATTCGATCCCATCAACTCGTTTCACCTGCACGCCAACTTCTTCAACTACTTCGATACCGGCACGACCCTGACCCCGACCCTGCGCACCGTCGATCTGATCATGCAGTGCCAGGCGCAGCGGGGCATTCTTGAGTTTAGCTACGCCGACCACGAGGCCGGCATGTACATGTTTCATGCCCACCAGTCAGAGTTCACCGAGCTGGGGTGGATGGGCATGTTCGACATCGTGGAGGCCTGATATGACCGAGCTTGCACAATCGTCCAACGCCTCGTCCGGCCTGCGCCGGTTTTTCTGGCTGCTGGCGCCCCTGCTGGTGCTGGCCATTGCCATTATCTGGGTTGCTGCGGCAGACCCGCTTCGAAGCTTCAACAATGGCGCCCCTCCGGTCGAAGCGATCACCTTTGAGAGGACGGTCCTGAATGACGGTGGCATCCAGGTCCAGGTCCGTGCCGGCGGCTCCGAGGACATGACGGTCGCGCAGGTCCAGGTAGACGACGCCTATTGGGATTTCGCCATGACCCCCTCCGGCCCGCTGGCGCGCGGATCGACCGCATGGATAGACATTCCCTATCCCTGGGTGCTGGGCGAAGCGCACCGTGTCAAACTGGTGACCAATACCGGCGCTACCTTCGAGCACGAAATCGCCGTCGCGGTGCCCACGCCGGTTGCCACCCAAAGACAACTCCTCCAGCAGGCCGTGGTCGGTGCGATCGTCGGTATTTTGCCTGTCGCCATCGGTTTGATGTTCTATCCGGCCATGCGCAACATGGGCACGTCAGGCATGGGTTTCGTGCTGGCCCTCACAGTGGGCTTACTCGCCTTCCTGCTCGTCGACATGACCCTCGAGGCGTTGGAGTTGGCTGCCGAGTCGGCGCCTCTTTTCCAGGGGCCGGCAATGGTCATCCTCGCGGCTCTGGCGACGTTCCTGATTCTCATGGGTATCAGCCGCCGCGGCGGGCGGCCCGAAGGGCTGGCTTTGGCATTTTACATCGCCTTCGGGATCGGCCTGCACAATTTTGGAGAGGGCCTCGCCATTGGCGCAGCCTTCGCCGCTGGCTCTGCAGGTCTCGGGACCTTCCTCGTTCTCGGTTTCGCCATTCACAATGTCACCGAGGGTATCGGCATTGCCGCTCCCATCGTTCGACAAAAGCCACCGCTTTGGGCCTTCGGTGCCCTTACATTGGTCGCTGGTGCACCTGCGGTTTTTGGCATGTGGATCGGCAGCCTCGCCTACGGCTCCCAATGGTCAGCCCTCGCCCTGGGGGTTGGGGCCGGTGCCATTCTCCAGGTGATCGTCGAAGTGAGCGCCTTTTTCCTGCGCAGCAGCGGGGGCCGGGGGCCATCCTGGTTATCGCCGCCGGTCCTGTCGGGCTTTCTGGTCGGCGTGGCGTTCATGTACGTCACAGCTGCCGCCATCAAGGTGTAGCGGGAGCCCATCGATTGAAAGGCGACGCTTTTGCGGGCACTCCTGCTGTATTCATTCTGCACAAGCGCAACGCAACACTTGTGAATGTCATGTTTCTCGTTGGCTCCACTCCCTTTCATGAAGATTTTTGGGACCGTGCTTCGGCGCAATTGGCAAGACCTATGGAGGAGGCTACCTCTTTTCGCCGTGAATTGCCGCTTGGTAGCGCGCGTCCGACGTCCGCTTTTAGTCGACCGCTGAAGCGGCAAACCTGTCTGATTTGGTGAAGGTTCAACCGCAATCCGCGCATGGAAACCGTGTGGCAAACTCTGCTGCGACCGCGGCAGTCGGCAATCCAGTCATCGGCCAGGTGTATGAAGCGCAGGGCTACTTCGCGGGTCAGGCCAAGACGGATCGAATCTCCATCCCATACCCGGATCTCGGCCGGTTCGCATGAAAGGGTGCAAAACAGGATGGACACGATGATATGGCTGTTCATTGGCTCGAGGGAGGCTCCTGATTGTGGACACGGATGCCGGATAGATCAATGCGGATAGAAGCGGAGTTGGGGTCCTGATAGCTAAAGGGCGGCTCCGACGGCCCCGCCTCGGCCTCAGCCTGGGCGGCATCGCCGGTTCCGGGTTCCGCCTGCGCCGTCGAGCGCTCGGGCGCCATGACCTCGACTTCCGGATCTTCGGCATAGAAGATGCGTTCGCCCTCGAACCAGCCGGTGCGATAAGCATATATCGCGTCCTCAAAAGCCGGTTCGGCTGGCCCGCCATACCATTGCGTGACGACGCGCAGCACCTTGCCGAAGAGCTCCGTGCCCATGCGCAGATTCTCGCAGTTGTCGAACAGCTCATAGCTAATCTCGGACGGATCGGTGATGCCAAGGCCGGCCGGATATTGTGTGAGCCCGACGCGCACATTCGCCTGCCCTACCCATTCCCGCGTCGTCTCGATGGCCTGCTCGACGGTTTCTGGTTTCGGCACGAGGATCGTGCGGTTGCCCTGGGCAACAAAGATGGTCAGGTGGTCGGAAGCGTTCATTTCGGAAACGAACTGCTGAACGATTTCGACCTCAAGTCGGGGATCGGCACAGAGCTGGATCAATTCAGGATCGATCATCGGACCCTCTCTTAGTGGTTGAATGCCATGACCAGCGGCACACCGAAAAGCGCGGCCCACGCCTCGGCACTCGCCTTCTGGATGGCGACGATGTTGGTATCACCCGTCCACCAGCCGTTCCCGGTCGCCACGATCACCTCGGGACCATAGAGCATCGATTGCAGGATCGGCCAGATGATGAGTTGTTCGTAGCAGATCAGCGGCGCGATCCTGACGCTGGCAAAGTCCACGATCGGATTGGCAAAGAAATGCGCGTTGGCCCCGCCTGTAGTCCAGGGCTGCCACATGGAAATCGGCACAGGCATCCGCTCGTAATAGATGACCTCACTGCCCTGCCCGCCAACCTCGACCATGACGTTATCGTATCCGGACTGGTCGATGACGATAGCCCCGCCATTGACAGTTACATCGATCCCGGCCAGTTCGCGGGTCCAAAGCCTCTCAGCGGTCTCGGTCCAGATTCCGAATGCGCTTTCGGGCAAGACGACAACGCTTGCCCCCTGCCCCGCGGCCTCCTTGACCATACCGATCGTCGCCATGTGCTGGGCGTAATCGGCGTATTGGCCAGCTTGGCTAAACTGGAAGCTGGTGTCGATCCCAGCCCAGCCGTCGAGCTCTGCTGGGGGCGTCCAGTTCGCAGCGGACCACGCAAACGCTCCGCCCACGACGAGCGTGGCGATCGGCCAATATCGCGTCGTCACGGCGATGAGGCCGATCGCTGTCGCCGCCAGGCCGAACCAGCCCCAGCCGGGAAACAGGACGCCGGCCGCCGTGATCGGGCTTGCCCATCCGGCTATGCCGAAAGGCGGCAAGCTCATGAGTATCGCGGCAAGCCCGTAGCGGGCGGGGCGATGCCAGCCGGTTTTCGGCGTCCAAAGTCCGGCATGGACGGCGACGAACATGAGCGAGGCCATAAGCCATAGGGCAATGCCCATGCTCATGTCGGAGCCGTAAAAGATCGCAACGCCTTCCGGGAGACCTCGGGACGCGGCAAGGAAGTGGGCGAGAGCGACGAGAGCGGCAACGCCGCGCGACGGGGCGAAGGCCCAGAGCGCCGGGAACAGGACGCCGGCAGCAAGGGCGAGCGTATGGCCGCTCCACCCGACGGCTCCGGTGAAGATTCCGCCCGCAACGAATGCGGCTGAGAGCGCAAGGCTACGGGGCGAAGGTGAGAACTTCACGGGCAAGGCCAAGCGTTCCCTCGGCCGGGAGCGGCCCGAAATAGCGTGAATCATAGGAACCGACGAAATCTGAGTGAACAAAGAACGCGCCCGCTTCCACGGTCCCGCCGCCATGGACTGGCATTGCCCGCCCTTCCGCGTCCGCCTTAAGGACAGCGGAATGCGGGAGCGGGGTGCCGTCAATGATGACCTGGCCGTCAATCTCGACCGTCTGTCCGGACAGGGCAACTACGGTTTTGATGAGCGGTCCAGTTCCCGAAGCACATAGGCCGCGCGGCAGGTATCCGCGTTCAAGCGCCAGCTCCGCCGCCGCGCCCGGTGGCGGGCATATGAATATCCTGTCCCCAATCCTCACCTCCCGGTCCAGTGGCTCGATATGCCACAGGCCATAGGCGTAGCTGGGTGTGAAGTTGACGCGATATCCGCCAATGGCGAAGGCAGCCGCCATCGAACCGAGAATGACGACGCCGGAACTGAGGATGGCGATAGCAGCGCGCCGGTTGGTCATCTCGTCATCCCCTGATCGCGGGTTTGCGTCTGCGCCCTCGCCTGCTGGCGAGCCTGCTTTTGCTCCTGGGCCGCAATCTGCTGGCTGGCATGGAACAAGGGCCATGCCGTTGCCAGCTTCGCCCGGTCGCCTTCGGCCAGTTTCGCCGCCGCTGGCTCGAACGCGGGGCCGCTCGGCTCTTTCGAGGCAAAGGCGCGCTTGCCGAACTTGTCGTCCAGGGACTTGTTGAGCCGGTCGATCTCGCCTTTGACCATTTTGTCGGCCAGGGCGTAGGCCATGCCTGCATCGATATCGTTGCGGTCGATGGCATCGCGAACCCGTTCGAGCATCTGGTTGCCCACTGCGGATATGGCGGGCACGTCGATGCGTTGAAGATCCCGCTCGCGCGAAAGCTCGACCGTGCGAAGGTCAGCGATCTCGGCCCGCAACCGGACATAGTTTCCGATCTGGTCGCGCAGGGCCGGCACATTGTTCATGGCGCGGTCCCGCTCGGCTTTGGCGGCGCTCGATGCAAACAGGCCGGTCTTCCCGCGCAACGGGCCGTAGGCTTGTGGATCGCGGGCAAGCTGATCGCTGATTGTCTCTGCCGCTGCCCTGTCACCCTGCAAAGCTTTTGCGAACCCCATTGAGGCCATGGCCTCCTGCGGCTTCTCATAGACGTTCCTCATACGATCCTGAATCTGCGTCCAATGGACGGTGAGCTGGGCGTCTGATTGCATCTTTGCCTCCACGGCTTGTTCGATTGTGAGTCGCCATGTCGCGCGACCGCGCAACCAGGGCTGTGAGGGTGCCGGCATGGCCTGCGCGACAATTGTGCGGTCGCGGCCAAACCGCTCGACAAAGGACGCGAGCTTGCGACTGGCGGCAGCAAGCCGGTCGCGCTGTCGCGCCAGCCAGCGCGTTTGATTAACGGCCGCGGCCTTCATGACGCGGGCACCATAGAGGCCCCGACGGGTCGCATAGGCCACGGCCTGAGCGTGAAGTTTCGAGCCCGTGAAGTCGAGCGTGGTGGATTTGGCAGCCGAACGCGACAGGCGCGCGACGAGCTGGCCGAACAGGGCGGACTTCTCCGGCTCTTTGGCTAAACGGGCTGCGCGTGTCTCGGCCGCTTCCAGCCTTCTCGCTTCCCACACATTGCGCTCGACAAGCCGTTCCTCGATCCGTGTCTTGCCCGTAGCGGCATCTTTGACCGGAACCTTTATGGTCACTTCCTCCGCGCCGCTGCGGCGAAGGGAAACCGTGTCCCCTGTCTCGGCCCCTGCCCTCGATATGGCCTCGGGAAGCGTCACGCCCCAAAGCCGGTGAACAACAGCATCGGGGGTTTTCACATCGGCATAGGGGCTCGGTTTGGCTTGGCGGCTGTCACCGAACTGTGCCTCGCCCTTCTCGACCAGCTCGCCAGTGACACCCTGCGCATGGTCAACCTTTCCGGGTCGGCTGAACAGCACTTCGGCACCCACTCTCGAGAACGCCGGATCGCCCGCCTCAATGACATTGGCGGTCCAGACATTGCGCTCGGCAATCCGGTCCTCGAAACGCTTCTCGCCGGTCGCTTCGTCCACGACTACGACCTTTACCTTGACCTCTTCGGTGCTATTGCGCCGAAGAGTGATCGTATCGCCAATTCGGGCATTGGCCTTGCCAATCGCCTGCGGCAAGCTCACGCCCCAAAGCCGATGCATGATCCCGGCCGGGTCGCGCAAATCAACATACGGCGTCGGCTTGGCGTCCTCGGTGTCGCGGAACTTCGCCTCCCCTGCATCGATCATCTGGCCGGTAACACCGGCAGCGTGATCGACGCGGATCGAGCGCTTGAATTCGTCGGCACCTACATAAAGCTGCACCGCGTCACGGTGCCGGGTTAGCGCCACATAGGTCAAATGGCGGTCGAACATCGATGACGCGAGAACCTTCACTCTGTCGATGGTGACGCCCTGCGATTTGTGGATCGTGGTGGCGTAGCCATGGTCGATCTTTGCATAGATATGCTGCTCGATCTCGACGCGGCGCACGTCCGGCCCACTACGTGGGTCCCCACTATGTGGGTCGCCGATCTCGGCAATGATCTTGCCCTGCTCGGCTTCGACAACCCGGCCAATCATGCCGTTCATCACGCCAAGCGAGCCTTCGTTTTCGAGGAACACGATCTGGTCGCCGGCCGCGAAATTGCGGATGCCGTTGGCCGTACGGAACGCATGACCCTGTTCGATGACGCCCTTTTCAATCAGCGCCGCCCGCGCCTGGGCGTTCAACTCGGCCACGTCCTTGCGCATAAAGGCCAGCATGAGGGTCGTGCGGTTCGGGTCGTAATCGGCAACCCAATCGTCCACCATGGACGCAATGGCTTCGTCCTTGGTCGCCTTCTCGATGGTATGGCCCTTCTCCTGATAGGCCGCGAGGGCATCGCTGACATTGCCCCGCGCAAGGGCCATGGACGCATCACGCATCCATTGCTCGCGCTGCCGGTAAATGGTCGAGAGTTCGGCAAAGCCAATCTGTTCGGATAGCGCCCGGAAAGTCCCGCCCGCCTCAATCGGCTGGAGCTGATCGGCATCACCGACCAGAACGATCTTGGCTCCGGCGTGAGCTGCGGCTGATACAAAATCGGCCATCTGGCGCGAGGACACCATGCCCGCTTCGTCCATGACGAACACGGTTTTCTCGTCCAGCTTCAGACGTCCCTGCTCCCATTGCAGCGCCCAGGACGCGAGGGTGCGGCTCTCGATTCCAGCCTCCTTTTGCAGCCCTTCGGCCGCCTTGCCGGCAAGCGCACCGCCGGCAACGCGATAGCCAGACGCCTCCCAGATCTCGCGCGCGGCCTTCATCATTGTGGTCTTGCCGGCACCGGCGCGACCGACGATCAGGGCGAGACGTTCATTGCCCGTGGCGAGCGCAATCGCGTTGCGCTGCTCATCGGAAAGCTGGCGATGGTTGGCCAGAACCTCATTGCGAATATGCGCCTGGGCACCGAACGAACCATGGGTCGAAAGATACGTGGCCTGCCGCGCCATCGTCTCTTCGATACGCACCATTTCGCGGGTGGCGTACTGCGCCGGTTTGACCTCGCCAGTCTCGAAATCGACACCCTCGCCCGCAAGCATGACCAGCTCCGGGCTGGCCATGATCTGAGCCAGAAGGTTCTGAAACTGCTGGCCATCATCGATCCAGCGATGAAGGTGTTTGGCGATATCGCGTTCGTCAAAGACGCTCTTTTCCTTTGAGACGGCATCTATCACGATCTCGGGTCGGCGCGCGATCCGGGCGGCGTTCTCGCGGCGCAAATCCTCATGCAGCGCCATGCGATCAAGATCCGCTTCACGTCCTTCGGCTTGTGCTTCTTTGGCGATGTTGCGGGTCCGAACGCCGATCTTACCTTGCGGGGTGAGCTCAATTCCTTGTTCGGCGTAGGAACGATGATCGACACGCGCATCTATTCCGTTTCGCGCAAGATGGACATTCTGAACCTGCGCCCAGGCGGCGCGCATGTCGTTCAGCGTCCCACGATCACCGGCCCAAAGCCGGTATTGAATCTTGCCGTTCTTGCCGCGTTGAGGGGTCCCGTCAGAATCGAGAACCGGAACCTTCTTCGCCCCGAAACCCTCTTGGGTGAGCGGGCGCAAACTCGTCATGATGTGAACGTGCGGGTTGGCCTCAACATCATGATAGACCCAATCGGCAACAATCCCGCGCGACAACATCTGTTGGCCGATGAAATCTCGCACCAGCGCAATGTTTTGCTCCTTGGTCAGCTCCTTTGGAAGCGCCAGGACGAACTCTTTCGATAGCTGCGCGTCACGCCGGGTTTCGGAATGTTCGACCTTGTTCCAGAACGCCTCCGAGATCTCGGCGGCGCTCCGGCCCTCCATCATCGAGTGCAACCAGCCGGGAGCATCATCGGGGGCCATAAACTCCGAATGGGCGACATTCTTCTTGTTCGAGAAGTCCGCTACGCGGTCCTCTCGCTCGAATTCCATCCGAGCGGCGTGCCGGTAGGCTGCGGCGGCAACAGCGCTACGCCCGTCGCCCCGGCTGATGACCTGACTTTCAAAATGGTAGATCGCCATCAGCCCTCGCCGGGCGCACAAGCGCCGATAAGCAGGCAGGGGTGGTTAGGCGAACGTGCCAATCAAGCCTCCAGGCGCACGTCGCGAAGCGACGTATAAGCGCGCATTTAGAAAATGATCAAAAAAGCACCGGCAAGCCGGTTCCTTTCAGATGATTGCCCTCACGGGCAAACAACATATTGCCTTAATGATCGGAAAAAAGCTATCTTTTTTGCAGCTTTTAACCCACCAGAAAGGATGCAAAGTGGCAAAGCGTTCAAAATCGCCCGCTCAGATAAAAGCGGAAATTCAGCGCCTAAACAGCGAATTAGCGCAAGCCGAAGCTCGCGAAGGCGAACGGATCGGTGCTCTCGCTGTGAAGTCCGGTCTTCATGAAATTAATTGTTCAGATGCAGACTTTATCAAGGCATTCAAGGAGATTGCTGCCCGATTTCGATCCGCGCACGAAAAGTCTGAACAGACGGCTTAGAGGCCGGCTGAACAGGATGGAAAGAGAGCTTCAATTCGCCAAATCGGCGGAACGCCGGAAGGACGCGCACGAAAAGATCATGCTGGGCGGCTTGGTCGCCAAGGCTGGTCTGCGCGATGAGGACAAGGCGGTGATCCTCGGTCTTCTCGTTGAGGCGGCCGACGCTCTGAAAGATCACGATACACGCGAGCGTTTCAGGCTGCGCGGGAAAGCGATTTTCGACAATGACAGCAAAGCGGATATTGATGCTGGCCGCACCAGCAGTGCTGATGATCGGGGCCTTCTTCGCCCTGCGGGGTAGTGAAAACTGGTTCGCACAGTTTGGCACGTCACCATCGAGCTACCAGACATGGGGGCAGGTCGGTTTGACCATTCCCTATGGCGCGACGGCTCTCGTTGGCATCATCTTTCTGTTTGCCGCGCGCGGTTCTCTGTTCATCCAGTCGGCGGGCCAGGGCGCCCTTTTGGGTGCTCTGGCCCCTGCCCTCTTCGGCGCATGGATGGAGTACGCCCGGCTTTCCGAAATCGGGGTTCCTGCCGACGCGCACCTGACCTTTCTCGACTTCTATTCGGCTGGCGGAATGCTGCTCTGCGTCTTCGTAGCCATGTTCGGGCTGCGCGTCGCGATAAAGGGCAATGCTGGCTTTGGTACGAACGCGCCACGGCGCGTGACTGGCAGCCGCGCCATCCATGGTGACAGCCGTTGGATGGATGAAGCAACGGCAAAGCGGCTTTTCCCGTCCTCGGGCGGCATCGTCATCGGTGAAGCCTATCGGCCCGACAAAGATAGTGTCGCCGGCGTAAACTTCGATCCGCGGCGCAAGGAAACATGGGGGCGCGGCGGTGCCGCGCCACTTTTATGTTTCGATGCTGGATTCGGCTCTACACATGGCCTCGTCTTCGCCGGCTCGGGCGGCTTCAAAACCACTTCGGTCGTCATCCCGACCGCGCTCAAGTTCAAAGGCTCGCTAATCGTTCTCGATCCCTCGACCGAGATCGCGCCCATGGTTAGCGAGCATCGCGACCGCAATGGGCAGAAGATCTATACGCTCGATCCCAAAACACCGCACTTTGGGTTTAACGTTCTCGACTGGATCGGCCTTCATGGCAACAAGCCCGAAGAGGATATCGCTTCTGTAGCGGCCTGGTTGATGAGCGAGAAGCCGCGCGTTACCTCTGGCTCGGATGACTTTTTCCGCACAATGGCCGAACAGCTCATTACCGCGATCATCGCGGACGTGGTGTTGGGCGACAATCCAGAAGGGGACAAAGATCCCGACGGCACAGCGACGCGCGACCGATCCTTGCGGATCGTGCGCAAGCGCCTGGCCGAACCCGAAGCGACCCTAAAGACCAAACTCGAAGAACTGCACACCGAAACCTCATCGCGCTTCGTCAAAGAGGTCGTTGGCCCCTTTATCAACATGACGCCGCAAACCTTCTCTGGCGTCTATGCGACCGCCGCCAAGGAAACACACTGGCTCTCCTACGAGAACTATGCCGCCGTGGTGTCGGGCAGTGCGTTCAAAACAGATGACATTGCCGACGGTCGTTCGACCGTGTTCATCAACATCGATCTCTCCACCCTCGAAAATCACCCCGGCATGGCTCGTGTGATTATCGGCGCGTTCCTCAAGGCCATCTACAACCGCAATGGCGATATGCCCGAACGCGCACTCTTCCTGCTCGATGAAGCCGCCCGACTAGGCTACATGCGGATTATCGAGACGGCCCGCGATGCGGGCCGAAAGTACGGCGTCACGCTGCTGATGCTGTTCCAGTCCCTCGGCCAGATGCGCGAAGCCTTTGGCGGGCGCGATGCCACTTCCAAATGGTTCGAGTCTGCATCCTGGGTATCGTTCTCGGCCATCAATGATCCCGAAACTGCCGAATACATATCCAAACGCTGTGGCACTACCACTGTCGAAGTCGGCCAGCTATCGCGCACATCGCGCGATATGGGGTCGTCCCGAACGCGGTCGATGCAACTCTCCCAACGGCCCCTGATCCTCCCCCACGAGGTCACACAGATGCGCTCCGATGAACAAATCGTGCTGATCAGCGGCAACCCTCCCCTCCGCTGCGGACGTGCGGTCTACTTCCGGCGCCCAGAAATGCTCCGCGTCGTCGGTCAACTCAATTTCGGCCCTGCTAAGGCGGGGGCAAAGGGCTAGGCGGAAGCCAGCCCGTCCCCGTTTACCACAGGCTCGGCCATCACTACGGCGCTATTTGGAAGCGCGTTCTGGCCTCGCCTGCTCCGCCCGGTTTCCCTCGAAACCGGGCTCCGGCCCTACGGGCTGGAAAACGGGGCCGGCCCGGGCGTCTATATTGAAAGTGGCAATGCCACAGTGCTCACCGAGGGCAAGGGGTGGGTTCGATCCGCCTCCGGCGCGGATCGAACAAGGGGCAGAATCATTCACCAGTGCTGACCTTCTCGATGAGCCGGTCAAGCTGCGGCGCTCAGAAGAAAAATGTAGCGGAGGCTACGGGAAGGTCTAGGTTTGGTGGTAGCCTCTTTATCGCTGAACGCGGCCCAGGTGCTGACGCTCCGCCACCACCTTCCGACAGTCGCCAAGTCGGCCGAATCCAGAAAAACACATAGCGCCAAGTCCGTGGCTCGCGGGTTCGGTCTTCCCGGACTTTCGGGCGCCTACCGGCAGCCGAAACTCTTCAGGAGAGCGGACAGGCGGCTTCCCCTATGATTTACCGTTTTGCCAACATCCGCCCTGCCAGTGCCTCGTTCCCTCTTAGCTTCAAGGCCTGCACTGCGCCGTCAAAGTCATGGATATCGCGGTTCTGACTAAGCTTGGACTTTGCAACAGTTTTGGTGACCTTGATCCGGAAGGCAACGATTTTGTCGAGCATTTCAAGCATGTAGTCGGTTGGCGCATCTGCCATTCTCCACGCATTGACGCCATTGACCCTGCGTTCCTGATCGCGGGTCAACAGTCCAATCGCCGCGCGCTTGCTGCGGGCGTCATGTTGGAATGAAATCGCGCCGTAGACGTGGACGATCTGGTAATTCCAGGTTGGAACATGACGATGGTGTTCCTGCTTCGATGGGTAGGAGTTGGGTGAGATGTAGCCATCGACGCCCCGAAAGATGGCCAAAATTTCCTGACCATCGTCGACAATGCGATGCATATCGTTAGCCAATGCAAAATGACCGATCAGGTCGCCACTTTTGTCGAACAGCAAAGGGACGTGATTCGCAATGAGCCCATCAGATGTGTTCGCCACCACGCAGGCCAAGGGTGCTCCGGCGATGACTGATGCGATCTGATCGGGGTCGACCTCTTTGAAGTGGTCCGGCAAATACATCACGCGCTCCAATTTGTGTCGTCAGGTGCCCAAAATGAGCTTGATTGCGATTGCCCACATCACAAAGGCGATCACAGCTTCGAGGATACGCCATGCCACGGGGTTTGCGAATATGGGCCGCAGAAGCGCGGCTCCATAACCCAAGCCGAAAAAGAATAGAAATGAACCCATTACTGCACCAGCAGCAAATGCTGATTGTTGACCGGGAAATTGGGTGGAGATCGAACCGAGCAGGACAACGGTGTCGAGATAGACATGAGGGTTGAGCCAGGTCAGCCCGAGGCATGTCAGCAGAATTGGCAGAAGCTGCTTGTCCCGACGGGCGCCTTGTACGGTGAGGGTGCTTGTCGACCGGATCGCAGACGTCATGCTCTTTGCACCGTACCAAACCAGAAACGCTGCTCCGCCAATGCGCATGGCCGGGTCAGCCCATGGTAGTAAACTTGCGATACGGCCGAAGCTGGTGACGCCAACAACAATCAGAATTGCGTCGGACACTGCACAGGCCAAGGACACCGCCAGCACGTGCTCTCCCCGCAACCCTTGCCGCAAGACGAAGGCGTTCTGCGCGCCGATCGCAACGATCAGGGACAGTCCCATTCCAAGACCAGTTAGAAATACGGTTGTGCTCATTGCGTATCGCCCTGCTGTTTGCAGTTGCGATAGCGCATTGGTGCGAGTTAGAAAATTTAATGATGCTTAACGTGAATAAGGCCAACTAATGATGCTCGACTATGGCGCTGCGGCGGCAGTAGCGATGATCGTCCGCACCGGCAGTTTCGAGAAAGCCGCCAAGGCCCTCCACGTCACGCCATCCGCCATCTCCCAGCGCGTAAAGCTTCTCGAAGAAAGGCTGGGCGCCGTGTTGATCGAGCGAGGCACGCCCTGTCGCGCGACTGAAAAAGGAGCGTGGCTGTGCCGTCATATGGTCCTGGTCGAGCAGCTGGAAAACAACCTGCTCGAGCAATTGCCTGAGCTTGGTGAAGTTAGCAAAGGGCCAGTGACGATAGACGTTGCCGTCAATGCAGATAGTCTTGGAACGTGGTTCCTTCCAGCGGCGACGGCTTTTGCAGAACGCTCCAACGTTCTGCTCAATATCGCGGTCGACGATCAAGATCATACGGCTGATTGGCTGAAAAAGGGTCGGGTTCTTGCAGCCGTCACCTCCATGTCCGAACCAGTGGCAGGATGCGATGTGACCGCCTTGGGGAAATTACGATATGTCGCAACCGCCAGTCCGAAATTCTTCAGTCGCTATTTTTCAGATGGCGTAACAGCGGCAACGGTAGGCAACGCCCCTGCACTTACCTTCAATCAGAAGGACACTATGCAACAGGATTGGATTGCGACACACCTTTCCTCTGCCTGTGCGCCTCCGACACATTGGCTGCCATCGACTCAAGGATTTATCGAAGCTTGCATGCTGGGCATGGGCTGGTGCCTCAACCCAATCAGCTTGGTGCAGCCCCATATACAGGCGGGGGCGCCTCGTCGAACTGATTCCGGGCACTGTGGCAGACATCCCGCTTTACTGGCAGATCAGCCGATGGGCTGAACGCCAATTCCCCGATTTAAAACATCACGTCCTCGATATTGCTCGCGCTTCGCTCCTATAGGGCATGGAGAAGACGACAGCTTTCCAGATCTTTCGGTTCTCTCCTCAATGACCGCAATTGCGTCGATTCCTGCCATACCGATGATCTTTGAAATCACTTCACGTGAGTTCGATTGCGTACATTTTGACCATGATGGGCTCCCGTCTTTCGTTGACCGGGGGCAGCGGGTTTGCCCGCCGCCCCTGCCGGGGCCGATCCATCAGGACCGGCGCTCGCCGTTTAGGTATTCGTTGGGGATGACCGCATAGAGCGTGTCGTCGTCCTGACCGGGATAGCGGCCGAGGTTGGCGTAGAACCGGGAGTGTCCGGTGCTGATGGTCAGCGTGTAGTAGGGTTCGTCATCCCGGTTCAGGCGCTGCCAGATGCCGCCGATCTCGACGCGACGGCCGCGCGGGCTCTTGGTGAAAAGCCGGAACTTGGGGGCCTTTTCGTTGTCGCTGACAACCGGCTCGCCGGTGATGTCGACGTCGAATGCGATGGTGGCGATGTTGCCAATGACAGTCTTGGCGTTGAGCTGGATGAAGTTGGAGAGGTTGTCGGTCATCGTTCTGCTCCTTTGATTTCGATTTGCCGATGGGAGCGAAAAAAGAGCGGGCACGAACCGGACTGCACCCGAAGGGCCGGAGCAAAGCGAAGGGCCGAATGACGACGCGATTTTGTTGCGCGAGGAAGGCCGCCAGGCCGGGGAAAATCGTGGCGGCATGAGGTTGCCGGACGGGACGCCGCTCTTAGCGTCCCATCATCGGCCAATCGATGAAAAACAAAGGGGCAGTCGCTCATGACCGCCCCATCCAATCAACCGGTCGGGCAATGCCTACCGGATCGGCCCGCCCCGCTCCTGCGTGCGATCTTTGACCTGGGCACGCTCTTGTACACGCAACTGGCTTAGGCCCTTGTCGAGCTTCCGCAGCGCGCTCCGTGCCTCCTGCAACGTCGATTGATCGATGCCGTGCTTTTCAGCCAGACCGGGCTTGAACTTGACGAGGCTCCGCAGATGGCCGGCATCATCGCCCAACCGCCGTTCAAATGCTTTGACCGCGCTTCTCAGCTCGGCGGCCTGCTCCTCTGTGAAGGTGCGTCCTAAACGAATAGCCTCGCTGAGACCTTCGGATGGCTGGGGAACTGCCTGAAGGCTGCGGCGGGCAAGATCGTGCTTGTCGTAGCTAAGCTGTTGTCGGATCGAATGAACAAGCGCCAGATACTCGCGAAGCTGCGACTTCAGGGGGTATTGCTGCGCGACGGCATTGCGATGCTCCTGCCGCTCTTCCCGGCTCGAGAACGGACCATCCTTGCCGCGAAAATTGCCGAACTGTTTTGGATCCGAACCAAAGGCATCGACCAGGCTGGTATCGCCCATCCGGCCCTCGAAAGCTGCCTTCTCGGCCGCTTCGAGGATCTTTGCGGGGTTGGCAAACACTTTCTCGGCCGAAAGATGAAGAGCAGCGCGGACCTGGCCATAGTTTTTGTTCTCAACCGCTCCTGCCTCCACTTCGGCCCGGGTTATGTGGGTATCGATCTCGCGCGACGGGATAAGCGTCCTTTGGCTGGCGGCCGAAGCCTCGGGTCCCAGCCCTGCCAACGATTGAAGCGCCTGACTCATGGCGGCGCGATCAAGCGCGCCCTCGCGAATGAAGGGATTGAGGTACGAATCGAGATGACCCTTGCCGGGTTCCTGAAGCTCTTTGGTCAAGGCTGTGAGATAGGCGCGCTTTTGGGTCTGTGACCAGTCGATGTGGATTCCAGACCGCCGACAAAGATCGGCGTGGATGGTCATGATCGTTCGGCCATTGCCATCCAGAAATGGATGGGCATGGGCAAGATAGCCCATGATCTCCCCCGGCCTCTCCCGCATGACGGCCACGTTCTGCCCGCGCTCAAGCGCATGATTGGCGGCAAGCTCGATATCGCGAGGGTGACTGAACATCCCTTCGATTCCGGCCTTAGTGATATCGATGTTGGGCGCGTTCTCGCGTCGGTCCTGTCCGGCCCAAGGATAAAGGTCGGAAAAGAGGATTGAATGAACCTCTTTTAAGTCCTTGTAGTCGAGATGATCGCGACCTTCCAAAATGGTCATTGCGCGCTCGACATTGCCGCGAAACGCGGCATGTTCGAGCTGCTTGACTTTATCTGGATCTTTTTGCGCTGCGTGGTTCCTTAGATATCCGCGGCTGGCAAAGTCGCCGAACGGATCAAACATTAGGGGGATTGCGCTCGTCGAGATATCGCGAATGAAGGCGGGTCAGGGTCTGGCCATCAACGGCTCCCGAACGTCGCAAGGCAACGATCAGCTCTTCGACGTCGTCCAAGGTCACATCGTCTCCCGCAAGGCGCGTCACAGCATCCGCCCAATCATCGATTTCGGATCGCGCTGCGGTGATCTGGTGGCGACTGGCAAGTTCGCGAACCACCTGCTCTGCGGTGCCGTGCGTCATGATTTCGGCTGCCTGTGGCATGACTTCAAACCTCATTTTTGTTTAGAATGTTAACACGACTAAACGTATGAATCGATAGGACCAATCGAGAAATAGGCGGCCTATGCGGCCGCCCTGCCCTCCTGAAGATTGTGCAGAAAGTCGGCTGCGGCCTGCGCGCGTGACGCTGCGCGGAAGATGGCCTTTTTGTCTTGCTTGAGACATTTGAGCCAGCTTGCCAGATACGACGTGCTCTCATCGCGAACGCTAGCGGTGAGATCGAGGTCGCTGCAAATGAAACATGCGGTGATTTCGGCCACCAGTTCCTCGAAAGCATAGGCCTTGGTCTTCCTATTGGTGCTGCTGATGCGGTCGAGACGATGCTTTGCGCCGACCCAGTGGGCCAATTCGTGAAAGAGCGTCGAGTAGTATGCTTCCGGACTGACGAAGGCCGCAAATGGCGGCATCTGGATGCGATCAGCGGCGGGAATGTAGCAGGCTTTGTTGCTGCCATGGATGATGCTGGCCTCGGTGTTCCGGGCAAAGACTTCGGCGCGTTCGATACGCTGCTCGACTGGCAGAGGTGTCGGCACGGCATAATGTTCGTCCGCAAGTCCATCGATCTGGCTGAGATTAAAGACGGTATAGCCCTTCAGGTAGGGGATTTCCCGGTCTTCGTCCTTGGCGTTCTCGGCCTTGCGGCTGATGGTGCCGTATTTGACGATCAGCGTTCCCTTCTCGCCTTTGCGGACCTGGCCGCCGAGCTCCTGCGCCTGCCGATAGGTCATGAACCGCTGATGCTCAAAGCCGTGGGTGGCGGTCGCAAGCCACAAAAGCAGGATGTTGATGCCGCGATAGGGCTCGCCATTGGCGCGAAGTGGGCGGGGGAAGTTCGATCCGACCTGGCTGGCACTCCAGGGCTTCATCCAAGGCCGTGTGCCATTCTCAAGGGCTGTGATGATGGTGTCGGTGATGCGCTGGTAGGTGTCGGCGCGGGTCTCGCTCATAGCTGTCTCCTTGGCTCCGTCTTGCTGACGGGGGCTTGTGAGACAGGGCCTTGAGGGACGGGCGCACCCATAGGGCCGGAACGTATGTGGAGGGCATCGGCGCCCGGAAAATTTGGTCCGCGAGGAAGGCCGATCCGGGGGTCCCCTGCCCGGCTTGCCGGGTGGGGGTGGTCGGCCGGGGAAATTTTAGAGGGCAAAGATGCTGCGCGCGACGCGTGTCCTGTCAGCCATCCGTCACGAAAGCAAGACGGAGCCAAGCGGAGCTGCACTGCTGGCGACTGCGCCGCCTATTAGCCTCGAAGAGCCTCTACGGCATAGTGGGGTGGCAATTAGGCCGGAAGGACTTGGCCGACGTGCCTCTGGGAGCTTCCCCCCTGCCCTACCCCGCACGGAATCGACCGCTCCCGGCTTTTCTCACAGGGATCGAGTAGCTTGTAGCGCTGCAGATATTCATTCGAGGATTCTTCCATACTTGCACGCCTGCTCAGTACGGACGGACAATCAAATTCATGGGATCTCGTGATCCGGAACTGGCGCTTGGATAATGCGTTCGCCGAACGATCCGATCTCAACGCCTCCTCCTCCGCCGTCAGGAGCTAGTCGTTCTGCGCCGATACTACCTTTGTTGCGCTCAATGAGGCCCCAAAGTTCCTGTCCGGTGTTCGATTTGACGCGAATAGCGCCCGCCCTAACGAGAATCTTGCGAAGCTCGTTGGCCTCGAACCCTCCGAGATGTGCCTGGATGATTTTGAAGGATCGCCACTGCCAGTTATCGTGCGACATAAGTTCACGAGCGACACGCTCGGCTGCGAAAAGCGTTCGATGTTCGATCTCGAGTCTATGCGCATTCACCTGCTGATCGAATTCGGCTTTCAAACCGGCTAGTCGTTCGTCAAAGGTATGCCGCCGTTCAACAGCGTCCTTATCGACTCCAGCCTTCCATTCGGCGATTTCCTTGTCGAATTTCGCACGCCTTTCCGCAGCCTCGCTTTCCAATTCAGCCCTCAGTTTTGTCAGCCGAGCATCGATCTTTCCTCGACTGCTGGAGACGTAGATCGTAACAACCGACGTTATCAATGCAGTGATGATTGCCACCAGACCGGCAACGAAGGCTCCCTGTCCCTGCGGCGATGCCCATAATGCATCCCATAGGCCCTTCGCGATCTCCATCCGAACACCCTCCCCTTCGGCTGCCGAGCTATTGGATAAAGGACATTATCATACACTCAAGATTTCGCGTATGTTCACCTTCGGCCAGCGTCGGGGCTATGACGGTGAGGTGGTCAAGCATCATCAAGTGCGGCAACTCCAATGTCCAAAGATGTGATGGGCATTCTCGAAACTCGCGACAAGTCTATACTACCGCACCAGCGCTTTCACGGTGATCGTGCAACGTTGATCCGCGCCGGCCGTGCGCGCAGCCTCGGTGCATTGGCCGATTGACTCCGCATTGTCGCGCACGAAATGCGAAGCCTCGACCATGCCGCGCCACCATTCTGGTCGCCTGTCTGCATCATCGAGACGCCGGCGCTCCATCGGTCCTGGCCCGTGACGATCGCCGCAACAACGCGATGCGATCCCGACGCCACTCTTATCAACGGACGCTGCCACGGTGCCTGCCTTTAAAGCACGCCCCACGCCCGATATCGTCCCCGGCCCGTCAACTCACGCACGCCCAGTTCGTCGATCAGGTTCAGGGCCCCCCGCGGCGTGATCCGGGCGGTCGCTGCGATCATTGCAGCGGTGACGACCGGTCGCGACAGGAATAGCTCTATGGCGATGGGCAGGGTGCTAGAGGATCGACGTCCGCGCAGGCGCCGCTCCATCTGTCCTTTTGCAAGGTTCAATCGATCGAGCTCCTTGAGCCCGGCCGAGGCGGCGGCCTGCATAGCGTCGAGATAGGCAAGGATCCGGGTGCTGGTATCGCGTGCGCGCCGGCGCTCTCGCGGCAAGGCGCGGAGCCCTACACAGAAGGCGAGCAGGTGCGAGCCAACCTTGCCCCGCGAGCGCAGGTAGGCGCCGACCATGAGCTGGCCGAGCCAGTGTTGTCGCTCTAGGGGTTCGATTGCCTCCCATGCGTCCCACAGCAGCGCGGCGCCGAGCGAAGGTGGCAGCCGATCGGCTTCCGCCATGAGATCGAGCCAAGCGCCCAGCCGCTCGTCTTCGTTCCATTCCGGATCGCGGATCATCAGGTCGCCGGCCATCGTCGCCTCAACCGGAGCCGGAGCGGCTTCGACCTCTCCCGCGAGCAGCCGATTGGACCGGGCGAGCACCGCATCGATCTCGGCGAATTCAATGGCCAGTGCATCGTCCTCCTCCCTATCGCCGGGATGCTCGAGCTCTTCCCCTCCCCTGCCCCGGTCCATTTCCGGTAGCTCCTCGTCGAGAGCTCGGCCACGCAGAGCCTTCAATCCGGCAGACGTAAGCGGCCAGCCGGCTGGCGCAGCGGCAATCTTGCGTCGAGCTCGAACAATGCCGTGTGCGAGGCCGGTTTCGTGGGTGGGCGTGCGGATATCCATCCAGGCGTCGCGCAGCACGAGGTCCTCGACATGGACAAGCTCACCGTTGACCCACATGCTCGCGGCTGCATCGAAGAAGTGTCCGCGCTCAATGAAGCCTGCCCCGACTTCGCTGCGGGCAACTCTTTCGTCGAGCCTGGCGAGCTGGTCCTCGGCGTCACCAAGGGCTGGCAGCAATGACTTCAGAGGCAAATCGGCGAGTTCGTAACGCATTGAAATTGCCCCTGATAAATCCTGTTACAGAAGCTAACACATCCTTCGCTTCCGTCACAGGGATAGACTTTTCACGCGCGTATACCATAGAGCGCATGTGAGCTTCTGGATTGAACAGCGATGCTTTGGCCCGCCCTCAGATCGACGAGAAACGCAGATTTAGTGGGCTTGTGCGGGCCTCAGGGTGAACGGAAGAACCACAAGACACGTTTACAAACGATCATTTATCCCTATCCTCTGTGTTTGGAAATCTGCCCTTCAACTGTCTCTCAGGCGCTGCAAATGGCCGCTGACGCGCCGAAACGCACTTCCCGTCGACCACAGGGCCGCCTGATCGGCTATGCGCGCGTCTCCACGGACGAGCAGGCCACGGAAGCGCAAGAAATGGAGCTGCGCTCGGCCGGCTGCGACACGATCGTCCAGGAGCACGGTTCCGGTGCATCACGTGTCCGCCCTGCCCTCGCCAAGCTGGTGCGCGAGATCGGCGCCGGCGAAACGCTCGTCGTCGTCCGGCTGGACCGCCTGGCGCGTTCCGTCAGCCATTTGCTCGAGGTGATCGAGGATCTGACGGCAAAGGGAGCGCATTTCCGATCGCTGCGCGACCCGATCGACACCACGACGCCCCAGGGCATGTTCTCGCTGCAGGTTCTCGGCGCCGTCGCGCAGCTCGAACGCGCACTGATCTCGGAACGTACCAAGGCTGGTATCCTGGCGGCCAAGGCGAAAGGACGGCTGCCCGGCAATCCCGGCATTCGTGAACGGAGGCCGGATGTGCTGGCCAGGATGACGGCGGCACAGAAAGCCGCCTATGGAGTTCGTATCCAGGCGACCGCCACCCAGTGGCTTCCGACCGTCCGGCGCATGCGCCCCGATCACTCATGGGATGACATCGCGCGTGTCCTCAAGCAGCGGGGTCTGGACTGGACGCCGGAGCGGCTTCGGCGCGCCGTGAAGTGGCTGGTCGCCGAGCGCATGGCTGACCCTGCCCTTCTCCGAAAATCTCCGCCGCGGCTTCCCGAGGATCGACTGATGACGCTTGTTGCCGGCATTTATTCCTCGAACCCGGATCTGACGCTTCGCGAGATTGCTGGCCAGCTCGAACGACTTCACGAGCGAACGCCGCGCGGCGGCACGAAATGGTCGCCCTCCTCGGTCAAGAACCTGATCGATCGGGCCCGACGCTCGGGGCTGATTGCCGATGACGCGGAAGGCGCTGTTGGTCCCGCCGGTGGATGAGCCCAACATCATCGTCTCGGCTTCTGAAGGGATTTCAGCAGCGAATCCGAAACCTGCAGACGTGGATGATCATCATCAGGGCCTTTCGTGGGCCCGGCGCTGGTTTCAGGCGACTTCTGCACCTTGAGGCCTGCGTTGAGCAGCGCCATGATCATCGGCCAGGTGGAGAATTTGCCCGCCCTCGTCCGCTCAGTCAGGCCGCGCAGATATCCACCCGGGCTATTGATCTGCTCGGATCGCTGGTAGATCGCCGCCAGCGTGATCGCCGCATGCTGCTCACCCATGACCTCCCGGGCGTCGCTCCAGGCGCTCGGACTGATCGCCAGCATTGGCCGGGCAAGCTCGGCCGTCGCCAGAAAGTCCCGCCAATTGCGGATATCGCCGCCTTGCGCCACCTCCCGCAGGCTTGGGCACGCTTCCAGCACGATTCCCAATGGCAGATCCCGCTTCGGCAAGCTCCGTACGTTGTCGGTTTCCCCGGCGCTGCTGCTCGCTTCATTCTTATTTCTAGAGCCACCTTCAGATTCAGATATGGAGTCTGGTTTTGAATTCTGTATGTGGCGATCAGAATGAGACTCATTGGCGTTCATATTCTGTGAATTTGCGAAAGATTCCAACACGTCACGGATCTCGCTGTGAAGCTCGTGGAGATCGGCGCAAATGTCCTCGATTAGCTGGCGTGGTGCCATCCTGGGCAGCCTGGAGACAATCGCCTGATAGGTCTGGAGCACCCTGCCCCAGTTACCCGGGACTTTCTCCTCAATCCCTGCGTCGATCATCTTGACGATATCGCGCCGTAGCAGCGTCAGGCGCTCCCTGGAGACACGAAATGCCTTCTTCTCGGCCTGCACGGCCTCCGCCAGATCCTTGAACTCCTCGGCACGCGCAACAATCGGGGAAAGATCAAAGCCATAGGCCTGTTCGATCTCACCGCCCCTGCCCTTACGCGCGAAGCGCTTTCCGTTCGGGCTGTCTCTGCGGATGATCAGCCCACAATCGACAAGCACCACAAGGTGGCGTCGCAGGGTCGCCGGCGAGATGCCGTTTGCGCGCGCCGTGAGCTGTTCGTTGGACGGCCACACAATGAGCTCGCCTTCGGCGGACAGCTCCGTCTCTCGATGGAACGAGAGCAGGGCATTGAGGATCGATAGTGATTGACCCGTCGCGCCAAGCATCTCCCGTGCCTCACGGATGTGGTGGAATACCGCCCATTTGTTTGCGATCGCCGCCCTCGGCATCGCCCTGGCATTCGCCTGGCTTGCAATCTGGCCGAGCGTCACCGCTCGCCGCCCAAAGGGCGTCGTCGTGATATGTGTTTGCATTGTCCTTCACCTATCGCTAGGCAAAAGAAATCCGCTCGCCGAAACGACGCTATCCCGGTAGGGACTCTTGACTACGATTCGCGGAAATGCGATTCTCTGTTTGCTTATGACTGAGAAGGGCTTCCGGACGTGATTTCGGGGGCCTTTTTCTTTTGCGGCCTTTACATCGGCAATCTGATTAGGTCGGCTTCTCCTTCTCGTTTTCGAATTGTCGATAGAGCTCGGGCAGACGCGTTGCGACGAACTCCCCGAACTCCAATGATCCTTCGCCATCCACCACAACGGCAACTGAATTGCTCGTCCTTTGGATTGTCGCGATCTTCTGTCCACTCTCGTCTTTCACCACGGACGGCTTCGAATTGGCAGATGCCTTCTTGGGAGCGAGAGCGTTGAAAAGTCGGACGAAGCGTTGATCTGTGTCCGCTTCAATGAACTTCTGATCGGTCAGCGCAGCGTCCAAACGGCTCTGGTTCTTAAGTCCGGCAATCCGCTCGGCAAGCGCGCTCCACCGGGGCCGACCGGCTTTTGGCGCCGGACCAACTGCGGCGATGACGCTTCGTGGAATTGACTTGGTGAGAGATAGAAGCCTGGAGAGCTGCGTCTTCTCCATGCTTAGGGCCGACATGATTACAGCCCGATCAAAGCCCTGCTCCTCAAGCGTCAGCGCAAACATTCCGCGCTCGATGTAGCTTAGGTCTTGCCGAGCGGAATTTTCCTGCCCCTGGATCACAACGAGTTCTTCGTTTGTGAGATTCTCTACCACCGCACGGACCGGCCGACCGAGCCTGGCTAGAATCTTCGCACGCCGGTGACCGTAAGCGATCTGGTAGCGTTCAGGTTCATCGGGATGAGGTCGAACCAGGATGGGGCTTTTTTGTCCGGCCTCCTTAATTGCCTGATAGAGGACCATAAACTCTGCCCCTTCATCGTCGAGCCGATCCTTGGCAAACGACCCGACGAGCTTGTCAGCGGGTATCTCGACAACGGAGGCCCCTGATGCGATCAAGGCTTTCGCGCGCTCGGCTGCAGATGCAATTTGGCCAAGGGATCGTCCCATGGCACCTACCGCGCCTGACTGCACGTGCGAAATAGCCGGTGGTGCTTCTACAGTTGGGGGAAGCGGGTCAGAGTTGCCACCTGGCAACTCCGCGGAACGCCGCGATAACATCGCCTTGAGAGTATCTTTGCGGCTCACGTAGCCCTCCCCCAAGCCTGTTGCATCAGCCTGTCGATCTCGTCGTTGACGGCATCGAGAGATTCCATGGCCCGGTCATAGGTCTGCTTTGAAAAGTTTTCTCTTCCAATCTCATAGAGTGTCTGTTTCGACAGGCCGGCATCAGAAATGGCGGTTGATTTGACCATTGTGCTATTCAAGACACGATCTCGGAAGAGGGACCGCATGAACGCAACCATCTGTGTTTGGGGCGCGTCGGCCGGCTCGAAACGTGTCACGACATAGCGAATGAAGTCGTACTCTAGATCTCCGCCGGATGTTTGGACCACCCTCAGGATATCCGCTGCCATCAGCAGGAATTGGCACATCGACATTACATCCAGCATTTGTGGATGAACGGTAATCAGTAGCCCCGTGGCTGCGCAGAGAGCTCCGAGCGTGAGAAAACCTAGCTGCGGGGGGCAGTCTAGGATCATTACGTCGTAATCGCTAGCAACGGTTCCCAAAGCTGTAGCAAGACGTCCAAAAAACGGTTCTGAGTCATGTTCCGCTAGAGCTCTCGGTGTATCGTGCTCATATTCCATAAGCTCGAGATTGCCCGGGATCAGATCGAGGCCTGGAAAGTATGTTTTGCGAATGACGTCCCTGAGGGGCCTGCGATCCTCGTCATACCGCACGGCCGCATATACCGTCTGATTGGGTTGAATGTCATACTCCGGCTGATAGCCATGCAATGCGGTGAGAGAGGCCTGCGGGTCAAGATCTACGGCAAGAACGCGGTACCCCTTAAGTGCGAGATATTGCGCAAGATGCGCGGCTGTTGTCGTTTTGCCCGATCCGCCTTTGAAGTTGACGACTGCCATAACCTGGCAATGCTCCCCGCTGCGACGGTGCGGAAGGTAGCGCTTTCCTTTGGAGCCCTCTTCCAGAACAACACGCAGTTCATTGATCTGATCAAGTGTATAAGACCGACGACCGCCGGCACCGATTGCCGGCTGCGGTCCCTTGCCACCAAGTGACAATTGACGCAAATATGCGTCGGCAATACCGATCAGCTTCGCTGTCTCAACCGATGAGAAGGAGCGAAGTGTTTTCTGGGACACGGGTGGGAAGAGGGCCTCCCTCATGGCCAGCAATTCTGCGGACAGGGCAGCGCCATCGGCCGCGATGACATCGGTCATCGGCGGCCTTGTGCCAAGGGCCAGTGTTTTTGCGCTACGGGCTTTCTGCATAACTACGAGGCCTGTTCCAACTACGCCATTTTTTCGTAGTTAGAATTGCCGCGAGTCGCTCCAGAATGCAAGAAATTTAAGGTTAAGCGAAATTAACGTCCTTGGCATCAGCTTGAGTTGCCACATGGCAACTCTCACTCTGCTCACTGCCACGACCTCGCCCTTTTGACGTTGGAACGAGGATTGTGGGAGCGCACCGCCCGACTATCCACTCCCAGGGAGAGTGCCTCAATGGTGGGGCCGCGCCAACAGCGCTGGCGAGCGATGCGGAATGGAGAACCCCTTGCGGGTTGCCGTTTTGGACCAAGCGCGTAGCTTCGCGCAGCAGACCATGCGCAAATCCATCATTTGGACTGCGGAGAAACTGAGCAGCACCGGTGCTAAGCACGATCGCGAACCGATGAAGAGGCTGCTTGGAAAGGCGGGACGAAAAGGCAATGCAACCCGTTACGAGAAATCCCGCCCAGGTCCGTCCGTGAAGAAGTGAGCCACGCCGACAACATGCCATAGCAAACCGGCTGACTGGATCGCCGGCGCCTTGGCGGCGGTTTTTCTTTATGCGGGGGGCGGGGAGCGCGAGGGGAGGGGCTTCGGGGCTCCCCTCGATCCAGCGCGCGGCCGCTCGATGCGGCCAAGGGCTGGCAGGGGCTTGCTGGCTCGGACTTTTCAAAACCCGTGGGAAGGCTTATATTGTCCGGAGTGGCCGGGAAGGCTTTCGCCTCCCCGACCTCTCTTAGATGATGATTAGGACCCGGATCGTGAGTTCGCAGCTCGTCCGGGTCTTCTTCATTCTAAGAGTGACGCGCAGCGGTAGAAACCACATTGCTGTCACCTCCGATTTGAGGGCAAGGCCGTTGCCTCGGCCGGGGCGGCCCATCCTCCCCGGTGCGCGGGCTGCGTCCGCGCAATGCTGCTTCGCCCTCAAACTGGTTAGCTCGATTTATAGAGCGCCATGCGTCTGCGATTGGTTAAAGCACTCTTAGCGGCCTCAAAGGTGAACCCGTCCCAATCGCGCCAGCGTTCCCATCCGTTCGGGGTCGGGCGTCCGTACCAGACGCGAACCTTGACCCGGTCTCCTGCCGATTCCTCGACGATCTCGACGGTATGCGATCCGCCCATGCCCGAGGGGGTGTCGTAGACTTCAACAAATCGGCGCTTCGTCATGGCCTGCACCTCCCTAGATCAATTCAAGCTGTGTGGCCGGGAAGGGCGATGCGACCGGCTGCGGCTTAGCGTCCAGGCGGGCGCGTTCTGCGGCGCGGCGCTCGCGTGCGGCGGCAAAATCGAAACAGGCGATCTCGCAAATAATGGACGTGTCTTTCCATTGGTCACGGTGAATCGAAGTATCCACGCCCGCCCCAATATCCATATCAAGGCCGGTCTTGCGCTCGAACTCTATGCCGCGCCCGCTCGTGCGGCGCTCGAAACACTGGCAGCCGGAATATTTAAAGGTCGCGGACTGCTGCGGGATGATGAACGCGCCATAATCGGCAAGCTCTGCGGCAATGTCGATGATATGAAATTCACACTCCGGCCCGCGATATCGAGGGCCGTTGGCCGTGCGCCGGACCCTGCCAAAAGGGGGATTGCCTATCGCGCAATCGAACTGACCTAGTTCAAGTTCGCGCCAGTCGAACACATCGGCATTGATCCAACGGGCCTCGGGCAAGAGCTTGCGCCCGACTTCCACGTAACGCGGGTTGAACTCAACGCAGGTGATTTCCGCCGGTCGGGTTCCCCATTGGCTACGGCGATGCAGGAAATAGCTCAAGATTCCGATCCCTGCGCAAAGGTCGATGATGCGGCCAGAACCGCCATCGAGGGCGAAATCTGCGGCCAGGTCCCAAGGGGTGAAAAACGCGCCCGCTACGCCGTTGATGTGATTCGCGCCTTCGTGCCAATTCTGGAAAACGAATTCGCGCTCGTCCTCTGTGAGCCGGTCTTTGGTCAAGATCGCCTCGGCCGCGGCATGGGCCTTGCGCTGTGCTCTGGTCAGTTTTGCCATGGGTGAACTCTCCTTTCCGTTCCCGCGAAGCGGCCTTCTGTCCCGAAGGGGCAGGGGCACCGCTCCTGCTCCTGAGACCTCGGCGGAGAGAGCGGGGGAGAGGGGGGCAAGCGCAAAAAGGGCAGGGGGGACCGCCCACGCGAAGCGCGCCCAAGCGCGGATCCGCGTTAGCAAATCCGCGCTTGGGCGTCCTGCACCGAACAAAATGTGAGGGAAGGATGGGGGATGCCGATTTTGCGCTTGCTGGGGAGAGGGGGACAGCGCCCTCTTTCCCCGACCTGGGCCGGAAAGTGGCCGCGCAGCGGCCTCCGCTGGTTCTAGGGCCTAATCAGTATTCGGCGCGGTTGATATAGACGTGGCGCGTCGTTTCGACGGGCCTTGATCCGCCCCCACCGGGGAGCGTTCCGCCAGCCAGACACATGATCGCCAGCACGGCAAGCGCGCCGCTGAAATGCCATGCAATGGCGAGCTGCAAGGCGGTCCCGACGATGGCCCAAGGCCATTTTGTTCCAATGAAGTTGCGAATGAGAATAGCCAGGGCGAGGGTGCCGGATACGGCGACCAGCCCATAGCCATAATTCTCGTTCCGTCCGGACTGCGCGGCGGCGCTCTGCCACCACCAGCCGCCCCACCAAAAGACCGATGCAATCGCCATGATGGCGACGACACCAAAGGAAAAGAAGGGCTTGCCCGCCTTGCCCGACAGCCACTCATCGAGCATGGCCAGGACAAAGAAGCCGACCACAAGCACGACTAGCCCGGTGGCGATCGTCACCATAATGTTTCCGAGCGAGTCGAGCATTTCCTTCTCCTTTGGCTATCACCAGCCTAGATCGGTATGGGTGAAGTCGTCACCCTTAAATGCGATCTTCGTCCTATAGGCCCTCGCGCAAGCATAGGCGAAACAGTCGCCCATGTTGAGCTTTGCCGGGGCATTGACGATCTTGCCATAGGTCTGGGCGGCATCGAGTGCCTTGTTCCCTACGTCCCCCGATATCATCGCGTCCTTGGCTTCCATGTCGATCACGAACTGATCGACCATTGCCCGCGCCCGCTGGACGATTTCTGGCGTTGCAGGCTGTTCCCGGCCTTTGGCGTCGGTAAGGCGACGCGATAGGGAAAGCGTCGCTTCCATCCGAGCGATGGGGGAGACGAGGAACGGGCCTTCGGCGCGTTCCAGTCTGCCCATCAGCTCGGCCGCGTCATCCTCACCGGCAAGAATGGCGACAATGACCGAGGCATCGATAAACAGCATCAATCTGGCTCACCCCACATTTCATCTGTTTCGCGCTTATGATCGCCGGGGGCGAACGGCCCGGCCTGCTGGGCCATGGCAAGCGATTTGGCCAGACGCTCACGGATTGGCAGGCGGCGCTTGCGCTCCGCGATCTCATGTTTGAGCGCCGTTTTGACAGCCTCGACCTTGGAGGATTTAGTGAGGCTGATAAGCTCGTTGGTGAGTTCGTCGACCTCGGGGTCTTTGATGTAGAGCGGCATGGCTTTATATCCTTTTAGGGATATTAATATATGCTCGATTTCATATCCTTGCAACCGAAAGCCGCCCCGCCAGCAAAAGCCGACGAGGCGGGAGGGGAGGGGAATTTGAGGGGAGGGGCGTGGGCTCCCCTCAAACTGCTTGACTGGCCTCGAATGCGATCTGTGGATAGTCGGCAGGTAGGTCGAACGCCTTGAGGGCCATATCCAGAGCGGCTTGTACGTCGCTCCAATCGACCTGCTCGGGGTTCTCGGCATATGCGGTGATGAGCAACCGGCAAGCCTCGGCTGACAGGTCGGAGCGGAGTTCCTGATTCAGCCGCGCAGCGGGCGCGAACAGGGACTTAGGCCAATCGGCCAAAGAATAGGCTTCCAGCCATTCCGGGCCATGGGTGTTGCGCAGCCGTTGCAGGGTGCCTTGGGTGCGTGCGTTCATCCAGTCGGCCCAAAACTGATCTTTCCAATTCTGGCCATGTTTGAGGGCGTAGGCGCAACTGCGGCATGTTCATCATGGGTAAGGGGCTTGTCATGGTGTCTGTGTCCTCGATGAAAGGGGGAAGCCGGTCGCGCCGGGGAGAGAATGGCGCAACCGGCGACGGCAGCGGAATTATTCAGCCGCCTGGAGGAACTCATGAACCTCGGCGGTATCGGCCTCGTCCTGCGGGATGCGGATCGGCTCGGGAAGCCATCCGCTCCCCTTAACCGCCTTGTGGGCATATTCGACCGCCTCGGCCTTCTTCATGGCGGCGACGCCATCTGCGAAGTCAGCGCCGCGCACCTCGGCAACAGCCGCTTGGATGGACGTGCGGTTCAGGTGCGAGAAATAGTTATCGCCGGTCGTCTCGTACCAGTTGCCCATATCCACGTTGAGCGCCTTGCCGACTTCGCCCGCATGGGTAACGCCCTTCTGCCGCGCGTTGAATTTCGGCTCCATCGCATTGAGGCTATGAGCAGCAGCGTATGCCAGCAGCGAAAGCAGTTCGTCGCGGGTCTTGTCGAGGCACCATTCCCAAAGATCAGCCGGGTTGCCGGGAATGTGGTGGCCCCAATTTTCCTGCATGTCGGCAAAGGCGAGGGCAGGTTTGCAATCCTCGGGCTTTTTCATCGGCCCCTCGTGCCGCTCATAGGTGAGCTTGATCTGTAGCCCGGAAAGCTCGCCCGCGTAGCTATAGGCGCAGTCCAGCAGCAGGGCATGAACCACGGCGGCAAGCGCAATATCGGGATTGTTGGCCAGTTCCACCCGCAAGGCGGCTGTTTTTTGGGCTGTCAGGTCCTCGACCAGTGTTGCCGAATGCTTCAAGACAACCGGGGCGGGGCCTTTTTCCTCGCTGTTGTCCTCGCCTTGGGCGTCCTCTGTTTGCTCCGGCTCGGCCTCGTCGGCATCGCGCACCATACCGCGCGCAACCTCAAGCTTGCCGTACCAGTCGAGATAGACGTAGGCCCCGGCCTTGGCGATGTCCTCGGCTGTGAACGCTTCCTGCGCATTCTGTAGGGTGTCCATTTCGGCTTCGATTTTTTCGAGCTTGGATTCCGCATCCTCGTCGGCGGCTCCTGCTTCGATCAGTTCGGCAAGACTGTCATAGTCCTCGGAAAGCTGGTCAAGGCGGGCCTGATCGGCTTCGCTCAACTCCTGCCGTTCGGGATAGACGCGGCCAAGGCGGAAAATATCGTCGGGGCGCTCGGTGTGAACTTCAACCCATTTCCAGCCTTCGGCGCGGATCGGCGCGGCCAGTTCTTCCAGCTTTGTCATGACCAATCGGTCCAAAAGACCGGAATCGGTGGCATAGCCGCCCTTATCGCCATCAAAGAGATCACGGCGCACGGTGCCGCCGCCCGCTTCGTAAGCATCCAGTCCGCCGATGAAATCGACGCGCTTATCGCTGGCGGGCACTTCCTCGCGCGTCAGCATATTTTTGATGTAGTGGGGTTGGCGATTGTAGGAGGGCAGGTTCTCCCAAACCTCAACCTGCCGTGCATGATCGTCGGAAATGGTGAAGGCGGCAAGCTGCTCGAAACTCATTTCATCGTGGCGATAGAGCGCAAAGAGGGATGGGGCCACGCGGGCGAGGGCCAAGCGGCGGTTGACGATCAATTCGGTGGTTCCGAACCGGTCCGCGATCTGCTTGGGGGTTTTTCCGGCCTCGGCCAAGGCAAGAAACGCCTCGAACTCGTCGGCGCGGTGCATGGCCTCGCGCATGACGTTTTCGGTGAGGCTGATTTCGGTAGCTGCCTCTGCCTCGTGCTGCTTGCATTCGATCAGAAGGCCTTTCTCGAGCTGGCCCTTTTCGGCCAGATGTTGGAAGGCTGCGAGACGCCGCCCGCCAGCCGTTACAAAGAAGCGACCCTTTTTGTCGCCGGGGCGCACCACCAGATTTTGCAAAAGGCCGTTGGCCAGAATGGAGGCGGCAAGCTCTGCCACACTTTCGGCACGATAGGTCTTGCGCACGTTCTTGGGGTCGGCATCGAGCTTGTTGAGGGGGATCATCTTGGTCTCGGTCATGGGTTCTCTCCTGTTTTTCCCGTTTCCCGCGAAGCGGCTTTCCTGCCCGAAGGGGCAGGAGCCCCGCTCCTGCTCCCGAGGCGTCGCCGGCGAGACCGGGGGAGAGGGGGGCAAGCGAAAACAGGGCAGGGGGGACCACCCACGCGCAGCGCGACCCGGCACGGATCTGCGATCAGCAAATCCGCGCCGGGTCGTCCTGCACCGAACGAGAGTGAGGGAAGGATGGGGGATGCCGTGTATTCGCTTGCTGGGGAGAGGGGGCAGCGCCCGCTTTCCCCGCTAGACAAACCCAAGCGGCCGCCGAAGGCGGGCACCATTCCTGTGCCTTATCGTAGACCAACGGCATCCATGATGATGCTCATGTTCCATGCGGACGGCCATGGCCGTTGCCGCCCATGGCGGAATCAATCAAGTCCGAGGATCTTCGCGACGTTTCTCCATCCGGATCGCGCTAATCGGCACAAAGGGCTCATTGCGTGCTTCAAGAAGACGCTTGCGGTGCGCCCGCGCCATCTCCCTGAGCCGTAACGCATCAACCCATCCCCGCCGCTTCAGCTCTCGTTCGAGCTGGCGAAGGGAGTTGAGGGCGTGTTCGATCACCGGCCGGGGCATCTCGATCCGGTATTCTCGTGAATTGCTCGCCCTGGCGCGTTGCTCGCGCATTCGGATAAGCCCAACCGCCACAAGATAGTCGAGGTAGGGCGTGAGGCTGTGCGCGGCCAGGTCCAACCGTTCCGCCAGTAGTGTTTTAGTGACGGTTGCATTGCAAGCCGCCATCCTGGCGATGACGTTGAGAAGGCCGATACATTTTAGGGATTTGACGGCCGTGTCACCAGGTCCGCGCCTTTTCAGGATCAGATTGTAAGCAATACACCAAAGGGCAGGGACATCTTTGACAGAACACCGCTCGATTTCTTCAAAACCGGGGCAATCAGAAACATGCTTTTGCCCTGAAAGCTGGCGAATAGCCCGCTTTTTGGCCTCGATGAAGGGTGATGCCACAGTCAGGCGGGATATCTCGATAAGGCCGACGCATTCGAGATAGCGGGCCGTTTTGAGCAATCCGGCATAGGTCATACCGATCTCGCGGCCGATGCTCGCGATAGAAACCTCATCATGCTGTGCCAGCATACAGGTGATGACATTGTAGAGACCGATCGCGGTCAATGAACGGGCCGGCGTCACGCCTTCATAGCGCTGATAAAGAATGCGGTCGTAGGCATGTTGGTAGAATGCAGGGACTTGGGAAACCGAGATTTCTTCGAGTTCTAGCATCGATCCTCCGGACTATGATCGATCGAAGTGAACCGGCTTCGATCATCCCACGAGGGATAACCCCCGAATGGCCAAGATGCCCCGCCGCCCAAGGATGGCATTCTTGAGCTGGCAGCGGCTCTTTGAGACGTTGCCGGCCTTAGATATGCCCCGCGAGGCAAGGATAGGTGGCTTGGTAAGCCCTGGAAAGGGCGGGGTTAGCCCGGTCGGGCTTCTGCCCGGCGTGGCCCATATTCTTCAAACACGAAAAAGATGACAATTCCAGTTATGATATTCCAATTTCCAGGTCAGGGACGATATAGTTGATTACCAAGCATAAAGTTTGAGGACCAAATTCCTCGACGCTCCTTACGTGCTTGCTCCTGCGTTAAAAGATACTCGGAAACGACAGGTTCACCTTCATGATATAGGACCCATGCCATTCCTTCTTTGAGAGCTAAACTTGCAATGTCTTCACCACTGGGCAAGAAGCAGCGCACCAAAACTGTAGCATATGCGTCTTCGGCTCGTCCCTCATTCAGACACTCTATCTCATAACCTAGCGTGAGCTGGGTAAGCCAGCCGGTGGCGACGGCCCCGCACGGCCAGGCAAGACCGTTCAAGTGTGCGATCTGGTTAACTTCGCAGCCGCCGATCCCGAAAAGCCTGTAGTCGAGCGTGCTATCGGCCATCCGGAAGGTGATGCCGTTGCGCACCGAAATGTAGCCGGACAATGCCTGGGCCTGCGCCTCGATGGTGGCGAGCCCAATCGTCAAGCTAGCCGTGAAGGCTATCCAGTTCTTTGATTTCAATGATATTTTCGTCCTTTCTCAGTCTCTGCCTCGGCCCATTCCTTGGCCTTGCGGCCTGCATTTTCGATGATCTGAGGGTTTGACAGATCGGCCAAGGTCCATCGCTCGGCCCACTCCATGAAAGCAGCCTGAAGCTGGCGGAACATGGCGTTGAGCGAGCATGCACCCGTCATGATGCAATCGCAGTCGGCGCGCCGATCGCATTCGGTAAACTCCCAGCCCTGCTCCTGTTCGCCCAACGCGATCAGCTCGGCCACACCTATTTCGTTTAGCTTTCGCATCATCCTAAAACCGCCGTGCCGCCCGCGCTTGACCTCAACGATGTTGGTCTTGGCAAGATCGGTGAGCAGCCAGCCGACCTCTGTGTAGTTTCGGTCCATCGCATAGGCCAGTTCGCCACGCTGAATGAGCCGGTTTCGATGGACGTCCAGATAGAGGCAGAGCTTGATCGCTGTATCGGTTCGCGGTGAGAGTTTCATGTTCGGGTCGCTTTAGGTTCGCTGAGGGTCGCTATGAGTTTCGTCGCGTTTTACCGCAAATTTACGTGGCTTTCGCCAATGGAAAAGAGAACTGGGCAGGTCGAGCTTGCCTTCTTGGGCGCGGTCGATCATGCCGTTGAGATATGCGCCGGGGGTTTCGATCAGTCCGGCGTTGTATTTCTCGAAGATCAGCGCCACGGCAGCTGCGGCCTTATCTCGGCCGAGCAGCCGGCACGCCGAATGCCAAGTGGATTCAGGAATCTTCATCATCGGTCCGATCACCGTCTGGCTCGCTTGCACGATTTCATTCCATCCCCTCGGGGGCAGCACAAAATCGGCAAAGTCGGGGCACAAGGTCAGCAGGGTTCGGGCGTCAACCGGACGCGCCAGTCTTTGCGGGTCTTGCTCAAGCGCTGCCGCGCGCTCAGGCTCATTTCTAGAGCCATCTTCACTGGCGGAGCCAGTGTTTGGTAAATTGAGTTGTTCGGCTTTTGCCGAACACCGATTTTCTTTGTACGAATAATATAAGGTTCTGGGGTTTGTATTCTGTATGGGGGGTTCACTGGTGGACCCCACGGGGTCCATTTTCTCTGCTTTCTGACCCTCTTGTTCCCTGTCATTGCTCGACTTATGCACAGGAGTAGTCGGGAAGCCTTTTGCGGCTTCAGCATAGGCGGCACTCGCCCGCTCCAGCACGGCCAAGAGCCTATCATGCAGCATAGTCAGAACTGACAGAGCATCGCTGTTGCGAAGCGCGGAGCGTTGGGAGTGGATGGTGTCATGCTCGTTGGCGCAGTCTTCCCAGGGACCGGGAATTCCTTCGTCTCGTCCGGCCTCGATGATGGAAACGAGACGGCGACGATCCCGCGTATATTGCTGGCACAGGTCGCGCCATTCCTGTTGCTGGGCCTTGTTCATCGACACAATCACCTCCAGCTCGGGGGTTTTGAGGCCAAGCGGGGAGAGGTCGATTCCATAGGTGCGATCAAGCACGATCCGGCCATCATGGCCGTTCCGGTGCCCAATTCGTCGCCCGGTGGGGCTATCCTTGAACGCGATAAGTCCGGCTTCGGCCAGAGCGCGCAACGATCGTTTTAGGGCGGAGAGCGAGCCGATGGCGCATTGCTCGAGCAATCTTTGATTGTCGGGCCACACCAGCGGCCGTGAAGTTCCGTCCCAATCGATCTCCTTGGAGAAGCTGAGAAGCTTGTTCATCAGCTCGATCAGGTGCGGGCGAAGGCCCAGGAACTTGGTGCAGGAATTAAACGCAGTATGGGCCCGCTTCTTGGTAACGGCTGTCTGCGGTCCCCACAGATCGGCAGTTTCGAGAGCTTTGTGAATGCCAGGCGTCATTGCCCGGAATCCTGTTGGACTCGGCATGGGATCTCCTTTCATTGGACATAGCGATCCCGTTCGCCGAAGCGGCGTTTTTGCATTGACAATCTGTCTGGAGATTCCTATTCTCGAAGCCAATGATTTAGGTGGCTATCGGGTTGGCGCCCGGTGGTTTGAGAATAGGCTCCGTCGCTTCGGCTACGGGGCCTTTATCTTTTTGACGCTTCTGTCAGCAGCGAATCTCCAATTGGTCAAAACTAGCAACTATTTTTGCCGGTTGATGCGCCGATTCACAACCCCCAATTTTTTGGGCACACATTTCCGAGGTTCAAAGCTCGCAAATGTTCAGGATGCTCTGGCACAGTCCCCGATGCGTACCCAAGATGTTCCGCTCGGGCAAAGGGATAGAGGGTCACGTTGAGTAGTGTCGCTGCGACTCACTCATCCCGACGGCATTTTAGCTGATCCGCCATAGTTAATCGTTCCTTCTCGGACCCGGTGTCCGGCCATCGCGCCCAGAGGATCGAAGCATCGATCACTCCCTTTGCGATAAGATGCCGCAAAGCGCCATTGACGCGGCCCTTGGGATGGCCGGCCTGGTCGGAAACGAGTGGTGGAAAAGGGGTGAGGCCGGGCCGCTCAGGCTTGGCGAACGCCATAAGAACTTCAAGCTGATCGATCGTAGCTATCCGGTCCGGAGTTGGGCGGGGCGCTTCCGCACGTGTCCGACTCCAGGCGGCAGGCTTTTCGATGAGCCTGAAACCGTTCCGATACAATGGATGGTCACGAGACAGCACCCTGGGCACAGGCTGCGTGGCTTTTCTGTGACAAACTGGCCGTTGCTCATGCGAGAGGACTAATCAGGGGTTGACCTAAAACTATTTAATTGAATAGGATTTCTGATTATTAACTCATATGACTTCGGGGAAAGGCCGGGCGTATGGCCGCAGACAGAGGCGCTGAAGCAAAACGGAGGTTGGTGAACAATCTCCGATCATCGTTGGGACCAACGATCATGGCTGCTCTCGATGACCCGCTCGTTGTCGAAGTGATGCTCAATCCCGATGGCAGCCTTTTCATCGAGCGGATCAGGAGCGGGATTGAAAATGCGGGGCGCATGGAGCCCCATGACGCCGAAAGCGTGATCGGAAAGGTGGCCCACGCTCTCAAGACGGTGGCCACGCAGGACAGGCCGATAATCTCGGGGGAGCTTCCCCCGGACGGCCATCGGTTTGAGGGTATCCTGCCACCGGCCGCGCCTGCCCCGGTTTTCAACATTCGCAAACGCGCCTCGATGCTGATCCGGCTCGACCGCTACGTTGCCGACGGCATCATGACAGCCGCGCAGGTTGAGGTTATTCGCGACGCGATCGCCAACCGGCTCAACATCGTGATCTCGGGCGGCACTGGCACCGGCAAGACGACGCTGACCAACGCCATCCTGGCCGAACTGGTCGAAGTGACGCCCGATCATCGGCTGGTGATCCTCGAAGACACCGCCGAAATTCAGTGTTCAGCGCAAAACCATGTCAGCCTGCATACCACAGATACGGTTGATATGGCCCGTTTGCTGAAATCGACGATGCGGCTCCGTCCGGACCGCATCATCGTGGGCGAGGTTCGCGACGGCGCGGCCCTGACGCTCCTAAAGGCTTGGAACACCGGCCATCCGGGCGGTGTGACGACTGTTCACTCCAATTCAGCACTCGCGGCTTTGACCCGTCTCGAGCTGCTTGTCGCGGAAGTGTCCACGCAACCCATGCCCGAAGTGATCGGGGAGGCGGTCGATCTGATCGTCTCCATTGAGCGCGCGCCGCAAGGCCGCGTGGTTCGGGAAATCCTCAAGGTCGATGGGTTCCGCGATGGGACCTACCAGACGAGGCCGATTGGCAATCCGAAAACCGACAGTATGCAGGGAAAGCTCCATGTCGCGTAAAATCCTTTCGCTCACGCTCGGCTTCGCCGCGGCGTCTGTTTTCATGATTGAACCGGCGCTTGCTGGCGGCGGCGGCGGCGGTCTTCCGTGGGAAGGCCCGCTTCAACAAATCCAGCAATCGATTACCGGCCCGGTCGCAGGTGCGATCGCGCTCGCAGCCGTCGCCATCGCGGGTGCGATGTTGATCTTTGGCGGCGAGCTGAACGACTTCGCTCGCCGTCTTGTTTTTGTCGTGCTCGTCGCGGGCATTCTGCTCGGCGGCGCGCAAATTATCAGCCTGTTCGGTGCTGGCGGCGCGTCTATTGGCGTGCCCCAGGTGGCCACCGTCACAGAATTGGAACCGGCTGATGGCTGAGGTTGGCGACAACCTTGATAGGGCGCGGATTCACCGCGCCCTATCACGGCCGACCCTCCTGTTCGGGGCGGATCGTGAACTTGCGCTGGTGACTGGCCTTCTGGCCGTCATCCTCGTTTTCGTGGTCCTGACGATTGTTTCTGCGGTCCTGGGGGCGGTGATCTGGATCGTGGTCGTTGGGCTGCTGCGAATGATGGCCAAATCCGATCCGTTCCTGCGGCACGTCTATGTGCGCCACATCAAGTACCGGTCCTATTACCGGCCAACCTCGACCCCTTGGCGGAAATACTGATACAATGGTTGCGCTAAAGAAATTTCGGCACGCGGGGCCGTCATTCTCCGATCTTTTGCCCTACGCGGCACTGGTCGAAAACGGAATCATGCTCTTAAAGGACGGTTCGCTGATGGCGGGCTGGTATTTCGCCGGGCCGGACAGTGAAAGCTCGACCGATTTCGAGCGCAACGAGGTTTCGCGCCAGATCAATACCATCCTCGCCCGCCTCGGGACGGGCTGGATGATACAGGTCGAAGCGATCCGCATCCCAACGACAAGCTATCCCTCGCCGGAGCAATGCTATTTCCCCGACCCTGTATCGCGCCTGATTGACGATGAGCGGCGCCGGCGCTTTGAGCGTGCGGACGGCCATTTTGAGAGCCAGCACGCCATCATCCTGACCTATCGCGAGCCCGAACAGCGCAAATCGGGATTGGTCAAATATGTTTATTCCGATGCCGACTCCCGGCGCGAAACGAACGCCGATCGCATCCTGAACAAGTTCAAGACCGCGATACGGGAATTTGAGCAATACATGGCGAACGTCGTGCAGGTACGGCGGATGCAGACTCATGAGGTTGAAGAACGGGGCGGAGCCAAGATCGCCAAATATGACGATCTTTTGCAGTTCGCCCGCTTCTGCATCGTGGGGGAAACCCACCCGATCCGGCTTCCCGATATCCCGATGTATCTCGACTACGTCGTAACGGCCGAGTTCCACCATGGCCTCTCGCCACTGGTGGACAATCGCTATGTCGGCATTGTGGCGATTGACGGTTTTCCGGCCGAGAGCTGGCCGGGCATTCTCAATTCGCTCGATCTCATGCCGCTGACCTATCGCTGGTCCAGCCGCTTTATGTTCCTCGATCCCGTCGAAGCACGACAGAAGCTCGAACGCACACGCAAGAAGTGGATTCAGAAGGTCCGGCCCTTCATGGATCAGCTTTTCCAGACCAATTCGGGCGCCATCGACCAGGACGCCGCTTTGATGGTGGCCGAAAGTGAGGACGCCATCGCGGCGGCCAATAGCCAGCTCATCGCCTATGGCTATTACACGCCGGTCATCGTGATATTCGAGACCGATGAGGCTCGTCTGCGCGAAAAGTGCGAGGGCGTTCGGCGTTTGATCCAGGCCGAAGGTTTTGCCGCGCGGATCGAAACGCTCAACGCCACCGAAGCCTATTTGGGGAGTTTGCCGGGCAACTGGTACGCCAATATCCGCGAACCGCTGATCCACACACGCAATCTCGCTGACATGGTGCCGCTCAATTCGGTGTGGTCTGGTGGAGCCGAAGCGCCGTGCCCATTCTATCCGGAAGGCTCGCCCCCGCTGATGCAGGTGGCCTCTGGCTCAAGCCCGTTCCGGCTCAACCTGCATGTTGGCGACGTCGGCCACACCCTGATTTTCGGGCCAACCGGTTCGGGCAAATCCACTTTGCTCGCGCTGATCGCAGCACAGTTCCGACGCTACAAGGACGCCCAGGTTTTTGCCTTCGACAAGGGCAAGTCCATGTACCCGCTCACCGTCGCGGTTAGCGGGGATCATTACGATGTTGGCTCGAACGATGTTCTGGCCTTCGCGCCGCTTTCCGAACTGGAAACGGATTCGGACAAGGCTTGGGCGGCCGAATGGATCGAAACGCTGATTACGATGCAGGGGGTCAAGGTCGATCCTGACCATCGCAACGCGATCAGCCATCAGATTGATCTTATGGCCAGCTCCGAACACCGGTCCCTCTCGGACTTCGTGTCGGGCGTTCAGAAGCGCGATATCAAGGATGCGCTTCAACATTACACCGTTGAAGGTCCGATGGGGAACCTGCTCGACGCTGAAAGCGATACCCTCAAGCTTTCCGCGTTCCAGACCTTTGAAATCGAAGAGCTGATGAACATGGGGGACCGCAACCTTGTGCCGGTCCTTCTCTACCTGTTCCGCCGTATCGAGAAGCGCCTGACCGGCGAGCCCAGCCTTATCATTCTCGATGAGGCTTGGTTGATGCTTGGTCATCCCGTTTTCAGGGAAAAAATCAGGGAATGGCTCAAGGTTCTGCGCAAGGCCAATTGCGCGGTGATCCTTGCAACGCAGTCGATTTCCGATGCGACCGGCTCGGGCATCATCGACGTTCTCAAAGAGAGTTGCCCGACCAAGATTTGCCTGCCCAACGGGGCGGCTCGCGAATCCGGCACGCGCGAGTTTTATGAACGGATCGGCTTCAACGAACGGCAAATTGAGATCGTCGCAACCGCCACTCCCAAGTGCGAATACTATGTGGCCTCGCCGGACGGGCGGCGGCTGTTCGACATGGCCCTGGGGCCGATCACCCTGTCTTTCGTGGGCGCGTCCGGAAAGGACGACATCAAGCGGATCAAGGATCTGCGGCAAACCTATGGCGACGACTGGACTACCCATTGGCTTTTATCGAGAGGAATCGAAGATGCGAATCTACGCCAAGCTTGTTAGCGTGGCTCTGTCCGCTATCCTGTCGGTCGGCCTGGCTGGTGCTGCCCATGCCGGGGCGGCGGCGGGCGGCGCGACCGAATGGACGCAGCTACTCAACAATGTCCAACTGGTGGACCTTGCCGGCTCCAATATTGAGCAGGTCGGCCAGAACGCCCAGCAGATTGCCAACCAGCTCACCCAAATCCAGAACCAGATCGATCAGTACCGCACGATGCTGCAAAATCTGGAAAAGCTGCCCGATAACATTTGGGGTGATGCGGTTGCCGATCTGAATCGGCTTCAACAGCTTGTCGCCCAAGGTGAAGGGATCGCTTTCTCTATGGGCGGGCTCGATGACGTTCTAAAGCAGCGGTTCCCGAGCTTTGATGAGTTCGCCCATGGACTCAGTGAGGGGCAGGACTTCTCCGAGCAGTATGCTGATTGGTCGCAGACCAACCGCGACACGATCGCCGGTACCCTCGCCGGGGCGGGCCTGACGGCAGATCAGTTGCAAACCGAGACGCAAACCATGGCGCAGTTGCAGCGCCAATCGGAAACTGCTGTCGGCCAGATGCAGGCTTTGCAGGTCGGCCATTCGATCGCCAGTCAGCAAGTCGAGCAGATGCAGAAGCTGCGCGGACTGGTCGCCCAGCAATCGACGATGATGGGCACTTGGTACCAATCTGAACAAGCTCAAATTGATCTTCGGCAAACCGCCTATGAGGAATGGACCAGGCCATCGGGCATCCAGCCCGGCGGCGGTCGCGACTTTAGGCCGGAGTGGTGATGAAGATGGTCAAGCTTCCGCTCGTTATCGTCATCGCCTTGGTCGCTGCCCTGGCGGGTGGCGTTGTGACCTATTTGGCGGTCTCTACCACCGATCCTGAAATGCGCGCTCTGCTTGAGCGGCAGGTTGAGCTTGCCGAACAAGAAACTGCCGAACGCCAGCGCGCCCGCGCTGCCGCCGAGAGTTGGTCGCAGCCAACCGGTGTTCAGCCGGGGGCCGGCCAGGATTTCCGGCCGGAATGGTGATGATCAACCCTTAGAGGTATCTAATGAAAAACGTTGCCGTTGTGGTTGTGGTGGCCGGCATTGCCTCATTGTTGGCGAGCGAACCGGTCGTGGCTCAGGTTCAGGCAACTGTGCTCGATGATCTGCAACAGCAGATCACGAGCGCCGCGCGATCCTGGGAAGACCGCCTGCTTCAGGCGGCAACGTCGCTCTTTTGGATGCTCGCTGCCATAGAAATCGGGCTGGCGGCCATATGGCTTGCCATCAATGCAGCCACACTTGAATCGTGGTTTGCCGAGCTGGTGCGGCGCATCATGTTCATCGGGTTCTTTGCGTTCGTGCTCGCAAGCGGACCGGAACTCGCCAAGGCCATCGTTAACAGTCTGTGGGAGATCGGAAGTTCAAGCTCGGGTGGCCGAGTGTCACCGGCCGACATTTTCGCTACGGGCGTGAGCGTCAACGATCGCTTGTCCGCTCAAGCAGCCACCCTGCCATGGCAGGCCTTCGCACAAGGGTGGATGATGCACTTCTGCGGACTTCTCATCATCGTAGCGATGGGCCTGTTTGCTGCGATCCTCCTGGCAGTCATCATTGAAATGTATGTCGGCCTGATCGCCGGCATGTTGTTGCTCGGTCTTGGTGGCTCGTCCTTCACCAAAGACTTCGCCATTCGCTACCTGGTTTATGCGTTCAGCGTTGGCATGAAGATTATGGGACTTGTCGTTCTCGCGGCGATCGGCTCCCAAATCCTTACAAATTTTTCCAACGACCCTCTCGTTATCACCTCCGCCAGCGGCCCGGCGATGATGGCAGCGGTCGCGTTCATCATGCTCATCCTCGGAGTGTTCGTGCCGGGGATTATTCAGGGCGTCGTGCAGGGAGTTTCCGTAGGCTCGGGGATGGAAGCCATTCGATCTGGCTCCCAGGCCGGTCGCTATGGGGCGGCGGCGAGCGGCGCGGCGGCCGGGGCGGCTCTAGGCGTCGGAGGCGTCGCCGCTGGAGCATGGAAAGCGGCAAGGGCGGCAAGGGCGTCAGGATCGGGAGTGGCCGGGCAAGCAGGCGCTGCTTTGAAGGCGCTCAGTTCGGTTTCCAGCGCTGGAGCCGACAAGCTCATGGGCATTCCCGGCGCGCGGATGGGTTCGACCCTCGGGCTCGCCAACCAAAAGCTCCGCGACAGCCAACAGGGGCGTGGCGGAAACACCAACAGAATGATGGACGACGGCAAATGAGCGTTCGCAAGCGAGTTCGAGGCATAGCGCATGGCTAAGAAAGTACCCGACAATCCCTATCTGGCCGCACGTTATGAATGGAACGAGCGCTATGGCTCCTATGCGCGTGCAGCAACCGCTTGGCGCACAATCGGCTTAGTCTCGATGACCATGGCCGTGATCGGTTTTGGCTACGCGCTGTACCAGTCCACACAGGTCAAGCTCGTGCCCTACATTGTCGAAGTCGATCAGCTCGGCAATTCGGCCGCGGGCGGGTTCCCCGCACAGATCGAATACGCCGATGAGCGCGTGGTGCGCTCGATGCTTGGCCAGTGGGTGACGAACTTCCGCTCGATCACGCCCGATACGGTCGTCCAGACCGGCTACATCAACCGCACCTATGCGATGCTGCGCCGCCAAGATCCTTCGACCGAAAAGGTCAATGCGTGGTTCCGCAACAATTCGCCCTTTGATCAGGCGCGCGAAAAGACCGTTTCCGTCGAAATCAACAACGTAGTGGCTCTGTCCAACCAGTCCTATCAGATCGATTGGACCGAAATCGAGCGCGATCGGCAGGGCAGGGAATTGCGGACGCGCCGCTGGCGCGGAGTTGCCACCGTTACACTATCGCCGCCTCAAGACGAGGCTATCATTCGTCTCAATCCGATCGGTCTTTACCTGGCCGATTTCGATTGGACGGCTCAGCTTTAGTTTCCATCGCTCGCGGAGAGAGTAATGTTCAACACCAGATATTTGCGCGCGGGCGTGGGTGCGTTTGCCTTGATGGCGGCAAGCCTCGCCCCTTCGGCTAGTTTCGCAGCCGACCAGAACGCCCAACGAGGCACTCATCTCTCGGGCCAGTGGCAGAACGCCCCGGCCGTGATGACCCGGGGCGCAGACGGCACCGTGATCTATCTCTATGGCGAAACGCAGCCGACCGTTGTTTGTTCCCCATTGCAACTCTGCGAAATTGCGTTGCAGGCCGGTGAAGCGGTTCGCGACGTTCTAGTGGGCGATACGGTTCGTTGGCAGGTCGAGCCGGCGTCGTCGGGTTCGCCCGAAGGCCCTCGCATCCATCTTGTGGTCAAACCCGCCGAAGCGGGGCTCAAGACGAGTATGGTCGTCACCACATCGCGGCGCACCTACCACATCAATCTCGAGTCGCGTTCGAGCGGCTATATGGCTCGGGTCGCTTTCTCCTATCCGGAGGATATTCGCCAGCAAATCGCCGCCGTAAATCAGCAGATTCAGGACAGCATCATTCCTGGCGCTGGCGTCCCCGCCGAAAACCTCAATTTCAACTTCTCGATCAGCGGCAATGCCCGGTGGAAGCCGTCGCGCATCTATACCGACGGGATGAAGACCTACATTCAGTTCCCCGGCCACCTCGGCAGCGGCGATGCCCCGATCCTGTTCGTCCAGTCGGGCGGACAAAACCAGATCGTCAATTACCGGCTCAACAACAACATGATGATCGTGGATTACCTGATCGATCGGGCCGTGCTGGTCAACGGCGTGGGCAATCAACAGCAGCGCATTACCATTCAGAGGAGGGGATAGTCATGTCTGGCGTCTCCAGGATCACGCGCGCCCTTTCCGTGGCGCTTGTCTCGCTCTCGCTCGCCGGCTGCATGACGACTGGTGGCGGCTATTTTTCCGCCGCATCCAGCACCGATGCCGCCAATCTGAGCGCTTACGCCGCCAATGCGGTCGCCGGCGACATGGTCGCCCAACTGGCCGAACACGTTGGACCGGGGACTGGCACCATCGCGCTCAAGTCCGATGGCTCACCAATGTCCGCCGCTCTCGAAGAACATCTTCGTGGCTGGGGCTATGCGGTCAATCCGTCCACCTCGGGGCAGGGAGCAATCCCGCTGGCCTATACCGTCAATGCCTTCGAGGGCCAGGTCCTCACGCGAATCTCAACGCCCTCGGTTGAGCTGGCGCGCACATACGCGATCACAGAGCTTGGTGCGCAACCGGCAAGCCCACTTTCGATCATGCGCCGAACGACGACTTAAAGGAGGAACGCCGGTGAGTTCGATCGATCTCGATGGCAGCGGTGAAGATCAGCCAAAAATCCGCCGTCTTAACCGCCTTCCGGTCATCGCCTTCATCATCATTGTCGTCGTCTTCATCGGCGTCGTGTTTTGGGGCTTGTCGCAACGGGGCATAGGAAATCGAAGCGGCGGGATGGACGGCTCCCCCGGTCAGCCCGCCTCGGACCTTGCCGATGAACTGACGCGGGGGGTACCGCCCGGCATTATCGGGGAACCAGCTCGGCCGGCGCCGCCAGTTACGGCACCACAGGTCGATGAAGATGGTCAGCCGGTCATTACCAATCCATTCCAGCTGCAGCCTACATCGCCGGCTCGGCCACAGGTTCAGCAGATTCAAACGCAGCAGCAGCCACAAGAGACTGAAGCGGAATGGCGGCTGCGCCTCCAGCGTGAGTTCGAGGAAGCGGGTTTGCGTGAACAGCATCGGCAGGACATGGCCGCGCTACAGGCGCGGCCAACGGCCGCCAACAGTCCCATGTCGGTCAACCTCGCCAATATCGACGGTGTCGAAGGGCAGGGCGATCAACAGGCCGGAACCGCTTCGGGCGGCACCGGCCAGCATGGCGGCGGGGGTGGTGCTTCGGGCGTGCAGGATCTTTACGCAGCCGCGATGCAGGCAGGACTTGGTGGACTGGGAGCGGGGCGCACCGATCCCAACAACCAGGCGGGCAAGGAATCGTTCTTCAATCAGGAGATTGACGACCTCGGTTACCTGCCCAATATGGTCGTTCCTCAGCTTTCGCCCTATGAGCTCAAACGCGGATCGGTGATTCCGGCGACGCTCATTACGGGCATCAACTCCGATCTTCCCGGTCGGATTACCGCCCAGGTGCGCCAGAACGTCTATGATAGCGCCACCGGACATCGGCTCCTGATCCCGCAGGGTACGCGACTTGTCGGGCGCTATGATTCCAACGTCTCATTTGGTCAAAAACGCGTGCTGGTCATCTGGACCGACCTTGTTTTCCCGAACGGTTCGACCCTGCAAATCGGCGGAATGCCCGGACAGAATACGCAGGGCTATAGCGGCTTCACCGATCGGGTGAACAGCCGCTATCTCGAAACCTTCGGCTCGGCGATCCTTGTGGCGCTGATCGGCACCGGGATCGATGCGGCTTTCCCGCAATCGAACACGTCGCCCTGGCAGCAAAACCAGAACAACCTTGAGGACGCGGCTCGTCGCAATTTTGCCGACACGTTCGGCCGAATCGCAGACCAGACGATCACGCGCAATCTCGACGTACAGCCGACCTTGGAAATCAGGCCCGGCTATCAGTTCAACGTATTCGTTGAGCAGGACATCATTTTCCCTGGCCCGTTCAACTCGACCTGGGGCCGCTGATCGACAGCGGCTCCAGCCGAATTTTTCAGGAGTTCATTGTGACGATATCGCGAGCTGGCATCCGACTGCCGTCTATCATGAGCGCAACGCTCTTTTTGACCGGGTGCCTCGCCCCCGAAACCATCAATGCGGATATCACCAGAGACGGCTACGACTATACGCTACGCGTTAGAGTACGGTGGCGGACCCTCGCACCGTCATGGCGGCCGCCGAGGGACGCTTGACGGAGCAAGATGACGAAGGGGCACGGCGGATGGCGGCAAACGATACCGACATGCCCGGTTTCGAGCGTTTCGAATATGTTGGCGAAGGCCGTTTCGAGTTGGTGGTCAACCACGCTGGAACACTGGAGGCGGATCGAGGCGTCGGCTTCCCCAACACGCGGGGCGGCCTGAGGAACGACAATTATTTGCGCCTCGAGCGATTGGACGACGGCACCATCGAAATCAGTTCGCCCGAGATCCCCGCGCAGAATCTCGCTCAACACGAGGAGCTTCCATTTGAGCCGGTCGGGACGGTCAGGATAACGCCGGCACCGACCGATCGCGTTCTGGACCACAACGCCGATCGCGCCCCGGCCATGCTCGATCGCGCCTACGTCTGGAACGTCGATTCCTAGGAGGATCGGATTTTCATCAAGATCGTACCACAGGGCCAATGAGCCGTGATCGAAAAACACCTTTTGCGGGTGCAGCGCATTAGCCGAAGCAAGTTTCCATCGCTCTATCAGGTGGTGGCCGACCATTGCGGCCAACCCCTCGTGATGGAACATGCCACCTACATGCCCAGGCAGCAGTTCCTGACAGCGCATGATGTTCTGATCTTTCCAACTGGTGTGAGCTGCCCTGCCTTGGCGACAAGGGGGCGACTCTGGCCTGCCGTCGAGGCGGCGGAGACACGATCGGGCCAATCTCGCAACGCAGTGGAAAGCGCCTATCCCCATGGAGCTGACCGGGCCAGCCGCGATCGCCATGGCAGTCGAGTTCGGCCAACATCTGGCCGATTACCTCGCTTCGATCGTGCATCTGGTGGTACTGCCTGCCGCGCCGACTCAACCGGCAATCATGCAAGCCCTCTGTACAACCCGGGAGGCGGGACCGGATGGCTTTGGGCTCAAGGACCGGTTCAATTTGAGCGTGGCGCAACGGCGTAAACGCGGCTTTCCGATATCCCCGCGATCCGAGCTGACCGACCTGCGCGCGGCCTGGGCAAAGATTTCGGCGGACCATCTTAGGCGGCGCTATGCAGCGCTTTAGGCCGTCTCTTAAGGGTAGGGCAGTGAGCATAGCCAATCTCGCCAACACGGCCAGCATTGTGAGGTCTTTGTGATCTTTCCGGTTCGCGTCTGTTTTTCAGATGCAACCTATGTTCGGGTCGCGTCTGGCAACCCCGCCCCGCACGATTTTCCCCGGCCTACCGGCCTTCCTCGCGAAGCAAAATCGCGCTTGGCGCGGTCCTTCCTCTGCTTTGCGTCGGCCGTGCCGGTGCCAACGCCGCTTTTCCCCTTCCATCGCAATGTTGCATCACCAACGCGAACCAAGGAGTTCACAATGACTGACCTCACCAATTTTGTCCGGATCGATAGCGACAAGCTGATTGGCAATGTGGCCACCCTGACCTTCGATATCGACTTCACCGGCGAGCCGGTCGCCAGCGACAATCCCGACGCTCCCAAGTACCGGATCTTCGCCAAGAGCCCTCGCGGGCGGCGGATCGAAGTCGGGGCGGTCTGGCAGAATCTCAACCGCGAGGACAAACCCTACTACTCGATCTCGCTCAACACCGGCCACGGTCGGTTCTACGCCAACCTCGGCCGATATCCCGGCCTGGAAGAGGACAACGTTTTCGCGGTAATCGAACAGACCCGTAGAGGGCAGGGGGCGTAAGCCCCCTCCTACCATATAGGAGTTTTCATGACTAAAAATGATATCCCAGCCTTTGTGGACGCCGTGATCGCAGCCGGGACCGATATTCGGTCGCCAGGCGAAGGCTTTTACGTGATCGGCGATGCTGACATGCCCGATCCTGAAGTGCGACAACGGCTTTACCACATCGATCGTCACCATGCCATTTCCGAGCGAGTCTAGCATTGGCCCTCCTTCCGGCTGTCACCAACCTAGATCAGTATGGGTAAAATCGTCACCCTTGTAGGCGATTTTAATCCGATATGCTCTGGCGCAGGCATAGGCGAAACAATCGTCCATGTTGAGACTGGCCTTGTGATTGACGATCTTTCCGAATTCCTGGGCGGCATCGAGAGCCTTGACCGCCACGTCGGCGGTTATCATGGTGTCCTTGGCTTCTAGATCGAGAATGAATTGATCGACCATGGCGCGCGCTCGCACGAGCATGTCTTTAGTGGCCGGGTTGTCCTTGCCCGCCAGTCGCCGGGTGATCGACAAAGAGGCTTCCACCCTGACGACGGGGGAAACATAAGGCTGCCGGTTGTCGGCAATGGCGGTTTCAAGCCGAGCCATCAGCTCGTCGGCATCCGGCTCGTTGGTCAAAATGGCGACGACGACCGACGCATCTACAAACAGCATCAGTCCTCGCTCCACATTTCATCGGTTTCAGCCTTGTGATCGCCCGGCTGAAACGGCCCGGCGTCTCGCGCCATGGCGAGGGACTTGGCCAGCCTTCCGCGGATGAGAAGATTGCGCCTATGCTTGGCAATCTCATGCTTGAGGGCAATTTTCACGGCCTCGACCTTGGACGTGTTAGTCAGCCCGATCAGCTCTTCGGCCAGTTTATCGACCTCGGGGTCTTTTATGTAGAGCGGCATGGGCGCATATCCTTTTTCGCATATTAAAATATGCTGGATTTCATATGCCTGCAACGGACTCCGCACCGCAAGCCAACGCCAGCGAGGCGGGAGGGGAGCTTGAGTGAAGGGGCTTGGGCTCCCCTCATTCCTTGTGCGACAGGCCAGCCGATTGGCGTATTGCCTGCGCTACCGTATCCGGTGCATTCTCGATCACCTTCAACAGCAGCATGGCGGCCCGGTCGGGCTGACGCCGCTTTTGCTCCCAGTCCTTTATGGTTCCAGCGGGCAGGCCATAGCGCTAGGCGAATGCTGCCTGCGAAAGCTTCTGGCGCTTTCGGATTGCCGCCACATCGACGGTTTCAGGGATGAAAACGGCGGCAGGCTCTGCGCGCCTTTCCGCAATTGCCAGTGCTTCATGCGCGCTCTGGATAAGCTCTCTGCCAAAAGTCATGCTTTACCCTTTCTCTGGCTGTAGGCGTCGGCCAAGCTTGGGGAGGACACGAGCCAGTTCATTTCGTTCGGCTTTGGAGAGATTGCCCTTCTCGTTCTTGCCGTAGATTGCGAGGGCGAACACTGGAATATCTCCGCCTGCGAAAAAGTGGATGGTGCGAAATCCACCGCTTTTCCCTCTCTGTTACGGGCGTGTCGCATCTTTCGTGGACCGCCTGTACCGGCCATCAAAGCCCCGGATTCCGGATCGGCGGCGACAACCGCCATCCTCGGGGTCGAACAGATCGCGGCGGACGGTGCCGCCCTCGGCTCCAATGGCGTCCAGTCCGCCAATGAACTGCGCCCGCTTGTCGCTGGCCGGGACTTCCTCGCTCGCCAGCATCCTTTTGATGGTGTGATGATGGCGGTTATAGGGGCTTAGGCTCTGCCAAACGTCCACCTGTCGGGCATGGTCGTCGGTGATGGTGAAAGCGGTAAGCTGCTCAAAGCTGATTTCATTGGCCCTAAGTGTCGAGGCAAAACCGATCGATTTGCGTCTCGGTCGGGACGAGAGATTGATTGGGTCGGAACCCGGCCAACAGCGCTCCGGACGCTGTCCCACGATTTCGCCCGAACAAGCTGATGCGGTGCGACATTCCGCGACATCGCGCATCCTGATCGGGCAGGCTTAGCTTCCCAGCCACATGATACTGATTTGACGAAGATCGACGTTTCAAAATAATGAAAAATGGCTGGCCAACGAGCTGCCGAAAGAAGACGTAGGCAACAGCGGAACTCCAGAAAAGGGACTCGAGAACTTTGGCGACATCGGGCGATTCAAAAGCGACGAACCACGCTGGCAGCTACGTGCCGGGCACCAGAATCGAACGCTGGCTCGATGAAAGACTTCCGATCCTCAGGTTCTCCAAGGAGCACCTGATGGATTTCCCCACTCCAAGGAATCTCAACTACTGGTGGACGTTCGGGGGTATTCTCGCTTTTATGCTGGTGGTGCAGATCGTGACGGGCGTCGTTCTTGTCATGCACTACACTCCGAACGTGGAACTCGCCTTCGCTTCGGTCGAGCAGATTCGCCGTGACGTCAACTACGGGCGCATCATCCAGGGTACCCACGCGGTAGGCGCTTCGATGTTCTTCTTTGCCGCTTATGTCCACATGTTTCGCGGCCTTTACTATGGCTCCTACAAGGCCCCGCGCGAGGTGATCTGGATGCTCGGGGTGATCCTGTTCATCCTGCTCATGGCTACGGCCTTCATGGGGTACGTGCTGCCCTGGGGCCAGATGAGCCTCTGGGGGGCGACGGTCATCACCGGCATCTTCTCGGCGATCCCGATCGTAGGAGAGCCGATCCAGACGCTGCTTCTTGGCGGGTTCTCGGTCGCCAATCCGACCCTCAACCGCTTCTTCTCATTGCACTACCTGCTGCCATTTATCATCGCGGCGGTCGTCGTCCTGCACATCTGGGCGCTGCACGTTCCGGGCAATAACAACCCCACGGGGGTCGAGGTGAAGGAGAGCCATGATGCGCTGCCCTTCCACCCTTACTTCACGATGAAAGACCTGTTCGCGATCATCGTCTTCCTGATACCGTTCGCCTGGGTCGTGTTCTTTGCCCCCGACATCTTGGGGCATGCCGACAACTACATCCCGGCCAATCCGCAGGTTACGCCAGCTTACATCGTGCCCGAATGGTACCTTCTGCCCTTCTACACCATGCTGAGGGCCATAGATTTCAACGTCCTGTTCATCGATTCCAAGCTGGGCGGGGTCATTGTGATGTTCGGGTCGCTCCTAGTCCTGTTTGTCTTGCCGTGGCTGGATACCTCGAAAGTTCGCTCGGGCACCTTCCGCCCGCTGTTCAAGCCCTTCTTCTGGCTGTTCGTCGTGAACTTCATCGCGCTAGCTTATCTGGGCGCACAGCCCGCCGAAGGCATTTACGTTCTCCTCGCCAAAGTGACGACGGCATACTATTTCGCCTACTTTCTCGTCATCTTGCCGATCTTGGGGCGTGTCGAAAAACCTGCGCCGTTACCGGCAAGTATATCGCAAAGCGTCTTGGGCGAGAGGGACAACGTCCCGAACGAACAAATTGCATAGGTTCGAGGCTGACGGGCGAGCTATGCGGCCACGTCCCGATGGCCGCGCTATTCCAGAGTTTCGCCAATGCCCAATAGTGAAATTTTATAAGATGTGATCCGATAGCTGGCGACATTTCCATTTCATTAACCATAGCGAACGACGCTGTTGGCCGGTTGATTCGGAGTGGTCCTTGTGAGCGGTCGTGCATCATCATACCAAACGCTCGCCTGTTGGGCGGTGCTTTGCGCGCTGCTTCTCACCAATGTGCTTACGCTCATAATCCTGCGCGACAATGAGAACCTTAAAGATTTCTGGACCGACCCAAATTCCTCGGCTCTGAGGGCCTATGAAGATCGCATCGCCGAATTGAGTATGAATGTTGACCGGCTTCGGTCCAGAGAAATCATCAACTCTGGAACAGCAACTCTCAGGGATCGGGAATTCATTGGACGCCAGGCACAGCTAGAAGATCAACTCTTGGTGTTAGAGATGCTCGCAAAGACGGCACTTCCTCCTGAATTGGTACAACGCCCCCAGCCGAATGAGGGTCCTGCTCGTCCGGTAACGGGTGGAGCAAGCGCTACTGGGCAATTCGACCTTCTCGAAGAGAACCTGAGAGTAATGGAAGAGGAGATCGGCGAGTCAATGACACTCCTCTCCGATGCGATGGATCGATCAGTCGAGACTATCGTTGCAGAGTTGCGGCGCGTCGGACATGAGCCGGCTATAAGCGAGTTGGCGCTAGGCGGTCCTTTTCTGGATGCTAGCGAGTTTCCATCAGGTTTCGATACTCCTGATATCACCAATATCCTCACTGCCATGGGGCGTTTGGAGGAAGCGCGTCGCGCTATGGACGAGGTACCGATTCACAAACCGATCGGAACTACCCGCATCAGCTCTGCCTTCGGTCTGCGCCAAGATCCTTTCACCGGCCAATCCGCGTTTCATTCTGGAATTGACTTTCCAGCTCCGACTGGCACGCCAATCCTGAGCGCCGGCGGCGGTGCTGTCACTTTCGTTGGTTGGAAGGGCGCCTATGGCAGGGTCGTCGAAATCACCCACGCCTCGGGTCTGATGTCGCGCTACCCCCATCTTTCGAGAGCGCTGGTTGAGCAAGGGGACGAGGTGGAAGCGGATATGGTGATCGCCCTAGTCGGCTCCACTGGTCGATCTACCGGTCCCCATCTTCATTTTGAAATTCGTGATGGGAACAGCGCAATCGATCCTACGCCGTATTTGGCCGCTGGCAGGCGCCTTGAAGTATTCGATCCGTGGTTCACGACAGCTTCACGGTGATATGAAGCAACCCGAGCACAAATGTTCGCGCCATCTGCGCCAAAATTGCTGTGGCGAATCCGTAGGCAAAGACGGTACCGATATGCACATTCTCACGGAAAGCTTTCGCCATCAGAGGTTGCAATATGGCAAAAGCTCAAGAGTTTTCTGGAAGTCGTTGGTTGATCGCTACCGGTTGGAACAGACTTGTCGCCACGGCGAGTATGCCGCACCTCCTCTTCGCGCTCCACTCGAGCGCCCTTTACAGGGTGCCTCTTACTGCCCCGCATAATGCTTGATGGTATGCTCAAGCTCGCAGGCAGCCGTGCCAGTTCCTCGATTCGGTAGCGTGTGAAGCTGCGATCGCAAGAAATCGGTAATGTCGAGCCAGTATGGTTAGCCGACACTTACCCAGGTGGCTTCTCATGCCCTTCGCAGTCTCATATGTCAGTCGCACAATTATCGCATTTTTCGCCATCTTGGCGCTGGCAGCATGCAGTCAGTATGCGGGCGACAATCGCCACAACGTACCGCTGCCCCGAGAGCTCCTCCAACGGATGGCCGAAATCAATTCATCACCAACTGAGCCGATGATGATCCGCCTCTATAAAGAGACCGCGACGCTCGAGGTTTGGAAACGAACCAGCGATGGCACCTACAGACTCTTAAAGACATATGATATTTGCAAGTGGTCGGGGGCATTGGGGCCAAAATTCCGTGAAGGCGATCAGCAATCACCGGAGGGCTTTTACGACGTAACGCCCAACCTGATGAACCCGAATTCCTCCTATTGGCTATCATTCAACGTCGGTTTTCCGAACAAATTCGATCAGGCTTGGGAGCGCACCGGTACAAATTTGATGATTCACGGGGACTGCCTGTCTGTGGGCTGCTACGCCATGACAGATGATGGCATCAAAGAGATCTTCGCGCTTGCCCGAGAAACATTCAGAGGCGGCAATCGATCGTTCCAACTACAGTTGCTGCCCTTCCCAATGACGGAAGCCAACATCCAAGCGAACGTGTCGAGCCCTCACGCCGAATTTTGGCGCAATCTCAAGGAAGGCACGGACATCTTCGACAGCACGAAAATCCCGCCGACGTGGGATGTCTGCCAGAGGCGATATATCTTCAACGCGAATGATCCTCGAACCGGCCCCTTGGATCCCTTCGGGCCTTGCCCGGTTTTGTAATCATCAAAAAGGGACCAATCTGATTGCCCTTGCTTCTATAGCGACTAGAGAATGCACAATACTGCGATTAATATTGGGGAGTTGGGCCGATGAACGGGATCCTTGTCGCATATTTTCCGGCGCAATATAGAAAAGATCACATCACAAACAGCCTCGCCGACATATGGGTCAGGCTGCGGGCCAACTTGTCCTTCTATCGGGATGAACCTCCGTTGGCCTTGCAGGCACCCGATGTCAGGTAAGCCGCCCCTAGGTTTGCGTCTATTTCATTTGCTCCTTTGGGGCTCTTTCGCCGTCGCCATTATATGGTATGTGGCCGCCCCTCTTGTAGTCCGTCTTTTAACGTAGTTGCCGGGATCCGAGTGTGGGGACATGGCCGCCAGAGAGCAACAGTTGGTTCCTCACCGCTGTCGGTGACATGCCCAATTCTCACGGAGGTGGCTTCGCCTTGACCCTCCCGGATCTCTTTATCCTATACGTGCAAAAACCGGAAAGCGCTCGAGAAGCCAAAATCAAATGCGGACATTTGGCCGGTGATCATCGCCGGGCCAGATTTATGCTGCCGCGAAATGAATAGCCCCTAGGTTTCTGGACGCCTGCTTCCCTAATTTGACGCAAGGAGGCCATGATGCGGTCTGGCAATTTCAGTGATGAGT
>DFMV01000001.1 GCA_002375765.1 Rhizobiales bacterium UBA3584 | reverse complement strand
CGACTTTTACCCCGCCGTTGACACCTCGTCGCGTTAGTCGAAAGGTTTCCTGTAATGGAAACCTTATTGAACTCGCATGCGTTATGGTTTAACCGTTTCCTTGTTTGGAAACTAATGGATGTAACAATGGCCCTCACGCTCTACCTCCACCCGCTCGCTTCCTTCTGCCATAAGGTTCTGATCGGCCTTTATGAAAACGGCACCGCCTTTGAACCCAGCCTCGTCGATTTCTCCAACCCCGGATCCGCTGCCGCGCATATCGAGCGCTGGCCGGTGGGCAAGATCCCCGTATTGCATGACAGCGTCGGTAACAGGGTTGTCGCCGAAACCAGCATCATCATCGAGTATCTCCAGCAGCACTATGCCGGTCCGGTTCAACTGATACCGACCGAGATGGAACAAGAGCTCGATGTTCGCCTTTGGGATCGCTTCTTCGATCTCTATGTCAGCGTGCCGATGCAAAAGATCGTGGGCGACCGTATTCGCCCCGAAGGCGCCTCCGATCCACATGGCGTTGCGGAAGCGCATGCGACGCTTGAGACTGCCTATGACATGATCGAGAAGAAGATCGAGGGACGCAGCTGGATCACGGGCGAGACCTTCACCATAGCGGATTGTTCGGCGCTGCCGGCGCTGTTCTTTGGCTCCGTCGTGCACCCCATCGGTGATGGCAGGCCGCAAGTGCGAGAATACTTCGAGCGCCTGCTGGAGCGGCCATCGGTGCAGCGTGTGCTCAAGGAGGCGCAGCCCTACTTTGAGTTCTTCCCCTATCGTGACGCGATGCCTTCCCGCTTTTTGGAGCCTGTGGCATGACCGAGACAGCAAGCGTCGACCGCTATTTCCTGGCTATGGCTGACCCTTACCGGCGCGGCTTCATCGAGCAGCTCTCCAGGGGGCCCGCGTCCGTGAAGCAGTTGGCAGCCCCAACCAACGTTCAATTGCCGGCGGTGCTCAAGCACCTTCGCGTGCTCGAAGACGGGGGCATTGTCGTTAGCGAGAAAGTCGGGCGCGTGCGCACCTATCGCATGCGGCCCGATGCCTTTGATGTAACGACCAACTGGATAGAGCAGCGCCAGCGCGACATGAATGCTGCCTTCGACCGGTTGGCGGCTGCTATGGCCCAAGTGCCCGAGGAGAAGGATCACTGATGGGTATCAATGTCGACCACCGTAGTTTCGTCATTGAACGGGAACTGCCGGGCAGCCCGGCTCATGCTTTTCGCTTTTGGTCCGACCATCAGCTCAAGCGACGCTGGAACAGTTGTCACCCGGATTGGACTGTCCTCGAGGATCGCTTCGACTTCCGTGTCGACGGGTATGAAACCATGATCTGGCGCATGCCGGACGGAATCGAACAGGCCATGCTGGCGCACTTCCTTGAAGTTCATCCCCGCCAACGCATCGTTTATGCCTATACCATGCGCACCAATGGCATTCCCATTTCATCCTCGCTCGTCACCGTCGAGTTCGAGGGCCGAAACGGGAAAACCACGATGACTTTCACCGAACAGGCCGTCTTTGCAAACGCGACTGACGGGGACGTGCGAGAGAGCGGCACGGGCGCCGGCTTTGCGCGACTCCAGGACGCAATGATGGAAATTGCGGAGGACACAGGCCTGTAGTTGATCGGCCCTAGAAGTCTGTCTGTTACGATTAACGATCGGAATAAGTTCGGTTTTCGCCAGGCTACGCTCGCCAAAAGCCAAGCGATTTTCCGCGGTCGGACACGGTGCTAGATCCAAATTGCATATGCCCCGGAACACAGCGCCCAGAACCAGACCAACGGCCAGCCTGCCAAGTCTTGTAATTTCGAGCCAGTGAGGCAGCGCCGTTAAAAGGAAACCCGAGCAGCGCCCGCTGCCCAGGCCAAAGACCGCTTCATGTTGATGCCACCAGCGTGCGGGAATTGGGACACCCCAAGCGACAATGGCAAAGGGGAGGGGCAGAAGGCAGGCCAGCGTAAACGCGACGAACATCAGTGCCATGCTTGGCGGATAGGTAATATCGCCGTCGCGGAGCGAAAATGCACTGTTGCGCGTGTAGCCAGTTTGGGGTGTCACGGCAGCAGAGCCACATTAGCTAGAGTGTGTTTGACCGCCATCGCTCCATTCCATTCAGCAGCTTGCGCTGCCGCCGGCCGAGCTCCGCCTCTTCGAGCAGTGGTTGAATCCAGCCGAGAACGTCGTCGGCCACTTCGACTAGATTGCTGGCGTCGTGCAATGGAAAGCGTGCAAAGACCGCTTCGAGGAATAGGGTGTGCAATCGCCGACAGTCTTGACGCGAAAGCAGCGCAATTGCGCGGTTGAGCCGATCCACGGAGAGGTCGGGAAGGGATCTCATCTTCAGCTTGGCCAAAAAGAGTTCCACAGTTCCAAGCTCCAGCTCGGACCAGCGATTACCGACGATTTGCTTCATGACCGGGGCGAGTTGGGAATCGCACCGCACGCGATGCGATAGCTCTTCAACGACCGCTGTCAGATCTTGATCCTCAAAAAACAATGTTGGGGACGCGGTTGCAATGTCCATTAGCCACCGCACCGGTGAAGTCGATGCACAGGCCAGCCTGGACTCGGCATGGCACCAGGTCGCCCTTTGCCAGCCCAACTGACAAGAATGCTGTTGGCCCCGCCCGGGAGATCCCGCTCGAGTTGATCGACCACCCAGCTGCGGAAAATTTTGGCGCTGGTCCCGTCGAAATGGCATGCGAGATTGACGATGTCTGCTGCCAAGCCGCCCGGTTCCCGTTCGGAAAGGGTCGGCGAAAACAAGAACTCAAAGGCGCTCTGAATTCTATCGAATAGTCCCTCCGACAAGTGAGTGAAGAGATTGCTGAGGTGTCCATGGCTGCGCAGACGGGCGCAGGGTGCCAAGCCGAAAACCCGTTTACCTGCCAAGTCGTCTTGATCTGGAACATCGGTTGGCGTGATCGTTTTTGCGTTATCCATGTCGGCTCACGGTCAAGTCTGGGGAACCCCATATTGTCCCCTGGGACTTGGGCTTCTTTGATCTGGCACAATGACGCCGCTGAGGTGACGGCTCATTGTTTGTGTTGGACAACAAAGGAGAGATTGAATAGCCCCTAGATTTCTGGACGCCTTCTTCCCTAAATTTGAGGCAAGGAGGCCATGATGCGGT
>DFMV01000015.1:12776-14996 GCA_002375765.1 Rhizobiales bacterium UBA3584 | reverse complement strand
TCCCATTTTCGGGGAGTAGCTCACAACTGGATTTTCCAGGCGCGCTTCCACGCCTTGATGCGCTTTTCGCGGAGGTAGGCGCTGTCGAGGGTGGGGTGGGTTTCGTACCAGACCAGACGGGCAATATCGTATTTGCGGGTGTGGCCGGGGACGGCTTTTGAGCGGTGGTCGTGGATGCGGCGGGCGAGGTCGTTGGTCATGCCGGTGTAGAGGGCGCCGTTCTGGTGCTTGGCGAGGATGTAGACGTAGTACTGGCGTTGTTCGTACATCGCGTGTTTTCCCCCAAAGCGGAGTTGAGTTTGGGGCGGGGGCGCGGGGAGTGCAAGAGGGGCGGGTACGCTCCTTCGCTTCCCCGGTGAAAGCCGGGGTCCATGTGCGGTGCCGCTGGCGACAGGGGCTTGGGGAGGCTGCTGGGTCCCGTGTCGGAGCACGGGACAGCGATGGGGGTGGGGAGAGGCGGAGGTTCGCCGTAAATGACGGGAGCGGGCGCCGGGATCAGCCGCCGGGGCCTTCGAGGGTATCCAACTCCATCTGCCGCAGCTTCTTGATTTCATCGCGGAGCTTGGCGGCTTTTTCGAATTCCAGATTGGTGGCGGCTTCGCGCATCTGGTGTTCGAGGTCCTTGATGACAGCGGCGAGATTGGCGCCCACCGGAACCGTGTCCTTGCCGTCCTTGCCCGGGCGGATTTTGACCGAGACGTGGTCGCGTTCGTAGACGGAATCCACGATGTCGTTGATGCGGGCCTTGACCGATTGCGGGGTGATGCCGTGTTCGGCGTTGTAGGCGAGCTGTTTTTCGCGGCGGCGGTTGGTTTCGGCGAGCGCGCGTTCCATGGAGCCGGTTTCGCGGTCGGCGTAGAGGATCACCTTGCCATCGACGTTGCGCGCGGCGCGGCCGATGGTCTGGATGAGTGAGGTTTCCGAGCGCAGGAAGCCTTCCTTGTCGGCATCGAGGATGGCGACGAGGCCGCATTCGGGGATGTCGAGGCCTTCGCGCAAGAGGTTGATGCCGACCAGCACGTCGAAATTGCCGAGGCGCAGATCGCGGATGATCTCGATGCGCTCGATGGTGTCGATGTCCGAATGCATGTAGCGCACGCGAATGCCCTGCTCGTGCAGGTATTCGGTGAGATCCTCGGCCATCTTCTTGGTGAGGACGGTGAGCAGGGTGCGGTAGCCCTTTTCGGTGGTCTTGCGGATTTCATCGACAACGTCGTCCACCTGAGTGGTGGCGGGGCGGGTTTCGACGACAGGGTCGATCAGGCCGGTGGGGCGGATGACCTGTTCGGCAAACACGCCGCCGGTCTGTTCGAGCTCCCACGCGCCGGGGGTGGCCGAGACATAGACCGTCTGCGGGCGCATGGCGTTCCATTCCTCAAACCGCAGGGGGCGGTTGTCCATGCAGGAGGGGAGGCGGAAGCCGTATTCGGCGAGGGTGGCCTTGCGGCGCAGATCGCCGCGATACATGGCGCCGAGCTGGCCGATGGTGACGTGGGATTCGTCGACGAAGACCAGGGCGTTGTCGGGGAGATATTCGAACAGCGTGGGGGGCGGCTCGCCGGGCTTGCGGCCCGAGAAGTAGCGCGAATAGTTCTCGATCCCCGCGCAGGAGCCGGTGGCCTCCATCATTTCGAGATCGAACAGGGTGCGCTGTTCGAGGCGCTGGGCCTCGAGGAACCGGCCCATGCCGTTGAGCTCCTGCAGGCGGGCGTTGAGCTCGCGCTTGATCTCCTTGATGGCCGCATTCATCGTGGTGCGGGTGGTGACGTGGTGGGAATTGGCGAAGACGCGCACGGCGGTCAATTCGGCCGATTTCTTGCCGGTCAGGGGATCGAATTCGGCGATGGATTCGATTTCGTCGCCGAACAGGGTGATGCGCCAGGCGGCGTCGTCATAGTGGGCTGGGAACACTTCGATGGTGTCGCCGCGCACCCGGAAGGTGCCGCGCACGAAGCCGATGTCGCCGCGCTTGTATTGCAGGGCGACGAGTTCGTTGAGTAACGCGCGCTGGTCGATCTTCTGGCCCTTTTCGAGCCAGATGGTCATGGTGGTGTAGTCTTCCACCGAGCCGATGCCGTAGATGCAGGAGACCGAGGCGACGATGATGACGTCGTCGCGCTCGAGGATCGCGCGGGTGGCCGAGTGGCGCATCCGGTCGATCTGCTCGTTGATGGTGGATTCCTTTTCGATATAGGTATCGGTGCGCGGGACGTAGGCCTC
>DFMV01000015.1:0-12599 GCA_002375765.1 Rhizobiales bacterium UBA3584 | reverse complement strand
GGCTGGTAGTAGTCGTAATAGGAAACGAAGTATTCGACCGCGTTGTCGGGGAAGAAGTTCTTGAACTCGCCATAGAGCTGGGCGGCCAGGGTCTTGTTGGGCGCGAGGATGAGGGCCGGGCGTCCGGTCTGGGCGATCACCTGGGCGGCGGTAAACGTCTTGCCCGAGCCGGTGACGCCGAGCAGGACCTGATCGGTCTCGCCATTGGTGATGCCGTCGATGAGTTCGGCGATCGCGGTGGGCTGGTCGCCGGCGGGGACGTAATCGGTCTGCAGGCGGAAGGGGATGCCGCCCTTGTCCTTTTTGAGCGCAGCCGGGCGGTGGGGCCGCCAGGCATTGGTGCCCTCGACCTCCTTGCGGCCCTCGGCGATGATCTTTTCGAGCGCGGCGACGGTGGCCGAAACGCCGGCCGAGGAATTGGTCACATCGGTGGGCGCGTGGAAACCGGCCTGCGGGGCTTCGGCGAAGCCATCGAGATTGGTGGGGCGCTCGACGGAGTTGGCCTTGGATTTTGGGGCCTTGAGCGACATGCCCGTGGCTTCACTGCGTTTGCCCTTGGCGGCACTGGCCTTGCGGGCGTTGGCTTTCGCGTTGTCCTTGCCCTTGCCGGCGAGGCGCTCGGTTTCCTGGGCTTCGGCGGCTGCTTTTTGGTCCGCGCGGTCCAGCGCGCGCTTGTTGCGCATGCGCTCGGCGTAAAGCGGCTTTGAGGCCTGAGCGTCCTCGGCCTTTTCGATTTCCTTGATGAAATCGTCGATGGAAAAGTCGGCTTTACCGGGGCGACCGGCGGACGGGGATTTTTTATCGGAGGTCATGGAGCACCATATCGGGCCGCAGGTGGACTGAATCAATAGATTGGGGTCGCGCAGTCGAACCGAAAAAGTCTGCAACTTTTTCTGACTGCACTCTTAGCACCAACGGAACGGAGTGTGAACGGTTCCTGCTGACAGGATGTGTCAGGAGGACGTGTTTTCGGTTCACGACAGCGCGGGCAGATCCTCTTCGAGCATTTGCCGCAGGCGGGCGGCGGCGTGGTCGATCTCGGCGGAGAGCGATCGGAGGGCGAAGCGGGCCGGAGCGGCAAGGCGGGGGTGGTCGGGGTGACGGGCGGCAAGGTGCGCCAGGGCTGCGGCGTGGTGGAGCAGGCCGGTGAAATGAGCCACGGGCTCGGCCGCCTGCGGGGCGCGGGGATGGGCGGCCAGTGCCTGGGCGCAATCGGCCCATTGGGCAAGGCCGGTTCCGATTCCGGCTTCGAATGGCGTCTCCCGAGCCAGCGTGGCGATGGCGTCGACGAAGGCGGCGCGCGCCGGCGGGTCGGCCAATTCGCGTTTGACGAAGGCTGCGGCGAGGGCGCCATTGGCGCCTTCATAGAGGCGGGCGACGCGGCTGTCGCGCCAGATGCGCTCAATGTCGTATTCGGCAAGGTAGCCGTAGCCGCCGAGCACCTGAATGCCCAGATCGGCGGCGCGGGAGCCCATATCGGTGCAGAAGGTCTTGACGATTGGTGTGAGGAAGGTCGCGAGGCGCGGATTTGACGTGAGCAGGCCGGCGGTGTGGGCCACCATGGCGCGACCGCCAAGGGCGAGACTGTCCATGGTCAACAGCATGCGGCGGATATCGGGGAGGTCGAGCAGGCTGGCCGGAGCGCCCGAGGCGGTGCGGCCCTGCATTCGGGTGCGGGCGTAGGCGAGGGCCTTTTCATGGGCGGCGGAGGCCGCGGCCACGCCCTGGGCGGCGACATCGAGGCGGGCGTGATTCATCATGATGAACATGCCGGCCAGCCCCTTTCCGGCTTCGCCGAGCAGGTAGGCCTCGGCACCGTCGAACCGCATCTGGCAGGTGGGAGAGGCGTGGAGCCCCATCTTCTCCTCGATGCGGGTGACGGCTAGGGCGTTAGCGGTTCCGTCGTCGCGCCGGGCCGGGCAGAGGAAGAGGGAAAGGCCGCGTGTGCCCGGCGTATCGTGGGTGCGCGCGAGGACGAAATGCAGGATCGTTTCGCTCATGTCCTGATCGCCGCCAGAGATGAAGATCTTTTCGCCCGAAATCCGCCAGGTGCCGTCCGGTTGCTTTTCGGCGCGGGTGCGGATGGCGCCCAGATCGGTTCCGGCGCCGGGCTCGGTGAGAGCCATGGTGACAAGGGCCGAGCCATCGGTCAGCAGGGGCAGATAGCGGGGGGCAAGCTCGGGGGCGAGGTGAACCAGCGCATCGGCGCCGCCGCGCACCAATCCGGTGAGCATCTGGAAGGAAGCGTTGGCCGCCGCCAGCAATTGGGTGGCCATGAGGGAAACGGCGTCGGGTGCGCCAAAGCCGCCAGCGGCTTGGGACAGGTGAAGCTGGTTCCAGCCAAGATCGACGTAGGAGCGATAGGCCGCGACCATCGAAGATGGAAGATGAACGCGGCCGTCGGTGAAACGGGCGCCTTCCCTGTCGCATTCGCCCGCCGCCGGAGCGATCACCTCGCTCACGAACTGGCTGAAGGGTTCGAGCACCTGGGCCGTTTCGGACTCCTCCCATCCGGGTTGGGGGAAGGCCGCAAGGGTGAGCAAAACGTCTTCAAGCTGCGTCATCGGGCCTCCCTGTCATCCGGCTAAATGATATGCGCCATAACCATATCGATTTCCGTGTCCGGTGCAATTGGCTCTTGCGAGCATTGTCGGGCGGTGCGGACGGTGTGGTAATGGGAGGCGGTGTCGGCGCTCTTTTGACCGCCGCTTATGCCGCCAATGGAATGGACTGTGAGCAGACCTTGCTGATGCTCATGTCAGTATGGATTGCGCCGAGAGGGCAGCGGTTACTGCAATCGAGGCCATGCCCAAACCCCAGAAGAAAGAGCGCAGGCGGTTGCGACCGGTCCAGTAAGCGAGCGTGAAGGAGATGCGGGTGGCGATGTAGGCGCCGGCGGCCGTTGTGGCGAGCGGGGGTTCGGAGCCATTGCTGAACAGCAGAATGGCTGGCGGGACGAACATGGCAGCGGATTCAAGATTGTTCTGGAGCGTCCGCGCAGCGCGTCCGGCAAAGCCTTCACGCGAAAGCGGCGTGCTGCGGTCGGTAAAAGCGAAGGCGATGCCATTGGCGGTGACCGTATTGAGATGCTGGATGGCGGCCGAGAAAAACACAAGCGCGCCAGCAGTGAGAATGGCGAAGGGAAGGAGCATGTCGGGGTCCGGCTGGTGAAGGAAAGCTGGAAGATTGCTGTTCGTTCGTGTACAGTCAACGCGCAATTGTTGAACTCAATTGTGCGAAATTGCACAGGGATGCAAATGTGAACACTTCCGATTTTGTGTTGGTGAAGGCCGTGGCCGCGGGCGGCAGCTTTTCGGCGGCGGCACGCATGTTGGGCATGGCGCACACGACGGTGGCGCGGCGGCTGCGGCAGCTCGAAGCCTATTACCAGACGCGGCTGTTCGATACGCGCGCCGGGCAGATGGTGCCGACGGCGGCGGGGGAACGGGTGCTAGAAAGTGCCGGGCGGATCGCAGTGGAGATGGCGGAACTCGAAAGCGGCATCAAGGGTGAGGACCAGCGGCTGACCGGAGCGGTGCGGCTGACGACGGTCGATATTCTCGCCTGGCACTACATGGACAGGATCGCTGCGTTTCGGGCGGCCTATCCCGGAATCGAGCTTACCATTGAAACGGGGACCGAACTGCGCAGCCTATCCCGGCGCGAGGCCGAAATGGCGCTGAGGCTGACCAACCGGCCGGACGAGTTTTTGTTCGGGCGCAAGGTGGGCCGGTTCGATTTCTATCCCTACTGCCGCAACGGGGCGGCGCAAGGCGAGGTCGGCACCATGGCGTGGATCGACTACAGTGGCCGCGAGTGCGGCGGGCCGGCTGGACGTTGGCTGAAACAGACCTTGCCCGATGTGCAGCCGGTGATGAGCGTATCGACACCTTTGATCATGCTGCGCGCCGTGGCGGCGGGCATGGGAACCGGTCTGCTTCCCAGCACTGTAGCGGATGGGTATGGCGGCCTGACGCGCATCGTCGATGAAATCGCCTTCTCGGTCGACATCTGGCTGCTGGCGCCGGAGGCGCTAAGGCATACGGCGCGAATCCGCGCGGTGTTCGGGGCGCTCGGGTGAGGGGGATTTTCTGCCGGGTCACCGGCGGATCGGGAGCGGGCGGTGAGGGCCGATTTTGACCGGGCGTGTGAGCTTCCGGTGCTGACGCGCTGGAGACCTGGTTCGGCCCGCGTTAACCCAGCTTTGGGTCCTGTGGCCTACCATCGGGAAAATTCCCGATGGGTAGGGCGCGAAATGAGTGGATCTATACGGTTGGCCGAGGTGTTGGGGGCACTGAGCCGGGCGCTCGACATGACCGAGGGGCAACCGCCCGGTCACTGCATGCGCTGTTGCTGGATCGGGGTGCAGGTGGGCCGGTCCATGGGCATGGACGAGGCGGCGCTGCGCGATCTCTATTATGCGCTGCTGCTCAAGGATCTGGGGTGTTCGTCCAATGCGGCGCGTATCTGTGAATTATATCTGGCCGACGATCTGACCTTCAAGCGCGACTTCAAGCATCTCGACGGCAGCCTGCCGCAGGTGCTGCGGTTCGTCCTGTCGCACACCGGGGCCGAGGCGGGGCTGGCCGAGCGGTTCCGCTCGGTGGTCAACATCATGCGCAATGGCGGTGAGATCGTCACCGATCTGATCGAAACGCGGTGCCAGCGCGGGGCGGAGATTGCCCGCCAGATGCGGTTTTCCGAAAATGTGGCGCAGGCCATCCTTGATCTCGATGAGCAGTGGAATGGCGCTGGCAAGCCGGTTGGCAAGGCCGGCGCGGATATTTCGCTGTTTTCGCGTATCGCGCTTCTGGCGCAGGTGGTGGACGTGTTCTTCATGTCCGGGGGGCCGGAGGCCGCGATGACCGAAATCACCTCGCGCTCGGGGACGTGGTTCGACCCAGCGGTGGTTTTCGCCTTTTGCGACGTGGCCGCCGACGAGACGTTCTGGGCAATGCTGGGGCGAGAAGACATCGAGCAGGTGGTGCTCGACCTCGAACCGGGGCAGGAGGTTCAGCGGGCCGATGAGGGGTATCTCGACGATATCGCGCAGGCTTTTGCGCGGGTGATCGACGCCAAGAGCCCGTTCACCTCCGGCCACAGCGAACGGGTGGCGGTGTTTTCCGACCTGATCGCCGAGGAGATGGGATACACACGGGCGCGGCGGCGCTGGCTCAAACGCGCCGCGCTGCTGCACGATATCGGCAAGCTGGGCGTATCCAACAGCGTGCTCGACAAGCCCGGCAAGCTCAATGATGACGAATGGGTTGCCATGCGCGACCACGCCCGGCTGTCCGAAGACATTTTATCGCGCATCGGCGCGTTTTCCGATCTTGCCGTGGTGGCGGGCGCGCATCACGAGCGGCTGGACGGCAAGGGCTATCCCAACGGCAAGACGGCCGACGAACTCGACCTCGACACGCGGATCATTTCGACCGCGGACGTATTCGACGCGCTGACGGCGGACCGGCCCTATCGCGCGGCGATGCCGGTTTCCAAGGCGATGGGGATATTGTGGGAAGGGGCGGGAGCATCGCATGACCCGGCATGCATCGAAGCGCTGGAGCGGGCGCTGGCGCGGTCGGAGCAGGCGGTGGCTTAGGCTGGGTGGACAGCCAGGTGATGGTGGGACATTGTCGAATGATGCGATAGGGGAGAGTGAATTTGGGTTTTGGCGTTTTTATTCATCGCGCAGACTCGATCTATGACGACAGCCCTGCCACGCAATACCAGTTTCCACATCAGTATTATTCCCGCGTGAAATCCTGTGTTGGAGACTGGATCGTTTATTACGAGCCAACCAAAGTGAAAAATTCACGCGGCTATTTTGCCGTGGCAAAGGTTGCCGACGTTACCCTCGATCCAACACGGTCCGACATGTTTTTGGCTTTGATCGAGCCAGGAAGCTATCTGCCCTTTGCGCGCCCAGTTCCGTTCGTTCTTGACAATGAGGTGGTCGAGGCTGGCCTTCTCAACGCCGTCGGGCGGATATCGGGCAGGGCGCAAGCGGCAGTGCGATCGCTTGCGCCTGCAGATTTCAACCGGATCATCGATCTGGGCCTCGTTGGGCAGGACGATCTGCTTCCGCGAAGTGATGCAATTGCCTCTGTTCCGCCTGGTTTGGCGGAAGAGCAAGCGCCGTTTGAAGTCGAAAGAGAGCGGGTGCGTGTGCTTACGTCCCGCATTCTGCGTGACAGAGTGTTTCGGCGAGTTGTCCTGAACGCATACGACTCGCGTTGTGGAATTACGGGCCTCAAGCTCATCAATGGCGGGGGGCGGGCCGAAGTGGAGGCCGCGCATATTCGGCCGGTTGAGGCCAACGGACCCGACATAATAAACAATGGCCTACCGCTTTCGGGCACAGTCCATTGGATGTTCGATCGGGGACTCATTGCGCTGGCGGATGATCTGGAGATCGTTATTTCGCGTCAGGTCAATGACCGTCAGGGACTGGAAAGCCTGATTAACAAGTCCGGGCGGCTGATTGGACCGGCCGAACTGCGGGATCGACCGCACCCTGCATTCCTGTCGTGGCATCGAGAAAATGTCTTCAAGCATTGAAGGACTTGAGGCCCGCCCTCACGTCGTTCCGTCGCCCGCCGTGGCGGCGTTGACGATGTCGTCGGGGATGTCGTCGAAGCTTGAGTAGTTCATGGTGTAGAGGCGGGCGTAGAGGCCGTTTTTGGCCATGAGCTGATCGTGGTTGCCCTGTTCGATCAACTCGCCGTTCTGCAGCACGATGATGCGGTCGGCGCCGCGGATGGTGGCGAGGCGGTGGGCGATGACGAGGCCGGTGCGGCCTTCGAGCAGGGTTTCCAGCGCCTTTTGAATCTGACGTTCTGTGTAGCTGTCGATATTGGCGGTGGCCTCGTCGAGGACGAGGATCTTTGCGTCGGCGACAAGGGCGCGGGCGAAGCTGAGCAATTGGCGCTGGCCGAGCGAGAAGTTGGAGCCGCGCTGTTCGAGGACAGTATCGTAGCCATCGGGCAGGCGGGTGATGAACTCGTGGGCGCCGACGGCCTTTGAAGCCGCGATGACGTCATCGATTGTGGCGGAGGCCTTGTTGTAGCGGATGTTTTCAAACACCGTGCCGGTGAACAGGAACGGTTCCTGGAGCACCATGGCGACCTGTTCGCCCAGGCTTTCCTGGGTCACGTCGCGCACGTCATGGCCGCCGACGCGGACGGCGCCGGACTGGACTTCGTAAAAGCGATGGACGAGGGCCATGGCGCTGGTCTTGCCCGAGCCGGTGGGGCCGACAAGGGCGACGGTTTCACCGGGATTGACGTGGAAGGAGACGTGTTTGAGGACCGGGCGTTTGGGATCGTAGCCGAAGACGACGTTGTCGAAATCGACCGAGCCGTCCATGTCGCGGGTGAGGGTTGTCGCGTCGGGCTTGTCGGCGATGGAGACGGGGACGTCGAGCACTTCGGTGATGCGGCGGCCCGAGGTCATGGCGCGCTGCATGATGGAATATTGCATGGTCAGCGAGCGGATGGGATCGAAGAAGCGCTGGATGTAGAACAGGAAGGCTACGATGATGCCGACCTGCATGGAGCCGTTGAGGACCAGCGAACCGCCGACCACGATGACCGTGGCCATGGCGATGCCGGTCAAGCTGTCGACGATGGGCACCATGACCTGGGCGTAGCGCGAGCCGGTCAATTGGGTTTTCAGGTTCGACCAGGCCTTGTCGTCATAGAGGTCGAAATTGACCTTCTGGCGGTCGAGATTCTGGATGGTGCGCACCCCGTTAATGCCTTCGGCCATGGCGCCATTGGTGGCCGAGTTGGTCTCATGGGCAGCCCAGAAGGCGCGTTTGGCCGGCGGCAGCCAGAAGATGCGGACGATGAACAGGGCGGGCATGGTGGCAAGGGTCAGAAGCCCCAGACCCCAATCGAGGCTCAAAAGCACAACGACAATGCCGCACAGCAGGACCAGATCGCCGATGGAGACGATCGAGGTTTCGAGGAATTCCTGCATGGAATTGACGTCGCCCTGCAGCCGGCTCATCAGGCGCCCGACTTCGGTCTTGTCCATGAAGCTCAGCGCAACGATCTGCAGGCGCGCGAACATGGCGCGGCGCATGTCGAACAGCACGTTTTCGGCGACGTTGCCGACCTGTTTTTCCTGCACCCAGGAGGCGGCAAAGTTGAGGGAAATTACTGCGGCGAAGGCGAGGATGGCCCAGAGCAGGTTCGTGGTGTCGCCGCCTTCGGTCATGCCCGAGTCGATGGCAAAACCAATGATGAGCGGGATGGCGAGCTGGGTGGCGGTGAACAAAAGCACGGCGCCGACCGAGAGATAGATGCGGTGGCGATAGGGGTGAACGAAGGCCCAGATGCGCCGGATGGTGCGCGGGTCATAGGCCTTGCCGAACACTTCCTCCTCGATATGGGCGCTGCCCACGGTAGCGCGCGGCGGGCGCTGGCCGGGGAAGGTGGCGGCGTCGTGTTCGTCGTCGAGATCGGTCGCGGTCATTGTCCGGCCTCTTGTTGTTCGATGTCTTCGGTGGGCCGGGTCTGGAGGTCGTAGAGGGCGCGGTAGCGGCCGCCCAGGGCGAGCAGTTCGTCATGGGTGCCGCGTTCGGCGATGGCGCCGTCCTCGAGGAAGAAGATGGTATCGGCGTCCATGAGCGAGGAGAGGCGGTGGGCTATGATGATGGTGATGCGGTCCTTGGCAAAGCGGCGGATGGCCGAGCGAATGCGGTGTTCGGTGCCGGCATCGATGGCGGCGGTGGAATCGTCGAACACCATCACGGCGGGCTTGAGGACCAAGCTGCGGGCGATGGAAAGGCGCTGGCGCTGGCCGCCCGAGAGCGAGACGCCGCGTTCGCCGACGACCGTGTCGTAATCGGCGGGCAGGCCCATGATGTAATTGTGGAGCTGGGCGCTTTCGGCAGCCTTTTCGATGCGGGTTTCCTTGGCCCAGGGGTTGCCGTAGGCGATGTTGTTTTCGATCGTGGTGGTGAACAGGAACGTATCCTGCTGCACCACGGCGACGCTGGTGCGCAGGGATTTCAGCGTCACGTCGCGGACGTCCTGGCCATCGATCTTTATGCTGCCTTCGGACACGTCATAGAAGCGGGCGATCAGGTGCGCGAGCGTGGATTTGCCGCTGCCGGGGGCGCCGACGATGCCGATGGTCTGGCCCTTGCGGGCGACAAAGCTGACGTCCTTGAGGGTCGGATGGGCGGCGCCGTCATATGTAAAGCCGACATGGTCAAAGCTGAGCGTGCCGTCGGTGACGGTGAGATCGGTGGCGCCGGGTTTGTCCCTGATCGCGACGGGGGCATCGATGAAGGCAAAGAAGCGATTGCCGCAGGTCGAGGCGCGGGCAAAGGAATTGACCATCAGGCCGAGCTGGCGCACGGGCATCTGCAGGATGGTCATGAAGGTGAGAAAGCTCGCCAGGGTGCCGACGCTGATTTCGCCGGCGATGACCTTGTTGCCGCCCACCCAGAGCACCAGCCCCATGGCGGCGAAAAAGGAAAAGGTCATCATCGAGGTGTTTTTCACCCGGATGTTGGTGCGCTGGTGGGCAAGGCCGAGAGCATCGTCGGAGGCGGTGTCGAACTTTTTGAGTTCGTGCTTCTGGCCGGAAAACGCGCGAACGACGCGGATGCCGCCGAGGTTTTCTTCCATGATGCGGGTGAGAACCGAGAGCTTTTCCTGCAGGGTCAGCCAGGTCTTGCGCAGGGTCAACTGGGCGACCGAGGAGCGCCAGGCGACGAAGGGCACGAAGCTGAGCGCCAGAAGGCCGAGCACGATATCGGTCGAAATCAGCATCCAGGCGCCGACGCCGATCAGGATGGTGAGCAGGACGACGCGGATCAGGCCGGTCGAAAAGAACATGCGGATGCCGTCGAGATCGAGCAGGCCGATGGTGATGAGATCGCCCGAATGAACCTTGTCGTGATAGGCGTAAGGCAGGCGCTGGACCTTGTCGTAAAAGGCCAGCCGCAGTTCGTAGCCAACGTGGTGGCCCACCGATTCCGCGAAATAGTTCTGGAGCAGGGTGAACAGCCCGCGCAGGATGGAGACGACGAGCAGGGTGATGGCGCTGACCCAAAGGGCCTGTTCGGCCTCTGCTCCGGTGACGGAAAGAATGTTCTGGGCCTGATCGATGGCCTGTCCAAGCAGCCGTGGAATGGCAAGCTGGAGCAGGGCGGCGACGATGGTCGCAACCACGGCGATGGCCACCTGCCAGTGGTGACGGAGGGATAGAAGGGCAATCCGCAACAGGGGGCTGCGATCTTTGCCCGAATGGGCGGCGGCAACATGGGCCCTGGCGTCGCCACGCGAACGCTCCCGGCCAGCCGTGAGGGTGGTCACTTCAGTATCCAGACATCAAAAAACGCCCGAAGGAGACGCGGGAATCGGTCTTGAAGAAAATCGGGCAAATCACTCGCCCGTGTATTCAAGGACGATTTGTAACATGTTGCAAGATGTTCCCTGCCTTCAGGGGACAATTTGCCCGACCGGTTCGGGAATGCCGACAGAGACGTGCAGTGCGGAGGCCCGACCACGAAAAAGCCCTCGCCGGGGAGGGTCGGCAAGGGCCTTGGTGCATGGGATTGAAATGAATGACTTGCCGGTCAGGCGAAGGCGCCGGTGAAGGCCATAACCGTAACCATCATGGTGACCATGACGGCGCCGGCGGCGGTTCCGATGCTCATCTGAATAAGGGTGCGGGCCATTTTCAGCCTCCAGTGTTTTATGCCTCTGTACCGCATTAAACGGGGCAGAACCGGATTTGGTTTCATCCGATGACGGCTTCGTGTGCGGTGAGGCGATAAGGCCATTTTCCGGCTGAACAGGGACTGAACGAGCGGTTCAGGCTTTCGGAAGCGGGAAACAAAGCGCCTAAATTATGGGCGCAGGCTGCGCATTTTCGGCGCAGATCGCATTGCGCCAGAAGTTCTCCCCGAAAAACATTCAATAAAATCAACAGGCTCTGCTTTGGCATGATGATTGCATCCAATTTTGCATGCAAACTGATTGAGGTGAAAAGCATGATGGATGGACTGATCGCGGGGACGGATCTGACCAAGATCTATGCAACGGCGACGGGGCCGCTGATTGCGCTCGACGGGGTTTCCTTTTCCATCGAGGAAGGTGAGTTCATTTCGCTGGTCGGCCCGAGCGGGTGCGGGAAATCGACGTTGCTTTCCATTCTGGGAGGGCTCGAGGAGCGTTCTGACGGCGACCTGATCCTGGCGGGACAGCGGCTCGATCAGCCCCGGGCCGATATCGGCATGATGTTTCAGACCTCGGTGCTGTTTCCATGGCGGACAGTGCGCCAGAACGTGGAACTGCCCGGCGTTATCCTCAATCTGGATCGGAAACAGCAGGCCGAGCGGTGCGACGAACTGCTGGACCTTGTGGGATTGAACGGGTTCGGGGAACGCTATCCCAAGGAGCTTTCTGGCGGCATGCGGCAGCGCGTAGCGCTGGCCCGGCTGCTGGCGCACGATCCGCGTGTGTTGCTGATGGACGAGCCGTTCGGCGCGCTGGACGAATTTACCCGAGAGACGATGAATCTCGAACTGCTCAAGGTCTGGGAGAAGACCGGTAAGACCGTGATTTTCGTCACCCACAACATCGGCGAGGCGGTGTTTCTGTCGGACCGGATTTTCGTCATGACACCGCGACCGGGGCGACTCGAGGGCGTCGTCGAGGTGGACCTGCCGCGACCGCGGAGGACCGAGATGATGCGCGACCAGCGCTATTCCGACCATGTTTTCGAGATCCGCCGCATGCTCGGTGTGGATCATTGAGCCTCAGCACGGAAAGGAGAGAGACGATGACATCTGCCGGGCAAGCCATGATCACTGAGCAGACACCGATACATGCAGACGATGCAAGCGCGACCGAAGCCTTCGTGGCACGCGAACGGGCCAAGGCTCGGCGCACCGTGCTCAACAACAGGCTGATGGCGGCGGGCTTCGGGCTCTTTGTCCTCGCTCTCTGGGCGTTCGTCACGGAAGCCGGGATCGTGCATGCGCTGATCATTCCCTCGCCAGTCGATACGTTCTGGGCGACCGGGCGGGTAATGAGCGCGGGCTATTTCTGGCCGAACGTGCTGGTCACGCTTTCCGAAATTGCCTGGGGGTTTTTCTGGGGATTGAGCAGTGGCGTGCTGTTCGGAGTCGGGGTTGCCATGTTCCCCTTCGTTCGGGCCACCATCTATCCCTACCTGGTGGCGCTGCAGGCCCCGCCCAAGATCGTTCTGGCGCCGATCTTCATCACATGGTTCGGGTTCGATCAGGCCTCAAAGATCGCCATTGCGGCGGTGATGAGCTTTTTTCCGATGTTTCTCAACACGCTGACCGGGCTGGCCTCGGTCGATCCCAATGCTGTGCGGCTGATGAAGTCGCTGACGGCGGGCCGCTGGAAAACCTTTCGCTACCTGCTGCTGCCCAACGCACTGCCGATCATGATGGCCGGGGTCAAGCTGTGCTGGACGCTGGCGGTGCTCGGGGTGATCGTCGGCGAGTTTGTGGGCGCGTCGGCGGGGATCGGATATCTCATCTACGCCATGAATTTCCAGCTCGATATCGCTGGCGTCTTCTCGCTCTGAGCTACTCCCCGAAAATG
>DFMV01000068.1 GCA_002375765.1 Rhizobiales bacterium UBA3584 | reverse complement strand
GGGCGGGTCAATTCTCTGGACAATCAATGGCACCGCACCAGTCGTGACCCGGCTGCGGGCAATGGGCGCGTGCGTGGCAACGGCATCGTCACCGACGATACGCTCATGACCCTCTCGCTCATGGCCGTCTATAATGAAACCGGCCGTCACATCGACGCCTGGGACATGGCCGACGGGATGGTACGCCAGATCGCATGGGTCAAACGCTATGTCCCCGAGCTCCAGCGCGAATGTCCGCTGCTCGAGCGCCTTTTCTATCCCGAGAAATGGATTTTCCAACGCCATCAGCTCTCAGGCTGCGATCCGCGCCAGGGTGGGATCGGCAACATGGTCAATTGCGGCGCGGCAATGTATATCGCGCCGATCGGCGTCGTGAACGCCTGTGATCCGCGCGCCGCCTATGACGAGGCCATCGCTTTCGCCTCGGGTCACCAGCAGAGCTATGGGCTGGAAGCTGCCGGCGTTTTGGCCGCCGCCGTCGCTGCTGCCTTCGTTCCTGGTACAAGTATCGATGCCGTGGTCGATGCCGCCTATGACCGCGCCAAGGACGGCACCCGTGCCGCCATCGGCGCAATCGCCGAGATTGCCAAAGATTTGCGTGCCACCGGTGCCGATTGTGGAGAGGTCGTGCGGGCGTTCCATGAGGCCATCCTGCCTTTTTCGCCGCTCGGGGACGATCTGGACCACACAGCCGCAAAGGCCGGGCGGCCGACCCCCAACTATCAGCCTTCCCGATTCCATTCGATCGAAGAGCTGCCACTGGCCCTCGGGTTTGCGCTCGTGGCGAATGGCGATTTCCGCCGGGCCGTCGAAGACGGCGTCAATTCCGGCCGCGATACCGATTCCATCGGGGTGATGGCCGGCGCGATCCTTGGCGCGATGCACGGAGAGGCCGTGATCGATCCTGCGGAAGCCCAACAGATCGATGCGATCAACCGGCTGGACCTCGCAGGCGAAGCCTCGCGTTTCGCTGCGACATGCAGCGCCATAATGAGCGCCGACCAGACGCGTCTGGAAACGCTCGCCGCCCAGCGCGCAGCCATTTTCGAGACGCCTGCTGTCGCGGCGCAGAACTGATACTCTTTTCAACAGGACCTTTAATGCTTTCCTCCTCCGATCTCGTCCACCGCATCTATTCGGGCTTTCTGGGCAAGGCCATCGGCGTGCGCCTCGGGGCGCCGGTCGAGCCGACCATCTGGAGCTATGAGCGCATCCGCGACACCTATGGCGAGATCACCGGCTATCTGCGCGACTTCAAAACATTTGCGGCAGATGACGATACCAACGGTCCGGTCTATTTCATCCGCGCCATGCGCGATTACCAGCTTGTGCCCACCCCGCAAGAGGTCGCAAAGACATGGCTCAATTATGCCGCCGAGGGCCACGGCATGTACTGGTGGGGCGGCTATGGCCGTTCGACCGAACACACCGCCTATCTCAATCTGCGCGCCGGCATCGAAGCACCGCAATCGGGTTCGATTGCCCAGAACGGCGCGGCGATTGCCGAACAGATCGGCGGCCAGATTTTCATCGACAGCTGGGGCTGGGTGAACGCGGGGAACCCTGAACGCGCCGCCGAGATGTCGGCCAGCGCCGCCTCGGTCGCCCATGATGGGGAAGGACTCCACGGCGCCCGTTTTTGTGCCGCGATGATCGCTGCAGCGTTCACGGCCAAATCGGTCGACGAATTGTTTGAGATCGGCCTTTCGGTCATCCCTTCGGACTCAAAATACGCCGCCGTGGTCAACGCCGTTCTCGGCCAGCACAAAAAGGATCCCGACGACTGGCGCGCCTGCCGAGATCTTTTGACCCGCGATTGGGGCTATGACCGGTATCCCGGCGTCTGCCACATCATTCCCAATGCCGGAGTTCTGGCGCTCGCCATGATCTACGGCAAGGGCGAGCTCTGCCGCACCGTCGAGATCGCCACGATGTGCGGCTGGGACACCGACTGCAATGCCGGCAATGCCGGGGCCATCATCGGCACCTTCCAGGGTATCCAGCCGAGCTGGGACAAATACCGCAAACCCATCAACGACATGGTCGTGACCTCGGGCGTCACCGGCGCGCTCAATATCGTCGATATTCCCACTTTCGCCCGCGAACTGGCGACGCTGGCCCTGCAACTGGGCGGCAGGGATGTGCCCGAAGGCTGGATAGAAGCGATGGAAGACCGCGGCATCCATTTCGACTTTTCACTGCCCGGCTCCACGCACGGGTTCAAAACGTCGGGCACCAACCAGCTCGAACTCAACTGGACCGACAAGGACAATGGCGCAGGAGTTGGCGCCCTGGAAATCCTCGTCGACCGTTTCGAACGCGGCCAGTCGGGCAAGGTGTTCTGGAAGCCCTTCTACCGGCGCGCCGATTTCGATGACGAGCGCTACCGGCCCATGTTCTCGCCGCTGGTCGCCAGCGGGCAGACCGTATCGTTCGATATCTTCATGGAGCCCTGGGAAGGCGACGGCCATTTGCGCATCGCGCCCTATGTCCGTGCCACGATGAGCAAGACAATCATCGAAACCGGGGCTTACCAGCAGCCGGCTGCGGGATCATGGACGCATGTCGAATTCACCGTCCCCGATGCGGATGGCGAAGCCATCGACGAAATCGGTATCGACATCGAATATTTCGGTCGGCTCAAATTTCTGGGCAAGCTCCACCTCGCCAATTTCCGCGTCACGGGCAAAGGCACGACCCGCATCGATCCGGCAAAAGAGGTCGAGGAATGGGAGGCGATCACCCGGTTCACCTGGAACAGGGGCTATTGGAAAAAGGACGGCGCGACGATCACCGGTCTCACCGATACCGATGCCGATCTTTGGACGGGTCACCTTTATACGCGTGACGCTGTTGTCAGCGCCGAGATCACCCCACAGTCGGGCGCCTCCCATCTTGTGAGTTTTCGGGCCCAGGGCACGTCGCGTTTCTACGCCGCCGGGTTTGAGGACGGCAAGCTCCGGATCATCCGCGAGGACTTCGGCAAGAGCGTTCTGGCCGAGACCGATTTCGCTGCCGAATTTGGCCGCTCCTATTATCTCTCAGTCGACGTCAAAGGCACCTCCATTGCCGTCAGCGTCGATGGCGAAAGGCTTCTTGGTGCAAGCGACGATCGTTTCGCCTACGGGCAGGCCGGCGTCCGGCTGGGCGGCCCCGGGCGCTTTGCGGTGTCCAAGTTTGAAATCGTCGAGCAATAGAGGCCGACAGGAAGGATTTCGATGTCCCAGATCACGCTCAGGAATGTCCACAAGCGCTACGGTCAGGTGCCCGTGCTCAACGACATTTCCATCGATATCGCACAAGGTGAATTTGTCGTTCTGGTCGGCCCCTCGGGCTGCGGAAAATCGACGTTGCTGCGCATGATCGCCGGGCTCGAAGACATAACGGGCGGCGATGTCGAAATCGGCGGCAAGGTGGTCAACACCATGCCTGCCAAGCAGCGCGACCTTGCCATGGTGTTCCAGTCCTATGCGCTCTATCCGCACATGAAGGTCGCCGACAATATGAGTTTCGCGCTCAAGCTGGCTGGTCAGCCTAAGGCCGAGATCGACGAACGGGTGAAGATTGCCGCCGACATTCTCGGCCTCGAAAATCTTCTTGACCGCCTGCCCCGCGAACTCTCGGGCGGACAGCGCCAGCGCGTCGCGATGGGCCGCGCCATCGTGCGCAATCCCACCGCCTTTTTGTTCGACGAGCCGCTTTCCAATCTCGACGCCAAGCTGCGTGTCAAGATGCGCTCGGAAATCAAGAAGCTGCATCAGCGGCTGGGCAAGACGATGATCTATGTCACCCATGACCAGACCGAGGCCATGACACTGGCCGACCGCATCGTGGTTCTCCACGATGGTGACATCGCCCAGCTGGGCACGCCGCTCGAGGTCTATCAGGATCCGGCCAATGCGTTCGTTGCCGGTTTTATCGGGTCGCCCGAAATCAATCTGCTGGCTGCCAGAACGCTTGGCCCCGAGGCCGCCGAAGTCGAGTTGACGGATGGCACGCGCATGCCGCTCGCCGGTCCGGTGGCGCTCGAAAAAGGCACGCCGGTCACCTACGGCATTCGCCCACAGCATTTCACTATATCCGATACCGGCGCCAAAGCGGAAATCGTTCTCGTCGAACCCACCGGGGACAGCCAGGAGCTCGTGGTGCGAACCGGGCAGACCGAACTGTCGGTGGTGTTGCACAATCGCGCGATTTATTCGGCCGGGGACATGATCGCGATCGCGCCCGACGCCGAAAAGGCCCTTCTGTTCGACACCAGGACCGGCGCGAGGCTGCGCTGATGGTGCGAAGGTTTGCCCCTGACGCCGATGGCCCGCTCAAGGGCATGAAGGTCATCGATCTCTCGCGCCTCGTCGCGGGGAACATGACGTCGCTGCAACTGGGTGATTTCGGTGCAGAGGTGATCAAGGTCGAGCCTCCCGCCGGTGATCCGTTGCGCGCCTGGAAGGATGGCGGTTCATCGTTTTTCTGGAAGGTCTATGGGCGCAACAAGCGCTCAATCGTGCTTGATCTGCGCCGCCCGGCAGCCATGGAAGCCCTCTGGTGGCTGATCGATGGCGCAGATGTGCTGATCGAGAATTATCGCCCCGGTACGCTTGAAAAGATGGGGCTTGGTCCCCAAGCGCTGCATGCGCGCAATCGCGGCCTGATTGTATTGCGTGTGTCGGGTTATGGTCAGACGGGCCCCTATGCTCGCCTGCCCGGCTTTGGCACGATCGTTGAAGCGATGAGCGGGTATGCCTATCGCGCGGGCTTTGCCGACCGTGAGCCCGTTCTCCCGCCGCTGGCGCTGGCCGACATGATTGCTGGCATCTATGGCGCGTCCGCGGTCACCACCGCTTTATTGGCTCGGGAAAAAGGACACGCTGAAGGACAAGTCATCGACCTCTCTCTGCTCGAGCCGATCTTTTCGGTTCTCGGTCCCGAAGCAGCGATCTTTGCCAAAACCGGGATCGTCAAGGAGCGTGTGGGGTCGGCATCGAACACATCTTGCCCGCGCAACGTCTATATCTGCTCTGACGGCAAATATCTCGCCCTCTCGGGTTCGACACAGGCGGTCGCTGAACGGATTTTCAGGATCATCGGGCGGGCTGACATGATCGATGACCCGAGGTTTGCAACGAACGCAGACCGCATAAAGCACCGCGATCTCGTCGATGCGGCAATTGGGGGCTGGTTCTCGGCCCGCACCAGCGACGACGCCCTGGAGATCATGCGTGACGCCGGAGCAACCGTCGGCCCGATCTATTCCATCGCCGATGCCTACGAGGACACGCATTTCCGTGAGCGCGAAGTGTTTGTCGATCTCGAGGACGCCGAATTTGGGTCCTTGCCCATGCACAACGTCCTGCCGCGTCTTTCGGCGACGCCCGGCGGATTCTATCGCGCGGCGCCCGAACTCGGCGCCGATGGTGAGGCAATCCTGAGCGAAATCGGTCTCGATCCGGCCAGCATCGCCGCCGCACTGGACATTTCGCAATGAGATTACGCTCGCTGCTTTACGTTCCCGCCGACAATGAGCGCTTCATCGCCAGGGCCCATGAGCGCGGCGCCGATGCGATCATCCTCGACCTCGAAGATTCCGTGCGCCCCCAATATCGCGACGCGGCCAGGAACGTTCTTGGTGCCTCCATCCAATCGACCCGGCGAAATGGCGCAAAGGTTTTCGTGCGCATCAATACGGAAAGCGCAATCCAGGACGCCGCCGCTGCAGCGGGCGCCGATGGACTCTATGTCTCCAAGGCCAGCCTCGCCCGGATCGGCGCACTGGCGACCGAATTTCCAAACCTTCCGCTCTTTGCCCTGATCGAAGATCCTTTGGCCCTTCTCGATGTCGCCGCCATTGCCGCCCATTCCGCGGTCGCCGGCCTTGCCGCCGGCGGCGAGGATCTGGCCACCGCTCTGGGCGCCATCCCCGATCCCGATGTGCTGCGGACGCCCAAGCTCCTGATCCATTATGCGGCAAAGGCCCACGGGAAATTCTCCCTCGGCCTATTTCGCTCGATCGCCGATTACACCGACCTGGCAGCCATCGAGGATGCCGCGAAGGAGGCCCGCCGTCACGGTTTCGATGGCGCAAGCTGCGTGCATCCCTCCGCCGTGCCCATTCTCAACACCGTCTTCGCTCCGACATCCGACGAGATCGATTGGGCCCACCGCGTTCTTGCCGCTGCCCGGATGACCGAGGCCGGAGCCTTCACAATCGACGGCCGCATGATCGATGCCCCGATTCTCGCCCGTGCCCGTTCGATCCTTTCGCGCCACACTGACTGATTGTCATGACCCGCCCCGGTTTCTCCCCGTATTCCCCCCGTCCCATCGACATGTCCACTCCGGTTCCGCTCGCCCCCGACGCGGATCTCTCGGTCCTTGATGAAGCCAAGATATTTGCTGCGCCCGATGACCCGGTCGATTGGCCAGCCTGGCGCGCCGCCATCACGCGCTGGCGCGATGAGGCCCGGCGCCGGATCGGCTATGATCCGCATCGCTACGAGGTGATGGCCGAGCCCGGCCCCCGCATTGTGGAAATGGTCTGGCTGTGGGACGAGCGGCTCTACGACTTTGCCACCGGGCGCTTTACTGTCGATGCCTATCTCGATGCTGGCGAGGCCGAATTCGGCGGCTTCGACGCCGTCATGCTCTGGAATGCCTATCCCGTTCTCGGTATTGATGCCCGCGACCATTTCGCGTTTTTCGAGGACATTCCCGAGCTTCCCCAAGTTGTCGCGGCCTTCCAGCGGCGCGGGGTCAAAGTCTATTTCACCTACTACCCCTGGGAGACGGGCTCTGGTCCCGAAGCGATCGAAAAGGTTACCGCGATCGTTGAGCGATGCGGCTTTGACGCGGTCTTCCTCGATTCCTCCAAGGAAGCCTCCTCACGCCTGCGCACCGCGCTCGATGCCATCGATCCAACGCTTCCCATCGAGTGCGAATCCCGCGTTCCGCTTGCCCAGATTGCCGATCAGACGATGAGTTGGGCGCAGTGGTTTGCCGACTCGAACGTGCCCGGCGTGTTGCGGGCCAAATGGTTCGAGCGCCGCCACGAATTGCATCACATTCGCCGCTGGAACCGCTCGCATCTCGACGAACTCCATTCCGCCTGGCTCAACGGCACCGGCGTTCTGGTGTGGCCGGTGGTCTTTGGCGTGTGGGTCGGGTGGAATGACCGGGACCGCGCCATTCTTGCCAATATGCGTCGGCTCTATTCTGAAAATGCCAGTTATTTTGTTTCCGAGAACTGGACACCGCTGGCAGATCATCCTGGTCACGACGCAGAGGTTTATGCCTCGCGTTGGGAAACAGGGGCGGGGCGCCTGTGGAGCCTCGTCAATCGCGGCCAAGACTATGCCGGTCCGCTGCTTGTTGTTGAGCCAAGCGAGGGTGAGCAGGGACTATGGATCGATCTGGTGTCCGGCGCGACACTGGCCACCGAGCGGCAATCGGACGGACGTATTGCGATTTCGGGCACCCTGCCGGCTGGCGCCATTGCCTGCATTGTGAACCGCGCTGCTCCCCCCGCCGCGCCAGGGGCGGACATCGCTTCGGTCGCCCCGGATTTTCCTGCCCGCGTCACAGAGCGTATCGGGGCGCCTATCGTTCGCCACGAACATGTCCCGGTCGGCATGGCGTTGCTCGAGGTTCCTGATGGAGAACTGACAGTCACTTATCGGCTGCGGGAAACCGGGCTCTATGGCGAAACGCCTTACATCGAAGAATGGAAACCCCTGCCGCCCAGGCTGCACCAGATCGCAACAATGACCCGTCCGCTCATTGCGCACAGCATCGCCATTGCGCGCGATGAGGTCACGAATGGCCAATTTGCCGAGTTTCTGGCTGCAACCGACTATCACCCCATGCGTCGAGAGCGCTTTTTGGCCCATTGGCACAAGGGAACGCCGCGCCCTGGGAGCGAAAACGAACCCGTCACCCATGTCGAACTCGACGACGCCCGCGCCTATGCGGCATGGGCGGGGTTGCGCCTGCCGACTGAAGACGAATGGCAGGTGGCAGCGCATCGGGGCCTGCTCAACCGAGCCGAACCGATGGTCTGGAATCTGACCGAAAGCGAACATCACGACGGACGCACCCGCTTTGCGATCCTTAAAGGCGGTTGCGCGCCCCTGCCCCAGGTATCGGACTGGCACTTGGAATCCGGCCCGTTGGCGCCGGAGCGCTCGGTTAAACTTCTGGCCGTCGGGGCGGGTCTTGCCCGCTCTCCCATGATCGGCTTCCGCTGTGCTGCGGATATCGGGAGTTAGTCAGACGGCGCGTTGGCGCCCGATGTCTGCGGACCGAGGTCGAAGTCGACCCCGCCCCGCACATTGACTTCCGGACGCTCCCGGCCCTGACGCGAAACCTATTGCGCGGTCAGGCGCTGGTTCTCCCGGTCGTCCTGATAGGTGTCGGGATTGTATTCGGGTTGATTTTCCAGCTCCTCGCTGGTGAACGGGGTGAACACGTACCAGATGCCGCCCGCATCGACCATGAACTCCAGATTGTCCACGCCAAGCGCGACCTGACGGCTTCCGATGCCGAGAAATCCGCCGACGTCGACGACCATGGCATCGACTTCGCCTTCTGCTGTGAGGAGGACATCGTTTACGTTTCCGACGTTTTCATCGTTGGCGCCATAGACATCCGAGCCCATCAGATTGTCGACGGACAGCTGTTCGGGATCGCCCCGCTCAAGCTGGCTGCGGTCCATCATCGTTTGCCCTGGCGCAGTCTGGGGCTGCTGCCCAACGGCGGTGCCCATTCCGGCCTGTCCGATCTGGAAGTTGAGCGTGAACTGGCCGTCGCTCGTGGGCTCGATATAGATTGTGTCGCTGCTGCGGACGGTCACCCCCTGTCCGGCATTTGTAGCCATCGGGTCGTTCTGGGCGGACTGAAGGTCCAGCCCGTCGTCCTGAGAGGTCTGATCCTGGTTCTGCGCGACGACAGAACCCAACATCAGGGTCGAAATGGCCGTAGCTGTGAGGAAGGTGCGAAACATCTCACTCTCCTTAAATCTGTGTTCGATCTCAGTCGCCTGACGTCAGCGACATCCCGGAGATCAATGTCCGCCGATGCGAATTGTTTCTGACTGTCCCGGGAGACAACCTGAGTTATCTTTGGCCTATCCGAGCACCTGTTCCTGTGCACGCCGGCGTTGACGGCGAGACCGGATCTGATGGGTGGATGTGCCACTGCGCAGAAACCAGTCCGATCCGTCCTGCGCAAAATCAAACACCCGTTCCGCCCCGATCACCAATTCTTCGGATGCGTAGTCAGCCAGGATCTTCACCCGCAGAGACGCTTTCTCGAAATCGTCATTATCGATCGCCTCAAGGTCGGGACTTTCCTCGACAATACGCTCCAGAAGACCGTTGAAACTGCCCACTGGCATATAGTCACCGGACCGCATCGGACCTTGCCGGGTGCGCTGACGGGGATCGTCCGGAATATCCTCGCCGTCGCGACGTACAATATCGGTAACCGTCGCCGACCAGCATTTTCCCTCGGTCTCGAAGCTGACGATGATGGCTTCCACATAGATCGGCTCGGTGCTCATGTTGGAGATGAAGCACTCAGCATCAAGGCTCCTGCCTGCGGCCCTGTTGATGACGATCTTTGGCTGGGTCTGGCGTCTGTATTGCCGCAGGAAGGTACCGAGGTAGACGACCCAGACGATAAGCATGCCGAAATTTGACGCAACCGACAGGGCCGCGCCGTTATCTGATACCCATTCAAGCATTTTTACCTCGCCGGGCCCTTTTTGCAGCGCGAAAGCAGCGTCAGGCCGTCAGAACATGTCCCTCAATAACGCCGCGCTTGCCTTCGGGGTTCAATCCGCCGTCGCTGATCTGTTGTACGCCATAAAGCTTGTCGTCGGTGAAGGCGCTGGAGCGGATGGAAAAGATGTCGTCGTTTTCGTTGTGACGATCGGCGGAAGCGGCCTCAGCTTCTGCGGCTACCAGGCGTGCGTCTCCGCTAGATTTGGCGCGAACCAGCACGTCGCCATGATTCATTGCCAAATCCCAACCGGGGTCTTGAGGGTGAGCAAGTGGATACAGCTTGTAGATCGGCATGAGCTCGATTCCTTGGTGAACAGACGTTCAATTTATGAAACGAGCCCCGCTTTCGGCGGTTCCCGCACTCACTCAGGTGAACGCTGTCGCATGACCGCTGGAACTTGCCCCCGGCCAGGCCCGTTGGCCCCCGAGACTTGAGCCCGCTGAAACAAAAGTAAGGAGACATCTCATGGCAAATGCCGGCAAGAAAATGGGAGCTCACCCCACGGGCCAGCAGGGCGCCAAGCCCGCTGGGAAGGTCGAGCCCGGCGCATTACCCGACGAATTCGACTATGCCGATGACATTCACGGTCGCAACAGCCTGCGCGCCAACCATCAGCAGAATGTCCGCAATGAGCGTCAAGCCCAGGCCGGTGCCACCGGCAAGACCGAGGGCGTCGTTGAAAGTTTCGAAAAGCGCAGGAAAACCAAATAGACGTTCGGCGGGGAACTCCCGTCAACGCCCAAGGTCCGCCCGGCTTCCCCTTCCACAGCAATGGTGTGGGGCGCGCTACCGAAGCGCCCCACGGGGCCGCAGCAGCACTGAAATGGCCCACATCACCGCTTTAGGAGCCATCAAGCCGCCGCTTGGGCGATGAGTGCACCGTCGATCGGTCGGCTCCAGTAATAGCCTTGGCCAAATTCGCACCCGAGCTTTCTGAGAATTTCGGCCTGGTGGGCGTGTTCAATGCCTTCAGCAAGGACGCGCTTTCCCATCGTTTGGGCAATATCGATAATGCCGGCGACTATGCCGGGCGTGGCTCCGGGAACGGCCAGCCGATCGATAAACGCCTTGTCGATCTTGAGGATATCGAAGGGCAGCTGGTCGAGATAGGCCAGAGAGGACTGTCCGGTCCCGAAATCGTCGATGGCGATGGTAATACCCATTGATCTAAGTCTCTCGAGCTCGGCAACCACGTTCGCGCGCATGGACATGGTTGCTGTTTCAGTGATCTCGAGCTCAAGGCGATCGGCAGGAAGTCCGGTGATGTCGAGCGCCGCCGCGACGTCGGCGGCCAGATCGCCCAGTTCGAAATGCAGAGCAGAGATGTTTACGGCCACACGCATGCCGTTCGTCCAACGCAGCGCAGTCCGGCAGGCCTCCACCAACACCCAACGGGTGATTTCGACAATCATGCCGGTTTCTTCCGCGATGGGCAGGAACTCCCCCGGGGGGACAATCTCGGTCCCGCGCCGCCACCGCAAAAGAGCTTCGGCACCAATCATGCAACCGGTTCGCAGGTCGATTTGCGGCTGGAACTGAAGGAAAAACTGGTCATCCTCGAGCGCCTTGGCGAGCTTGGCCTCAAGCGTTCGATTGCGAGAAACCTGCGCCGATTGAGATTGATCGTAGAGGGTAAGCTGGTTGAGGTTTCGCCGGTCATTGGAAATGAGTGCCGCCTCGGCACGGCTTAGCCAGGTCTCGGGATTTTCCACAGCGTCTGCATCGGCGTAGCCGGCACTCAGGCCGACAGCTGCCGTGTGACCCTCGAGGTCGAAAGCGAGACGGGTGGTTTTGCCGATCATCTCGAACTGGTGCTCGATCCTCTCGTCAGACAAGGCTGCCACGGCAAACTGACCCTGGCCCAGATGGGCAACAGCCGAAAACCCGCTGGCTCGTAGCCGATCTGCGAATTGGCGCAGCAGCGTATCGCCAGCGCAGTGTCCGAGACTTGCGGTGATGGTGCCAAATCGCTCAAGCTGAACGACAAAGACGCCGGACACTTGCTCCCCGCATCCTTGTGCATCATGCAGGCGCTTAAGGAACCCCGAGCGCGACAAGGTATCTGTGAGCTGATCGTGATCGGCAAGATAGCGGAGTCTGGCTTCGCCGTGTTTGCGTGCCGTGATGTCCCGGAACGTTACCGTGACAATGCTCTGCTTTCGCTCGCCGAATGTGCTGTGGGTTGCCACATACTCAATGTTTCGGGGCCGGCCTTCGGATTCTACTATCGCTTCGCCCTGAACGCTCGTCTTGCAGTCGATGGCATTATCTATTGCCACGCCGATTTCGACGGGCAAAAGGTCCGAGAGATTCCGGCCTACCGGGGCACACCCAAGAAATTCGGTTGCGAAACGGCTTGCCGAGATGACCTCGCCATCGGGCTGCGCTATCAACACGCCATCAAAATTGTCCGCGATCACCTGCTTGAGCATGGCCCGGAAGGCATCGCGTTCGCCGCCAAGTCGCTGGACCAGGAAGCCGAGAATGCGGGTATCAAGGATTACGGTTCCAAGCATCAGTGCCGCCGTTCCAGCATGGTAGATGCCGGTGGGCAGCATCACGGCACTCCCAAGATAGAGAGCAAGCGCAACGCCCTCTACCGCTAGCGCTCCAATCGCAAGAGCGATGATGCGCACGATGGGACTATGAATAGGCAGAGCGACCTGTAGCGCAAGAAGCAATAATGCGGCCCCGGTCATCCACCAGGGTGAGGCATTAACGAGCCCACGGCCTGCAAGTGCAGTTTCGGCCGCCAGGATCTGAACCACCGCTCCGGGCTGTGGCCCCTGGTTCGGTGTGAAAAACAGGTCTTTCAGCTCCAGAGCTGACGCGCCAAGAACAACATGCTTGCCGGCAATCAGATCGGGTTCGGCTGTGCCATCGAGCAGGTCTCGCGCTGAAACTTTCGGTATGGTGTCAGCGTCGATTCCGTAGTCGAGCGACTGATACGAAGAGCCTTCACTGCCTCCCGCCAGTGCGGTGGCGAGCGATGGAATGCCGCCCTCCTGACTCCACGCATAAGAAGGCACTGCCCGAACGATGCCCAGCACGTCAGTGAGCGCACCAGCAGCGAACATGTCCGAGTATTTCAAGAACTCTGGCAGTGGGCGCGTGAGATCGCCACTCTCATTCCGCTGGAACGCAGCGAGATACACATACCCGCCCGCAGCTTCCAGAGAATCTGCAAGGGCCGCATCGTCCCCGCGGGCGCTGACCGCCGAAAAATCGACATCAACCCAGACATCGTAGGCGCCCAGTTCAAGCGCCCTGTCGATGATCTGGGCATAGACCGCGCGCGGCCAGGGCCAGATACCGACGGTATCGATAGTGGCTCCGTCTATATCGAGAAAGACGATGTCCTGGGATGCTGCGCGCGAACTTTGGCCAAAACGCCAATCGGCAAGGTCGCGGTCCAGCGAAACCGTCGCATTGAGCGCGGCCAGGGCAAAAAGACCGACTGCAATGAGCACCGCTCCGGCCAGACGGTAACGTCGGTTCCGAGTCGATGTATCAGCTTGCGTTCGGAACATCGCCCGCCTCCGGTGACGCGCGCTATCGCCTAGCCCTGCCCAACGCCATTGCCTGGCGCATTTCCGGATTTGCCAGGCGCTTCGCCCGAACGACCGGGCGCATTGCCGGAGTTGCCCGGTGCTTCGGCCGAACGACCGGGTGCATTGCCAGAGTTGCCCGGCGCATCACCCGAATTGCCTGGTGCACCGCCCGATTGTCCCGGCGTGTTCCCCGAGTTACCGGGTGCTTCGCCCGAACGGCCGGGTGCGTTGCCCGAATTGCCCGGCGCGTCCGAACTGTTGGACATACCATTGGACTGGGTGCCTGTCGGCACGTTTACCGGCCGTCCTGCAGCATCGATCACCGTAGGCAGCTGGCCCTGTCCCTCGACCGCCAGCCTGCCCGAGCCGCCGACGGCACGCTGACCGGCATTGATCGCGACCGAAAGACCGCGCTCGCTTTCAGTGACCGACACAGTGCCACGCTCAACCGAGACGTCGCCGCCGTTTTCGTCAGCGAACACAGTAAAGCGAGTGCCCTTGACCACCGCTACCATATGATGCGTCCGGATTCCGAAGTGCTCGACATCCAAAGCTTCCACATCCGCCGTGATCTCGCCCCCCGAATGGAGCACCCATGTATAGTCACGTCCTTCGAGCGCCGAAATCTGGATCTGGGAGTTTGGCCGCATCTCCAGCACCTGTTCGCCTGACCGGAACGTTACATGACCGTTGGCGCCCGTGCGGATAATGCGGCTGTCTTCGATGACGTCGCCAATCGATATTGGTATCCAGGTCTCATCGACCATGGCCAGGACAACGCCGCGCAGACGATCAGCCTGCCATTCACCTGCGATTGTTGGTTGGCTAGCCATCAGGGCGGCTGCGAATGCCAGAGCTGTCTTGAAAATATTCATGGGTGGCCTCCAATGTTGGAGCCATACTCGCCGCCCACAGTTAACGGAATGCTTCGCTCCGCAGCGACGAGTCGCGCGTGCTAAAGAACGCGTTAATGTCGGGATGACAATCCTGTTCAGGTGCTAGTCGATCGTCTCTATAGCGCCGATCAGCGACCCGGATTTATCCTCGCTGCGCAAGCGGGATGTTGGTGACGCAATCCAGGTCTTTGAAATGAATGGCGCGCCCGAAAGGATTCGAACCTCTGACCCCCAGATTCGTAGTCTGGTGCAAATGATTATAAAAACACGTTAATTTTGCAAACTACTGATATTATCGCATATGGAAGATCAAAGGGTTAGCCGGGCTTTGCAAACCACATCATGCGCGTTTTCGCACGAAAGAGTCGACTTGCATTTTTGGCTAAAGAGTAAGGCTTGATATGATTCATACCCATTTTTCATACAATCAAGCCGCCGCCACCTGCGAAATGACTGCGCCGTCAATTGGCCGGCTCCAGTAATGCCCTGTCCCAATTCGCACCCATGCTTCCTGAGAACCTCGGCTTGGCGGGCGTGTTCGATAAATTCAGCGAGGACGCGCTTTTCCACCGTGTGGGCAATGCCGACGATGCCGATGACAATTCCAAGCATTGCGCCTGGAATAGGTAGCCGATCGATCAAGGCCTTGTCGATCTTGAGAATATCGAAGGGCAGCTGATTAAGGTAAGCGAGCGAAGACTCCCGTTGCATTAGGATGCCGCTAAACATCAAGCATGACAATTCACTGTCGCAATCTAAGAAGCCTTCTGGGAGCAATTATGAGGGAATGGAGGATTAAGCGAGCGTGCCTTTTGTTTTCGCGGATAAAATTGAGAAGGACAACGGCGCTCCTGATAGACGGCGACAATATCCCGCCAAGCGCGGTCCCCTCGATACTTGATGAATTGTGCCAGGATCGTCGGCCCGACGTAGTCCGGGTATTTCTTGGCCGATCTACAACACAGTGGCAGCAAATCGCGGAAGAGAACGGTCTGGAGCTCGTCATCGTGTCCGCGCCGGTTCCAGGCAAAAACTCGGTCGACCTTGCAATCGCTGTCGACGCTATGAACTTGGCACACACCAAGAATGTCGCAGAAATTATTCTCGCTACCTCAGATAGCGATTTTGCCTATCTGGCTCACAAACTTCGTGAACTTGGAAAATCGGTGAGAGGCATTGGAGCTGATCATACAGCCCTCGCCTTCCGCACAGCCTGCTCTCGATTTACCGTATTGTCGGATATTTGGGCAAAGTCCGGCGCACGTGTTCCCAAGGGGGAGCGCAATCGCAAACTGAAAGACGCCAAACGAAAGATCATTCAATACGTGCAACAGCGGTCGGACGCAGAGGGCTGGGCCAATGTGACCAAACTCGAGACCTTTCTCCGAGAACGCGACGCCACCTTTGATCCGCGATCTTTGGGATTCCGAAATTTTACACTTCTTCTCCGCGCAATGCCCGAAATCGAAGTCGATCGAACACGCTGGGCACTCAAACTGCTGCCAGCGAAGACCCGTAGGCGATCACCAGCTGGAGACCAGATGTGACTTGGTCCGCCTGCAATCACAATCTAAACCAAGCCGACAAAATTGCCAGCACCGTCCGGGTGACATCCAAATCGACTCCCTGGACGATGTTGGTTGGCCGGTGGCAAAATCGGTAAGAATCTACGAGAGAGAAGGGCCAATTCGGCCTTTCCTATTTCTATCTACAAACGCCCTGAGTCAGCGGCACGAGCCCGCAACGTCTGTCACGTCGCCAAACAAATGTATTTCAGCTCGATGTAATCATCGAGGCCATACTTCGACCCCTCTCGGCCCAATCCGGATTGCTTGACGCCACCGAACGGCGCGACCTCCGTCGAAATGACCCCGGTGTTCATGCCGACCATGCCGGTCTCGAGTTCCTCGGCCACGCGAAAAATGCACCCAATGTCGCTACTGAAAACGTATGCGGCCAGACCAAACTCGGTGTCGTTCGCCAAATCAAGCACTTCCTTTTCAGTCTCGAACCGGAAGATGGGAGCCACGGGCCCGAAGATTTCCTCACGCGCTATGGCCATACGGCAATCAACGTCAGAAATGATCGTCGGCCTGAAGAAGTGACCGGGCCGGTCAACAGGCTGACCACCTTTAATGATCTTGGCCCCGTTTGTTCTGGCGTCCTCCAGGAGGCGCTCGACCTTTTTGATGCTTGCGGGATTAATAAGTGGTCCGATCGCAGTCGCAGGATCCGCGCCGTTTCCAACGGTCAATGTTTCAACGCGGTCTGAAAGGGCCTGGACAAACCGATCGTGGATTCCGGACTGGACGTAGATCCTATTGGCACAGACGCATGTCTGGCCAGCATTGCGGAATTTCGCGGCGATCGTGCCCTCGATGGCCTTTTCAAGGTCGGCATCGTCGAAGACAATCAGCGGCGCGTTCCCTCCAAGCTCAAGTCCGAACCTTTTGATCTGGCGGGCGCCCTGCTCCATCAGCCTTCGGCCGACTTCGGTCGAACCGGTGAACGTGATCTTGGCAACATAGGGATTTGACGTCACCTCGTCGCCAAACGCCGGCGCATCCGTCATGGGCAAGACGCAAAAGAGTTCGACGGGAATGCCGGCCTGCTCCGCCAGATTAGCGATTGCGATCGTTGAAAGTGGTGTCTCGGCCGCCGGCTTGGCCACGATGGCACACCCCGCCGCGAGTGCTGGCGCGACCTTGCGGGCCATCATTGCATTGGGAAAATTCCATGGTGTAATCGCAGCAACGACGCCCACCGGTTGACGCGTCACCATGATCTTCTGATTGGCGACAGGGGCAGGAATAATGTCGCCATAGAGCCGTCTTGCCTCTTCGGCGAACCATTCGACATAAGACGCGCCGTAGCGGATTTCGCCGCGCGCCTCCGCAAGTGGCTTTCCCTGCTCCATCGTCAAGATCAGCGCGAGGTCTTCGAGGTTGTCGTGCCAAAGGCCAAACCGCCTCTTGAGCCGATCGGCACGGTCCTTCGCCGTTAGACGCGACCAACTTTTCTGGGCCGTCCTTGCGACGTCTATGGCGGACTTTATAGCCGCGCGCGAAAAGTCGGGCACATGGGCGATCTGTTCGCACGTCGCCGGGTTCTCAACCGCAAAAGTCGTCGTTGCCTTGTGGCCAAGAGCATTCCAAACGCTTGGAGCTTTGAGAAGAGCGGCGTTGCCGAGACGCTTAGAGAACTCGCGGTCAATAGTAATCATCAAGCCAAACTTTCCAGGGCTGTCCGGAGCCGCTCATCGCGTTCAGCTTCCCAGGCTTGTATGGCTCGGACTTCCTTGAGGATCGCATCTTCATCCTGTGGAGCGATCGCAGCCAGGCCGTCGGCGTCAAAGCACACGAGATCGCCGGGAGCGATCGTAACGCCGCAGACGTTGACGGCACAGCCGAGCTCTGCCGTTACCAGGCGGCCCTTGCTGCGCCGGGGCGAAACCGAACGATAAAGCACCGGTAGAGCGTAACCTGCCAAGGCAGCGGCATCGCGGACCGCGCCATTGATAACCACACCGGCAGCGCGGCTGGCGAGTGCGCGCAGGGTATGCCCTTCCCCCCACGTCGCGACATCAAGAATATCGGGTGTGTCGATGACAAGAATATCGCCCGGACCGATGAGTGATTCCGCTGCCTCGCCGTGGCGGGCTACTCCTTCGGAATCTTTCTCCCGCCGGACCTGGCGAAGCGTGAACGCACGCCCCACGGCCACAGACTGCGGGTGTGTGATCTGGAAGCCGCCAGTTGCGTTGGGCGCGCGTCCGAGCGCATCCAACGCATCACTGAGCAATCCTGAACGCAGGGACCCGATCACTTGGGGAGCACCGGCTTGGTTTCAATCATGCTGGGCCGCTCGGAGATCGCATCAAACCATGCGGTCAACCGCGCATGCCTGGGGCGCCAATCGAGGTCGGGGAGCCGCACATCGAGCCAACCCAATGCGCTTGCAACTGCTATCTCGGCGATCGTGACTTTGTCGGTGTTCAGGAGATCACTGTCGTTCTCAAGGGTAGCGAGCGCGCGCTCGACTTTGCCCACTTGCTGAATCCTCCAGTCTTCCCATTCGGTGCCCTGGGGGCGAAGCGTCTCGATCCTGGCCAGATTTCCTGCTTCAAGAATGCCATCTCCCAGAGCTGCCAGACGCAACGTCTGCCAGCGGATATCGTCAGAGGGAAAGAGCGTCCCCGGCCCGTATTTGGCATCCAGATATTCGCAAATGACCGACGAGCCATAGAGCGAAGTTCCATCCTCAAGGACCGCAGCCGGGATTTTTCCCAGCGGGTTTACAGCCGCAACCTCATTATTGGTCTTGAACGGGGTGACCATAGCTTTTTCGGTCTCGATCTTGTCACGAATACCCAGTTCATGGGCCGCAATCATGACCTTGCGAACGAACGGAGAAAGTCCGCCAAAGTAGAGTTTCATCTTTGTGCCTCCTTAGCCGGCGAACATGGGTTCAGGCAGCCCGCGCACCCCGACCTCAGTCCTGAAGAGCGCACCAGCGTGCGGTTCTTTCTCACGCTGCTCTTCGCTCAGGCCCTGCCAGGCAGTCGTGATATAGAGCTGGTCGAGGTTGTCGCCGCCAAAGCCTACACAGGTGATGTTTGTCACCGGCATGTCGATCACACGGTCGACACGGCCATCAGGGGCGTAGCGAACAATGCGATGCCCCGCGAATTCGGCGTTCCAGACGAAACCTTCAGCATCCACAGTCGACCCATCCGGGCGCCCCGGGGCATCCTTTAGGTCTGCAAATATGCGACGATTGGAAATCCGCCCCTCGTCGATATCGAAGTCGAAAGCCCAGATCATCTTCTTCGGGGTATCGGCAAAATACATTGTCTTGTCGTCCGGGCTGAAGCAGACGCCGTTCGGGATGTTGATGCCGTCGAACCACTTGGCGATCGAGAAATCGGTGCCGACGCTGTAAAAATTGCCATCATCGGTCCGCTGCGTGTCGTTCATTGAACCGAGCCAAAACCGACCACGGCGGTCGCAGCGCCCGTCGTTAAGACGATTATCAGGCAGGTCGGTCTCCGGATCGGTCAACAGTTCGCGCTCACCGTTGGCCGGATCGAATGCATGAAGCCCGTCTTCCTGGGCCAGCATGAATCCACCCTTTTCACGAATGGCGTAGCTACCCAGCGCTTTGCCGCCCGTGAGAAACGTTTCAAAGTTCCCGGTGTCGGGATCAAAGGACTGGATGCGCGGCTGGCGCACGTCGATCCACCAGACCTTTCGGTCGCGGGGCGACCACACGGGCACTTCCCCGACCCGGTTCTTGCTGTCGACGATCATTTCGATTTCGAGCATGGATTTCTCTTTTCGTTCGTGTTCAAAATTTGGACGCGCCCTGCCCTTCCGCCGGCCAAATTGGCCGGCGGCCTACGGCAATGGCTCGATCGGCTCTAACCTTCGGGTTGTTCAACCAGTCTGGTTCTGCGCCGCCTCAGAGAGGCGAAAACCACGGCGGTGAGTATCAACACGGTCAGGGCTAGCAGGCTGCCCGCAATGGGCCGGCTTGCGATGCGCATGAAGTCGCCGCCGGCAAGGATTAACGCCCGTCGCAGGTTTTCCTCGAGCATGGGGCCGAGGATAAAGCCAAGCAAAAAGGGCGCGAGCGGCAAATGCAGGAGACGCCCACCATATCCGATAAGCCCGAAAACCAGAACAAGAAGCACTTCGAAAGCGCTATTGTGGATCGAGTAGACCCCGGCGCACATGACCGCGATGATGCCAGGGAACAGGTATTTGTAGGGAACGCGCAGAACGCTGGCCCATACACCGATTAAGGGCAGATTGAGCACCAGCAGAAGGATGTTTCCGATCCAAAAGCTGGCAACCAACCCCCAGAAGAGCTCTGGTTCGTTGACGATGAGCTTGGGCCCCGGAATGATCCCGTTCATGATCAACGCCCCCAGCATCACGGCCGTGGTGGCGCTTCCGGGAATTCCGAGTGACAAAGCAGGAATGAAGGCTGTCTGGACGGCGGCATTATTGGCGGCCTCCGGAGCGGCGACGCCCTCCACTCGTCCTGTTCCGAATTCCTCGGGTTTGTCGGAAATGTTTTTTTCGGTTGCATAGGCCGCAACCGTCGCGACCGCCGGGCCGACACCTGGGAGCGCCCCGAAAAACGAGCCGTAGGCGCTGCCCCTGAGCGATGGCATCAACAGAGCCCTCAGTTCGCCGACCTTTGGATACATGTCGCGCATCCGAAACGAGAACTTCTTGCCCTCGCGATCGACAGCGATCGCCATGACAACCTCGCCCACGGCAAACAGTCCCAAGGCGACCAGCGCGATCGTTACGCCGTCCATCAATTCGAACTGACCAAAGGAATACCGGATCGTCCCGGTGTAGGTATCAGTGCCGATCGTGCCTATGAGAATCCCGCCAAACAACATGGCTAATCCCTTAGCAACCGATCCACCTGAAATCGTGGAAGCGGCAATGAGCGCTAGCAGAATTGCGGCGAAATACTCCGCTGCGCCAAACGAGAGCGCTACTGTAACTATCGAGGGCGCGAGCAACTGCAGGGCGAGGATGCCGATGCATCCGCCGATGAACGAGGATGCAGCAGCAGTGAAAAGCGCCTTGCCTGCCTCCCCTTTCTGGGACATCGGGTAGCCGTCGAGGCAGGTGATCGCGTTGCCCGGTGTCCCCGGCATGTTGAGCAGGATCGACGCAATGGCGCCGCCATACTCGGCGCCGTAGTAAATGCCGGCCAGCATGATCAGCGAGAGCAGCGGGTCGAGATAAACGGTGATCGGCAAGAGTAGCGATACAGCAGCAAGCGGCCCAAGACCCGGTAAAACACCAATGAACGTGCCCAGCGCCACACCGGCCAGGCAATAGAGTATGGCCTCAAGGCTGAACGCGGCCGGTAGGCCTATCGTGAAAAATTCCATCAGAACGGCCTTTCGAACAACGGAACGCTGGAATTGAGCCCGACCTTGAAGATCAGCCAGATGACGACGCTTATGACGGCGGCGACAATAATGGTCGGCACCGCACTGCTTTTCCGGTCCGCTAGCGACGCCAGAACGACAACTATGACAGTGGCCGGGATAAGTCCGACGCGCTCGATCGAAAACGCAAATCCAAGGATTGCGGCCGCGACCAGGGCGATATGCCTGACCCTGGAAAGATTGATAGAGACGACCTGGTCAACCGAGCCGCGCTGCTGAAAGCCCGTCAACCCGACCATCACACCGAACGCAATCATCACGGCAGCCGCAACGACCGGCAGGCCCCCCGCGCCAGGACGGTTTACGGTTCCAACCCCATATTCGAGGCCCGGAACGAGAAAAAGAAGGGCAAAACCGATGATCAGAATGCCCGCGAGCACGTCTCTCATCACGCACCTTCCCGAGCCATAGCGGCACCGCTTACTCTTACAAGCGCTTCGCAGATCGTTGCTACGTCCGCCTGGCGTTCGAGTGCATGCAATCTGGAGAAGGCATCGCTCGCCTGCCTTTGATGAAGGCCACAGCTTTCGGCACAGTCGGCGAATTTTGCTTCAAGGTCTGCCCATGAAAGTTCGCGCTTCGGATGTCCGGGCGGTATGTCTACGCGCGCGCTTTCGACGGCGCCGTCATCAAGAGCGACTTCCACGAGAACAAAGCCACGGGTGCCGGAACTCTTTTTCTCGAAGTCGGGATCACCTTCGGTGCACGCGATGTCTTCCTGCGCATCGATCTTGTCATACAGCGCCACGAGTTCAGGGTTGCGAACTGCCTCGTCGGCAAAAGAGGCAATCTTGAGCTCGTCAAAGACAACCGCTGCGGCCAGCGCGTGGGGCATTGAAAACTTGCTCTGCAGCCCAGTTTCAGGGCGCATGAATGGCAAGGGACGAAGGGATTTTGGAGCGACACGGCAGCGAATGTTCGACACTCGCCCCCTTATGCGCCCGACGCGGTCTTCAATCTGTCGCAGTGCATCAATAGCGCGGTGCGTTGCATAGCAGGTGGGGAACTTCTTGAGCGCGATGCCCGGCTCAACAATGGTCCAGGGCGATCCGAGGAGCGGCTTGACCTTTGCCGGGTCGCTCTCGTCAGTGCCATACGCAGCGAGATAGCCTCCATCCGCTTCAAGAGCGTTCTCCGACGCGGTAAACCCTGATTGAACCAACATTACTGCGGTCACGGCCGCCTGGGCGGCCCACCCCGAGTGCAGTGGTTTGGTCATTGAGCCGAAATTGGCCTGAAGGCCACTTGCCGTAGATGCAGCGATGCTGAGCGCCATCGACGTCTCTCTCTCGGAAAGCCGATGAAGGCGGGCAAGGCTTGCCACAGCGCAGAAGATCGCAATGGTCCCGGTGGCGTGAAAGCCCCGGAAATAATGTTGGAGCCCGACCCCTTGGGATAGTTTTGAACCCACCTCCAGACCAACGACGTAGGCGTCGATAAAGTCCGCGCCTGAAACCTTGCCCGTGTCGCACTGCGACATTAGCGCGGGCATAATGACGGCGGCGGGGTGACCGGGCATCATCGAAAGAACGTCATCGAAGTCAAGTGCCGCACCAAAGGTCCCTTGCACAAGCGCCGATGTCGGCGGCGAAAAGCGATCGCTGGTCCCGATAGCCGGAACATTGCCAGAGCCGGCCTGCCGGGCGAATGCGAGTGTGGGAGGCGCGACTTCACTGCCGGCACCGGAAAGGATCACAGCAAATGTATCTGTGATGACCTTCTTGGCTTTATCAATACCGATGTCGCCAATTTCTGCGGTATCGGCAGACGCGATGAATTGCGCCAACTCCTGAGTGAGCTTCGTCACAGCCACACCTCCCTTACTTGCTCTCGTTAGATTCCGGCTTCTTCGATGATGCGGCTCCACTTTTCATAGTCTGCCATCATCAGCTCCTGGAGGCCCTCGGGCGTCGTCCCTTTGAGCGTAGCACCACCTGAAGCAAACTCCTCAACGAGCTCGGGTTCAGACACCATCTCGTTGACCTCGGCGCTGAGAGCCTCAACCACCTCTGCAGGAGTTCCGGCCGGAGCAAAAAGCCCCCACCACAGCTCAACGGTGGCATCAGGATGGGTCTCTGCAATTGCTGGCGTATCGGGCAGAACGGTCGAGCGATCGACATCGGTAACCGCAAGCGGCACCACTTGTCCTTCCTCGATAAACTGGACCATGTTGATAATGTTGGAGAACCCAACGTTCACCTCGCCCGAAACGAGATCGAGTGTCGCCTGGGAAACACCTTCATATGGCACATGGATCATTTCGATGCCCGTGACGCTTTGCAGAAGTTCTGCGGCAAGGTGGGCCGCGCTTCCTACGCCGACGGACATGTAAGTCACCGTGCCTGGGTTTTCTTGAGCATGCTCGACCAGCTCTTCCAGGCTCGACACGCCCAGTTCCGCATTTGCACTGATGAGCATGGGAGTATAGCCGAACTGACTGATAGGCTCGAAGGCCGTCAGGGTATCGACCTGCATCTCGTCGCGCATGGCTGAACCAAGAACGTGTGTGGCAACGGAACCCATCATCAGGGTGTGCCCGTCCGCGGCATGGCCAGCAACATATTGCGCGGCGATCTGGCCGGCGGCACCAGGCCGGTTTTCAACAACGACCGGCTGACCCCACTCGGCCTGCAACCGATCAGCAAGGTTGCGCGCCAGAACATTGGGAGCCGAACCGCTTGCCGAAAACGGCACAACGATCGTGATCGGCCCGGATGGAAATTCTTGTGCTTGAGATCCTGCAACGAGTGCAAACGAGAATGCGATGCCCGCGCCGAGCGCGATCATATGCTTGGGAAACGCCATAGAACTCCTCCAAAATTGCGTTTTTCCTATTTATTGCGAATTTTGAATATCCAAATAAATGGGATTATGTCAATTTTTTTCTTCGCCTTTTCGCAGATTTGCGTTATCGTCAGATCAATCCGGAAGAGGCTAAAGGTAAGGAATCCATGGGTGAATCCACGATCGGTCGAGCGTTTCAGATTCTCGACATGTTGGGGGAGGAGCATAGCACGATCACGCCTGAGCTCGTCGCTGAACTGCTCGGCACGACACGGTCCACCACCTATCGCTACATTAAGGAATTGTGTGACACAGGGTTTCTGATGCAGCTCTCGCGCGGCGTTTACGCGTTGGGGCCGCGGATTGTCGAGCTCGAGCGCAAGATTCAACTTAGCGACCCCCTGCTCAATTCCAGTCGACCATTGATGAAAGAGCACGTGGGGCTGGTCCCTGACAGTGTCTTACTGCTTTGCGGCCTTTGGGGTGACCGGGTTTTGTGCCTACACCAGGAAACCGCACCGTCCACGAATGGCCACGCTCCTCTGATTCAACGTGCCAGGGGAATTCCCTTCCCGTTGTTCAAGGGAGCCGCTTCGCTCTCGATACTGGCCAACCTGCCACTTCCGAAACGGCGCGCAATCTATTTGCAGCATAGCCCGGAGATTGCAGAAGCAGGACTGGGGCAGTCCTGGGACGAGTTCAGGCGTCATACCCGCACATTGAAGGCGGAGCGAATCGTTGTCACCAGTGGCACATTTGGGTCCGATTTGGTTGCCGTAGCATCACCAATATTGGATAGTGATGGTCATGCGTTCGGCAGCATTACCCGCATTCTCGCCGACAAACCTGGCCACGACGAACGCGTCATTGCTTCTGGCGTGTCACAACTCGCAACGAATGTTCAGGAACTGTTGAATTCGCAGCTGCTCAATCAAAGCAAAGGTGGAATACCGTCCTAGCAATTGGGGCAAGACGACGTGTTCGAGACTGCGATGCCTGGTAGCAATGCGAGCAATTTCGGCCAATTGACCGGGAACTATGGGTTCATTTAGCGGCTCATCTTACCTTCCGAGCGACCTCTAGCTAAACGCCATCCCGAAAACCGGCCGCGATTCGCTCAACGACCGGCGCCATCATGCTTTGCATCTCTTTGGGCCAGTGCATATCGAAACAAACGACTGGTCCGCCAACTGTCTTGCACATGCCATAGAAAATTTCATCGTTGTCCGTGTAGCCCGACATCGCGCCCAAACCTATGCGATCGAACTCGTAGGTCACTTCAGTTGCCGTAGAGCCGAGAGCGTCCTCGAGATAATCGATTGGCCGTCCGCTGTATGTCGTCCGATACTGCCTAAGCTGAATTGGAAAGAGTTCGGGTTCGAAGGCGGTGCCCATTTCCTCACCCCTGCTCATTAGAGCTCGGACCCACCCTTCGGTCATGAAGACGGGAATTTCGATTACGCTGCCGCCAGAGTGAGATATTGTCCACTCTACATTTTGCTGCGCAGTGGCAGCAGACATGGATAGCGGGATTAAGGCAGCAAAAACTAAAACGCGCATCTTAGCCCCTACGTGTCGAGCATATCCCATTCCCTGCCTAGCGCCTAGCTTGTGGCTCCCTGCTTCCTGTTGACCATTCCCCGCCCGAAAGCCACTCGAGTCAAGCGGTGAATATGTCATCGCAGCCGGATGCGCTGACCACACGTTGATACCTTCAAATTAGCGCTGGACCGAACCAATGGCTTGACGCCAATTTTTCTTAGCATCAATATGGTGACGGGTCTTACGCACAGGCCCGTGTGCCCACCATGCTAAGCCTAGCAGTGCGCTTTCGCTGAAATGTCACCCACCATTCCCTTTGGGACGGGTCCCTCAGCAGTGGGCACATGTCGGATCCGTGACCTAAACAGGAATGGATCAATGACCAAGTCTGATAATCTCAAAGAACTAAAGCGTGCAGCACGTAAAATCGCCCGTGCAAGGCGGATCAAGCACGTAGGGGCGTTGGAACTCGTAGCGCAGGAGCTAGGCTTTCCGCATTGGAATGCCCTAACTAAAGCAGAAAAGGGAGGATGGCGTCCAACAGAGAACGAAATAACTACCAGCGAAGCACTAGTCATCTCCGAGAATCCTTTCGTTTCCATTGCGCATGACCCATGGAGCGCAGTGGGTCCAGACAAATTCGAAGGAGAGCTGCTGGGCCACAGCTACCGAGTGAGCACTGTGACGGATGATGTTCGCATTTGGGGGCGAGGTTGGGAATTAACTTTGCCGGAGCCGCCCCTGGCTCCTGCACGATTCCGCGTCACCGATCATCGAATTAAATCAAACCCCATCGACGACGAGGGCTTCCGTTCCGCGATCACCGAGGTTGCATCAGGCTGGCGAAGGCTAGTCCACGCTCGAATCGCATCGGATTGGCCAAGGCGATCAACCGTGCCTGATAGCAGCGGCAGGGCCGAACATCCCTTGTTTAATGGCTTAAGCGACGTTTGGTTTTGCTTGCATTGCGACGGGAAGTCGACTGGGGTTGAAATTACCGCGAACCTTTTCCACTGCCCTCATTGTCTGGCTTCGCCGCTGGATATTCACACGTCGCGTTGGTGGCTGGGAGAAGAAAAGACACAATTAGACCGACCGTAGCGATTTGTCATTTGGGCCCGCAGCACAAAGTTTGCTCCGGGCCCTTAGTCAATACTGCCATCTCTCAATTCCGGTCAGAATTCCGAACTCGCGCGGCGGGGCTACCTCCATGGTGGACGCCCTCCGAACTGCCAACCATTGCGCCACTGGTGAGCGTCTGCCAAGCAAGCCATAAATCCCGCGTCCAGGCAAACACAATTTCCGAAGTCCAAATTAGCCAATGCCAGACAGGCGGTCAGCGACGAGCTATTGTCAAAAAGTCCTCGAAAGCGTGCCGGGAACCCGCTAGACTGAAGCGGCCGATCTGCGCCCCATATCCATTCAATACGGTCACCTCAGTGCCGGCCGTGAATGCTCTCCAAAACAGTTCTGCTTGGGCTGGGTCGCTTGGCAAATCAAAGGCATAGCTGTTTGGCTCGATATCCGCGTCGACGAAAAGGCTGAATGGCTCATCCTCACCGTGTCCGAAGCGCAGTTCCATCTCGGTTCTCGTTCCAATCAAACTGCCTTCCGGAAGTATGAACTCGACGAAGGTGTTCTGGCGGTGCGGATAATATGCGATACGCATCAGCGGCTCCATCTCCCGGCTCTCGAGAGCAATGAAGGGCATGTTGGTGTGGGTGTTCACAAACACACCGACCAACCAGTCTTTGCGCATCCAAGCTTCCAATGCCAGAAGGTGAGGAGCTTCGATGTCCGGGCCGGACTGTTCCCTGAGGTTGATGGAGTATCGCTCCAGTTCTTCAGGCTTGAAGATGTAGATATCGTCCGGTGGAGTGCGCAGCATTCTTGAGATCAACTCACTTGGGGTATTGAACCTTACCAATTGCTCGTAGATTTCGCCGATTGCTGACTGCGTCAGAGAGGGGTCGTCCACTCCCGAGACTTGATGCACGCCCAAGAAACCGTCGGCAATTCGCTCTCGTCCGGCCAAAAACACGAATGAACAGGACGAATGACACTCGCTACCAAGCGGCACGTATGTTTTTAAACCAAACGTGCTAACCGTTCGGGCAATGTCCAGCGCGGCAAACACTCTACCACCGTCACTGTTGAGAACGACTCTAGCCAAGCCAGCCCTCGCCTGAAGTTCCTCCATGAAACTATGGGCGGTATCCTTATTGATGGGCCCCTCGATGTAGATATCGGCACCTTGAACCCACACCCCGGAACTGAGTTCACCCTGCGATGAGTTTGCAGACGCAAATGACGGCAGTAGTGCTGCCAAGACACAGGTAAACACATATCTTAGGCGGAGTGTCACGAGAGAACCTCTGGATTTCGTTTTGCGTGAAATTGCCGAGCAACAAAACAACTTCAAATGGAGAAGAAGCTTCAGCTTCGAGAGCGGAATAGGAATGGCTCGATTCTGATCTCCGCTCTCCTAGTCGTCGGCGGCTCCCTATACAAAATGTTCCATTGCCGTAACATTTTGAGGCAATGCGGCACTATCTGTCGGCCGAGAATGCCACTCGATCGCGCCATAGGCGCACCAAACACGGCGTAGAGGCAAGCAAATGTTACGCTAAGTTTACACTAAGTTGACAGGAATGGCCGCTGCAGCGTTTTTTCGCCTGTAATGTTACATTGCGTAACGTTTGTCGCTGTCGCACCGGATTGTGCGCCCGGACCGGACCAATGCAGGGAATGTAAGGCTAAGCGAAGTAAGCAGATCAGCTCCGGACGTATATAGATGTGTCTACGTTGATGCGGCGGTGTTGAATTGCGCTCTGGCCACTCTGGTGCCAGCTCAAATGGCGACGCCTGTTGATTTCCGCTGAGAAGTGACTCGGTTCAGGGAGATTTTTCCACTGAGAAGTGACCCATGTTTGAACGCTATCCTGCTCGTTTT
>DFMV01000069.1:80380-80745 GCA_002375765.1 Rhizobiales bacterium UBA3584 | reverse complement strand
GAGATGACAGGTATGACGGGCGGGGTGTGATGGCGCCCCGCCTCTTTTTTTGCCCGCAAAGGAAATTGCCGGCGCGTCTCATGTCATTTGTCCAGCGGACCCATGACCATCTGGCGAAACCCGAACACACGCCGGTCCCCATCAAGCGCGACAAGGGTTACTTCACGGGTCTGCCCCGGTTCGAACCGAACGGCTGTGCCGGCGGCAATATCGAGCCGCATGCCGCGGGCCTGCTCTCTTTCGAATGCCAGCCCGGCATTTGTTTCGAAAAAATGGTAATGACTGCCCACCTGAATGGGCCGGTCGCCAGTGTTGGCAACCTCGAGCGTGACGGTTTCGCGCCCCGCATTGAGTTCGATTTCGCC
>DFMV01000069.1:13860-80195 GCA_002375765.1 Rhizobiales bacterium UBA3584 | reverse complement strand
GTCCTTAACCTGCGATAACCAGCCACAGCCCGCCAAATGCGGTCACACCGCCAGCGATCCGTGTAGCGATGACGCCTCGCGTCGTCGCCAGACCGCGACCCAGACCGACGCCTGCTGCATGCAGGAACGCGGTGGCGACAAGAAAGCCACCGGCATAGCCGAACGCCCCCGCTTCACCCATTTCCCCGCCATGGGCATAGCCGTGAAAGAGTGCAAAGAACGCGACCGTCGCGGCAACGCCCGCCGTCGGCAGCGGCAGGGCCAGTGCCACCATGATGCCGACAAAAATCACCGAGGCCAAAATGACCGGCTCGACGAACGGCAGCGGCATCCCCACCAAAGCCGCGCCGAATCCCAGGGCCATCGTGGCGACAAAGGCGGCTGGTACGGCCCAAAGCGCCCTGCCTCCTACCGAAGCCGCCCAAAGACCGACGGCGAGCATGGCCAGGATGTGGTCGAGCCCGAACAGCGGGTGGCTGAACCCCGCGGCGAACGAGCCATGTTCAAGCGGATCGAGATGGGCGAAAGCCGGAGCCGTGGCGGCGGCAACAATGACGAGTGCTGCGAAAAGACGTCTGAACATGATCGGGCTCCTTAGCGAATGGGAGAATGGACGGTAACGAGCTTAGTCCCGTCGGGAAAGGTCGCTTCGACCTGAATGTCATGGATCATCTCTGCAATGCCTTCCATCACCTGATCGCGGGAAATCACATGCGCGCCCGCTTCCATGAGTTCTGAAACCGGGCGCCCGTCGCGGGCGCCCTCGATGACGAAATCGGTGATCAGGGCGATCGCCTCGGGATGATTGAGCTTGACGCCGCGCTCGAGCCGGCGCCGCGCCACCATGGCAGCCATCGAGACCAGCAGCTTGTCTTTTTCCCGTGGTGTCAGGTTCATGATGCCTCCCTTTTTATAGCGACCAGAGCTTGGGCACGGCCCCGGCTCCCGAAAGTGCGGCGATTGCCGGCATGATGATCTTGCGCAGATGATAGCCCGATCGGCCTGTCGCGCGCAGCACGATCTTGTCCCCGATCCGCGACGCGCCCGCGGTGGGATGACCGGCGACAAGCGCCTTGAGCCGTTCGATATGCCGCTCGGCATCCTGTGAGACATAGCACAGCGTCCCATAGGCGCGCGCGCCGCCCAAAAGCGCCAGATTGTCTCGCGCCAGAGTGTCGTCCGCATCTAGCCGGGCTGCCTCGGCATGGAGGAGTTCGCCCTCCCGCCGCACACGCCAGCGATCCGAGATCATCGCTGATCGCGCATCCTCGCCATGCGCCTCTCGCCCGAGGATGATCGCTTCGAGCCCGAGAAAAGTCGCGTCGCCAGCCATATCGACTTCGATCGTCCGCTCCAGCACCGAGCCGTCGAACACAATCGTTTCCTGCGGCAACCAGTCGAGCCTCGCGCCAGCGTCTATGGTCAATTTGGAGGCTACGCACGCCGCTCCGCCACTCGAGCGATAGATGCGCTCGCAAGCCTGCGTCGTGATGGCAAGATGGGTCCCCGCGGCAGCGACCGCCGACCATGCCATCCTGTCACCGCCCGTCAGGCCGCCAGATGTATTGATCAGCACGGCCTCGAGCCAGTTTCCATAGGCCCTGGGCACGCGGATCTTGCCGCAGCCGGACTGATAAAGCGTATCGAGCACCGATAGCCCGTCGCGCGCCTTGGTCGCGACGCGGCCCTCGCCTTCGGCACGCTGCATCTGGGGCGTGCCCCCCTGAAAAGCCGGGCTTTCGAGCATCAGACCATCAAATGCCGCTTGACGTCGGGATCGTCGAGATCGGCGGCGGGACCCGAATGCATGATCTCCCCCCGATCCATGACGTAGATATGGTCACTCAATTCGCGACAGAAATCGAGATATTGTTCGACCAGCAGAATGGTCATGCCCATCTCGTCGCGCAAAAACTGCAGTGCCCGCCCGATGTCCTTGATTATCGAAGGTTGGATGCCTTCGGTGGGTTCATCAAGGACCAGAAGGCTCGGGCGCGTCACCAGTGCCCGCCCTATGGCCAGCTGCTGTTGCTGGCCGCCCGAAAGATCGCCGCCCCGCCGGCCCAGCATCGTTTTGAGCACCGGAAAAAGCTCGAATATCGTGTCGGGGATCGAACGATCCTTGGCCTTGAGCGGCGCATAGCCGGTGAGCAGGTTTTCCTTGACGGTCAGAAGCGGAAAGATTTCGCGCCCCTGCGGCACATACCCGATGCCCATTCGCGCCCGCGTGTAGGGCGGAATTTTCTTGAGCTCGAAATCCTCGAGCCTGATCGTGCCGCCGGAAATCGGGAGCGTTCCGGTGATGGCGCGCAACAGCGATGATTTCCCCACCCCGTTACGCCCCAGGACCGAGGTGATCTTGTTGGGCTGGGCGGTGATCGAAACTGTCTTGAGCGCCTGCGCGGCGCCATAATGCAGATCGACATCGGTAACGGTCAGTGTCGTCATGTCAGCGCCCCAGATAACGTTCGATAACCAGCGGATCGGCCGAGACATGCTCAAGCGAGCCTTGCGCCAGTACGGAGCCCTCGGCCAGGCACGTCACGCGACAATCAAGATCGCGCACGAAGCTCATGTCATGCTCCACAACGACGACCGAGTGATGCCGGGAAATCGACTTGAGCAGTTTCGACGTCTCCTCGGTTTCCGAGTCGGTCATGCCGGCCACCGGCTCGTCGACCAACAACAGCTTGGGGTCCTGGGCGAGCAACATGCCGATCTCGAGCCATTGCTTTTGACCGTGAGAGAGATTGGCCGCGTATTCGTCCTTCCTGTGGGAGAGTCGCACAGTGTCCAAAATCTCGGAGATGCGGTCGGTATCGGCGGTGTCGCGCGTATATAGCCAGGACGAAAACACCCCGCGCGGCTTTTTAAGCGCCAGTTCGATATTGTCCCAGACGGTATGGCTTTCAAACACCGTCGGTTTTTGAAACTTGCGGCCGATGCCCAGATTGGCAATCTCGGTTTCATCCTTTCGCGTCAGATCGATCGAGCCCTCGAAAAACACTTCGCCCGTATCGGGCCGGGTCTTGCCCGTGATGATGTCCATCATCGTTGTCTTGCCCGCCCCGTTGGGGCCGATAATGGCCTGCAATTCGTCGCGCTTGACGAGTAGAGAGAGCGAATTGAGCGCCTTGAACCCATCAAACGAGACGGTGACGCCATCGAGATAAAGAAGCGAACCTTCGCGCAGTGTATCAACCATTTTCCTTACTCCGCCGGCGAGGGTCTGGCGCCGTGCGACGCGTCGCTATGGTCATGTCTTTCGACCGGTTTCTCGTCGGTTGCCGGACTGGGGGTGGGGCCGGCGCCTTTTTCGAAAGTATCCGACGCGCGACGCTGCCTCAGCGCTGTCCAGGCCGAAGTGAAAATGCCAACGATCCCCTTGGGCATGAACAGCGTCACGAACACGAACATGCCGCCCAGGATAAACAGCCACAGATCGGCGAACGTGCCGGTGAAATAGGACTTTGCCGCATTGACGAGCACCGCGCCGATGATTGGCCCAATAAGCGTTCCGCGTCCCCCGACGGCCGTCCAGATCACAACTTCGATCGAGTTGGCTGGTGCAAACTCTCCAGGATTGATGATGCCCACCTGCGGCACGTAAAGCGCCCCGGCAAGCCCGGCCATCACTGCGGATACGGTAAAGGCAAAGAGTTTGACGTTTTCCACCCGGTAGCCAATGAACCGCGTCCGGCTTTCGGCATCGCGCACGGCGATCATGACCTTGCCGAGCTTTGAGCGCACGATGAGCGAGCACAGGATAAAGCACAGGGCCAGAAGGATGGCAGAGGCGGCAAACAAACTGGCCCGGGTCGACGCTGCCGAGATCGGTGCCCCCAGAATATCGCGGAAATCGGTCAGCCCGTTATTGCCGCCAAACCCCATGTCATTTCGGAAAAAGGCGAGCATGAGTGCGTAGGTCAGCGCTTGGGTGATGATCGAGAGATAGACACCCGTCACCCGACTCCTGAAAGCAAACCAGCCGAAAATGAACGCCAGAAGCCCCGGCACGAACGCCATCATGATGGCGGCGAACCAGAACATGTCGAACCCCTGCCAGTACCAGGGCAGCTCGGAATAGTTCAGAAACACCATGAAATCGGGAAGCACCGGATTGCCATAGACGCCCCGATCGCCGATCTGGCGCATGAGGTACATGCCCATGGCATAGCCACCCAGCGCAAAGAACGCGCCATGGCCCAGCGAAAGAATGCCGCAATAACCCCAGACCAGGTCGAGCGCCAGCGCGAGGGTGGCATAGGTCAGGTACTTCCCCATCAGAGGCACCAGATAATTGGGCACCCGGAGGGGATGGCCGGCGGGAAGCATCAGGTTGGAAAGGGGCACGGCGATCGCGACAATCAGCAATATGGCGACCACCCAGATGGCCTTTGCCCCGAGCTTTTCGAAGATCTTGCCGGTTATCATGCTTCCACCGCCCTTCCCTTGAGCGCGAACAGGCCTCGTGGGCGGCGCTGGATGAACAGGATGATGAGAACGAGGATCAGGATCTTGGCCAGGACGGCCCCGGCATAGGGTTCAAGGAACTTGTTGGCGATGCCCAGTGTCAAAGCGCCCACCAGCGTCCCCCACAGATTTCCGACCCCGCCGAACACCACGACCATGAAGCTGTCGATGATGTAACCCTGCCCCAGATTGGGGGAAACGTTGTCGATCTGGCTCAAGGCCACGCCCGCCAGTCCGGCAACACCCGAACCGAGCCCGAACGTCATGGCGTCCACCCAGGGCGTTCGGATGCCCATGGCAGACGCCATGCGCCGGTTCTGTGTCACTGCCCGCATCTGCAAGCCGAGTGGAGTTCGGTTGAGAACCAATAACAGCAGGGTAAAGACGACGATCGCAAACACCACGATCCACATCCGGTTCCAGGTTATCGCCAGTCCGCCCAGCTCGAACGCCCCCGACATCCAGGACGGGTTGCCCACATCTCGGTTTGTGGCACCGAAAATGGTCCGCACCCCCTGCTGGATGATCAGCGAAAGTCCCCATGTGGCCAGAAGCGTTTCCAGGGGCCGGCCATAGAGCCAACGGATGATGCCGCGCTCGATGGCGATGCCGATCATCGCGGTAATCAAGAAGGCCAGTGGGATCGCGATGGTCAGGGAATAGTCGAAAAGACCCGGGCTGGTCGTGCGGATGATTTCCTGCACGACGAAGGTGACATAGGCGCCCAGCATGACCATCTCGCCATGCGCCATGTTGATGACGCCCATCACCCCGAACGTGATGGCAAGTCCAATGGCAGCCAGGAGCAGAACCGAGCCCAGCGATATGCCGTACCAGACGTTCTGACCCACGTTCCATATGGCCAGAGACTGGTTGATCTGGGCGAGCCCGGCATCGAGAATGGCCAGCTGGGCCTCGCTGGCCCCGCCTCGCGCCGAGCTGAGAATCGAGAGCGCCGTACGGTCGCCGCGCGCCGCGATTGTGGCGACAGCCTCCGCGAACGCATCTCCCTCAACGTCTGTTTCCAGAAGCGTTGCAGCGCGCGCCTGCTCCATGATGGCGCGCACCCCGGCATCGTCTTCGGCGGCAATGGCGGTTTCAAGCAATTCGAGATTGCCCTCATCCGGGCTCGAAATCATTTGCTGCGCCGCCGACCGGCGCGTGGCCGGATTTTCGCTCATCAGCGTCATGCCGCCGATCGCTGCGGCAATGTCGCGGCGCAGCGAGTTGTTGATCCTGATGACGCTCATGTCCCCGGTGATTTCAAGGTCGGCGTCCTCGCCCGTCAGGGCGTCGGCATATTGGTCACGCCCGGTCTCGATGAAGATGCCGCCATTGTCGGCTTCATGGAGCGTGCCATTGCCGAGAGCGCGCAGGATCGGCAGTGCCTCATCCTCACCGCTTGCCACCAGAGCGGCAACGGCATCGCGCAATTCGCCAAGACTGGCATCGTAAAGTCCTGGAACGATTTCGGTGACGGTCTGCGCCTGGGTGCTTCCAGCCGACAAAGAAGCGAGCACGGCAAGGAACAGGACCGAAACAAATCTGGAGAGCCGATTGAGACTGCGCATGCCGCGTCCCCTTTCACAATCGAGCTGAAGACCAATGGCGCGAGCCGGGCCCGCAATGTCCGGGGGCGCTGCCGCCCCCGGAGAGATTTGAAGCGCGGCGCCTACTCGGTCGAGCCGCCGCAGGTTTCGGTTTCGGTGTTGTACTTTCCGCAGTTGATCGGAGCGGTCCAGTCAGCCTCGAGAACGGCGGATTCGGGCAGGTAATCCGACCATGCGTCGCCAGGAACCAGGTCCTCGGTTTCCCAGACCACGAAGAACTGACCGTCGTCCTGGATTTCACCGATCAGCACCGGCTTGGTAATGTGATGGTTGGCCAGCATGGTCGCCGTGCCGCCGGTCAGGTTTGGCGTTTCGAGCCCGACAATGGCCTCGATCACTGCGTCGGCGTCGGTGGTTCCCGCCGCTTCAACGGCATCAACCCACAGATTAAAGCCGATATAGTGCGCTTCCATCGGATCGTTGGTCACGCGGTCTTCCGAACCGATAAAGTCCTGCCAAGCGGCAATGAATGCTTCGTTTTCGGGCGTTTCCACGCTCATGAAGTAGTTCCAGGCAGCCAGGTGCCCCACAAGCGGCGTGGTATCGAAGCCCGAAAGCTCTTCCTCACCCACCGAGAATGCGACGACCGGAATGTCTTCGGCCGCAACGCCCTGGTTGGCCAGTTCACGGTAGAACGGCACGTTGGCATCGCCATTGATGGTCGAAACCACAGCGGTCTTTTTGCCTTCCGAACCAAAGGCCACGATGTCGGAGACGATCGTCTGCCAGTCCGAATGCCCGAACGGGGTGTAGTTGATCATGATGTCTTCAGACGCCACGCCACTGTCGAGCAGGTACTGCTCGAGAATTTTGTTGGTGGTCTGGGGATAGACATAGTCGGTCCCGGCCAGCACCCAGCGTTCGACGCCTTCTTCGTTCATCAGGTAGTCGACGGCGGGAATCGCCTGCTGGTTGGGCGAAGCGCCGGTGTAGAACACGTTACGCTGGGATTCCTCGCCCTCATACTGGACCGGATAGAACAGCAGCGAGTTGAGCTCTTCAAACACCGGAAGCACCGATTTACGGCACACCGACGTCCAGCAGCCAAAGACGGCGTCCACTTCATCGACTTCGATCAGCCGGCGCGCCAGCTCGGCAGCCAGCGGCCAGTCCGACGCAATATCGACGACGACGGGTTCGAGCTGACGGCCCATCACGCCACCGGCTTCGTTCTGTTGCTCTATGAGCATCAACATGACGTCTTTGAGCGTGGTTTCCGAAATCGCCATCGTGCCCGAAAGCGAGTGCAGGATGCCGACCTTGATCGGGCCCTCGTCCTGCGCCATGGCCGGCATGGAAATCATCGATGCGCTCAAGGCTCCTGCCATGAGCACGCCCCCAATGCGTTTGGTCCAGTCTGTCATTTTGTCCTCCGACAGTTGCTGTTGCAGCGCTGGCTGGAGTCGCAAAAAGCATGCCAAGCATTTGGGCGCGCTGGAGGGCTTCCGGGTTAACGGACTGTAAACACGGGCCTTTCGGTACAGGAGGAGTGGCTGGCGTCGGCAAGGCGATGCCCTGCTGGCGGGACAAAGCCGTCAGCAGATGAATTCTGCGCGCCGCAATCTGGTCAAATAATAGGCAGGCGCTTCGGGAGTGGCGCCTGTACGTGCATATTTTTCGATCACAATAATGATGATAAAACTGTCATCCTAATGACAAACTCCAACTCCTGAAGTACAACATAAGTGCCGGATGTCCTCCGGCAGAGGTTGTTTGCACCACAATCTCATCGCCCCGTACGTTCGCGAGGCGTACGGGGCATTCTTACTTTCCGTGCGCACACCAAATATCTTGCATTAGTTGACCGTTCCGGGCCGTCCGGTCACGGTTCTGAGCAAGTGATTCGATGCGCAAGGACCGCCATGACCGCTGTTGCAGAGTTTGCAATGCTCGCCCACGGGTGGCGGCGCATTCTGATGCTGGTGGTTGCAGGCGCGCTGGCCGGCTCCTCGGCCCCTCCGATCTTCTTTCTCGTTGCCTTGTTTCTCGCCATGCCGGTGCTGGTCTGGGCATTGGACGGCGCCGAGCGCAAACGCTCGGTTCGCGCCAGTGTGCTGGGCCCCGCGTTCCGCATCGGGCTCGCTTTTGGCTTTGGCTATTTCCTTGTCGCCCTGCACTGGATCGGCGCGGCCTTTTTCGTTGACGGCGGGTGGCTGCTTGTCGTCATGCCACTTGCTGTGGCCGGGCTTGCGCTGCTGCTTTCTGTGTTCTGGGGGCTGGGCACAGCCTTGGCCCATCTGTTCTGGTCAGCCGGACCGGGCCGGATATTTGCGCTGGCGACCGCACTGACCTTGGCGGAACTGGCGCGTGGCTATCTTTTCACCGGCTTTCCGTTCAATCTTTTGGGCTACACGCTGACCGCCAACCCCGAAATGATGCAGGCCACCAGCCTCGTCGGCGTTTACGGGCTGACATTTGTGGCGATCCTCATTGCGGCCACTCCGGCTTTGGTCTGGCCCGCCGCCGAGCGCTCGCTGATTGCGCGCGTCCTTCCCCTGTTCGCCGCCTTCGGCTTGCTCGCCGGCCAGATCGCCTGGGGCAATTTTCGCCTCAATGAGACGCAGACCGAGCCCTTCGAAGACGTCGTGCTGCGCATCGTCCAGCCGGTCATCCCCCAGGACGTCAAATGGCAGACCTTTGCGCGCGAGGAGACTGTTACCCGCCTGCTCGATTTGTCCACCATGCAGGCCAACCCTGACGATCAGGGGTTGGGTGACGTTACCCATCTGATCTGGCCTGAGGCGGCGATCCCGTTCTTTTTGTCCGATGAGCCCGAACTGCTTGCCCGCATCGCCCGCACCCTGCCGGACGATATCTGGCTTCTGACCGGCGGTCCCCGCCAGCCTTATGGCGCCAATGGTGAAATTGTGCCCGGCGCCAAGCCGTTCAATTCGGTTCTTGCCTTCAACGGCGAGGGGGAGGTGGTGACTTCCTACGACAAGACCCATCTCGTCCCGTTCGGAGAGTATCTGCCGTTTGGCGATTTCCTGCGCCGGTTTGGCGTCACGCAACTGGTGGAGGGGTCGCAAGGCTGGGCAGCGGGCGCCGGGCGCAGGTTGCTTGAACTGCCCGGCTCGCCCGCCATCCTGCCGCTCGTCTGCTACGAAATTGTTTTTCCCGGTGGCCTTGGTGCTCCTGTCGCCGACGCCGATTTCATTCTCGTTGTCACCAATGACGCATGGTTCGACGGCTCGATCGGCCTGGCCCAGCATTTCCATCATGCCCGCGTCAGGGCGGTCGAAGAGGGGAAATCGATGGTCCGGGCAGCAAATTCGGGCATTTCGGCCATTGTCGATCCGCTTGGGCGCGTCGATGCGATGATGGGAGAAGGCATGGTCGGTGCCATCAAGGGCACGCCGGCCAAGCCGATCGCTCCGACGTTTTTTGCACAATACCGCCATTGGCCGCTGGTCGGCATGCTGATCTTGGGTGCGCTGGCTTCACTGCCGGGTTGGCGCCGCCGCCTCAAGCGCCTCGATTGACCCGATCCATATAAAGCTTTCTTTATATCGCCCTTGCTTTCTGCATCCCAACCTGCGAAAAGCAAATTCGAAAGTGCCCGGGATTGAGCCTGGGCACGCGCACTTCCGCGTGCGCCCTCGCCAGTTGAAATGAGGTTTAACGTGGCCAGTTCTTCCTATCTCTTTACCTCGGAATCGGTTTCCGAGGGACATCCCGACAAGATTTGCGACCAGGTGTCCGACGCCATCGTCGACGCATTCTTCGCCGAAGACCCCTATTCGCGCGTTGCCCTTGAGACCTTGGCGACCACCAACCGCATCGTTCTGGCAGGCGAGGTGCGCGGTCCCGCCTCCATCGATGCGGCCCGCATGGAAGACATCGCGCGCGGTGTCGTCAAGCGGATTGGCTATGAGCAGGAGGGTTTCAATTGGAAGACCCTCGATGTCTCCTGCCACGTGCACGAGCAGTCTGCCCACATCGCCCAGGGCGTCGATGCTTCGGGCAACAAGGACGAAGGGGCCGGCGATCAGGGCATCATGTTCGGCTTTGCCGTCAACGAGACGCCCGAGCTGATGCCGGCGCCTCTCACTTACGCCCATAAGATCTTGAAGAACATGGCGGCTGCCCGCCATTCCGGCGCCGTCTCCCAGTTCGGCCCCGACGCCAAGAGCCAGGTGACGCTGAAATACGAGAACGGCAAGCCAGTCGGCGTTTCCGCTGTCGTCGTCTCCACCCAGCATGTTGAGAACGTATCCCAACAATGCGTCCGGGACCTTGTTCGCCCCTTCGTCGAAGACGTGCTGCCCAAGGGCTGGATGCCCCCAGAGGATGAATTCTACGTCAATCCCACTGGCGCTTTCGTTATCGGCGGGCCTGACGGCGACGCAGGGCTGACCGGTCGCAAGATCATCGTGGATACCTATGGTGGCGCGGCTCCTCATGGCGGCGGCGCATTCTCGGGCAAGGATCCCACCAAGGTCGATCGCTCGGCAGCCTACGCGGCCCGCTATCTGGCGAAAAACGTCGTCGCGGCGGGCCTGGCGGAAAAATGCGTCATCCAGCTTTCCTACGCCATCGGCGTGTCCAAGCCGCTGTCGATCTTTGTCGATACCTATGGCACCGGCACCGTCGATGAGGATCGGCTCGGTGTGGTGCTGCAAAAAGTGATGAACCTTTCCCCGCGCGGCATCCGCGAACATCTGGGCCTCAACAAGCCCATTTACGAGCGGACTGCCGCCTATGGCCATTTCGGGCGCGAGCCGGAAGCCGATGGCGGGTTCTCGTGGGAAAAGACCGACCTGGCCGACGCGATCCGGGCCGAGCTGACCTGATCCTTGCCCGGCCGACCCATTGATTGTAAAGCGCGGCGCAACACGCCGCGCTTCTTGTTTTTGATAGTGAACCCATGACGTCCAAATCCATCCCGCAGGACCCCAAAGGGCCGCGTGCCTTTTTCGGACGCCGTTCAGGCAAGAAGCTCCACAAGGGCCAGCAGGTGTTGTTCGAGACCCTGCTTCCCGAACTGACGGTCGATATTTCCGCCCCTGTCGATCCCGGTGCGTTGTTCCCCCAGGCAAAACGCATCCACCTCGAAGTCGGCTATGGCGGTGGCGAACATCTCGCGCGTATGGCGCGCGAAAACCCGCAAGATGGTTTCATCGGCTGCGAGGTCTTTACCGGCGGCATCGGCAAGTTGCTGGAAACTATCGATGTCGAGGGCACCACAAATATCGCCCTTTTCCCCGACGACGTCATCAAGTTGCTCGCCGTTATGCCCGACGCCTCGGTTGATTGTCTTTACGTTCTCTATCCCGACCCATGGCCCAAGCCGCGCCATCACAAGCGGCGCCTGATCCGGTTCGAAATTCTCGCCGAGTTCGCCCGCGTTCTCAAACCCGGCGGCACATTCCGGTTCGCGACCGACATCGAGGACTATGCCAACTGGACCCTGGCCCATATCTTGAGAACCGACAGTTTTGACTGGGCCGTCGCAGAACCCGGCGCCTGGCACGCACCCTATCCCGGCTGGCAGGCAACAAGGTACGAGCAGAAGGCTCGCCGGCAGGGACGTATGAAGAGCTTTTATTTCGAGTTCTTGCGTTCGTGACGATGCGGCGCTATATGAAGCCTAACAATCTCGGAAAATGAGAGAGTGGGTGCCGACCGGCCCCGCTCTTTTTTATTACCTCGATCAGGGTAAGCATGACGGCCAATACAAAACGCTACATCCGCGAATCCGCCCTTGAGGCGCGTGTCGCCGCTATCGTCGAGCCGGTGGCCCAATCGCTGGGCTACGATCTGGTTCGCGTGCGCATCAGCAATGACAATGGCTGCACGCTGCAGATCATGTGTGAGGACGAAAACGGGCATTTCGCTATTACCGATTGCGAAAAGCTCCACCACGACCTCAATCCGGTTCTCGATCTCGAAGACCCCATCGACCGCGAATATCACCTCGAGATTTCCTCCCCCGGCGTCGACCGTCCGCTGGTCCGGGCCCGCGATTTCCAGGCCTGGGTCGGGCACGAAGCCAAGGTCGAACTCGCCGAAATGATCGAGGGCCGCAAGCGCTTCCGGGGCGATATCGTCGGCGCCGACGATGATAATTTCTCGATCCGCCTGCCCGACGCTCCGGCAGGCGCCGATCCGGTTCATGTGCTGCCGCTGGCGCTTCTGGCCGAAGCAAAGCTGTTGATGACCGACAAGCTTCTCGACGAAGCGCGCCAGCGCCAGGCCGAAAATCCCGATTACGACGAAGCCGATGAGGACGTCGAAACCATCATTGACGAAACCGACGGCGGCGACGCCGACGAGCGAACCCAGGAGAATTGATCCAATGGCCGTTTCAGCGAACAGGTTGGAGCTTTTGCAGATCGCCGATGCCGTGGCGCGCGAAAAGTCCATCGACCGCATGATCGTTATCGAGGCTATGGAAGAGGCCATTCAGCGCGCCGCCAAGGCCCGCTACGGTGCCGAAACCGAGGTCAAGGCCGAGATCAATCCCCGCACTGGCGAGCTGCGCCTGTGGCGCCTGCTCGAAATTGTCGAGCGTGTCGAAGAATATGGGCGGCAGATTTCGCTCAAGGAAGCGCTTGCCAAGAACGACGCCGCCAAGCTCGGCGATTACGTGACAGAGCCACTCCCCCCGATCGAATTCGGCCGTATCGCTGCCCAGTCGGCCAAGCAGGTCATCGTCCAGAAGGTGCGCGACGCCGAACGCGACCGCATGTACGAAGAATATGCAGACCGTGTTGGCGAAATCGTCAACGGCAGCGTCAAGCGCGTTGAATACGGCAATGTGATCGTCGATCTGGGCCGGGGTGAAGCCATCATTCGTCGCGACGAATTGATCCCGCGTGAGCAGTTCCGTTATGGCGATCGCGTGCGCGCCTATATCTACGACGTGCGCCGCGAGCAACGCGGGCCGCAGATTTTCCTCTCGCGCACCCATCCCCAGTTCATGGCCAAGCTTTTTGCCCAGGAAGTGCCGGAAATCTACGACGGCATCATCACCATCCGCTCGATCGCCCGCGATCCGGGCTCGCGCGCCAAGATCGCCGTGACCTCTTCGGATTCCTCGATCGACCCGGTCGGGGCCTGTGTGGGCATGCGCGGATCCCGCGTTCAGGCGGTTGTTGGAGAATTGCAGGGCGAAAAGATTGATATTATCCCCTGGACGAACAATATAGCAGACTTGGTCGTATCCGCGCTCCAGCCCGCCGACGTCGCCAAGGTGGTGCTCGACGAACAGGCAGAGCGCATCGAAGTCGTGGTTCCCGACGAACAGCTTTCGCTCGCCATCGGTCGTCGCGGCCAGAACGTGCGACTGGCCAGCCAGCTGATCGGCTGGGACATCGACATCCTGACCGAGCAGGAAGAATCCGAACGCCGCCAGAAGGAATTCACCGAGCGGACGGCGCTCTTTATGAACGCGCTCGACGTGGACGAAATGGTCGCCCAGTTGCTCGCCTCGGAAGGCTTCTCCTCGATAGAGGAACTGGCCTATGTCGATCTGGCGGAAATCGCCTCGATCGGCGGGTTCGATGAAGAAACGGCCGGAGAGATCCAGAACCGTGCCACCGAGTTCCTCGATGCACAGGAACGTGAACTCGACGAAGAGCGTCAAAAGCTCGGTGTCGAGGATGCGCTTTACGACATTCCGGGCCTTTCGGCAGCAATGCTGGTTGCCCTGGGCAAGGAAGAAATCAAGACCGTCGAGGACTTCGCCGGTTGCATCGCCGATGATCTGATCGGCTGGACCGAGCGCAAGGACGGTGAAACCAAGCGCTTCGAGGGCACGCTTTCGGCCTTCCCGCTGTCGCGTGAAGAGGCCGAGGACATGATCATGACGGCGCGTCTCAAGGCCGGCTGGATCACCGAAGACGACCTGCCTCAGGCAGAAGTCGTTGAGGGTGAAGGCGAAGTTCCCGCCGAGGGCGAGGTCGCAGAATAACGAAACGCCCCCATCGGGGAGTTTGTCAGAACAAGGGTAAAAGGGCGCCGCAATTGGGCCGCGAAAAAGATGTAGACAGGATGTGCGCTCTTACGCGGGCCGAAAAACCCGGTTCCGCGCTCATCCGCTTCGCGGTTTCCCCCGACGGGGTATTGGCGCCCGATGTTGATGCCAAGGCTCCCGGCCGCGGTGTCTGGATCACCCTTTCTGCCGACGCAGTGAATGAGGCGGTGCGCAAAAAGGTTTTCGCGCGAAGCCTCAAGGAAAACGTAACGGTGCCGCCCGACCTTGCAGAACAGGTGCGGACCCGGTTAGAACAGCGCCTGATGGGCACCCTGGGGCTGGCGCGCAAGGCGGGCGCGCTGGTAACCGGCGCCGCCAAGGTCGCTTCGGTTCTCCAGTCGGGGCGGGTGGGCGCGCTGATTACAGCCAGCGATGCCGCTCCCGACGGCCGCCGCAAGATGCTGCAATGGGCCCGGCGCGGCGAAGTCGCCGACAGGCTGGCTCATATCGAATCTCTCTCGTCGACCCAATTGGGTTTGGCATTGGGGCTCGAAAATGTGATACACGCTGCGCTGACTCCCGGCGCGGCAGCAAATTCGGTGATTGAACGGGCAAATCGGCTTGCCCTTTTCAACGCCACAGACAGAGAAGAAGACGGCACCATATGACCGATAAGGACAAGACCAGCGACAATTCGGGCTCGGGGAAAAAGACCCTGACCCTCAAGGGCGCGCCAAATCTTGGCGCACGGCCCGGCATGTCGCGGTCCTCACGCACCGTCGTTGTTGAAAAGCGCACCCGCCGCGTGGGTGGGCCCGGTACGGGCGCGCCTCAACAGTCGGGCGGCAATGCATCAGGGGGCGGGCGGCCTCAACCTTCCCGCCCGGGTGGGCGCCCGCAATCGGCCAGCCCGCGTCAGAACGTCAATTCGGCCAGTCTCACCCAAAATGAGAACCAGGCCCGCGAACGCGCTCTGCGCGAAGCCGCGGCCCGTGCCGAAGAAGATCGCATCAAGGCCGAAGAAGAAGCACAGCGCCACGCCGAGATCGACGCCCGCCGCAAGGCCGAGCGCGAAGAGGCCGAGCGCCGCGCTGCCGCGGTCGAAGCCGAAAAGGCCCGGGAAGCGGCCAATGAGGAGTTGGACGGGATCGTTCCGGTCAAGGCCGGTCAGGCCCGGCCAAAGCCCGTTGCCAAGCCCAGCCCGCGCGCTGCTCAGCCCGATATGCCGCCTCCGCCGCCTCCGGGCGAAGGCGAGGATGACCGCGTGCGCCGCCGTGCGGCGCCCGGTCCCAAGGCCCTTGTCGACAAGGACGAACTCGAACGCGCCAAGCGCAATGCCGCACCGCGGCCGAGCGCCACGCCGGCGCGCCGCGATTCCAATTCGCGTGGGCGCCTCAACGTCAATTCGGCACTCGACGACAGTGATCGTCGTGGACCTTCGCTCGCCGCCATGCGCCGGCGCCAGAACAAGAAGATGGGCCGCAACACCAAGGTGGCCCAGCCCAAGCTGGCCCGCGAGGTCACGATCCCCGAGGCGATCACGGTGGCCGAACTGGCCAACCGTATGGCCGAGCGCGCTGTCGACGTCATCAAGCTGCTGATGGCCCAGGGCCAGATGCTCAAGATCAACGACGTCATTGATGCCGATACGGCCGAACTGATCGCCACCGAAATGGGACACACCGTCAAGCGCGTCGCCGAAAGCGACGTCGAAGGTGGCCTGTTCGATGATATCGACAATGACGACGCAGGTGATCTGGTCAACCGTCCGCCGGTTGTGACCATCATGGGCCACGTCGACCACGGCAAGACCTCGCTGCTCGATGCGATCCGCGAGGCCAACGTGGTCTCGACCGAAGCCGGTGGTATCACCCAGCATATTGGTGCCTATCAGGTCGAAAAGAACGGCCAGAAGATCACCTTCCTCGATACTCCGGGCCACGAAGCGTTCACCGCCATGCGGGCCCGTGGCGCTCAGGCCACCGACATTGCCATTCTTGTGGTGGCAGCCGACGATGGCGTGATGCCCCAGACCATCGAATCCATCAAGCACGCCAAGGCGGCGGGCGTTCCGATCATCGTCGCGATCAACAAGATCGACAAGCAGGGCGCTGATTCCACCCGCGTGCGCACCGAGCTGCTTCAGCATGAAGTGTTCGTTGAATCGATGGGCGGTGAAGTGCTGGACGTGGAAGTCTCCGCGCTCAAGAAGACCAATCTCGATGGTCTGCTCGAAGCGGTGCTGCTGCAGTCCGAAGTGCTCGAACTCAAATCGCCCCAAAGCGGTTCGGCCCAGGGTCTGGTCATCGAATCCAAGCTCGACAAGGGTCGTGGCGCCGTTGCCACCGTTCTGGTGCAGCGCGGCACGCTCAGCGTCGGCGACATTGTCGTGGCCGGCAACGAATGGGCCAAGGTCCGTGCGCTGATCGACGACAAGGGCGAGCAGGTCAAAACTGCAGGTCCCTCGACGCCGGTCGAAGTGCTTGGTTTCTCGGGCGTTCCCGACGCCGGCGACCGTTTCGCCGTTGTCGAAAGCGAAGCCCGCGCCCGCGAGATCACCGAATACCGCCAGCGTGTCATTCGCGAAAAGACCGCCGGTGGTGGTGCGACCTCGCTCGAGCAGATGATGAACCAGCTCAAAGCTTCGGGCATCGCCAAGTTCCCGCTGCTCATCAAGGGCGACGTTCAGGGTTCGGTCGAAGCGATCGTGACCGCGCTCAACAAGCTCTCGACCGACGAAGTGTCGGCCCAGATCCTCTATTCGGGTGTGGGTGGGATCACCGAATCCGACGTGACACTCGCCACGGCCTCGGGTGCGGTCATCATCGGTTTCAATGTGCGTGCCAACAAGCAGGCCGCCGATCTGGCGCAGCGCGAAGGCATCGAAGTCCGCTACTACAACATCATCTACGATCTGATCGATGACGTGAAGGGCGTGATGAGCGGGATGCTGGCCCCTGAAGTGCGTGAAACCTTCCTGGGCAATGCCGAAATCCTCGAGGTGTTCAACATCTCCAAGGTCGGCAAGGTCGCAGGCTGCCGGGTTACCGATGGCATGGTCGAGCGTGGCGCGGGCGTGCGTCTGATTCGCGACAACGTGGTTATCCACGAAGGCAAGCTCTCGACGCTCAAGCGTTTCAAGGACGAGGTCAAGGAAGTCCAGTCCGGCCAGGAATGCGGCATGGCGTTCGAGAAGTACGAAGACATGCGCCCCGGCGATGTCATCGAATGCTATCGCGTCGAAAAGGTTCAGCGGACGCTGTAATCTCGCTAAACCACTGATTTTAAAAGGCGCTGCTCATCGGGCGGCGCCTTTTTCATGGGCGCGCACGGCGGCGAGATAGCTCCGTGAGACGGGAAGCGTTTGCCCTGTCGCAAGCTGTACGACCACGCGACTGTCCACACGTTTTACGGCCGAAATGGCGTCCCTGGCCACCCAATGGCTGCGGTGAACCTGCAGGCCCTCGACGCCTTCCGTTTCGGCGATTGCGTCAGAAAGACGCATTAAAATCAATGACTTGCCTTTGTCTGTATGGACTTCCACGTAATGGTCGGCCATCGACATATGGCTGAGCGGCCCCCGCAGCTCCTTTGGCAGCCGGTCCAGAATTTTGGGCGTTTTCACCGTTTCCGGCGTCGTCTGATCCCTGCGCCTTTCGAGTTGAGGTTCAACCACCCCTTCTATAACACCCATCAGCGCCAGGCTGATAAAAAGGCAATAGATATAGAGTTCGAAAAGGCTTAGCCCGGTATCGCTGAGGTCGGGAAAGAACAGCCAGCTGATCAGGGCAACCGCGGCGGTGACGGGAAATGAGGCCCCGATGCCCAGCACCGCGATGCGCGCGACAAGCGGGCCGCCACGGGGCAGGATCAGCGCCTGGGCAAGCGTGGCCCCGATGGTGCCCGCCCCGTAGCTGCCCACAACGATCAGCAGCCAATAAGCGATGCGCGGCGCCGGCGCCAGATGCGCAAAGGTCGAAAAAGGCCCGGTAATCCCAGCGATTACCCCCACTCCCACCATGATTCCCCACGCCAGCGGGCTGGAAAAAACACCGTGCAATTGGCGAAGCGTGAAGTGAATGGGGCTGTCGTTCACGAAGGCAAATTCCTGGTTCACGTATCCGGACTTGCGGCGGTGACGCCCATTGGACACTCGGTGCACATCCGCCTCACGCCCAAACTACATGCCGGAGCCGTCCAATGGATGCAACAGCCCTCACCCATGCCCCACTCCCCATTCAGCTTCACGTCGCCTGCGCGGTGCTCGCGCTGGTCATCGGAACCGCGATGCTGTTCTGGCGCAAGGGCACGCCCCTGCACAAGGCGCTGGGCCGGATCTGGATCGGCTTGATGCTCGGTGTCTCGCTCTCGTCATTCCTGATTTCGGAAATCCGTCTGCTCGGACCCTATAGCCCGATCCACATTCTTTCGCTGTTCACGCTCTTTGGATTGTGGGGCGGCTGGCAGGCCATTCGGGCCGGCGATGTCAAGACGCACCGCACAACGATGATCTCGGTCTATGGCGGCGGGTTGATCGGCGCGGGTCTGTTTACGTTCCTGCCCGGCCGCATCATGCATCAGGTGGTGTTTGCCGATGGCGGCGCGACGGCGTTGCTTGCTGCACTGGGCATCGCAGCCATTCTGGTGGCGCTTTATTATCAGAGACGGCGCGCGGCCCTATGAGACATCGCCGGCAAAGAGTTTTGCATGCGCATGCATCAGGCGAACGATACGGTCGGCGAGCGTCCTGACCGGCGGGCTGTGGCGCTCCTCGTGATGGAGGACCAGCCATTGGTGCGCGGCAAGGTCGGCAATGGGACCCCTGATGCGCGACAGGCGCGGATCGGCATCGCCGATAAAGCACGGCAGGACGGTGAGCCCCGTGCCCGCCGCAACCAGTTCGCGCACCGAATGGGCGTCGTTGCCGCTGACCACAATGCGGTCGCCATGATGGGCCTGCAGCCAGCGCGCCGAGGCCGTTGCGGCGGCCGGGCCGGTGACCCCGACGAACAATCCATCGCGCACTCCAGCCACCAGACGCGGCGCGCAATAGAGCGCATAGGCGACCGGGGTCATCTTGCGGCCCGCCAGATTGGGTTCGGTCGGCGCTGAACTGCGGATGCCGATATCGGCGGCGCGGCGCCCGATGTCGACCTTGTCATAGGCGGTGACAAATTCCACCCGGAACCCGTCATCGGGTGACCAGAGCTCCTCGATATGCCGGGACAGAAAATCGGTGGTCCAGCCGCCTGCCGACACCCGCACCACCCGCGCCCCGATGGCCCCGTCCCGCCAATGGGTGACGGCGCGCATCGCGGCTTCGACGTCCTCGGCGCGCTTGAGCAGCGCTTCGCCGGCACCGGTGAGGGTGAACCCGGTCTGGGCGCGTATGAAGAGCGTTTCGCCAATCTGGCGTTCGAGCGCCGTGACGCGCCGCCCCAGTGTGGCCGCGCTCAGCCCCGTCGTGGCACGCGCCGCCGACAGCCCGCCGAGCCGCGCCACGTCGAGAAACAGCCGAAGATCATCCCAGGACACATCCATGTTTCAATTATGAAACGAGATGGGAGGATGGGCAATGGTGGCATCCCTCATTATCGCCGGCCCGGACGTGAGCAAGGATCCAGCGGTCTTGCCGAACCACTGCAGGGTGCGGCGGCGCGCATGGGCCCCGGGTCGGGCCCGGGGAAGCGAGGAGAGGGAGGTGATTGAGCCTCAGGCGCTGCCGGCTACTGGGTCCCGGGTCTTCGCCCGGGATGACGGTGGTGCGTGGGTCGAGGTTGAGAATAACGGTGTTGCGCGGTCCACTCACCATCGCTGTCGGAGTCTTCGCCCGGGATGACCGGGGAGAGTGGCGCAGGGTGAGGCGGGATGTGCTACCGCTCGAGGCCCCCTCACCAGCCTGCCGGCCACCCTCTCCCCCCGAGGGAGAGGGTTCATCTTGGCGAAACGACAGATATCAACACTTGCGGCCCGGACGCCCAGCCGCGCTCTCTCACCTGGGAAGGGCGCGTTTCATCTATGCATTGCCGATGATGATGCCGGCGGCAAAGACCAGGGAGCCGCCCAGGACCACCTGCAGGACGGCGCGCCAGAAGGGGGTGTCCATGAACCGCTTCTGGATCCAGGCGATGGTCCAAAGCTCGACGACCACGACCGCCATGGCGATTGTGGTGGCGGTCCAGAAATGGGGGATCAGGTAGGGCAGGGCGTGGCCCAGCCCGCCCACGGCGGTCATGATGCCCGAGGCAAAGCCGCGTTTGATCGGTGAGCCGCGTCCGGTCAGGCGCCCATCGTCGCTGGCCGCTTCGGTAAAGCCCATCGAAATGCCCGCCCCCACCGATGCGGCAAGACCGATCAGGAATGTCGACCAGGTGTCGCCCGTCGCAAAGGCGGCGGCAAAGATCGGCGCGAGGGTGGAGACCGAGCCGTCCATCAGCCCGGCAAGTCCGGGCTGGATGTAGGTCAGAACGAAATTGCGATGCGCGGTGGTTTTTTCGCTGTCGCGGCTTTCGGTGTCGAGATGGGCGTCCTCAAGGCTCTCGGCCTTGTGCTCGTGCCCGCGCTCGGCACGCTCGAGATCGCCCAGCAATTTGCGGGTGTCGGCATCCCTGGTCTGCTTTATGGCTTCGGCATAAAACCGCGCCGCATCCTGCTCCATTTCGCGGGCCTGGTTGCGCACCGTGTCCAGATCGAGCTCGGCCATCAGCCACACGGGCTTGCGCGTGTAAAAGCCACGCACATGCTCGCGCCGGATCGGCACGATGGAGGGGCCGAACCGCGCCGCGTAACGGTCGATCAACAGGCGCCGGTGATTGTCTTCCTCGGCGGCCATGCCATCGAAAATCGCGGCGCTGGCCGGATAATCCTCACGCAACCGCTCGGCATAGGCAGCGTAAATGCGCCCGTCTTCTTCTTCGGACGAGATGGCGAGGGCCAGGATTTCCCTTTCGGACAGGGACGAAAAATCGCGGCGGGCGGGGCGGAAGGCTGTCAGCATGGAAGGACACTCGATCACATAGTTTAGAACTATTCTAAACTACTCGGCGCGTCTGGCAACCACCTTTTGCGTCCTGGTTTCGCAAGCGCTCATCTGGCCGACCAGCCAGGAGCGGAATTTGCGCGTGCGGGCAGGCAACTCCCGGCCCCTGGCGGTCGCAAACCAGTAGCCGAATTTTGAGTGCGTGATCGTGGGGAACGGGGCGACGACCTGCCCGCGCTCCAGCCCGTATTCGGCCATGATGCCAAGCGCCAGCAGCACACCCTGCCCGGCAATGGCCGCATCGAACGCCAGGGCGGGATCGGAGATCGCCGGCCCTGAAAGCTTCAGATCGGGTTGGCCGGCGGCGGCCAGCCAGTCGGGCCAGGAGAGCATGGACGCCTGATCCATGATGACGGGAACATGGGCCAGATCGGCTGGCGTCTTGAGCCGCTCGGCCAGCGCGGGCGCGCAGATGGGAAACACCGCATGGGTGCCGATGGGTTCGGCGCTAACACCCGGCCAGTCACCGGCGCCGAACCGGATGGCGCAATCGACGTCCGGCCGGCCAAGATCGACAAGCGCGCCGGTGGTCAAAAGCTTCAGTTCGATTTCGGGATGGACGGCGCCCAGATCGGCCAGCCGCCAGATCAGCCAGCGCGAGGCAAAGACATTGCCGACGGTGACCGTCAAAAGGTTGCGGTTTTGCGAGGGCGTCATCAGGCTCGCCTGCGCGCGGGCCAGCGCGGCAAAGCCGGTGTCGAGATCGCCCAGAACACCCAAGAGCGCATGGGTGGGCACCAGCCCTTTCGGCGTGCGCTCGAACAGGGCCAGCCCACACCGCTCCTCGGCCCGGCGGATGTGCTGGCTGACAGCGCCCGGCGTCACCCCGAGCGCCTCGGCAGCCGGGCCGAGCGCGCCATGCCGCGCCACAAGGGCGAGGGCATGGAGGGCATTGAACGGGATGGCAGGGGCATCGCTCATATAGTTTTTCTAAACCTAAAACCAGAAGATGTCCATGGGAGTGCGGCGTTTGGTGGGCGATACTGTAGTCCTGATCCGCAAAGGCCACGACAAATGCTAAAATCACTCATTGCGTTTCTGACCGAAGCCGAGACCCCATCCGGGACGCTGCAACGCGACGCGGAAACCCTGGACACCCTCGATTTGCACACACTGGCCGACCTGCCCGCCTATCACCCACGGCATGAGGAGCCCTGCCGCGCCCCTGAGAAGGGCCCCGGCACAGGGTCGCGTTGCCCAACGGGTCATTGACAGATCCGGGCCGTGCAGCTTTGACCGTGACAGCCCAGATCGAAATGGAAATGGTCTTCGTGCTCGGAATTGGCCTCGGGGCCCAGAACGGTGGTGAACCGCCCGCACGCCGCTGAATGGGCAAAGCTCAGGAATTTGGCTTCCGGCTGCGCGGGCACGGCGCGCCAGTCCTCAAGCACCGAGATGGTGGTGCCATCGGCAAGATTGACGGCGGCAATGTCGATGGCGTTGCCCAACCCATGCTCGGAGACGAACCCGGTGTCCGCGCCATTGCGCAGACGGCACGTGTAGCCCGGCCCGGTGGCAAGGCTTTCGATTTCGGTGTCGAGCACCGCGCCGGCATAGGCATCGACCTCGCCGGCCCAATCGGCGAGCGCCGTGGCCATCGTGCAATTGGTGACCGGGCTGCCCGAAAGCGGGATTTTCCGGCCATTCACGAAAACGGCCGAGACAGCGATCGGACTTTGCAGACCGCAACTGCCTTCCGACTGAGGCGGCACCATTTCTCCGACGACCGATCCGGTGAGCAGGGCCGGACAGGCGGCCTGATAGACGCGGCCAGGTTCGCCCGTCTCTGGTTCGGGTTCATCGTTCGGGACAGCCTCGGGCTCGTCTTCTGCTTGAGGTGCGGTAAGTGGCGCTTCGGACTCGCCATTCTCGCTGCCAAGCCCTTCAGGACGCGGCTGCGGCAGCGGGGGTTCGGCTTGCGGTTCCTGGCCCGCAACCGGCATGGCGGCGAGCAGGACCAGGGCTAAAACTATGGCGAGACATCTCATTTTTGGCTCCGGGAGGCGCTTGAGGTGCATCTCCAACGCGCAAAGGCGCGACATGTTGCCAAAACTCGCGTTAACCGCGCACAAACCATCTTCCCGAAACGCCGGGTTTACTGCTATCAGCGGCCCCATGAAAACACCGCAGAAGACCCCGCTTTCCCGCATCCGCAATTTTTCCATCGTGGCCCATATCGACCACGGGAAATCGACGCTTGCCGACCGCCTGATCCAGCTCACCGGCGGGCTCGATCTGCGCGAGATGAAAGAGCAGGTGCTCGATTCCATGGATATCGAGCGCGAGCGCGGCATCACCATCAAGGCCCAGACCGTGCGGCTCGAATATGAGCACACCGATGGCGAGCACTATGTGCTCAACCTGATCGATACGCCGGGCCATGTCGATTTCGCCTATGAGGTCAACCGCTCGCTGGCTGCCTGCGAAGGCTCGCTCCTTGTGGTCGATGCCGCCCAGGGCGTCGAGGCCCAGACACTGGCCAATGTCTATCACGCCATCGAGGTGAACCACGAGATCGTTCCGGTATTGAACAAGATCGATCTGCCCGCTGCCGAGCCCGAGCGCGTCAAGCAGCAGATCGAGGACGTGATTGGCATCGATGCCTCCGAGGCGGTGGAAATTTCGGCCAAGTCGGGCCTGGGCATCGAAAAGGTCCTCGCCGCGATCGTCGAGCGCCTGCCCGCGCCCAAGGGCAACGAGGACGCGCCGCTCAAGGCGATGCTGGTCGACAGCTGGTACGATCTGTATCTCGGCGTCGTGGTGCTGATCCGGGTGATCGACGGGCGCATCAAGAAGGGCCAGAAGATCCGCATGATGCAGGCGGGCGCCGCCTATGAACTCGACAGGGTGGGCGTTTTTACCCCCAAGCTTGTCGAAGTGGGCGAGCTGGGGCCGGGCGAGATCGGGTTTTTTACCGCCTCGATCAAGGAAGTGGCCGACACCAATGTCGGCGACACCATCACCGATGACAGAAAACCCACGGCCGAACCGCTGCCGGGCTTCCGGCCGGCCCAGCCGGTGGTGTTCTGCGGACTGTTCCCGGTCGATGCCTCCGATTTCGACGATCTGCGCGCCGCCATGGGCAAGCTGCGGCTCAACGATGCGAGCTTTTCCTTTGAGATGGAAACCTCGGCCGCGCTTGGCTTCGGGTTCCGCTGCGGGTTCTTGGGGCTGCTGCATCTCGAGATCATTCAGGAGCGGCTGAGCCGCGAGTTCAATCTCGATCTCATCACCACCGCGCCTTCGGTCGTCTATGAAATCCGGCTGACCGACGGCAGCGAAGTGATGCTGCACAACCCCGCCGACCTGCCCGATCCGGTCAAGATCGAGGAAATTCGCGAACCCTGGATCAAGGCGACGATCTTGACGCCCGACGACTATCTGGGCGCGATTTTGAAACTCTGCCAGGACCGGCGCGGCATCCAGACCAACCTCTCCTATGTCGGCCAGCGCGCCATGGTGGAATACGATCTGCCATTGAACGAAGTGGTGTTCGATTTCTACGACCGGCTGAAATCGATCTCCAAGGGCTATGCCAGTTTCGATTACCAGCTCGACGATTACCGCGCCGGCGATCTGGTCAAGATGTCCATCCTGGTCAATGCCGAGCCGGTCGACGCGCTCTCGATGCTGGTACACCGCTCCCAGGCCGAGCATCGCGGCCGCCAGATGTGCGAAAAACTCAAGGATTTGATCCCCCCGCACCTGTTCGTCATTCCCATCCAGGCCGCCATCGGCGGGCGCATCATCGCTCGCGAGACGGTGCGCGCCATGCGCAAGGACGTGACCGCCAAATGCTATGGCGGCGACGCGACGCGCAAGCGCAAGCTGCTCGAAAAGCAAAAGGAGGGGAAAAAGAAGATGCGCCAGTTCGGCAAGGTCGAAATCCCCCAGGAAGCCTTCATCAAGGCGCTCAAGATGGACGATTGAGCGGGGCCCCAAAAGGGCGCCGAAACGATCGGCGCCCCTGATGGCCTATTCCAGCGCAAAGCTACCCGTCTGGACCGCGCCCGCAACTCCGTAGCGGTTGATGCTGACCCCGCTGGGCGAGGTGACCGAACTGATCAGCGTCAGCGCGCTGGGCGCCACATCGCCACCAAACAGCCGCTTGCCCTTTCCCAGCAGCACCGGGAAGGTGAGGGTGTGGATTTCATCGACCACATCGGCGGCCAATAGCGCCTGGAGAAACTGTGCCGAACCTTGCGTGAGAAGGTTTCGCCCCTCTTGCGTCTTGAGCTGGCGCACCGCCGCAACGGCATCGCCCTTGAGAACGTGGCTGTTTTGCCAGTCCGTTGCATAGCCGGGGTTGCGGGTGGCAACATATTTGTTGATGGCGCCGAACTGGTCGGCCAGTTCGTCCTGCCCTTCGAGCTTTGGCCAGTGATTGGCAAAGATCTCGTAGGTCCGGCGGCCCAGCAACAGATCGTAGGGATCGGAAAAAATGGCGTCCATGGCCTTGCCGACGGCTTCGTCGAAATAGGGCACCGTCCATCCGCCGAGCGTAAAGCCGTTATCGGTATCTTCCTTGGGGCCGCCAGGGCCCTGCATGACCCCGTCAAGACTGACAAAGGCGGCAACACTGAGCTTTCTCATTTCATCTCTCCTTTGAGCGCACCGCGCGGGGCCAAATCCCCGCGTCCTGCCCCAAGGACGAGCCATCTCTTAGCCAGCCGACATTTTGGCTTATGGTATTTTCAGTTCGCGTCCGGGTGCCAGCGCGCCAATGGCGCATCGCGCTCGAGATTGTAAAAGCCTCCCGCTTGTGCGGCCTGCCATTCGCCTTCGGTGCCGTCAGGCCAGAGCATGCGGATGTCGGCGCTTTGCGCATCGCCCAGCCCGAAATGGGAAAAGCCCGCGATCCCGCTCACATGCCCGCCGCCCGATGTGATCTCGCGGCGCTGGACGAGATCGCCCGTCCGCACCTCGATCCAGCCGCCGATGGCATCGCGATTGGCCCCGGACTGGTGCGGGGCGACAGCCAGCCAGTTGCCGGAAGTGTCGCTGACATTTTGCCAGAGCTGAGCCTTGTCGTGTCGGTTGACGACGAGCAGATCGAGCTGCCCGTCAAGATTGAAATCGGCCAGCGCCGCTCCGCGTGCGGTCAGAAGACTGGCAACCCCTGCCTCCTCGCCCGCTTCAAGGAACGTGCCATCGGAGCGCTGAAGCAGCAGATTGTTGGGGTCGAGCAGCGCGAAATCGGGCATCTCCCACACATTGCCCTTGGCCACGAACAGATCGGCCAGCCCGTCATTGTTGACGTCCTCGAACTGGGCGTGCCAGGCGGTCGAGGGCTTGATCTCCCCGCCCGTATAGGGGCGATGCGCGGTGACCCCGCGCGCATAGGCAAGGTCGGAATAGACCGGAAGCGGCGCTCCGGCCTCCGGAATCTCGGACAGCACCTGAAGCTTGTTGTCGGCCATCGAGGTGAGGAAATATTCCGGATAGCCGTCCGCATTCAGATCGTGTCCGGCAATACCCATGCCCCAGATGCGCAGCCGTTGCCAGCCGTCCTCGGGGCCGTAAAGTTCCGGCGCCAAACCGGCCTGGATGCGCCAGAGCTGTTCCTGCCCGCCCTTGTAATACTCCCTGTCATTGGAAACGCGCAGCGATGGCGTGCCCGACCGGTTCCAGTCGGTAAACAGCATCGAAAGCGCGCAATAGCTCGGTGTCAGCGGGATCGGCCCGCCGAAACGATCGTCAGTGATATCCGGACGGTGCAGCCAGTTGTCGGTGCACGATCCCCAGGGCATCATCGTTTCATATCGATCGACATAATTGCCGATGGCGATTGTCGGCCAGCTTTGCCCGGCCTCCCAGGTGGCGGCAAAGGCGGTGGACCAGCCGTCCCCACCATCAAACCCCCAATCGGTGTTGGCGCTTTCGAACCGGCAATCGCCCAGCCCGCGCATCACCTGGTTTTCGCCCACCCGCAGCAGGACGATATCGATAATGCCGTCGCTGTCGATATCGAGGGGATAGGCGCCGGTAACGGCCTCCATCTCCAGCCCGCTCGCCTCCTGGGCAAAACTGAGCGCGCCACCGACCTCGCCGGTGTTGCGGTAAAATTTCGCCGGCGCGGTGCCGCCGGCCAGCACCATGTCGGGCTTACGGTTTCCGTCGCAATCGAAGACGGCGACGCCCCCGCCCACCATATATTCCCACTCGCCCCAAAAGACGCTGTCGATCCCCGCGCTGGCCGTGACGTCGGCAAAGTCGGGAATGGCCGGCTCCTGACCCATGGCGGGCGCGGCAAGAAGGCTCAATCCAACCATGAGGCGCATCATGACGGGCTCCGTGTGACAAGTGCGTTGGTGAACCCGGCGATACACCGGCCCTGTTCGAGCCCCAGTTCGATGGCCGAGCGGAAGTGAATGCCGCCATAAAGCCGCGACACCGCCGCTTCCTCGGCCGCTTCCCAGAAACTGGCAAAATGGCGCACAGCCAGCCCGTCATCAGCATGCGTGCGGTCGGAAAACGCGAAATTTTCACCGAAATGGGCTTCCAGCATGCTGGCCGCCGCGCCCGATTGGGTGGAGTGGCCCGACGGATATTCGGGGAAAGGCGGGGTGATGAGAATGGGCTGCCAGTCCGGATCGACGAGCTTGTTGAGATAGGTTACCGGGCGCACCAGATTGTACTGATACTTTGCGTCCCAGCACCCGATGAAGGAATCGGCAAGCACCACGCCGAGCCGGGCCAGAACGTCAACGGTTTCGGCAAGGTCCGCATCCTTTTTTTCAAGCGCATCGAGGGTGAGGAATATCCAGTGACCCGGCGGAGTGGGCGAGAGCATGGGATCATCCGACCAGAACCGGGCGATGGCTTCCTGCTCGGCGGTCAGGTTGACCACAGCGTCGTGGACCTCCATGGCCTCCTCATAAAATGGCGAACCCGGCGCTTCGCTGTAAGCGGGCGGCGGGGGCAGCGCGCAGCTATTGCCCTCTGGCATGGCAAAGGGCCGGTTGTTCCCCCAGCCGGGGAGCAGGGGTGCCTGTTGCACGGCCACGCGGTTTGTCGGCACCCAAAGCGAGGGGTCTTCAACGGTTTCGAAATCATAGGGGAAGCCCAGATTTTCGATGACCGCTCCGCCATCATCAAGCGACCAGGCCAGAATGTGCTCGCCGATCGCGGTGCCCAGCGCGGTGCTGCGTGCAACGATTTCCGGATCGACACCCTCGGCCAGCATCGCCGCGGTGCGGCTGTCCATGGTGTCCATGGCGCGCTGGCCTGTGGGCCCGGTATTGCCGAAAAACGCGTTGGCGCCGAAACTCATCGCCGCATGCAGGAGAATGGCTTCGTCATAGGCGGCACCCGGCTCGCGCCTGGGCAGGGGTTCGAGCGCATTGAGCTGGCCGGCGAGGGTGACGAAGCTATCGTCCCCGCTCGCCACCGTCTCATAGGCGGTGACCCCCAGATAGGCAAATGCGCGACTGGCGACGGGCGGCGAATAGGTCGGCGTATGCCGCACCAATTCAAGGATCAGCCGATTCCAGCCCACCACCACGTCCTGCGCGTCCAGCCGCTGTGCCATGGCCTGCGCCGGAGCCGCCATGACGGCGACCAACACCAGAGCGCCTGCTGCCAGCCGCGAGACGGCGCGGATGTGCCAATTCTTCCCCAAAACCGAGCCTCCCAACCCAATGCGTTTGGCCGCATCTATGCACGCTGACCCTTGCCCCGCAAGACCTGCGCGCGCCGAACTTTGCACGAACCGGCTCGCTCCAAACCCGATCAAAACCCTGTTGCACGCCGCGCCCGCTTACAGTAGGTTCGCGCCGAACCGTTTGGGCGTTCTCCGCCCCGGGCACCCGTAGCTCAGCTGGATAGAGCGCTGCCCTCCGAAGGCAGAGGTCACACGTTCGAATCGTGTCGGGTGCGCCAACAACCTCAGTCACTTAGCACGTTCATGGCCGCAATCGAACGATGAAGTGTCACCGATCAGTCACCATAGATCGGCCATGAAACGCCCCAAAACACTGCCTGGCCCAGAGCGAAGAATGCTGACGCTGGAGGAAGCCGCAGATTATTGCGGCCTCTCACCAAATTCTTTCAAAGGCTATATCCGAATCTCTCCGACCAACTTCGGACGGGCGGTTCGATATGATCGGAAGGCAATCGATCGTTATCTCGACGGCATGATGGGCGAGGAAGATTTGCAGACGCGCGTCGACAGAGTTGTGGCGCTCGCCGGCAAAAACTCCAGGCGCAAGTGAATACCGCTTTCCTGCTGATGGCCCAGTACAACGGCAAGGCTGTGATCCCGCTTGAGGATGTCTGCCGCGACTACTTCGCCCCACTCGGTTTCGATAAGTTCAAGGTCAAGCTGAGCCGAGGCGAGATCGATCTGCCTGTGGTTCGCATGGAAGACAGCCAGAAAGGCGCCAAGGGCGTGCATCTCGCCGACTTGGCTGCCTATATCGATCATCGACGCGATCTTGCGGTCAAAGAGATGCGGCAGATGGGCACAATCTAATCATCGGACTTTTGGTCCGATGATGCCAAATCCCACTTCTAGAAAAGCGTTATCGAACTCAAGATTTCCGTTATTGAATGAGGGAGTAACGGGGGTGTTTGAGGGGCGGTCGCCATCGGTTTTTTAGTCCGATGGTATGTGTGTCATGCATACACCTTCAAGGTATGGTCATGACGACCACGCATCCCCTAGTCGCAATCGATCACAGCTCCGAACATGTCGTCCCGGACGATGATCGCGGTCACCTCACCGATCAGCTCGGGCAAGCTTCTGCCCCTGCGTTTCGCTTCCTGTAGGATGGCCGTGCGGTGCTCTCCAAAGAGAGGGACCGGGACAGGGGCATACCCAGGCCTCATCTTGTCCGGGCGAATCTGCCATTCACGAGCCATTCGTCGGAGGCTGGCCGTGGTGGTGCCGTCGTTCAGTTCTCTTGCGATTGCGGGATACGGGACCCCTTGGCCGATTCGAAAAGCCACAAGGGCCGCTTTCCGATTGCTCCACTGGTCTGAATAGAGCGGGGCGCCAACGCGAGCAGGTGAGGACGACATTCTTCCACCTCATGCAGACTGTTCGATGGAAGCTACACAATGCTCTGAGATTGTGCAATCGGCTGACGCTGCTCAGAATTTCCGAAACTCTAATTTGTCCGCGCGTTTTTTTGACTACCCCGCCGGTCTAGGTCTCGTCCCTTTTTGACTTTTGACCCACCCTACCCCACCGTAACGGCTCTGAGCGCGGAGCTGACAATGGCGAACCATCCCACCAAGACATTCGGCCTGCGCGGGCCGTCCGATCTATTGCGGAAGCTGTCTTTCGATATACGCCGACTAGAGCATGCTGAATATTCGGACGAAGCTCGCTTCGCAGCGTTCGACTGTGCCTTAGCGAGTTGGCATCTCGTTGACTGGATACTAAACAGTGTCGATGATGATGGCCACCTGAGGTTGTGTGGGAAGCTGCGAGGCGCGAAAGGCGTAACTCGCGGCTTCATAGAGGCGCAACGCTCCAACCTACCTCTCCTTGAGCACTGCCAACAGATTGCCAACACTGGCAAACATCTCGTCTTGACCTTGATCAAGGACGACCCGTTGCTCCATGCAAAATCGTCCGTTCGCTTCCACCCGCCATTTGACTTGAGCCGTCCAGGCTCTTGGGGCGACAGTGTTGCTCGTGGTGTCGCAGTTGTGGAATATGCTGGGGAACAGCACGATGCGTCCGACTTTTTCCGTACTGTCGAGCGAGATTGGTCAGTACTTCTAGAGCGCGAGGGCCTAATTGAGGCCGAGGAGCCCGAGCCAGGAAACATATTCAGCTAACTCCTCTCGTCAGCTCCTCGTTTTGCCTTACCTTTGAGGGCGCATCTGTGGCAGAGGATCCGGTGTTGCAGAAATTTCGCCACTGCAGCATCCTCCCCCAGCGAAATCGAAAGAGGCACCGCGCAATGGATGATATTCATGAATTTTTGAATGAGGCCGCTGAGGACATCACATTTGCCTCGGCGCGGTACGACGATAGGCTCGCGAAATTCAAACAAAGGGCTTCAGAAATTCTTAAGCCGACGAGCAGCTTGGTCGACATGCTATCTCGTGAACTCGACAAGAGAGACGTTGAGCATGTCACCATCGGCTCCCAGCGAATGGAGTACGAAACGCCAAAGTGGGAAGGATTGAGGGTCCATGCGTCGCGTCGGGATGGTGATTCATGGACCATCGACATTGAAGTCGAGGAGGGGGCTGACTGCGTCGAAATCGAGGGGCTCGATCGTGAAGGCAAAGCCTATCTGAAGAACCACGGCAAGGCGACTGATGAGGCCGAGATCCTAATTGTGCAAGAGGTGGAGGCAAAGCATATCGCCTTCGCCGTAGGGGGCGTGCTGCAACGCTTTCTTAGTTACAGGGACGATGATTCCTAACGCACACACGGTCTTTTCTCGCACATCCTCGCTGTCGCGCCATCGATCGAAGATCAATGCAATGGCATGATAATGGGCCGAAGAAAGCTGGAGCGAACGAATGAGCAACAAATCCGTGGCGGATGCCACCCTTTCAGATCAGTTCGGAATCGATAAGGAACGCGGTAGGATCGAAATTCACTTCGACACTAACGAAGGGCAAACGCTTCTTTCGATTGATCGAACGGAAGTGCTCCAGATCATTGCATTTTTGACCCAGGCCGCTGGCGTCTTGGAGCCAAGAGGTAAACTGGCCGACATAATGCCACCAGCTTTTCCGTCGGATTGGTACGAGGTGCGGAGTACCCAAGAGGGGCGGGTTGTCCTCAGCCTTCGCCTTGAGGGCGCCGGCTACATAGACTTTGCCATGGATCAGTCCATGGCGATGAGAATGATGGAAACTCTACAAGGTCAACTCGGCCCATCATCTGCGGCCGAACGCGGACCTCTGAACGGTTAGCCGGGACGACGAGGGAATGTCTGCATCTTGTGCCGGCATTTTATTTCGATCCGCAGTTTTAATTTGCACGCGCAAAACTTTGACTACCCCGCCGGTCTAGGTCTGACCGGTCTATGACTTTTCGCCCCCCTATCCCCTAAGGGGTGGCGACCAGCCCAATCCATCTAGGGCTGGCCGCCGATCCGGGCAGTGCAGGAGGCACCACCGCCCAGGTCTGGTCCTACGCCTCGGGCGTCAGTGAATCAGCAAAGTTGCCGAACACGAACGCGCCGGGGTGCTTGATGATGAATGCCAGCCGTTCTTCGGCACGCACTGTCACCATGTTCCTGATGAAGTTGTCGCGGTCCTCGGTCGAGATCAGCACCTCGGTATCCATGCGGTCGAAGATCTGCGCACCGCGCTGGAACGAGCCGACGAGGAAGTCGCCTGTGTCCATTGCCTTGCTCGTGGCAATCGGCATCTGCCAAAGGCGCTCAAGCAGCTCTGAGAACGGGCTGGAGAGATAGCGGCCTTCACTGTCCTTGATGCCTTGGATGGCACGCCAATCCAGAGGGTTGAGGACAATGCCGTCAGCATCCCAATCGGTGTCGTCCACCTGGGCAATGGCAGCGAGAAGGACGTCGATCTGTTGCGTCAGCACGAGGTCTAGGGGGTTCTCGAACTCAGTGGCCGATGCCATGACGCCAAGAAGGTGCTGGCCGGTGCCGTCACCCTTGAGCAGTTCCATGTCCTCGACGTCGGCGAGACCATAGCGCAGCTCGCTGTCGATCAGGCTGGCCAGAGCCGGCACGTCATCCATCATCTGCCGCGATGCGGGCACCCAATGGGCGATGGTGCGAACGGGCCATTGCTTGAGCTCCCAGGCGTAGCTGGATTCGGGTTTGAGCCCGCCCTCTGCAACCGGCGCCGCACTGTTCGTGCGTTCTACCTGCATGGGCCATTCGACGGCATTGGAGTTGGTCTGACCCGAGGCAAAGAGCTGCCGAACGCTGAGACGACGACGGGCCATCTCGATGACGCTCGGCTGGCGCGAGGGTGCCACCAGTGCGCCGCCCGAAGTGCTGATAGAAGTGATCGCATTCTGGACCTTGAACCGCGCCTCACCCCGGAAGCTGGAATTGAGCAGCGCGGCGTTGTCGTGCTCGGCGACCTGACCGCCCATGGTCTTGGGGGCATCGCTGGACCGGAATCCACCGCTCCGGCTGCTACTGGCCTGCAGAAAGTCCTTCTGCCTGACGTCAATGCGATCGATGCGGTTTTCGAGCTGGTCGACACGCTCGGTCACTTCCCCGCCCACCCGGGTCAGCTCGTTTTTGACTTCGCTCAGGGTCTTGTTGAGCCCGCGCTGTTCGGAGCGGGAGAGATCCGGCCCGTCGGCGTTGTTCTGAACGAGGCCGGTGGGCAAGTGGGATGCGTGGCCATCAATCTTGGCCGCGGGCATCTGATTTCGTTTAAGCATGAGATTGCCTCATAGTGTGAGGCGGGATCGGTGTAGGCATCATACGCGCTTCCAATCGCCGCCGAATGAACGGAGGGCATCCCGCGATAAATCGCGGTGAGCTATTCGATTGGGTCGGCAGCGCGAAGCCATGCCGGTGATCCAAGCGAGACCAGCGCTAGACATGATCTCTGGCAGCGCGAAGCATTGCCTGTTGCCAATATGTTCATGTTCGCCACAAAGGTCAATGCCCTTTCCCCCCGCCCTGGTTCTCGCCCGTGACGGGATGGAAAAGCCCGTCCTCGATCTTTTGAGCCATGACGCGAAAGGCGATGGCGGTCTTTGCTGAGCCGTCATTGAGGCACGCCTGAGCCGCGACATAGGTCAGCATTCGGTCGAGCATCATCGGCACCGATGCGCCGGCCTCATCGACCATCATGCGGGCAGCCCGCTCGACGATCAGGTCGCAGTTTTGTTTCCTGCGGTGGGTCTCGTTTTTCATCTTTCATCATCCTTGGAGCTTGCGCGCAATGATGCGCGCTCCTCACGTGAGAGGGTTGCGGTGGCATGCTCGTGATCGGTGGCTGTGTCGGGTTTCCCCCCAGATATAGAAGTAAGTATCCTTTTTGGTACTGGGACATTGCAGGTTTTGGCACTGGTAGAGGGGGTGTCGACTGCAGGTTTTGGCACTGGATCACTGCAGGTTTTGGCACTGGGCTTTTGTTTTCCTGTCAGGCTGATTTGATAGGCTCCGATGAGGGCGCGAGCCCGTTCATTATCAATACCTTCCCATTCATCAGTAGGGGCTCGGCGGTCCTTCTCGGGGAGGTAAGTTAGGCGGTAGATGTTAGGTGAACGGACGTCACCCGCCCATTCACCCGACTGTTTGACCTCAAGGAGACCCAGAGACACACCCAGCGCCAATGCTGACCGGATGGTGCGACGAGACACACCGTTCCGCACCAGTTGATCGTAGGAGACCACCAGGTGACCGTTCTCCTTGCCGCCGTGGCGCATGTGCTCGATTTCGATCCGCTCAAGGATCTTCGCGAGTGGTATCGGACGGTGACGCCATGCGGGGGAGACCATCAGCTTGAGCCTGTGCGCCACCCATCCGCCGTCCGTGTCGTCGAGCCACGAACGCCGCATTGGGTTCTGTGATCTGGGCAAGCCTACCTCCCGGCGTCGGGAGAGTTTAGCCTGGCGATCGCATCATGTGACAAAGCCTCGCCCGGACTTTCGGCAAATCCACTGAGTAACCCCATCCGGCGCAACACTGGCCATAGAAAACGAATGCGAAGGAGTGCCCAACGGTCCTTTTTGACCAGGTGCCGCACCGCGCCCTCAATCGCGGAGTTCCATTCCTCTACCGTGCCCTCAGGCGCGGCCCTTAGTAGCTGTGTCTCGAACTGGGGTGAGCGATGGTCGCCTTTTTGGAATGCCCGGATCACATGCTGCTCGATCTCATGAACGATGTGCATCCGTGTCATCGCGTCACCTCGTGACTCGTGGATGTAACCGGCTCGCCGAGCCTTTCCACTGCCCAACGGTCCAGCTCGGTCCGATCATACACGGGGATGCGACCATCGCGTCGGAAGGCCGGCCCCCCGCCGATGCATGCGTATTTGGCGAGGGTTTTGGTGGCAATTGTGATGCCGTGGCGCTGGTTGAGGTAATTGGACGCCTCGGCGCGGCGCAATCTGGGCTTGCTTTCAATCGACATGAAGCGAACCTCCCTGATTCCTGCGGAAATAGTCCCGCTGGAATGTCTGGTGAAAGCTGCTGAATCCGTCCATCCCGTTTGCAATGATCGATTGGCACTGCTCCATGTTCCAGCGCAGCAGCGCCAGTTCTTCCGCCGGCACTTCGACGCAAAACGGTGCATCTGGATTTTTGCGCTCTCCTAAGGATTCGATTTCGGCGAGATGGTCAGCAATCAGCCTGTGCATCGTTTGCACCGTCATCTCGATGGCGATCATGTCGCGCGTCACATCATCGAGGAAGTCGGCCAGTTGGTGGCCCTTGGGCTGGAGATCGTATTTACGCATCGGCCCGCCCTCCCGAAATGAAGGGGGGTAGAGCGCGGATAATGGCCAAGGCGGCAGGAAGTACCTCGCCGCACTTTTCCCCGATGCACCGCACCAGCCCGGCGCGGGAACGGCAGAACGAACGACCCTCGTATCGAGCCATCCCGTTCTTGATGCCGCGATACTTTTGCAGGATCCATTGGACCCCGTCTCGGCAGGTCACCAACCGCCAGTCAGCGTTGAGCATCACGACGAGGCCGCGATAGTCACCGTCCTCTTCACGATGGCTTGCCGCCGGTGGGGCGAGAATGTTATCAATTGTTCTCATCTGGGGTTTCCAATCTCAGGGTTCGACGGCATCAGGGGTCTTGGCTGCAATCTCGCCCCCTGGTGCCGTTTTCATTTGCTCCCGGATGCAGCGCACGATCTCTGCGTTGCGGGACGTGAAGTTTTTCCGCGCTATACTGTCTAGGAACACTGCGGCCTCGCGGGGCAGTCGCAGGGTCATGCGCACTTCGGCTATCATCACGATCCTTTCACCAAATTAGTGAACGCAAATTTAGGCATATCATTCACTAATTTGGTGCACAAGCCCCGCTGGCTTGTTTTTTCACTAAATTGGTGTCAATGGTTCCGGCATGGCTAAACAAGATGATTACGCCCGCTATACGATACGGGTCCCACAGGATTTGTACGCACGGCTCCAGCGGGCCGCTGGCGAAAAATCCATCAATGCTGAGATTACTGAGCGCTTAGAACAGTCGTTCTATTGGCCGCAGTCGCAGTTGGAACAAAGCATTAAACTTCGGATTGACCAGGCCAGGCCGAACCAGCGCGCCTCCCGAGACATACGGCTGCTACAAAGGCTAGCCGAACTGTATCCCGAGAAGGAGATCAACCTTGAGGAGCTAATCGATCGGCTTGAAGTGTCTCTGAGGGGGATTGAGGATCCGGAAATCCGGGAATCGGTGTTGGCCGAGATTGAAAAGATCAGACCCACAGTCAGACGGGTGCAGCGGGCAAATGACCTCGGAATAGATTTTGAGCCGAACGAGAAGACACTATTTGTTCCACTGGATGACGTAGACCCAGATCAAGACTGACTTCCCACTGCGCAATCTTGCGCATACCGTCTCCCAAAGTTGAAGCGAGGGAGCCCAATGCGTAGAGAGACAGCACGATTTAAGGCGCGCGCTGCGGATGGTAAAATCTACACGGTCGTAGAGTATACGAACATGATCCGTTCCCGACCGATCAGCGGGCCGGCCGAAGAGGTCGCCGGGTCCAAGTCGCTGCTGCTGACCGATGGGCGGCATGTCAATTACGAGGATGAAGACACGTTTGAAATCGTGGTCACTGGCGAAACTTTAAAGCGGGTTGACTAGGCCCGCCGCGGCATCTCCACCACGTTCCCACCCTGACCGGTCATTTGTCGCCACACCTCGGCGGCGACCTTGTTCGCTGCAGCCACAAGTACCGCATCCAGCCGGTGAGAATACTTGCTTGTGACCGTGTGTCCCTTGTGCCCGATCAGGGCGCCAATGGTTCCATCAGAGTAATTCATATCGGCGGCGATGCTGGCAAAGGTGTGCCGCAGAACATGGGCTGTTACGCCTTCAAGCTTGGCTTTTGCCGTCACGCGTTCCAAGGCTGTGTCGAGCGAGCCGAAGGGTTTCGCCGTGTCTCGGGCGCCGGGGAGAACAAACCCGGCTCCGCCCATGGTTTCTGTGGCCTGAATAATGTCGATCGCCGCCGATCCAAGAGGGCGCAGCGATTGGCCGGTCTTGGTGTCGCCATAGACCAGCACTTGGTTGGCAAGGTCGACCTCCGACCATTGCAGCTTCACGATCTCGCTCAGCCGTGCGCCGGTGAGGGACAAGAGGCGGATGCCGGCGATAGCTTGCCAACTCTCGGTGACAGCATCTGACAGCGCGTCCCCAAGGGCGCGCATCTCGTCAGGTGTAAGGCGCCGGTCGCGCTTCCCGTCCTTTGGGCGCGGCACGCCATGGACGGGGTTCGCGGCGATGATTTCCTCGTCCACCGCAAACGACATGATGCCGCTGAGCAAGCCAGTGGTCCGCGCCGCCGTGCCAGCACCCCCTTCGACGATTGCTTTGCCTCGCAGTTTGTCGGTCTTGACCACCTTGGCGGTCTTACCCGCCGTAACGTCTTTGATGAACTGGCGAATATCCCCGCGCCCGATCTCCGCAACCCTCTTGCTGCCCAGGAGCGGCTTGATGTGCCTGTCGATGCGGCCTCGGTCGATCTCGAGCGTTGACGTCTTCTTGCGCTCGCCGTTCTTTTTCAGGAGTGTACCCGCCTCCGCTGCGGCCATATAGGCATCGCACAGCGACGATACGGTAACCGCGGCGCGGGCATCGCGCTTGTCTCGCATGGGGTCGGCGCTCTCTCCCACAATTGAGCTCACCATCGAAGCCGCTTTACGGTGAGCCTGTTCGACTGTCAGCTCTTTGCCGTAGGCGCCGATCCGCATCCGCCGCCTGGTGCCATGATCATTGCGGTAATCGAGGTAAAAGATTTTGCTGCCGTTCGGGAACACGCGCACGCCAAACCCGCTTGGCTCCCCGGCCCAGATGAAATAGGGCTTTTCCTCGAGCTTGGCCTTAGCCACTACCGTCTGAGTGAGCTTCCCTGAGAGCTTCGGCATCTTTGCACCTTCCTGCTTGTGTCACCGTAGTGTCACCACAAAACGGAGCAAATGGGAATACTTGCGGGAATGCCGGGGTAAAGGCGAATGCGCAGAAGCCCCGGATATACTGGGGTTTTTGCACTAAAGGGAATATCAGGGAAGCTGCGGAAACGGCTAATGGCTCCCCTCCGAAGGCAGAGGTCACACGTTCGAATCGTGTCGGGTGCGCCAAAAAATTCAAAGACTTACAGCGAAAATCGCTCTTTCTCTTCAAGCGCCCCACACAGTCATCCCACACAAGCGTGGGTTGGTGCCGAGCAGGTTGCCCTTCGGGATCGGTGCCTCACGCTTCAACGCTGACGAGGCGACTATGAAACGAACGGCTATTCTATCCACAGCTTTGATCGGGAGCCTGGCTCTTGGCGGATGCCAGACCACCGCAGAATACGAAGCGCAACAAACGGCGACCCTTCACGACAAGCTATTCAGTTATCGAGGCCAGACGGTCGGCGATCTGCTGCGGGACCAACCTGCCTTCTCAACCAGTGGGTATGAAGAGATTTCGGCAGATCGCCGCATGTACTTCATCGAGAGCGAGCCGGTCATTTCGACGGTTTACATCCCGCCCTACACGCCGGCCGCGGGGAGTTTCAACAACGCCGCGATGGCCAGGGCAGCTCGGAACGTTGCAACGATGAACACGGTGCCGGGCGTGGCGCGATCGACCACGCGCTATTGCCGTCTTCATGTTGACGCCGAGCGGATCGACGACGAAGCGAGCCCGGATAGCTGGCGCATCCGCAATGTCGATTATTCGGGCACGAACTGCTGATCTCAGCTTGGGGGACCAGAAGATAGCGCCTACTGTTCTTTAGGGGGCGGTGGCGCTTTAAAAGCAAGCGCTCCGCAAATTCACGGGCCAACTGAAAGAGGCGCTGATGCTTCTCTATGCTTGCGTTTTCGTCAGCTCTGCCGTCACCACCTTTCTGCTGGCCATGCTCTTCATCTCCGGTGACCCGTCGATCGCGACGATGCTGGCCGGATTTGGAGGGGCGGCACTTGGCGGTTTGATAGCCTGGTTGACTGCTAGACAAACTGACCACAGACACGCGGAGCGCGAAAAGCGGCGCATTATCTTGGCCGAGCGGGCACAAGCGCTGCGGGTGATGTTGATCGCAATGGAACTCGCAAATCGATTGTTTACGATCAGAAATATGCTCAAAAGAGCCATTGATGCCGGAAACCCTGCCGGACCATTTGCCGATCTTAGGCCACTCAGCGGGCACGAATCGCGGGCACCCTCATTCGCGCCAGAAGACTTCGTGCCGTTCATAAACGCTGATCGGCCAGAGGTCGTGAATGACTGCCTTATGCTTTATAATCGCGTCGACGCGATTGATGCCGCGTTCAGGGCATACGGGGAAACACGTCTCCAACTACAGGACTTATCTGCCGAGACGACATTTGGAGGCGATGGAGTGGCTCGAACTGTCTATAAGGGGGAGAACGCTCAGCGCGCCAATTTCCTCATTAAGACACTGAATCAGCTGATCTTTGAGGTTCACAAAGACGCCGATGAATATCATCACGAGAGCCTTAAACTCTTCCATGCATTGTCAGAGGCGTTCAAGAGCTATTTCCAAGAAGACGCCAATTTCACTTTGAGCGCCATCAAGCCCGCCGAGACACCGGCAACTGGTTAATCACATCACATTCTTGCAATCCAACTACCGCCGCGCCGGACGCATCTATCGAGACGGCGGCTAGTGTCGCGCGGCCGGGTGCCAAGGCGATAGCTTCGCAGGCGATGCTAACGCTGTTCGCGGGAAGGGCGGCCAAAACTGTTGGCCACTTGGTAATTCACTTTGCGCCAGCACCAGTCTCAACCACGGGAGGCGTTAGCGTCGGTGGATAGCAGAGATGCCAGTGCAAAACTTGGCTGCGAAACGAGTAAATGGACGAATTTTCCCGTTGATTAGATTTTTAGTCCATGAGAGAGTGCAGGTTGATCGGCTTTTTATGGGAGATGAACTCGATTATGGACGATGTGGGCCGCACGAACGAGTTTCTAGTCCACGTTGCGCGGTTGGGCCTTAGTGGTCGCGTGCAAGACGTGCAGGCTTACCTAAAACGAATCATTAAAAAGGTCGAACGGAGCGACCGGGAGCTGTCAGAAAGCCTAAAGCAGCTGCTGGCAACTACTCCGGCAACTACCGCCACACGGGAAGCCGGTTTGCCTTTTGTGCCGGTCGATGCTGATTCGCGGCTAGCCTTGCTGAGACAAGAGTTTCCCGTTCATCTATCAGGTGATCCAATACTTCCGTTCGAGACAGCACTTCATCTAGATCAGATCGTGGTAGAGCGTCAGAACTTGGGGGAATTGCGTGCCAGAGGGCTGGAGCCAACCAGGTCGGTTCTGTTCTCAGGTCCTCCGGGCGTCGGCAAAACATTGTCAGCACGGTGGATGGCGAGGCGGCTCGATTTACCGCTCCTGACGTTAGATTTGGCGACGGTCATGAGCAGCTTTCTTGGGAAAACAGGATCAAATATCCGAGCTGTTCTCGACTACGCCAAAGATGTTGATTGTGTCCTCTTGCTCGACGAGTTGGACGCTATAGCAAAGAAGCGCGATGACGACGGCGACGTAGGAGAGCTGAAGCGTCTTGTAACTGTGCTCTTGCAGGAAATCGATCAGTGGCCCGCAAAGAACCTTCTGGTCGCTGCTACGAACCATGCCGAATTGCTCGATCCAGCAGTATGGCGCCGCTTCGACGACATCGTGTCGTTTCCTCTGCCCGATCATGATCTTAGGTTGCAAACCCTCGTAGCGGCATTCGGCAATGACGCGCCCGCGTTGGGCGCTGTCCTGCACTCATTGGTAGAATTGTGGGATGGACAGTCAAACAGCGACATTATCAGGACTGTCAATTGGGTGCGTCGGCGGGCTGCTGTCGGCGAGGAAAGTTTGGAGGAAGCGCTGCTCGAGGTGATCAAAAGAGATTTCCGTCAGCTATCCGCATCGGCGCGCAAGAGCGCAGCCTCAAAGCTCGCTCTACTAAACATTTCCGATAGGAAAATCAGTGCGGTAACAGGCGTTTCGCGGGACACCCTGCGTAAGCACCGAAGGTCCAAAGAAGAACTTGGCTCGACGCCAGAGCGAGAGGTGACCAATGGCTAGTCCAAGATATTTGATCGGGGGCGGCGAAAAACTAAGCGAGGAAGTAACACGTCCCCCGCGTGGTTTCGGCGATAAGGCTCACCCCTACACTTTCAACGAAGCCGTTCAAAGGTTAGCCCCTCAGCTCGCAGAGGTACGCAGTGGACTTGCCGCTCTTACCGAACTGGCCTGCCCCGGCGGTGACACCGTTGTTGGTGTTACTCTTCACCCGACCTATCTCGCCAAGTCGTACTATCCCTCCAACCTGATCGACGAGTTGAAGCTGCAGCACCTCGGCAGCCGCGCGGTGCACATCACTCCAAGCAAAGTGGTGACAAACAAATCGGCTAACGATCCGCGGCCGCAGCCCGCGCCGCTGATTTATCTTGGCGGGCGACGGGAACGGTTGTTGCGGTTCGCCGAGTTGCTGCCTGATTGGAGGCCCGTCGAGCAGAAGGTTCGGGCCGAGTTTCGTGAGATTGAAAAGATCTCGCTGCCAGAACCCGAGCGAGCTAAGCCGCTCCCCGACACAGACCCAGAAAAGCTGTTGCCGCTGGAGATTGTGCTGCACGCCAAAGCGGGAGACGGTGAATATGTCGTCGAAGGCTTCGATCGCTTTGTCAGATCTTTGGGTCTAAGCGTCGACGTGGACCGTAGGCGGCAGAGCAGCGGACTCTGCTTCTTGCCTATGTACGCCCCCAAGGCTGCGGTGCCCCAGATTCTGAACTTCTCGTTCTTGCGCGCGCTAAGGAGTATGCCGCGCATCATACCGCTTGATCCGGCAGTGCGCTCCCTAGTTCCGGGTTTTAAAGTCACGTTGCCAACCGAAGCAGCCTCCGCTCCAGAATTGAAAGTCGCTATCCTTGATGGGGGTTTGCCCGCCAATCACGGACTGGAGAAGTGGGTTACTCGTAAGAAAGCGCCCGGTGTAGGGAACGCGATATCCGCGGCCCAATCGCACGGACTGGCAGTAACATCGGCGTTTCTTTTTGGCCCACTCAACACCAAAGGCCCGCAGCCTATCCCGCCCGCGGACGTTGATCATTGGCGCATCCTCGGTGACGACACCGCCAGCGACGATTTCGAGCTGTTCTCAGTTTTGGACCGCATTGAGTATGTGCTCGACAGTCGCCCGTACGACTTTGTCAATATCAGCTTAGGGCCGGACTGTGCGATCGAAGATGACGACGTAAATGCTTGGACATCTACCTTGGACGCACTGCTCGCGGACGGGGAAACGGTCGCCACGGTAGCCTGCGGAAACAATGGTGAATCTGACGTGACACTGGGACTTCACCGCATTCAACCGCCCTCCGATGGGGTGAACATGATCGCCGTTGGCGCATCAGACTGCATGGATCCTGAATGGCAGAGAGCGCCTTACAGCGCCTGGGGCCCTGGGCGCAGTCCCGGATACGTGAAACCCGATTTGGTTAGCTTTGGGGGTACGCCCTCCAGTCCATTTCTGGTGTTGACCGGACCTTCTGACGGAACAGGCACGCAAGGTACAAGTTTTGCAGCGCCGCTAGCCTTGAGAAGCGGCGCATTGATGCGCGCCCAGTTTGACGACCCGCTCTGGGCCCCGACGATTAAGGGCCTATTGGTTCATCACGCACACCCAGGCAAGAACTCTCGAGCAGAAGTGGGATGGGGCCGCGTCTCGCACAGCCTGCTGGATTTGGTGACATGCCAAGACGGTGAAGCGCACATTGTCTACCAACGGCAGATGCCTGTTAGTGGGGCGGTGCGGCTATATCTCCCGGTCCCTCCCAACTTGTCCGGAAATGTGGAGATACGCGCCACCTTCTGTTTCTTTTGCGACGTGGATCCCGAAGACACTATTAACTACACGCGTGGGGGCTTAGAAATTCAGTTCCGGCCAGATACCCACAAATTAGCTCCACCCTATTACAAGGACGGCAAGCTAATCACCCCTAAACTTCCCCCGACGGACACCTTCTTCGGTTCCGACGACTTTTATGCGCCGGAGTTCATGCGTCGAGACGATGCGCAAAAATGGGAGACGACGCTAACTCGCTCGAAAACCAAACGCGCCTCTTCTCTAAATGACCCAGCCTTCGACGTCAGCCACATCACGCGGTCTCATGGCGCCACAAGCGGCCGCCGCCCGGCTATAAAATTCGCTCTGGTGCTCACGCTCAAAAACAAGGCACCTGATCTTTATGATCGAGTGGTGGCAGCGTCGCGCAACCGACTTCAACCGATGGTTCCCAGAGAGGAAGTGCGCGTCAGGGCTCAGTCGGAAATCTAGTCGCAATTCAGCGGTCTTGCTGTGCCGCCACCGCCCACAGATCGTCCACATCGTCGGGCGTGAAGCCGGCGGCGGTGAGAATGTCCGGGTCGTTCAGCAAGGGGTGCTCGCGCTTGTAGTAGGGCGCGAAACGCCAGTCGTTCAGCGCAAGGGCGCGCGCTGTATCGTCGGTGATCGTGGCAATCGCCGTCTCAATAAACGCGTCAGGATCGGTGTGGCCGGCCAAGATAAGCGCGGCATTCACCTGGCGTTTGGAAAGCGAGAGTGTGAGGGGGTCGGTGGGCTCGGGCTCGACGGGTTCGGGAGCAACCCACTCGCCATCCTCCCATATGTGGTCGGGCGATGGGGCCGGATCGCGGATCACAATCTCTCCTGCAAGCACCAAAGCCTCGCGGCCGGAGAGCTTTGCGGCCCGCGCATCTGTGTACTGCTGTTCGGTGATCTCGATTCCGCCATCGAGAGGGGCGAGGCTGATCGTGCTTTCAAGCGCATAAGGCATCAGGCAACATCCTTGTACTTGAGGAAGGCGACGAGGAACTGGCCCTTGGCCCGGGTGCGGTCGCCAGAGCGAACAACATTCGCGCTGTCGAAGCTCGCCCTGCGCCTGGCTGCATTGGCTCCTGACTCCACGCGTCCGGCGTCGGGGGTGTAGGAACTCACGGTGAACACGTTGGTGGAGGCCATGTCGGCTTCGATCAAGGCGTCATGGCGCAGGGTAAGATCGCCCCGGATACGCTCGATCTGGTCATTGAAAACGTCGCCCGATTTCGACCGCTCGCCCGCATAACGAACACGTTCCTCGGTGTTGATCAGGTTCTGAACGTGGCCATTCATGGGGCTGTCGGGGTCATCGATGACAGCGGTCGCGACTGGAGTTGCCCCGGAACCTGTGATCGTCTCGCCAGTCAGCTTGCCTTCATTGTAACCGCCGGGACCGTCGAGCCCTGCCGTAAGCTCAATGCATCCCGCATCAATGAGCGGTATTTCGGCACCGGGCGCGTTTACGTCCACGTAGAAAACTTCGCCAATAGGCTTGAGCCGCCATTTGGATCGGGACGTAGCGTTCGACCCGTCCTTATTGAGCTTGCCCGCAAGATCAGGGAGGTTCGCGACGGCCTCATTGATATTGGCCGCGTTCTCCGCAAGGGCCGTGATGTTGCTCTCGTTGGCGGCCACTGCCGCCACGTCGTTGATGCCCGTGGCGACCGTAGTCATACTTGCGACGTGCGAAGCGATCGCACTCACATCCGGGGCGACGCCGGCAACTGTCGAAACGTCGATCGCTATGTCCGCGACAGTCGCGACGCCCGAGGAGACGCCGGCCACCGCCGCGACATCGGCATCAATCCCAGCCACCGTCGTGACGTTCGCGGCAACGGCGGCAACGGCCGTGACGTCGGCGGCGATCTCGGCAACAGCGGTGACATGCGATCCCAGCCCGGCGACCGCGCTCACATCCGCGCGAACGGCGTAAACGCCCGCGATCTCTGATTCTAGGCCAGCGAGGGCTGCGATTTCCGTTTCCATCGCTGCCACGATCGCGATCTGTTCGCTGATCGTCTCGCCCAAACCGAAGGCCAATTTCGTATCGGTGGCGAGCGCGTCAAGAGTGACGATTTGGTTCTTGAGCGCCCCGTCCGACCGGCGGATATCCTTGATCGCATCGGCCAAACTCCCGGTCGATGTCGCGATATCGGCGAATTGAATGTCGAGCTGCGAGCCCGGCTTTGGGTCGCGCGGGTTGTTCGCTTCGTAGTCCGAGAAGCTATACGAGGGCGTGTATTTGTCTGGGCTAGCCATCACGGCACCTGCGGCAATGTTTCGTTCATGATGAGATCTTCCAACCGCGGATCTTCCCCGTCGGTCGTCGCCACCGCTCCGCCGATCGTGCCCGTCGCGGTGCGCGAAAGCACCTGGGCCAGCTTGCCCTCCTGCTGGGGCGTGATCCGGTCCGCCGGCGTGAGCAGCAATTCGAACAGTTCCCGGTCGCCTGCCACCGCGTCTCGGATCAATCCTTCGGCCCGGTCCAGCGTCAGGGCGTCAAGGATGCGCTGCATCCGCTGAGTGGCAAAATTCGCGGTGAGCAGCGATGCGCCGCTGGTGCCGCGGCCGGCTTGGGCGCCCATGCGCGCGGCGAGCGTCTTGGCGATCATGCTGACGACCGAATTGGGCTCGCCTTCCATGACGCCGCCGACATTGGGCAAGCGGCCCTGCATGGTCTCGAGGCGGACCAATTCGTCGGCAATGGCCGCGAAGCGTGACCGCTCTTCCATCGAAAGCAGATTGTTGGCCACCGCCAGCACGCGGTTATCGGCGAGGGCGTTCTGCATGGCCCGGCCGGAAAGGATGGGCGCGCCCGTGTCATCGAAATTGCCGGTGCGAGAACGCGCCATCAACTCATCAACGAAAGCGCCTTTAAGACCGTAAAGAGCCTGGCCAGACGGGTCATTGGCCGCCTGGGCGACAAGCTGGGCCGCCGCCTGCTGCGGGTTCGGCGCATCGATGATGGCGCGGATTTCCTCATTGGGCCTCGCATTGGCGAACCTGAGCGGCGCCGACTGGCGCGAATTGAGCATAGCGGAGGTTTCATCGATCCGCTGGAAAAACGCCTCGGCGGCGTCTTCGGGCAGGATCATCCCGATCTTGTCGCGCACGGCGCGGCTCGAAAGCTGGGTGAGCGCCTGCTGGGCTTCACGAATGCCCACGTCCGGGTTTGTCATCGCGGCGCGAACATTGGCCAGCGTTTCCTCGATCTGCGACCGCACGCCCTGGCGCACGAAGGCAAGCTCGGGTTCGGACATGTCGCCGAGGCGTTCGGCGGCGACATCGCGCGCCGTGCCGGGCTTGAGGAGGTCTTGGCCGAACAGAAGCGCATTTCGCTGCTGGATTGGCGTGGCGGCCGTGGCCACCGCTTCCCCGTATAGCGGGTTCGTTTCACCAAGCGCACCGCGAATGTCGCGGGCCAGATTGCCCATGACGCGCCCGATGTCGGTCGTGCCGCCATGGGCGCCTTGCCCGTCGCCGCTTGCGGCCATCTGATTGAGGGCGCGCGTGATGTAATCGATCTGGCGCGTGTCGGGCATCCGAGTAAAGGTCACGGTGCCGTCGGGCGCGATATCCGCCATGATCTGCTGCGACTGGACGCCTTCGCCCGCCATGAGGCGGTTCGCCAGCGCTATCGCGCCAGGCGCCGCGCGCTCAACGCGCGCAATGAGGCTTTCAAGCGTCTGCCCTGCCTCGCTGGCATAATCGATCGGCTGTGCATATGCGGCGTCATAGGCGCTGCTGCGCGCGGGCTGGCTTCCGGTGCGCAGCGCGGTCGAGACGTTATTGACCCCAAGCGGGCGGCCGAATGTCTGGTCGAGCGTTTGGCCCAAGCCGTCGACGCTCTGCTGGACCGCCGTTTCCATGTATTCGCGGGCCGCTGTACTCGGCACGCCCTGGGCGGGCGCGGTAAGCTCATCGCGAAGCACCTGGCCGCTGCCCGTTTCGAAATCGCGCATGATGGCGTCAATAACAGGGTCGGTGTCGCGCACCGTCTGCTCGAGGGCCATCAGGCGCCGATCGCCCGTCGATACGGCCGGCGAAAGGCCGCTGATCGTGGGGGTGTTGAGCGCGTTAATGGCCGCGTCGGGATCTTCGACGAGCCCGGCCATGCGGCTACGGGCGCGTTCAAGCGCACCGGCCTCGGTAAAAGGTGCGATCTCGGAGGCGAGAAGTCGAGAGCCCGCGGCCATCGATCCGCCGACGACCGGCGTGCGTTTGACGCCCTCCCACGCAAGATATGGCCCTGCGCCGCCCGCCGCGCCACCAAATAGCGCGCCAAGCGTCGAGGCGACGGGGTTATCAGGCGCGACACGATCGGCGATGTCCATACCCGCCCCGGCACCGGCGCCCGCTGCAATCTCGGACGCGAAACCACGGACTGGCGTCTGCACGAATGGCTGGGTGAGCGTGTTGCCCACCGCCTGGGCCATCGGCGAAGCCGTGGACGACATGAGCCGACCGGCGAGACCAACCGGGCCAATAGAGCCCGCCGCGCCACCGGCGCCCGCGAAGATGTGTTCCATCAGCGTCTCGGGCGGCATATCGGGCGGAGCCGCGTCGAAGCCGAGCGCATTGAGCCCGCGATTGATGCTCGCAGAACCACCGAAAGGCTCTTCGATCGTGGGGATCTCCCACCCGGTCGCCGCGTTGACGCCGGACACTCCCGCGTTGATTGCGCCGGAGATTGCATCTACCGGCAGGCCGAGCCCTTGCGAAAAGCCCTGGTTGAGAAATGCGCCAAGGTGCGGGCGCGGCTCTTCGGCTGCCGCCTCGTTCGATCCGGGCGCGCTGTCGAGCACGAAGCCCTCGGGCGGCAGGGGAGGATCGGAATAGCGAACCGTGATCTGCAACGGCTCTCCAGGCGCCTGCGGCGGCTGGTCGAGGACGAAACCGGCAGGCAAAGTGTTGTTCGCCATTACATCGGCTCCCATTGGCCATTGCGAAAGATGACGCGCTCGCCGGTAGCAGGATTGGTCGCGGTCGCTCCTTCCTGCGCCCCGGCGTCACCCGGCGAAGGCGGCGCGGGCGGGCTCGGGGGCGAGGGCGGGGTCGGAGCTTGGCCACCGCTGTCGAAGGATTGAAGCGCGTCGGTCACCCGGCCGATCGCAGCGCGCAGCCCGATCACCCGCGTTTCGACTTCCTGCCGGTTGGCCGGGCTCAATTCACCGCGCAACGTTTCTTCTGCAACGCGCAACTCGTCGGTGAGCTGGCGCCCAATCGCCGTGAGCTTCGATTGCGCGGTGCCGGCGCCCTCGAACACGTTGCCCGCGCGCGGCGTCAGCGCCTGGATGTTCTGGAGCAGCCAGGACGGCGGCTGGCGGTTGTACGCGGAGCCGATATCGTTGAGCAGGCTTTCGCGCAGCACCGCAAAGTCGGATTGGGTCTGCTGAACTTCCGGGTAGGGCGCGCCGGCGCCCACCGCGTCAAATACCGTATTGACGCCCCCGGCGAGCGCACCGCCTACGCCAAAGCTTTCGGGCGACGCCGAGAAGCGAGTGCCGAACGGGCTGTCGCTGCTGGCCTCGTCGCGCATGATCGCGTCGAGGGTCGGATCGGTTGCATCGCCCACCGCGGAGAATGAGCCATCCAATGCGCCGCCCGCTGCGGGGGTCGTCGCGCCACCGCCGGCCACCGGGCGCTGAGAAGCAACGTCGAGGATCTGCGCTTCGCCCGTAACGGGATGCCGACTGACGACATAGCGATTATCGACGATGCCGATCGCAAGATTGCGGGCTTCGGCCGGGTCGGTGGTGAGCCCCGTATCGATGAACTGCTGCGACAAGCGCGCGATCTGCTCTTCGGCCGCACTGCTGTCACTGCCCGACGGCGCCGGCGCTGCTCCCGAACGCACTGCGGCGCCGGGCGACATGAACACCGGCCGGCCATCGGCGCCCACCGCCTGCACAGGCGTTTGCTCGCCCATGATCGTGTCGAGAATATCCTGGTCGGTGAGCAGCCCCGCCATGCGCAGGCGCTCGCGCTGCGCGGCGTCCCATTCGCTTTCCGTGAGCGGTTTGACCGGGCCGGCGATCGTGCCACCGTCCGCCGTGTGCGTGACTTCACCCGGTGCGATGTTGATGTTGCCCGTCATGATCTCGGGCAGGCCGGTTGCGCTCTGCGTCTGTGCCGGCAGGAACGCGGTCTGGTTTTCGTTCACCGTGATCGGCAGCGCGTTCTGCCGCTCGAGCGCGCCCGCGTTGTTGATATTCGCCACGTCGATCGAGGACTGATAGCCCAGATCCTGACCGCGCATGGTGGTGGCGGTGTTCTGGTCTTGGGCGTAAAAGCTCTGGGTCGGGTTGTAGAGCCCAGCCGCGATTGCCCGCTTATCCCACTCCGGCAGGTTCGGATCGGCGAACAGGCTGGCAAGGCGGTCGGCTTGCTGGCGCGTGGCATTGGCGTTCGCGTATCCCGCGAGGTCCGCACCCGATGGCGGGCGAAAAATGTCCGCGAGGTTCTGGGCGGCTTGAGCAATGACAGGATTGTTGATCACGGCCATGGTGTTCGTCCTTAGTGGATCGGATCGGAGGGAAGGCGCGGCGTGCTCATCAGCCGGTTCTGCTGAATGGCGCGGGCCATCGGATAGCCCCGCCCGCCGAGCAACTGCCGATGAATAGCGATCTTGAGGCGGGCCGAAAGGATGGCGGCGTAGTTCAGTCGATCAGGGTGAAATTCGTCGGCGGGCGCTGTAATGAGCGCCGCGGCCGATCCGAGCAGAAAGTACAAGTCTTCTGGTGCGATCTCGCTGCCTACGGCCTCGGCCAATACCGGTGCCAGGTCGAAAAGAGCGGCGTTTAAGGGTTCGCTATATTCCGGCATCAGAGCGCGGAGGTCAGCATGGCGAACATGCGCGTAACAAAGCATGTCGATGGCGTTTGCTACATCGATAATAATGGCGCGAGGTTCGGCCTTTGGGCGCTGGAGCCGCGCGAACGCGTTGTGAACGTATCCGCGCGCAGCCTGTTGCCGGTCTTGCGAGTAGGCATTCGTCATACCGTTGCCCCCAATGCCATTGAGCGGATCTTGGCAACGTCCTTGGCGGCGCGCTCCCTCGTGCGCTCTTCAATTTCCTCGGCCAGGCTGATGTTGTGCATGAGGTTCTGGAAAATGCGGGCGTAGTCATAAATATCCAGCCGCTCGTCGTCGGACGGCTGCTGCGCGAAAAGATCGAAAGTCCAAAGCTCAACGAGCTTTTCCAGCGTATCGAACCCATGACGAGTGATCTGACGGGCTACCGCGGTGTCTTCCCAGAACATGCTGGGGTTGGCGTACCGCGCGGCGCGGAGAGCTTTCAGAACGCGGTCGCGCTGGTATTGGTTGAGGTAGTCGCTGTTGCCCTTCCGCCCAGCCGAACGGCTGTGCAGAACAACGCTGCTGAACACATGCGACAGGCAATAATATCGATCGTGGCCGCTGGCGACGGAATTGAGCCAGCCAATGACCATTTCGGAACTGTAAAATTCTTCGTCCTGCTCCGGCGGCAGGGGCGGATCGCCCTCGAACTCGGAGGCGCCCTCAAAGAGAGAACTGACGTCGTTGCTGTCGTCGGACATGCGCGAAAACTCCAATCGTTGTGGAAATTTACGCGCGAGAGAATTGCGAAAGAACCGGGCGGATCGGGCGTCGAAAACGCAACGTGTGGGGCGCCGGCGGCGATCGGGATGGCACTGCGAAAACGGATCGGTTGTTTTGCCGAGACAGGAGGTCAAAAGTTCCAGCTTGGCGCGATTTTGTATGGAGGTCCGCTGCCGTTTCGCCGCGGCCGTTTGGACCGGGCCGGAGGGGCGGTCCGGGGGCCGGGGTGCGATCGGCGGGCGCCGCGAAAGTGACGCGCGTACAAATGAAAGGATGAGACCCGATGAAGACCATCAACCCGCAAATCACATTTTTGGGCAACGCTAGCGGCTATGCCCTCTGTGGCCCCAGCCTCTGTTACCTCGAAGCCGCGAGGCTGGCTGTGCGATACGGGGCCAACGTGGTGCCCTTCGCCCCGCGTCCGCCCAAATACGACCGAGCAAAGAAATAGGGCGCCGCATCGGACGCCCCTTCCCGTTCACTGCGGTCGAGCTTATCCCGCCATAGACATAGCGGCTGCCCGGTTCGCCTGGGCAATCCGCCTCACCATGTCCTCGGCTTGGTGGCGCACCAGATAGCATTCGATCAGCACCCGGCGCCCTTGCTGCGTAGCATCGGGCCGGAACATTGCGTCCTGAATTTCCAGGGCGCGCCGTGTCTTGAAGTCAACGACGTTCGACCGCGCGGCCTTCGCCGCCTCGTGCATAGCCTCAAGCTCTTCCAAGATCGCGCCGGCCAGTTCCCGAGGTGCGCGGATATCGATCAGCACCACATCGTCGGATCGCTGGATTTCGGCGAAGCCATCGAGGATATCAACTTCGGCGTGAAGCGGCAGGGTCTGCCCAAAGGGGCGGCGGGTCTTGATGTCGATTACGTTCATCTCTGTAGCCTTTCCGTCGTTTTCTAAGCGACTTGGAGAAATCCGGGGCTAGAAAATCGGCTACAGACGACCTTCACGTCTTTAGGCTGATGCCCTGGACATGCACGTGAAGACCCCGGAATTTGTTCGAAATGGATTGGCATCAGCGTCTGTAGCGTTATCGGTTTTCTAGGCCGTATGCATAGTTAAAATGGTCGATGCATTGTCTGTCAAACAATATTATCGGCATATTTCTTCATACAAATCAGACAAAATACCCTGAATTTGACCGACAATACTTTGTTGTGCTCACTTATGTTCAATTTGTAGGAGAGCGCAGTGCCGATCGATATAGAACTTTACACCATGGAAGAGGCCGCAACGCTCTTGGGCTACACCGTCGCCAAGGTCGATCGGCTACGGCTCGAACGCCAAATCGGTTTTATCCCCGGGAAGCCGATCATGATCACACGCGAGGATCTGGACGATTATGTCGCTCGCGAGCAAGCCAAAGCCGAGTTCAACAGGCGCTACAAACCACGGTTCTTATAGAGTGTGCCTCAAGCGAACCGGGCTGAAAGCGGTTCGATAAATCCTAATTGACAACCCATAACGAACCGAACAATATAGAACCATTAAAAACGAACCGAAGCGAGATCACCAATGTTCGTTCGTGCTTATCTGCGGGCTTCCACAAAGGACCAGGATGCCAATCGCGCCAAGAGCCAATTGGAAGCCTTCGCCGCCGAACGCGGGCTCAGGATCGCGGCAACCTATGTCGAGAACGAAAGCGGCGCCTCGTTGAAGCGGCCGGAGCTATTCAAGCTGCTGGCTGATTGCCAGCCTGGCGACATTCTCCTGGTCGAGCAGGTCGACCGACTAAGCCGCCTCAACGCAGAGGACTGGGAAGCGCTCAAGCGCGAAATCCTGGGTCGGCACGTCAAGGTCGTCGCGCTCGATCTTCCGACCTCCTACGCGATGCTCAACTCCAACGACGAATTCACGACACGCATGGCCCAAGCCATCAACGGCATGATGCTCGACATGCTCGCCGCCATCGCCCGCAAGGACTACGACGATCGCCGGCGGCGACAAGCGCAAGGGATCGCAAAGGCGAAAGCCGCGAACCGATACCAGGGGCGGCCGGAGAATGCTAAGCGCAACGCCGAAATCGTCCGCATGTTGGATCGAGGCGATAGCTGGAATTCGATTATCGCGGCGACCGGCTGTTCGCGCTCCACTCTTTCGCGATTGAACGCGCGTAGAAACGAGAAAAGCCATGTCTGACGAACAAGAAGACCGGGGGCCTGTCGAGCTTCTTACCGAGCCCGAAGTGGCGCACATGCTGCGATGCAGCACATCGAAGATCAAGAGGCTGCGCCTGTCTGGGAAACTGGCATATCTGCCGGGGCGACCGCTATACGTCGAATACCAAGCGGTGATCGATTACATCAACGCGGCCCGCGTGCCGGCGAAATATAAGGCTGTCGATCCAACAACACCGAGTGGCAACGCCGAGATGGAAAGACGTAGCCGGGAGGAAGCGCGGGCTTGGGCGATCCGAAAAGTGGCGATCGATAGGATCCGGGGACGATAACCGGCGAGATCAGCCGAAAACACCGCCTTCGGGATCGCTATCTTGCCGTCGGCTCATCTTGGCGATCTCGCGGGCCAGTTCTTCCGGCGTCATTTCGTGCGGTTCCTTATCGGGGGCGCCGTTGTTCTCTCGGTTGAAGTAGCCCGCCACCCGGAACAACGTCGCGGATGCGGTCGCCCTGGCCGGCGCCGGGGCCTGCTTATCGCGACAGATCGCCAGCGAAGCCTCGTAGGCCGCGAACACGCCCTCGGTCTTCACCAGGTGCAGCAAGTCGGCCTGAGCCTCGGCCGTGGATTTCTTTCCGGTCATGCTCGTTTATCCTTCAATCAAACACGCTGCCTCGCTCGAGGATCAGCTTTTCGGTCTCGAGTTCGGCGATAAGATTTTCAAGCCGCTCCAACTCCGGTGAAACCGGACGCGGTGCGTTTTCGGCACGCTCAAGGTCGGCCCGCGCCTCGGCGTTCTGCCGGCGGCGCTCTTTGGCCGCTTGGCGAGCACCCATGGAGCCCGGCTGATGCGTCCGCAACCACTCATCATATCTTGCCCGCTCTTCAACGGTCATGCTGGCGACGCGCTCACCCCGTTCGCGCCGCGCGCGTTCCAGGGCTTTGAGCTTGGACCGCAGTTTGCGTTCAGCAGCGGGCGAATTGCCCTTCGGCCATTTTGGCTTGTGCCAGCCGTCGCCCTTCGGCGTTTTGCCGCCGTGGCGGTAGCAGCGCCCGTTAGCCATCGCGACTTGCCGGCAAGGTTCACCGCTCGGCTTCGTTTTCGCACCGCACAAGGGCGCCGTTGCCCTTTTCTCACGATGCCATTTCGAAAGAGCTTCGCTGGCCTGTTGTCGTTGAAGAAACGTCCGCTCTTTCCGCGCCACTAGTTTGCCCCCATTGGATTAGAGGTAATGCTAAACGGCGCTAAGAGTCTGCTAAAACCCTGCGGACTTTGCGGCTTGCGCGCGCATGAGATACATCGACATAGACAGGGGGCAATAAAGAGAGAGGTCGAACGGCAATCTACCTTGCGCGCACGCAAGCCGCAAAGTCCGCACCTCCCCTCCGATTTTCTTATTTTTTCGGCCATTTCCGACCGCAAAGTCCGCAAAATCATCCAAATACGCCCTCCGACGCCAAGATTGGGGCTTCAAATCCTTCGCGCAGGAGCGCCCGCGCCTTCCCTGCTTCGACAATTTTCTGGTGCTTTTCGCTCCGTTCCCGAAGCTCCCGATCCGCCCTTTCGGCGAAACGTTCGTGAATGCGCTGGTCGATGCACCAACTTGTCGGGCCGCTTTCGTCTCTATCCTTGGCCCAGCACCACCCGAATTCTTCCAGCTCGCGCATGGCGGCGAGAAGAACTCGATTGCCATCTTGTCCGCGCAGGGGCTTCCGATGGTCGTAAATGTCCCGCCGCGTGACCACGGTCATATCTGGTCGTGTGAGAAGATGGCCAGCAATCCACCGGGCTTCCGACGCCGATTTCGTTGAGCCGAAATAGTCGACATAGAACGCGATGGCGTGATCGAGAAAGAAGCTCGCAAGGCGCACCGCCATCTGCGCCGTGGCGGGCTCGATCATTTCGGTCGGGTCGAACCCCTCGCCCTCATCCATCTGCCGCACGACATGCGTGATCAGGATAAGCCGGGGCAGCAAACGCCCCCACTTCTCGAGATGGCCCTTCAACTCGGTCGGCGCGCCGGGGAAGTGCTTGAGCGCCTTGATCTGCTCGTCAGCCGCGGCAAGCACCGCGCCGGCCTCTGGCGACAGCCTCACCGGGTCGGGAAACACATAGCCCGCCGACGTGAGCCGGCCGATCAGTTCCGAATACCATGCGCCCGCCTCTCGATCGGGGGCTTCGTCCAGGGCCTTGCGTTCGCGCCCATCGTGCAGCACCACAAGGAAGCGCTGCAACAACCCGTCTGAGCCCAGCCCCTTCACCACTTCGCGCAGCTTGTCAGGCTGGGTGCCGGCCAAGACGGAGAGCGAAGCGCGTTCAGCGCTGATGGTGCCTGAGCCGACGCGGTCGGCCGTGATATTGCCGCCGTCGAAACTACGAAGGAAATGCGCGCGGTCAGAACCACCGCCCTGCTTATAAGCGCCGAATGCGCCGAGCAGCCCGGCGAGTTCGTCGGGGATCTGCAACACGCCGCGCGGATTGTCGCGGAAGATGCGGATCTGCTTTTCGCTGGTGACGTCATCGACCATCGCGCGCCGAATGCGTGGCTCCTTTCCGGGGTCGGGCAATTCCTTGCTGCGTCTCGCCTTGGCCTTGTCTGCCTGCCATTGGTCGAACCGCGCCTGGTCCTCTTTGACCCATCTGGCATCGACGGCGCGCAGCGGCGCGGCCGCCGCGCTGATGACCGGCGACTTGGCGTTACCCGGATCGGCCACGATCACCGACCAAAGGTTCGCCGCTTCGGTCCATGTGTCGTCGTGCTGGCGGACCTGGACGCGAATATCGGCGCCGATAGCCGAGCCGATCACGGTGAGAGCCGAAATGGCGGCGAACGCTTCTGGGGCGCCCTTACGCCGGGCTTCCGACTTGATCCAGCGTTCCAGCTTGGGCGGCACGGCATTGGCTGGGAGGTTCGAAAGTTGGGCCGGGTCCGCCTCCCTGAATATGTCGAGAGGCCCTTTCTCTTCGGCGAAGGTGATCAGCGGTTCGGCCAGGGCATCATTCGGCGGGGCCGTGGGAAGCCACATGGGATCGACTTCCTTCTGCATCCGATATTTCAGCGTCCCGCCCGAGAGATCGCTGGGCGGGTAATCGTGCCAATGGTCCCAACGCTCACCGGTCCTGGCCGGGTCGTATTTATCACTCTTTTCGCTGTAGAGATGAAAGGCCTCCAATCCTTCCGGCGAACCGTGCGAAGCGTCAAAAAATGCCATGCCGGTCTTTGACCATTCCGGCCAGCGCTTGTCGGTGTTCGGCAGCAAGCGGCCGACCTCAAGCAAGGTTTCTTCGGTCCAGGCCCGGGGCGTTTTGAAGCCGACACGATCTTCGGTGCCGTTCCGGCCGCTCTGTTCGGCCAATGGGCCGGCCGCCACCTTGAGCAGCGCCAGCGCGTCCACCAAGCTGATTTCACGGTCGGGGTCTCCGCCGATAATTCGACACATGCGTGGCGTCTCGATCTTGGTGTGGAAAGACCCAGGCCACCGGATGGGGTGAGAAACGGGATTGTTCGTCGCGTCCGCGCCGACGATCGCCGTGGCCAGCTTCCGCGCCAGGTTCAGCTCGGCGAGTTCTTCCGGCGTCGTGGCCGGCGCTTTGAGGCGCCAATAGAGATGAAGCTTGTCGTGCTTGGTGCTATCGGACGCAGTCCACACACCACCGGAGGCGACGATCAGCGTGGGCTTGCCAAGTATGGCCTCGAGGCTGGCGGCGCAGTGAGTGGGCCGCTCGTCCAGTTCAACAGAGATGACTGGGCCGGCGGCGACGTTGACCGCTTTGGCGTTCTCGTTCGACTTGAAGAGACACGCCGGCGGTGAGAACACGGCGGCCGCCGATCCTGACCGTTGACCGATACGTGTGGCCGCCGCGTGAACCCTGTCAATCAATCCGCCATCGAAGCGCACCCAGTCGGTCAGGACCGGCTTGTCGGTCGCGTGCTCGAACGCTCGCAATGCGACCCACCCGTCCATGCCGGCGCATCGCTTGAATACGGCGTTGGCAAAGGCGACGATCTGCTTTCGATCGGCCTCGATCTTACCGTCCGCTACCGGGGCAACTTGACCCGCCCGGCGTTGCGACTGGGCGCAATCGGTGATATGTTCGGCCATCATCAAGAATACCTTTCAGGCCGGTTGCCCATGCCAGTGGGCGCCGGCTTTTATTTCGTGGATTTCGTGTTATCGACCACCAGACGAAGATGCGTGGTGGCCTTGTTTGATGCCTGTGCTGCACTCGCCAATTCGCGGAGAAACCGCGATAGGCTTTCCAGCGACACGGCTTGCCGGCCATCGACCTCGAGCGGCAGCAGTGGCCCGAATGTTCGATGTGATCTGACCCATGAGACCGATCGACCGGCGATCTCGGCGGCTTCGGCGATGGTGACGGCTCGATCTCGGGTGGCTTGTGTTCGCAGCATCTCATATCCTCCGGGGTGCCGATCAGCGTGAGGCCAGGTGCGTTGCGTTTCCAGCGGACAGAACCCCACCGCTTTTCGCAATGCGGCCCATCCGCTTCTGGGCGTTCTTGAGCTGCCCAATCTTGTGCTCGATCAGCGGGAGAACTCGAGCGGCGTCGTACTTTGGAAAGCCGACCCGTTCGGCGGTTTCGGCGTATTCTTGATGAACCTCGCCGGTTTCGATCAGGGCCAACAGGGCCTGTTCGGCGGCCTGTCCGTTCTTGCCCGGAACGCCACCCAGCTTCCGCCACATGGCGTCTGCAACTCGGACCTCGAAATCTGGCCAGCGCGAAATCACTTCCCATCGGTCCACCCATCGGTCCCCGTCGCTCCCGACACTGCGCCGAAGAACGCGGACAAAGCCGTCGAGGGCGTTGCGGACCTGGGAATAATTCACGCCTCTTTTCCCGTTGGGCAGTCCGCGGTTGAGAAAATGGGCGGTAGCCGTTCGATCGCCTTTGCCTAAGCTGACGAAGGTCCCGACGATGCCCCGTTGGGCGATCTGCCGATCGAACGTGAAGTCGGGATTTTCAGGTTCGAACGACCCCCGGTACTTCCTGGGCGGTTTGGCGAGCACGTCGGCGCGGATCGCCTGTGCCGCCTGATACCGCAAGAACTCATCGACCGCCGGCGTGTCGATTACATGCTCGGGCACCCCGGCACTGCCCAGCCAAGAGGCGGCGAAATGCCGGTGGAATTCGAAGGCGTCGTCGTATTCGCGCAGAACCTGATCGAGTTCTTTCTGGTTCAGGCTGGTTGCGGCGCGCACCGGGAAATCGGCATCCAGGACCGCTTGGACCGGCCATGCGGCGGCGAACCGCTCGCGATGCTCATGCAGGATCATAAAGAACCGCAGAAACGTCGGCACGGTGATCGTGCGAACCGGCTGATAGAAGGCGCGGCCCCGTATAGTGGACTTTGTCATGGTGCTATTCCGCCCAGGATGCGCGGGCTCGACCGGTGCGAGCCCGACGGGCGTGCTGCCCTCGATCGGAAGGCGTCCAATCCTCGGCGCTGTCGAGCAGCGCGATCAGGCTCTTCGTGGTGACGAGGGTGCGACCGGCCAGGCGCTTGAACTCGAGACGACCGGCCTCGTTCATGTTGTAAAGAGATGCGGTCGAGATACCAGCAATCTCGCTGGCGCGAGGCAGAGGGAGATACGCGGCGCTACGCCAATCGATCGACTGGCCGGAATACGTATCTGCGGATGCGGGGACGCTCTTTGTCATCGTTTTCTCCGGACGAGCGAGCAGACCCAGCTTGGGGTCGTGCTTGGTTATCGTGGAGCGCTAAGCGAGGAAAACGATGCTAACGATGTCATGAAACCACGAGAAATTTCGTGGCGCGCAAATGTCCTTGTAACCGATGATTCCGGTGATGGCAATAACAAGTAACCGAGATCGGGTTAAATTTCTAGGGACGCCCGCCGCGCAAGGTCTTCTGTCATGTCCACGATGAAGGCCGAATAGTGGTTTTCGACCATCTCCGAAGACGTGTCGTGCAAGCTGGCGACAAGGCGGATCGGCAGGCCGGCCCGCAGCCCGCGCACGATCGACGAATGCCGTAGGGCATACATAATCGTATCGACTGGCACTTCGGCGCGCTCAATGGTTGCGGCCCAGGGCTTCTCGATCTCATATGCTGCCCCCCAAGGGCGGCGGCGATCCTTTTCCCATTTGAACGGCCCGATGTTGCGATAGGCCCACCGCATCAGAAGGGGCTCGTCGGCTGCGCGGCCTTCCACCGCAGGCAACAGCCTTTCGATAACGGCGTCGGACAACGGGACGGCCACCGGCGGACGAGCCGTGGCGGAGCGGCCCTTGCTCGCGCCTGGCACCATTATGCGTTTGTTCGGGATCTGGAGCCCGCCCACGCGAATGCGCGTGATCTGGGAATATCGTGCGCCGGTGCTGGCAGCGAGCAACACCAGCCGCCCGAAATCGCCATCGGCGTCCACCTCAAAAGCCGCGTCGACCACCGCCTTGATCTGCCCATCGGCCAGCAACTGCTTGCGGGCTTCCGTCGCCACACGCATCGCCCTCGTGCCCACCTTGATCTCCGCGGAAAGAGCCGCGGGCAACTGCCGGCGGTGCTTCTCGGCGCTGGCATTAAGCGCGGCGCGAAGGTCGTTCAAGACGCGATTGACCGACGAGGGGGCCAAGCGTTTGCGATCGTCGTCCTGATCGACCGGTTCGGCGGTCAGGCGTTCGCGCCACTGCTGGATAGTAGCGGCGCGCAACTTGGAAAGGGGCGTCTTGGCGAAGTCGGCATCGCTTAGCACGTGGTTCTCGAGCCGCCCTTTGGTGATCGTACCGTCGCGCTTCGACCGTGCGAGCCGTTCTTTGACGTACTCATTGACTGCCGTGGTGACCGTCGGGCCGGTGCGAGGCGCCGATGCTTCCCGACCCTCGATTGCTGCTTGTTGCTGTCGGCCCCACTCCAGCACGTCGGCTACGGCCATGCGATAGGTCAGCGCGCCGTGCGCTGCGCCCTCATCGTCGGCGGAGCCCAGCCGTTCCTCCACCCGGTTGCCCTCCAACACCACCTTGGCCACCCAACTGCCGGGGCCCCGCGCGGGTTTGCGGTAGCCAAGCGAAACGCCACCACGGCCGCCGCTCACACCCACCCAATACGGGTTCTTGCGCGGCTCCAAGCGAGCGCGCTTGGAAGGGCTGTCAATTTCGGATATAGAGGGCCGTCCCACACGCTGTCCCACACTGTTATCTGTGCGGCGTGTTATATCTATGAGCCCACTTTGCCGCAAGCTATTGATTCTTTTGGCGTCACCGTTATCATGCACATCTGACGTGACGAACACGTCTGCCCTCCGAAGGCAGAGGTCACACGTTCGAATCGTGTCGGGTGCGCCAAAAATCACAATAAAAACAATAGGTTGTGCGGCCGCCCTCTCAGCCTCAAGTTTCGCGGCCTAGCATTGCAACCATATTGCTACCACTGAAACCCGTAGTTTAGCGATCGCTTTCGTATGGTCGGCGCAGCGACTGAGCGATACGCGGTCCAACTGCGGCCGCGAGACTTCAAAGTAAGATCCAGGCGCGCAGGACCGAATCGATCCGGGCGTGCGGTCTCATTAATGAAGTGCTCCCATTAAGTTGGCGCTGCCGAAACGATTTCGGATCAGCGGACAGGCCTGCGAATTGACCTGTGGACCCGCCGAAATTTTCTCGTGGGGTGAGCGTGTCCACTTTCAATCGGCCACCTTTAAGTCGCCACGGCATCCAAGTAAATGCTGGCATGAACTGCAGCAATGCGCCCCCATTGCCTTCATTTAGGCGCTGCTCAAGCGTCCCGGGAGTGGCCGGTCGGCTGATCTAAGACGACGACAGTAACGGGGTGGCAAGCTGCCCGACCGCTTCTGGGCGCCCAAGCCGGGAAAGCGGCCGTTCAGCAGGCTACTGTACTTTGACCGCAATGCGCCACCATGCCAGACGTTCGGGCAGACTTTGCCTGCGCCTGAAAGCGGACGTTCAGGTCGGTCTGTGTGGACGGCAGCAAAGCGCCCCCATGTCGGTCGTAGATGCCAGCTTTGCCTGCGCCCAGAAGCGGTCATTCACGCTAATGGCGGCAGTTGTCGAGGAGCGTGCCTTCGGTGATCTCCAGATCGAGCCGCGACGGCGCGAGGCCGGACGAAGCGACGGCCGACAGGACCGTTTCGGCAAGCTTTGCATCTTTGAACTGCAGGGGCGGGATATTGACCGAGACCGGACAGCGTTCCGTTCTAGGATGCTGCATCGCGCGTCGCCGTTCGCAGCACCCATTCGCCGATCGCCGGCATCCGGCCTATTGCCTCGGCCAACGTTATGAAACTGGCCGGGGTCACCGCCGTTCGGTCCGAACGGGTCCACCGAAGCAGAGCTTCGAAGCCCGTCACGGTTGCGGTCGCAAGGTCGACCTGCGGTTGGTAGACAAGACTGAACACCTCAAGCGCCAGCGCGGCGCGCAAGGCGCTTTCCAAGCCCCGGCGCGCCTCCACCGCGTCTTTCATGCATGGATCGAAAAAATCGATGACAGCTGCGGCCGCCCCGTTTGGCCGCATAGAGCGCCAGATCGGCGTTCGAGATGTTTCGGAAACATCCGAGCCCGCGTCGCCCATGGCCACGCCGAGGCTGGCTCAGACATTCACCGAACGCCCTTCGATGATGTACGTCCGCGACAAGAGGTCGACGAGGCGGCGCGCCATGCTTTCCGGCGACATTTTGTCGAACTCCGCTTGCATTCCGACGAATTCGTCGCCGTCGAAGCGCGCAACAAGGCCCTCGTCCGCGCACAGCTTTATAAGGCGGGCGCCGACCAGTCGCACAGCGGGGCCCCGCCGGATGGCCGAGCGGATCGTTGACGAACTTGAACCTGTCGAGGTCGATGTAGTGGATGGCATATCGATCCGCCCTGACCGCCTAGCCGCAGAGATGTTGCCGAGCAGGCGGATCGATATTTGGAGCTAGTTGACGTTGGACGACCGGCGGTTGGATCGACGCTCGCAGGCGAGGATTTCCGCCAGATCAAGCCCGGCCACCAGAGCGGCGAGTACAAGTCGGGCATAGGGCGGCGCGCCGCGATTTTCTCAGGCTCTGAGCGATCCTACGGCCAATCCCAACCGGCGTGCCAACCCATTGCGGTCGGTTGCGAGGCTCTCCAGCGCGGATTCGACTTCTTGTTGAAACGTCCTGTCCATGGAGCTTTAACGCCGCTCGCCCTGTCGGCAAGAACGATTGCTCGCGATCAGCCAAACAGCGGCCAGATCCGGTTGAGAAGTTCGCCTCCGAACCAGAACACGAAAGCGACCCACGCTGCTGCCAGAATGGCCGCGACAAACGCGAGAATAAGTGCAAGCCCATCCCGCAAGATCAAGGCGAACGCGATCATGGCGATGGCGGCGACGGGCGGCACGTTGCCGAAAGGTATCGGCAACCCGATCATGATGGAGAGAGGCAGGATCATCAAACCCGCGACGCGGCCGGCCTGACGTCCGGCAAGCCACTTGAAGCGGCCCGGCGCGTGCAGGTATTCGATCGCAACCAGCCAGCCGCGCGCTCGCTTGCCGGCGTTTGTCAGCACTCTGGTTGAGACAGACCGCCGAGTGAGCACGGCGGGCAGCCACGGCTTGCGACGGCCAATGATCATCTGAATGGCAAGGACTGCAACCGCCGTGCCGAACACCATGCCGTATGGCCCCGGGATCGGAATGAGCGCTGGCAGCACGAGGACCAGAACCAGCATCGGGAACCCGGCCGCACCGAGTCGGTCGACCACATCACCGATCGCGATGCGATCCCGATCTTTGCAGGCCGCCAGCAGATCGTCGATTACTTCCGACGCGGTGGGCGGTACAGCGTCCTCGTCAACAGCCAGCACGCGACGATCTGATCCTCGTTTCTGAGTGATGGCAAGTCGGGGCATGTGTCTAGCCTCACGCTGTTCTTCCGGCATCTTATGCAAGGTCCAAGGCCAGCCGGATTGCTGCAAGTGCGCCAGCACAGGCCGTCGTGAATGCCGCGCGCGTATTGAGCATCTGTGACCGGTTTAACGCGACGACCAACCGATTGATGTCCGCGGCGCTCAGTTCCTCGCGCCGCGTGATCCGCCTGACCCGGTGACGGCCGGATGCCCACCAGAGCCAGGCGGATGCCATCGCAAAGCCGACGATGGAAAGATCGAGTATGGTGGAGAGGTTATGCATGTGTCGGCTGCTCGTTTTATGAACGTCCCTAGCGTCATCGCGGCCGCAAGCCAGTGAACGAACTGCGGCCCTCCCGTTGTCGCTCTGCGCTTACCCACTGGCGCCTTCTAGTGGCTCAAGAAACGGCCGGGCGGCGTCGATGGCTGCCACGCATTCCGGTGCAGCCTCGGTAAGCAGCGTGACCGGGTCGGCAAAACCGATCCAGACGCCGAATGCGCTTGATGACGCCCACCACAGATCGTCCAAAGCACGGTTGACGATCTGCGCTCCTTGCTCGGTTACACAGGCGACGAGCGAGGCCACTACCTCCTGCGGGGCGCTGGTGTCGGCAAGCGACCTTGCGATGTCCTGCTGCAGCGGCTCGAGAAGAAGAAAGGTGATCAGGGCGACCAGCATGTCGCGCATTGTTTCAACTCCTTGCGTCCGAACATGTCGAGCTCAATTCCAAGTGCGCCATCTGGCAGCCCTGGCGATGGACTTGCTGTCCAGCGCCAGGGCCGAGCCTTAGGGGCGCGGCAATTCTTCCGGCCCGATATGCGGCGGCTGAGACCGCGTCTTTACCAGGCTCCAGACCACGCCCGACGCGATGATAGCGAAGGTGATGCCAAGCGAGAGCGCGGCGGGGAACTTCTCGAGACCGAGCAGGTCAGCGACGAAGATCTTCGACCCGATGAAGATCAGCACGATCGCGAGCGCCGGCTTTAGGTATTGGAACCGGTGGATCATCGCAGCGAGCGCGAAGTAGAGCGCGCGCAGGCCGAGAATGGCGAAGATGTTCGACGTGTAGACGATGAATGGGTCCGTCGTGATAGCGAAGATCGCCGGTACCGAATCCACGGCGAAGATCACGTCGGCGATCTCGACCATCACCAGCGCCATGAAAAGCGGCGTCATGAACCAGACGAGCTTGCCAGTTTTCGGATCGGGCTTCTTGACGAAGAAATCCTGGCCGTGGTGTTCGTCGGTCACGTTGAAGCGCCGCCGCAGGAAGCCGACGATGGGGTTATTGCCGATCTCGGGCTCCTTGTCGCCGATCCACAGCATCTTGATGCCGGTGATCACCAGGAACGCGGCGAAGATGTAGAGCACCCAGGAGAACTGCGAGACGAGCGTCGCGCCGAGGCCGATCATGATGGCGCGCAGGACGATGACGCCGAGGATGCCCCAGAAAAGCACGCGGTGCTGGTATTTGCGCGGAACCGCGAAAAAGGAGAAAATCAGCGCGATGACGAAAACGTTGTCGAGCGCCAGCGTCTTTTCGACCACGAAACCCGTCACATAGTTCATACCGGATTCCGCGCCGAGCTGCCACCAGACAAAGCCGCCGAAGGCCAGACCGAGGGTGATGTACATCGACGACAGGATCAGGCTTTCGCGCACCTCGATCTCGTGATTGTCACGGTGAAGGACGCCGAGGTCGAAGACCAGAAGCGCGATAACAATCGAGATGAAGCCGAGCCACATCCAGACCGGCTTGCCGAGCCAGTCGGCGAACAGAAATGCAAATTCCACGTGAACTCTCCAGCCGGTCGTCCACGGTGAAAAAATGTCCGACATCGCGAGAGGACCGGCATCTCTCGCCAGAGGGGCCCGGACTGGGGCAATCAACATGTCCGCCGCCGATCCCGCAGGATCGGCGGCGGTAGACCAGCTAGGTTGCGGCCGAAGTCAAACGGCGGATCAGGACGGTCACAACGCCCAGGATCGCGACGCCGACAAGCCACACGATCGCGATCAGCGGTCCGTCAAGCGGCGCGGCGATCTGTGCGAACCAGGCGATCAGGCCATCGGCAGCGCCCATGCCGGCCATCCAGCCGACCGCCGCCTCGACGGCGGCATAGGCAGCAAGCGCGAGCAGCGACCATGCGACGATCAGGGCAACGCCGCCGTAGCCGACGACACGGTTGAGCTTTGCCGCTTGGCGCGGTTGAAGGTGCATGGATGCGCCCTCACGCCCGCGGCCGCGCCATCGTTGGCGTGAAGGACCTGCGGCGGATCACTGGGATGACTGTCGCCTGCCCTTCCCGGTTGAGCCGCTCCAGATATTCGATCTGCTCGCGAAACCGCAGCTTGAGCTTCTTTAACCCGTAGAGCCTCAGGCTGTCGGGCGCGGGACGCGCCTGTTCATGCTCGATACGGGCCTGGATTTGTGCGCGACGATTGCGCAGCGAGTTCAGGAACGGGTCCATGTTCATACCTCCGTGTTGACCACGAGGCTGATTTGGGTATGCCTTTGCGATTGCGCCAATTGATTGTTGAAATCGTCATGATAGTCGTCAACTATCAGCCATGCCGTTCCGACCAACCCTGCGCCAGCTCGAATATGTCGTCGCCCTTGCCGAATGCGGTCATTTCGGCAAGGCCGCCAAGCGCTGCCATGTCTCGCAACCCACGCTGTCCGTTCAAATTGGGATCGTCGAAGAAAATCTCGGCATCCAGCTCTTCGAGCGGACCTCGGCAGCGGTCCTGATCACGCCAGCCGGAGAACGCTTTCTCCATGGAGCACGCGTTACGCTTGCCGCGATGACCGATCTGATGGATGCCGTCGCGCAGGACAGCGCTGCCTTGGGCGGTGTCGTCAGGCTGGGTACGCCTCCCAGCTTCGGGCCGTACTTCCTGCCGACCTTCCTGCCGCCCCTCCACCGGACATATCCCGACCTCAGAATCTATATCGTCGAGGATCGCCCTGCCGCGATCGAAACCTCTGTCGCCGAAGGCACGCTCGATTGCGGTGTCGGCCCCTCATGCGGCGAGCCCTCCTTGACCTTCATCCCGATTGGCAGCGAGCGGCTTTATCTCGGCGTGCCGGCCGATCACCGCTTTGCGCAAAGGCGATCCGTTGCCATGAAGGAGCTGGCAAACGAACGCCTTCTGGCACTGGGGAGCGGCAACCGTCTTTTGGAAAATGTCCAGCACCTGGCGAAGGCGTCGGGTGCGACGGTCGTCGACGACTATGTCGGCACCAGCCTCGACGCGATCCGCCAAATGGTCTCGATAGGTATGGGCTGTTCCCTGTTCCCAGAACTTTACGCACGGGCGGAGTTCCGCAACGCGGAAGACGTGCATCTCCTTGAGGTGAGCGACTGGCGCGAGACCCGCGAAGTCGGGGTCTACTTCAGGACAACGGCCGGCCGCGCGGCGCATTTTGAGGAACTGGCCAAAAGGGCCAAGGATGCGGCACAGGCGCTCGGCGTCGGGTAGCTAAACGACTCCGATCTGCGCCGAGCCCTGCTGCAGGAGCATTCGCAAGGCCGGGTTCGGAAAACGCCGTTCCATCGTCACGGCAAAGAAGGTCTCCGTGATCCCCAGCGGCTCATCGCCCTCGACGAGGAGGCCGGCCGCCAGCTCGTCCTTGACGACGATGGGCGGCAGGACGGCAAGGCCGACATCTTCGCGGGCCAGAAGCCGCATCATCGCCATGTCCTCGACCTCCGCGACGATCTGCGGGCGCACCATCAGGCGATCGGCAAGAGT
>DFMV01000069.1:0-13727 GCA_002375765.1 Rhizobiales bacterium UBA3584 | reverse complement strand
CGGCAAGAGCGTCGAAGCCGGCGCGCACGCTGCTCTCCAGCGTCGGTACGATGACGGGATGGTCGCGCAAAAGATCGACGAGGCCCGCTCTGCCAAAAAACCGATGCGGCGTGCCGACGAGGCCGACTGGCTGTTCAGCGATCCGATGCGCCACGAAGGGCGTCAGTACATCACGCGCGGGCGCGTGGTTGATGAGCACGACGTCGAGGTTCAGTGCTTCCAGCGCGCGCAAAAGCTCGGCGGCCCCGCCGGAGCGCAAGACGAGCTCAATATCGGTCCGGCCGAGAACGGGCCGCAGAAACTCCATCTGGAAGTTGCGCGACAAGGTGGCGAGCGCCCCGACCCGCAGCGCCTGGCGCGCCGTACCGGTTTCGCGAAGCGTGCCTAGCAGTTCCTCCCCGGTCGCGAAGATCGCATCGGCATGGTCGAGCGCGATGCGGCCGGCTTCGGTCAGATGAAGCTGTCGTCCGCGCCGGTCGAAGAGCGCATGGCCGAGCTGCTCTTCAAGTTTGCGGATCTGCACCGAGAGCGCTGACTGGGTCAGGTTCAAGCGCGCGGCCGTGCGCGTGAGGTTGCCGTCGTGGGCGACGGCCCGGAAATACCGCAGATGGTGATAATTGAGCGCTGCCATGCCGTTCGATAATAGCGAACGGAATTGAGCAAACAATGCATTTTCTTTCGGAACGCGGCTCGGCTAGCAGCAGGGTGTCGCCACCGCACCCAAGGAAACCACCTTGTCGCTCAATCTGCTGCCGCTCGCCGCACCGCTGTTCCTGCTTCTCGCCGCACTGTTCGCGTCTTCGCGTCCGGGTCGAAGGGCCCCGCACGTAGCGGCCGTCGCCGAGCGAGCCGCCATGTCGGCCCTCGCTATCGCGGCCGGTTCGCTGGTTCTCCTACTGCTGCAGGGTCCGGGCGACAGCGCCCTCATAGGCTCGGCTGGTATAGGTCTCTCCGCGCGGCTCGACGTGATCAGCGTGACGATGCTGCTTCTGGTCTCCTTCGTCGGCTGGATCGTGCTGCGCTATTCGCGTACCTTGCTCGATGGCGAAGCACGGCAGGGCGCGTTCACAGGCTGGCTGTGCGCGGCGCTAGCCGCGGTCCTTCTCCTCGTTCAGGCCGGCAATCTCGTGCAACTGCTCGGCGCGTGGATCGCGACGAGCTTTGCGCTCCATCGCTTGCTGCTCTTCTATCCCGAGCGCATCGGGGCGCAGCGCGCGGCGCGCAAGAAGCGGCTCTTCGCGGTCCTTGGCGCCCTGTCGCTGGCAGGCTCGGTGCTGTTGATGAGCGTGGCCTTCGGCACGACCGATATCGCCGCGATCAATACCATGGCGCGGACCGGCGACGTTTCCTGGCACGCGCCGGCAGCGGCGGGGTTACTGGCGCTCGCGGCGTTGTTGAAATCGGCCCAATTCCCGACCCATGGCTGGCTGACCGAGGTGATGGAGGCGCCGACGCCGGTCTCGGCGCTGCTCCATGCAGGCGTCATCAATGCCGGCGGCTTTCTCCTCATCCGCTTCGCTGACGTGATGCTGCTCGCGCCCGGCGTGCTGGCGGTGCTGGCGATGGTCGGCGGCTTCACCGCCCTCTTCGGCGCACTCGTCATGCTGACCCAGCCAGCAGTCAAGACCTCGCTCGCCTGGTCGACCGTGGCGCAGATGGGGTTCATGATCCTGCAATGCGGGCTGGCGCTGTTCCCGTTGGCACTGCTCCACATCGTCGCCCATTCGCTCTACAAGGCCCATGCTTTCCTGGCCTCGGGCGGTGCCGTCGAGCAGGTCGCCTCGATCCGCCGGCCGGGACCGGTGGCCATACCAGATGGCGGCGCGGTCGCCCGCGCCTTCTTCATCGCGTTGGCGATCTATGGCGCGATCGGTGCAGCCTTCGGTCTTGGCTTCGGGTTTGAGCACAAATCACCCCAATCGCTCGCACTCGGCGCCATCCTCATCTTCGGCGTCGCCTATCTGCTGGCCCAGGGGCTAGCGGATGCCGCACCGCGCGCCCTGACGACAAGGACAGCAATTTACGCGACCGCAGCTGCCCTCGGCTACTTCGCGCTCCAGACGGTGGCCGAATGGCTGACGGCGGGCGTGCTGCCGGCGACGCCCGCGCCGGGGAGGCTCGAATGGACCCTGATGGCGCTCGCCGTCCTGACCTTCGGCCTGGTCGCAGTCGCGCAGGCGCTGTTCCCGCTCTGGGCGGGCCATCCGGCGGCTGCCGGCCTGCGGGTTCATCTCTCCAACGGGCTTTATGTCAACGCCATGCTCGATCGCATGCTGGGCGGCTGGTCCGTCCGCAAGCCCTCGTGACGCTCAAGGATCAGGAAAACCTCATGCTGATGACTGTACACAAGACCCCACTTCCCGGCTCCGAAGCAGTCATGGCTGCGGCGCACGGCGCAGCGCGCGCCATCCCGCCGCTCTGGCCGCTGGCGTCCAGCGTCGCTGTCAATCCGTTCCTTGGCCAGACGGGCGAACCGCTGGCTGTCGCCGCTGCGCGGTTGCGGCGGGTCGCCGGCATCCGGCTCAACATGCCGCGCGACTGGTATCGGGAGCGCCACCAAAGCGGCGAACTCACCGACGAAGATCTGGCCGAAGCGCTTGGAGCGGCGCCAGCATCAATGCGCCCAAAAACGGTTCCCGCGCTAAAGCAGGCATTGAATGTCGAGACGTCGGCGGCGCGGGCTTTGCCGACCGTCGCCGAGTTGGCGCGCGAGGCCAGCGGCATCGACTGGCAGGCCGTGGTCGATGAGCGCATCAGCCATTGGGCGGCAGGCTATTTCGATCAGGGCCAAGCGCTCTGGGCCGCAGCGCAAGGCCGCAGCGCCTATGCCTCCTGGCGCACCGTCGCCATGCATGACCTGACCCCGGAGATCGTCGGCCTTGCCCGCTTCGCCGGCACCGTCGCGGACGCTCCCGAAAGCGCCGAGGCCGCCCTGATCGACGCCGTCGAGACGCTCGGCCTGTCCGAGTCGGCGCTGGAAAGCTGCTTCCACCGCCTGCTGGCAAGCCTGGGCGGCTGGGCGCAGCTCGCACGCTATCGCCTCTGGAAGGCCGCACTGGCAGGCGGGACCGACAAGACGGTGATCGATCTCCTTGCCATTCGTCTCGTTTGGGAAGCTGCACTTCTGCGGCAATACGAGCACGAGATCGGCACGCAATGGCGCGAGACCGTGACCGCCCATGCCGAACCGGTCGCCGCAAGCGCGGAGGATCATGTCGATGCGATCCTCCAGGAGGCCGCTGAGCGCGCCGCCCAGAGGCAGCTGCGGGCCCTCTTCGCCGAACCGCGGCCCGCCGTGCCGGCTTCGTCGCGTCCCGCGATGCAGATGGCCTTCTGCATCGACGTCCGCTCGGAGGTCTTTCGCAGGGCGCTGGAAACGCTCGATCCCGGGATCAGCACGCTCGGCTTCGCCGGTTTCTTCGGCATGGGGATCGCGCACCGCCGCTTCGGCTCGGACGTGGTGGAAGCCCGCCTGCCCGTTCTGCTCCGGCCCGGTCTCTTCACCTGCTCGGGAGAGCAGACGCCTGAGACCGAGCGCGCGGATCGCACGGCACGGATCGCGGCCCGTGCCAAGCGTGCCTGGGGTCGCTTCAAGCTCGCCGCCGTCTCCTCCTTCGCCTTCGTCGAGGCGACGGGGCCAGTCTATGTCGGCAAGCTTCTTCGCGACGCGCTGGGGCTCACCCGCAATGCCGCACCGAACGACCCGGCGCCACGGCCGGCCGACACGATCGGCCTCGACCAGCGGATCGAGATGGCCGAAACCGTCCTCAGGGCCATGTCGCTCACCGATCGTTTCGCGAGGTTGGTGCTGATCGCCGGCCACGGCGCCAGTGTCGTCAACAACCCGCATGCCAGTGCACTCCATTGCGGGGCCTGCGGCGGCTATTCGGGCGAGGTCAATGCCCGGCTGCTCGCCTCGCTGCTCAACGCGCCCGACGTGCGCACCAGCCTTCTCGCACGCGGCATCGTGGTTCCCGAAGACACCTTGTTCCTGGCGGCCCTCCACGACACGACGACCGACGACGTTACCATCTATGACGCCGATCATTCCTCGGTGGAGCACGCCGCGGACCTGACGGCGGCCAGGGGTTGGCTCCAGACCGCAGGCGGGCTCGCGCGGGCCGAACGGGCAAGGCGCCTGCCCCGCGCCGAGACACAGGCCGATATTGCCCGCCGCGCCCGCGACTGGGCCGAGTTGCGACCCGAATGGGCGCTCGCCGGCTGCCAGGCTTTCGTCGCCGCGCCTCGGTGGCGCACGACGGGTTGCGACCTGGGGGGCCGGGCGTTCCTGCATGATTATGACTGGCGGCGCGACGAAGGCTTCGGCGTGCTGGAACTAATCCTGACCGCACCGGTCGTCGTCGCGAGCTGGATCAGCCTGCAATATTACGGCTCAACCGTCGCGCCGGAAGTCTTCGGCGCCGGCAACAAGCTCCTGCACAACGTCACAGGGGGAATCGGCGTCGTCGAAGGCAATGGCGGCCTCCTGCGCGCCGGCCTGCCCTGGCAGTCCGTCCATGACGGTAATGAGCTGGCGCATGAACCGCTGCGGCTCTCCGTCGTCATCGAGGCCCCGCAGAAGGCGATCACCGGCATCCTCGAGCGCCACGCGGACGTCCGGGCACTGCTCGACAATCGCTGGCTCCATCTCTTCGCCCTCGGCGAGGACGGCCGCATGGCCTGGCGTTACGCCGGCAACCTCTCCTGGGACGAAGCGGAGGTGGAAACCTTGCGACTTCAGGCGCACGCATGAAGACCTTCGTTCCGCAAGCTGTCCCCCTTGCAGACGCCGGCCACCGGTATTCACCCTATGCCTGCCGGCATGCCGTGCTCGCCACGATGCACGGAAAGGAGGAAGCAATCGCGCCCGTCCTGCGCGACCGGCTCGGACTGATCGTCTCGTCCGCGCCGGATATCGACACCGACGCACTCGGCACCTTCACCGGCGAGATCCCGCGCGCCGGCACCATCCGCGAGGCGGCAATCGCCAAGGCGCGGCTGGGCATGAAGGCAACCGGCTTGCCGATCGGCCTTGCCAGCGAAGGCAGCTACGGCCCGCACTCGCAGATCCCATTCGTTCCCGGTGGGGTCGAGCTCATGGTGCTCGTCGACGATATGCGCGGCATCGTCGTCAGCGAGCATCTGATCGAGGACGCGCCGGTCTTCGGCCACGGTTATGTAGTTGCTGGCGACGATGTGACGCCCATCCTGGATCGTCTCGGCTTTCCCGCGCACGCCTTGATCGTGAAGCCGGCCGAGAGCGAAGGTGGAGCAGGCAACATCCACAAGGGCCTGCGCGACAGAACCGCGCTCGAGCTGGCCGTCATGTCGGCTAAGGCGCAATCGGACGACGGCCGGGCGCTGATCCAGACCGATATGCGCGCCCACATGAACCCGACCCGGATGGCGACGCTCGGCCGCCTTGCCTCTGCTCTCGCCGAACGGCTTTCCGCGCTGTGCCCGGCCTGCCGCACGCCCGGCTACGGACAGGTCGATGTCGAGATCGGCTTGCCTTGCGAATGGTGCGGGACGCCGAGCCTCATGGTCCGCCACCGCGTCTTCGGCTGCGTCGCCTGCCCGCATCGTGAGAACCGGCCGCGCGGCGACGGGCTGACCAAGGCCGATCCGGGACACTGTCCCTTGTGCAACCCATGACCGGACGATGGAGAAAGGCCGATGACGAAAGCTGATGACGCGCCGCAGACCAATGACGAGCGGATCGCCTGGGTTCTGGCGCATCCTCGGATGAGCCCATGGCTGAAGGCGGCCCTCGAAGGCGCCAGGAAATGCCATCCGGTGGAAGTGCAAAACGATCTTGAGATTCTCAATCTGCTCCTGCGTGCGTATGTCGCCGAAGGCCTCGGCGCCAACGTGCGGAATTCGAACATGACGTGAAGTGTGTGGTGATAGGGTCAGTGGCGTCGCATCTGATGCTGGGGCCGGTCGGCTACGACCGTTTACGGCTTCCGTCCACCAGATTCTGATGGCCGCAATGGGCCTACGCTGACCAAGCAAACTTTGCCCAACAGGGCAGTGCGGGAAAGGCAGCTAACCGCCAAGCGCTTCCAACAGCGGACCGTCCGGACTTGATGCGGTGGACGGCTCTCCTCCCTCCCTGCGGTATGATCGCGGGATTGAAGATGGAGGAGCACCACGATGAGCAACATTGTGACGATCGGTTTGGATATTGCAAAGTCCGTTTTTCAGGTCCACGCGGTGGATTCGTCCGGCGAGGTTGTTGTTCGCCGAAAGCTGACGCGAGGGCGTGTCCTCGCCTTCTTCGAAAGTCTGCCACGATGCGTGATCGGGATCGAGGCCTGCAGTTCCTCGCACTATGGGGTCAGGACAAGAGCAGTTCAAAATCCTGCGTTAAGCTCGAACGAACTGAGAACGTCATGCCGCTCGCAGGAATTGGCCAGGGATGCGCAGAGATCTGAAGCCTTCCGGCATCTGCTGTTCGGTGTCCCAGGAATAGATGCCAGTGAGATTTATGTGCTCCCAACTGAGCGGCGAGATGTGCTTGAGCAGATCGTCAGGAATATGCCGGCCCTGTTGCCGCAGATGGGCAGCGGCACGGCTGAGATAGACGGTGTTCCAGTGGACGATGGCGCTGACGACCAGATTGAGGCCGGAGGCCCGGAATGCCTGGCTGTCAAAGGAGCGGTCGCGGATTTCGCCGCGCTCGTGGAAGAAGACGGCGCGCTTGAGCTTGTGGGCGGCTTCGCCCTTGTTGAGACCGGCCTGACAGCGCCGGCGCAACGCCGGGCTCGAATACCACTCAATCATGAACAGGGTTCGCTCGATACGACCGACCTCGCGAAGCGCTTTGGCCAGATCGCTGGATTTCGATGAGGCGGACAACCTTTTGAGGATCGTCGATGGTGCAACGGTACGGGTCATAATCGAGGCGGCCAGACGCAAGAGATCGTCCCAATGCTCCAGGATGAGTGCCGTGTTGATCGGTGCGCCGATATGGTTGGCCAGCGCCGGATAGGCATCGGCCTTCTCGAAGGTGTGGAATTTCCGGTCCTTGATATTGCGCAGACGGGGCGCGAAGCGCTTGCCGATCAGGGCAAACAGCGCAAAGACATGGTCACTGGAGCCACCGGTATCGGTAAACAATTCTTCGATCTCCAGAATCGTGTCGTGATCGAACAGGCCGTCGAGGACATAGACGGCCTCGCTCTCGGTCGGACTGATCGGCAGAATGCTGAAGTAGCCATATTGGTCCGAGAGTCCGCTGTAGAATTTCGTGCCAGGCTCGTTGCTGTAATGGAGATTGATGTCACCCCGCTTGGCAGCCCGATCGCTAGCCCGGAAGAACTGCCCGTCGGATGAAGCGGTTGTTCCATCACCCCATAGTCGCGAATGCGGATGGCGCGTATGAGCGTCGGTGACACAGGCCTGTGCGGCGCGATAGGTTTCGGAGCGGGCATGGAAGCTGCGCATCCAGCCGATCTGATGTGCGCTGATGCCTTTCGAGGCCCCCGCCATGCGTTTCGGGCCGAGATTGGTGCCATCGGCAAGCACGCCGGCCAGCATGGCGGCAATATTCTGTGGTGCATCTCCCGTCCGGACATGGGTGAACTGGTCGGCGAATCCCGTCCATTCATGCACTTCCCGCAACAGATCGGGTACCTCGACCAGAGGATACATGTCGGTGATTTCGGCATAGAGGGTTTCCGCCGCGGCTGGCACAGCGCTTCTGTGCGGCGTCACGATCAGGGTTCCATTCTCCATTCTCACGCCCTCAAGCTTTCCATAGCGGGCGCGCCAGGCCAGCCGCTTCAGGTTGAAGTCCATCATTTGCTGGGTTTCCGCCAGCCATGCCGTGCCGTCGGCCTGGACGCCGAGACCAAGCTTGTCTTCCTCCTTCAGGGCAACAAAGGCCGGCTTCGGCATCAGATGTTCATCAATCGGCCGGAACGAGCGGCTGCCTTCGACCCACACATCCCTTGAGTGCAGCCGGTCACGCAAATGCGTGAGTGTCGCAAGCTCGTAAAGCCGCCGATCCGGCTTGCCATTTTCGAAGATCAGTTCGCGCTCCGATTTTGTCAGATGCCCGACCGGAACACGATCGGGCAACACGCGGCGGCCTTCCGCGTAGAGCTCTTTGATGGTGGCGACGGCGGAAAGCAACGGATCGTGCCGTCGCTGCGAGCGGAAGGTGAACGTCTGGAGAAAATCGCCGGCATATTTGCGGACGGTCGCATGTTGTTCGGCCGCCATTACCAGAGGCGACACATCACTGTTCTCCACCATGGCCTCGAGACCGGGTTTGACCTGAAGCAGCCGATGCCATCCTACGCGCCGATCCAGGATCGTCATGGGATCTGCATACATGTCGTTGGCCGCCTGCAGGGCGACGATCGTGTCCAGAAACAGCCGTAGTGCCTTCGATGTTTCCAGGCGTGCGCTCATATGGCGCTGCTTTTTGCGGTTGTTAACCTGGGAGAACAACCGGCCCATGAGTTTGATAAACATCATCACCGCATCGTCGGTGAGTTTCTGGCCAAGCTTGATGATCTGCGCGACGATCGTCGCACGCCGGCGACTGGCATTGAAGTCGCTGGCCAGCCATGCCGGAGTGGCGTCACCCTCGCGGATCATCTGATCCCACCGCCCGGAAGGGACACGGGTCTGCAAACGGGGATCGATCCCAAGCATCCTCAGGAATGCGATCCGTTCGGTCAGGCCCACCAAGTTTCCCGCGCCTGGTGCCTCCGGCGCTGACCGCAGCCAATGATAGCGCGTCTGGCCAATTGCCGGATCGACGGCCAGCAGTCCATCGAGGGTTCCCAGCGTTTCCGGATCAAGGTCCGTGATCAAAGCGGCTTCGGCTTGACGACGAGCGATGGCACGGGCAGCCAGTCCCATCCGTTCGATCATGTTCGCTGCAGGCAGCAGAACCCGGCGTTCGCGGAAGGTGGTGATGATCGCAGTCGCGATCGTTGCTCCCTTGTCCGTCGCGGCCGCAGCTTCGATTGCCGCCAGCAGCGCAGCACGCCGATCCTCGGCTGTCGGCCCCCTCATCCCCAGATAATCGAGCAGGTGAGCGACATGATTCATGCGCGTCTCTTCACGGCGAGCATAAAGTCCGAATGAAGCGGGATCGGCGCCGATTTGCTCGGCGACATAATTGAGCATCGCTCTGGGTGGCGTCTCGTTGGCCAGGAGCGGACGGCCGGGATAACGCATCAGGCAGAGCTGCACCGCAAAGCCGAGCCGGTTATGCTCGCGTCGCCGAACCTCAATCTCAAGCCGGTCGGCAGACGACAAGAAATAACGGCGGATCAGGCTATCCTCGTCGGTCGGAATGTCGAACAGCGCATGCCGATCCTGAATTTTGAGAAGTTTCCGCTTGGCCATTTGCTACTCCTTACATTTGCGCGCCAATGACCTTGCCCTGTACGGAAAGGTTCGGTTTCGTACAGGGGCGAAACAACCTGTCCACAAATTAGATTGACACAGTAATGAACAGGAGAAATATTCCGGACAGCCTATTCGGACGAAATTAAACCCATGCCACGCACCTTCGCCTATGTCCGCGTCTCCACGACCGGCCAGACCACCGAAAACCAGATTCAGGAAATCGAGGCCGCTGGTTTCCACGTCGAGCCACGCCGCATCATCACTGAGACGATTTCCGGCAGCACAGCCATCGCCCAACGGCGGGGCTTCACCCGGCTTATGGATCGGCTGGAATCAGGGGATGTGCTGATCGTGACAAAGCTCGATCGCCTCGGTCGAGACGCCATAGATGTCAGCACCACGGTCAAGGCGCTGGCCGAAATCGGCGTCCGGGTTCATTGCCTCGCTCTCGGCGGTGTCGATCTCACCAGCTCGGCCGGCACAATGACTATGAACGTCCTCAACGCCGTCGCACAGTTCGAACGGGACTTGCTGATCGAGCGGACGCAATCCGGCCTCAAGCGCGCCAAGTCAGAAGGAAAGACCCTCGGCCGCCCCTCCACCCTGAGCGAAAAACAGAAACAGGAAGTGCGCGAGGATCTCGCGACAGGGATGAGCGTTTCCGCTCTCGCCAGAAAATTCGACACCAGCCGCCAGACCATCATGCGCGTCAGGGATGAAGTGCCCGCTTCGTCCAAGCCACAACTTGAGCACGCACCCGTTTCCCTTTCGCCGTTACCCCGCGCAGCAGGATAGTTTTTTCACGTCCCTGTCGAAGGTCTGAGCCGCAAGCTTCAAGCCTTCGACGGTCGTCAGGTACGGGAAGATCGCCTCCGACAGATCGTCGATCGTCAGGCCGCCGCGGATAGCCAGCGCCGCCGTCTGAATGCTGTCAGCTCCTTCCGGCGCAAGAATATGCGCGCCCAGGAGCTTCCGGCTTGCCCCGTCGGCAACCAGCTTGATCAGGCCGCGTGTATCGCGTGCCGCCAGCGCCCGCGGGACATTGTCGAGGGAAAGAACGGACGTGCGAACCGAATGCCCCGCAACACGCGCCTGCGCCTCGGTCATGCCGACGCTCGCCACCTGTGGGTCTGTGAACACGACAGCAGGCATCGCGGAATTGTCATAGCGCAGGCCATCGCCGTTCAACGCGTTCTTGGCGGCGAGCTTGGCGCCATAGGCGGCCATGTAAACGAACTGATCTTTTCCTGTCACGTCTCCGGCGGCATAGACGCCGGTCTTTGAGGTGCGCATGCGGTCATCGACAATGATGGCGCCGGCCGGCGTTGCGGCAATACCCGCCTCAGCCAAGCCAAGGGTTTCGGTGTTCGGGCGGCGTCCCGTTGCCACGAGAATCCGTTCGGCCGTCAGGATTTCCGGCCGACCGTCCCGCGCGATGGTGAGCGCCACACCGCCGTCATCGGTCTTGCGGATGGATTCGTAGGCGATCCCGCTGACGATCCTGATGCCCTCATCGGCCAGGTAGGTTGCAAGCGCCGATCCGATTTCGGGTTCAGCCTCCGGCAGAAGCCGGCTGCGGAATACGAGCGTCACCGCGACGCCGGCCCGCGCGAACGTCTGGGCAAGCTCCGCACCGATATAGCCGCCGCCAAGCACGATCATCGAGCGCGGCAGTTCGGCCAGGGCCAGCGCCGTCGTGCTGTCGAGCGGCGACACGTCGACGATCCCCGGAATTCCCGGCAGGCCTGGGCGCGCGCCCGTCGCGATGATGATCCGTTCGGAGGCGAGGCGCTGGCCCGCGACCTCGACGCCGCCGTCAACGAGGCGGGCCTGCCCTTCGCGATAGACCACATTGTTATACTCCGGCAGCAGATCAGCGTATTTCGCCTGCCGAAGACCCGCAACCAGGGCGTCTTTCTGGGCAATCTGAGCGGCCCAATCGACGACGCGCGCGCCGCTTTCAATGCCATCGAAGCGGGCTTCCGCATCATTGGCGTGACGCACGGCTTCCGTGGCCCGGATCAGGGCTTTCGAGGGCACACAACCGATATTGACGCAGGTGCCGCCAATCGTGCCGTGCCCGACAAGGGCCACTTGCGCGCCTTGTTCGGCGGCCGTGATCGCGGCAGAGAATCCGGCCGAGCCAGCCCCGACGACTACAAGATCGTAACGGCCGTTGCCTTTGCTGGAACTGGGAGCATCACAAGCTTCGCACATCTAACTTATCCCTGTCGTTTGTCATTGATTGAGCAGCAATCGGCATCAGCCGATGGGCCGGAACGGCGGCGCCGATAAAGGTAAAATGCCGCCAGCCCAATAGCAGCGAGTGCGATCGGGATCAGCACATAGCCGGCTGCAGCGAGCCATGCGGAAACCCCGAAGGAGCCCGCAGCGACCAAAAGAAATGGGGCGGCACAACAAATGACGGCGAGAAGCCCGACACCGCCCATGCCGATGAACTTTCCATCCGTCATGCTGAGCCTCCCTACTGCGAAACCTTGGAGGGATAGCCGGCGTTGGTGGTTGCGGTGATCAACGCAGCGACATTTGTCTTGCCGTCGTCAAACCGCACTTTGGCGATCGCCCCATCTGTCGCCTCCGACACGTCAACCGCGAGCACCCCTGACACGTTGCTGAGCGCCCGCTTCACGATCGGGCCGCAAAGTTCGCAGGTGGCATTGGCGACATTCAGCGTGACGGTCTGCTCGGCGGCAAAAGCGGCGCCACTCGCCAGCAGGGACGCGGTGAGAGCGATAAGGTGTAAAGTTTTCATCAGGAACTCCTTGAGGTTAGGCGGTGAGGAAGAACCGCGCTGCATAGGGAAAGCCCACGGCGACGATGATCAGAATCGTTGCGATCCAAAGGCCCATCTTGGCGTTGCGATGGGACGACGGACGCGCGCAGTAGGAGCCCTCGATGCACTCAGCCGCCCTCGGCTTGCGATAGACGAGATAGAAGCCGTAGCCGAGGCAGGCGAGCGCGATCGTGACGAACACGGGCTGATAGGGCTCGAACGCGGTCAGATTGCCGATCCACGCGCCGCTGATGCCGGCAAAGAACAAGACAAAGGGCACCACGCAGCAGGTTGCCGCGCCCAGTGCCGCCACGATGCCGCCAACCGAGAGCAGCGCTGCCTGATCAAAACCCTTTTCGACGGGCTCCAGGGCCGTATCTGCCAGTGGCCGCGCTTCGTTCTGCATCATCGTTCACATGCTCCCGCAATTGATCTATGGTGACCCTAATGCCTGTAGTAACTACAGGGTCAAGCGGGAAAGTTTCACGGTGTTGTGCGAGCTATGTGATGAAACAGGCTGATGAATTTTCGATCGGCGTCCTGTCCGAACGCAGCGGCGTCAACATCGAGACGATTCGCTATTACGAGAAGATCGGCGTCATGCCGAAACCAGCGCGCAGCGCGGGCGGGTATCGCGTCTACGGCAACGATCACGCAAGGCGGTTGCATTTCGTGCGGCGCGGCCGTGAGCTCGGCTTCAGCCTCGACGAACTGCGTGGACTGCTTCGCCTGGTCGACGGGCATAGCTACACCTGCCGTGAGGTTCATGACCTCACCATCGAACACCTGAAAGATATCCGTCAGAAAATCGCCGATCTACGACGTCTGGAGCGGGCAATGTCGGATATGGCCGCGCAATGCACCGGCAACCAGGTTCCGGAATGCCCGATCATTGATGCTCTATTCGAGATGCGCCCAGTGGGCCGTTCCCGCTCCGTTCGACCTTAGCGCAGGATTTTGAACTGCTCTTGTTCCGACCCCACTATTGGGCTCGCGAGCTGATCGCACTCGGCCATGATGTGCGGCTGCTGCCGGCACAGTACGTAAAGCCCTATTCCTGGCGGCTCAATTCCTCCTATCATCCTCGCAACGACTATGCGGCCGACGTGAAGGCGATGCCCTCGAACAGTCTGGTGCTCGTCGGCGACAAGGATGAGGCCGTCGACAGTACCGCGCTACTCGATCTGTTGAAGGCCAGCGGCTACCGCGGACGCGCAGAAGTTCTGGCGGAGACGACACATTTCGGTATCTTCCACGATGCCGAGGCACTGAAGCGAATGACCGATTTCATCGCGACTGTGCCGGTGCCCTGATACGAGTGGTTCTCAACCGATCGGCTGCGCGCGCGGGAACTGGTTCAAGATGCCCCGGCAATGGTTCCAAACGGGTTCGGTACCCAATGTGACTTCAGCTCACGACTTAGCGGCGATCCAGAGTTGCCGGCCGGCTTCGTGCCCCCACTATGCCGACAAGCAAATGCTGATACGGCAGGTTTCGGGTGCTCCGCAACCCAGACTCAACGTCTGACTAGGGGTCGGATGTTGATTTCCGCTGAGAAGTG
>DFMV01000025.1 GCA_002375765.1 Rhizobiales bacterium UBA3584 | reverse complement strand
CCAGCGATTGGGGGGTAGCTCATGACACGAGTGATCGCCACTGTGATTATAGTCGCTACAGCGCTCGTACCCATCGCTGCGTTCGGTCAATCGGGCGATAGAGACTGCTCCGATTTCAGGTCCTGGGCCGAGGCCCAGCGGTTTTATGAATCGCAGGGGTCGGGGGACCCGCACCGGCTCGATGCCGACAATGATGGCATCGCTTGCGAGAGTCTGCGCTAAATCGAGCGGCCCTACGCTCCGTGTCCGCACTTGAGGTGCGGCGGCGCAAAGCACTGATATTCCACAATCGAAGAGAATTGCGATCCGATGAAAAGCGCCCAGGCTCCCCATCCGGACACCGATGAAGTGCTGGCCAGCCTCAATGAACTTATGGAAATTATTGCGGTCGCGATGCCCGCCTATCTTCGGGCGCAAGACCCGCGCGTTATTCGCGCCGAGGCACTGATCGCCAAGCTCAAAGGTGAAATCAATTGAGCAAGGTTCAGGTTCTGGCGGTAATAGGCTCGATTTGCCTGGTCCTGAGCCTTGCCCCAGCGTTTGAGCAGCTGTTTGGGTTCTGGTAGCGCCGACTTATCCACGCGCCGTCTGCGCAGGCTTACGATGTTGCCCAGATTGGATCTGGGAGACCGTGTATGGACCCGCGCGACTGGAAACTGATATTGCGGCTGATCGTGATAGTGATCGAATACCTACTGGATGGCAGATGACAATGAGAGCAAATTGGACCGCTGGCTCAGTATCGGCTTTGGCCGCGTTTGCTCTGTCCCATTCAGCGTGGGCACAACCAGTCTTGGAGATGTGTGCCCCCTATCAGCCAAACACGCCTGAAAAAACCTGCGTCGTCGATGGCGATACCATATGGCTGGATGGCGAAAACATCAGGCTTGAAGGCTTCGACACCCCTGAGCCCCAGACCGACATCTGTGGTGGCGAGCGCGAAAAGGCACTTGCGGCCCAGGCCAGCGCAAGGCTCGTGGAATTGCTCAACACCAACGTCTGGACAGTTCGGCGCAGCGGAACCGACCGTTATGGACGCACACTGGCAACTGTCAGGATTGACGGCCGCGGCATAGGAGAATGGCTCGTCACAGAGCGGCTGGCCCGCTGGTGGCCGGATGGTGAGGAATGGTGGTGCGATTAGCACCGCCGCCAGAGGTCTTAAGGTCGACTAGGTAAAACGGTCAGCCAGTCGATATCGCTTCACTCCCAGCCCCGGGCTCTAAGCGTCCTGCATAATCGTCAGCGTGCCGCGATCAACGTGCCGGATCGTCGAGTATGGAATCGAGACACTGAACTCCCTATTGTACTCATCATAAACCGAAAACCGAATGCCAGCCGCAAGCGCTTCCCGTGCCTCATCCAGGGTAAGCTGTGGCCAGGCGGGATCCCGGCCATTGAGGTGAATGGTATAATAGACATGGCCGGTGTCCTTTGCCGGTAGCGCCATCATAGTCTTGCCCGCTGGCGAACCGGCATATCCGGCGCTTCCTCGTCGGTCAGGGCCCATTGGATGGTGGCGCCACTGGAGCCGCATTGCGGGCAGCGGGCCCAGCGCTCCAGCTTCGACAGACGACACTCACTCCCGTGGGTTGCCACAAGGCTGCGCAGGTCCAGTTCGATGGGCGGACAGGCATTGACGCGCTTGAGGGCGTAGTGGCGCCGTTGACAGCGTAATATCGGCCGCCATCCGTTGTGCTGGGCATCGGAAAGGCTGGCCCACCACGTCACGGACTCCTGAAACACAAAGGCCCGGCAATGTCCTTCGGCCACACGGTCGCACCCGCCGTCCTGGGCGACCTTTTTCTTCCACTCCGCCACCGTGATATCGGACCCATAGCGGCGGACGGCCGTGTGAATTTTCATCTCCCCGTGCCGCTTGCAGTCCTCGCATTTGATGACCAGGACCGGCGGCCCGAATTGTGTGATCTTGTCGGTTTCCTTGAACATGCCGCACCCGATGGACTCTCAAGGGACCGAGTCATAGAATGAGAACAAAGTAAGAACAAGATTGCGCGTGTTCACATTTTCGGTTGGTATGGGCGAAAGGGAGAAAAGCCGATGTGCAACCTTTATTCTGTGACCACCAACATCCAGGCCATCCGCGATCTCGTCAAAGGCTTCCGGGTGAACGAGGCGGCCATCGGTAACTTCCCGCCCCAGACGGCCATCTTCCCGGACTACCTCGCCCCCATCGTTCGCAACTTTGAAGGAGAGCGCGAATTGACGCGGGTGCGCTGGGGCATGCCCACCAGCTCGTTCGTTCAGTTCAAGGCGGCCAAGGCCCGGGCGGAAAGGCTGCAGAAAAAGGAAGGGCGAACCCTCACTGATGAAGAGTTCAAGACCCTGCTCGAAATGGAGCCGGATCGCGGTGTCACCAATGTGCGCAACATCGACAGCAAGCATTGGCAACGATGGCTGGCCCCTCAGTTTCGTTGCGTTGTGCCCTTTACCTCGTTTTCCGAGTTCAACAAGGACGCTGGTGGCGATATCTGGTTCGCTTTTGATGACAGCCGTCCGCTGGCCTTTTTCGCCGGTATCTGGGCACCACAATGGACGAGCGTGCGCAAGGTCAAGGAAGGGATTGTCACCACCGACCTGTTCGCATTTTTAACGACGGAGCCGAATGCGGAAGTGGGCGCGATCCATGAAAAGGCCATGCCGGTGATCCTGACAGATCCCGACGACATCGAGACGTGGATGACAGCACCCTGGGAGGACGCCAGGCGGCTGCAGCGCCCACTGCCCGATGGCGTGCTTCAGATCGTTGCCAACGGCGTGAAAGAGGATGGGGTGGTCTGATGCGCGTTCCATCCGGCGGCCCCGCAACAAAGGAGCGGGAAGCGCTGCTGTCCTACTATCGCAAGCGGCTGGCCGAGTTTGAGCGCATCCCCGCCCATCGGCGGGAAGCCGAATGTGCAGACGAGGGCGAAGCGACCTGCAGGGCGATGATTGCTGAACTTGAGCAAAGAGATGGCGAAACCAACACAACCGACCAAGCTGATCGTCGTCTTGGCCTTCGAGGACGATGGCGACGGCGGTTTGCGCGCCGCCTTTGAACCGCGCGAGTTTCCTCTAGGCCGCTAGCCAACGGCGTCCCTCTAGCGCGACCAAGAGCTGGATGGTGAGCGCGTCCTGCCCCGTCGCCACGAGCGTCGCTCTATCGCAGCCGGCAACCGCCTGGGTGTTGAGAGCATCAAGGATCAACATGACGCGCGCAGCGCAGGCACTGGCGCCAGCGGCAGAAAGATCAAGACGACGACAAGCGGCAGTGATGTCGCCTAAAAGCGCTGCCCGATACCCCGCCCAGCATTGTGCCGAAGTCACGAGATGATGCGCGCCGCTTCGGACGAAAAGGCAGCCGGGCATGTCGGGCCGGCAAAGGTCGTCCACGGCACTGTCGATCAGGCAAGCGAGCGCCTGGCGCGCATCGGGATGGGCAAGGGCGACGTTGGCAGCGCCGAGGCGTGCCTTTGCATGACGGGAGAGGACTCGCTCATACAGTCCAGATTTCGAGCTGAACGCCGCATAAAAGCTTCCTGACCCTATACCCATGGCAGCCATTAGGTCGGTGACGCCGGCTCCCGCGTATCCGCGTGCGCGAAAAACCACCTCGGCCCGATCCAGGGCCTGGTCGAGCTCAAAATGACGTACCCTGCCCCTGCTCATTCAGCGGCCCCGCGCACGATACACTCCTCATCGAGATAGCGTGCCATCATCTCCAGAAACAGTTTTATACGGGCTTGCAGGCAATTGGGGTCGGACCACGCGCCCAGTGCATAGGTATCCATCAACTGGCGATAAAGCATCATGCGGGCCCCGGAGACATAATGGAAGACCAGGGCGCTGGCCTTGCGGGCCGCATACCAGTCGGTGACGAGGTCTATCCCGGTCGGTCCGCCATCGCCAGCTTGAGCGCGAACCGTCCTCGGATCGATTGGATCGTGCGACTTAGCAATGTCGATCAAGGCGGAAACCGAAAGTGATTGCAAAGCATTGGCGAGATCGGAGGGCCACTCACAAGGCAGGTAACGATTGACAACCAGTTCGCGCAGGTGGCGATAAAGGAAATCGCCGTAGGATTGCTGCCCGGTCCAGTGGCCGTCGGGGTCCTCGCGGCTGTAGAACGGAAAAAAGGCGTCGAAACCGGCGGGGTTGAGAAGCCGGTAGTCGATCTGGTACCGGCCCTCCCCCGTGTTCAGGACTGCGAAGGCGGGTGGAAAAGCGACTGGCGAAGGAATAGCAACGTTCGTAAGCGCGTTGCCGCCAACCGTAGCAGTGTTGGTATCACTGACATGAAGGTGACCAGAAAAATGCATTCCGATGCCAGTCTGCGCGACCGCGAACGCCGTCTCGGCTGAGGGCGTGCGGCGAACTGCCTGGGTGGCGCCGAGCAGACGCTGCTCGTTTTCGAGCGTGTCGTCATAGGTGTCGAGCACCGGATAGTGCGAAAAGCAAACCAATGTCTTTCCCTGCTCGCGTGCGCGATGGGAAACACTTTTGAGCCAGTCGAGAATGAATGGCTTGAGGCGGACCAGCGCGTTCCACCCCGCGTCGGTGCTGTCGAGAAAAGCATCGGACCTTGTGTTGTCGGAGTGGCCGTTGCGCGGCTCGAACACATTGGCATCGATCGAGACAATCCACAGCCCAGGCTCGGGTTCGACCAGATAGCTCAGATCGAGCTGCCTGTGGGTGATCGAACCGTCCGGCGAGGTCATGTCGAACATGCGACTTGCGAAATCATCGCCTGCGCCAAACGGACATTCCCAGTAAAAGTCCTCGACCCGACGCTGGATGCCGAAGGGTGCCCAGAGAGTGGCGATATCGGTATAGGAGCGGCAAAACATGGTTGGATCGAACACGGCCTCTTGGCCAGGACCGGGATCGCTCGTTATGGCTGTGATATTGCCGTCGCCATCATAGAAGGCCTTGGTGTGATGCCGTCCGCTCATACCGTAAACATCGTGATTGCCGGGCGTTAGAAAGAACCGGATGCCATGCTCAGACTCGTAGCGGGTCAATAACGCAAGTGCAGCATCCATGGACGCGACCTGCCCATCATCGGACAGGTCGCCGGCAATGAGGATTGTGCGGATGCCTTCAGCGACGCAGGTATCGAGCGCGGCCAAAAGAGCCAGCCGGCTTTCGTTAAAAATCCGCGTTGAGGCGGCGGTATCGGCCCACGTGCGAATCGCGGCCCCCTCGCGCCCGTTGAACGTAACGCCGGAGAAGCGATAGCCGGCGAAAACTTCGTGGTAGTGCGGATCGGCGATGATGGCGAGCTTGTGCATCCGGTTCAGTTTTCGGGCGAAGGGCGCAGGCGGGTATCGGTGAGCGCGCCCATATCATCGAGAATTGGGTAAGCGACCGAAATCAGATGGGCGTTAACCCGCTTGAGGTCGCGCAGAATGTCGAGGTGAAGCCCCGAGGTTTCGACTGTTTCGGTGCGCTGTTCGCGCAGACGCTCGAGGTGTCGTTCGGCGGAATCCGTTTCCAGTTTCCGCACTTCGGATTTGCAGGCGACAAGCTGGCGGGCCAGATCGGGATCTCGTGAAAGAAAAACTGACTGGGCGATTTGCAGGATCGCCAGCGTCCTGTCGTAAAAGCCCACGATTTCCGCCAGTCCCTCGGCCGAAAAGGTGAGCTTGCGCTTGGCCTTCTTGGCGGCAAGTTCGGACAAACCGTTGTCTATGATATCGCCGATGTGTTCGAGATTGACCGCGTAGGACATGATCTCGGTGGCCCGGCGGGAATCCTCGTCATCGAGCTCCTCGCGGCCGAGGCGAGAGAGATAGATCTTGATCTCCCCCTGCACCCTGTCAATGTCGTTTTCGATCTCGGCAAGCTGGCTCCGAACGCCCGGATCGGACGTCTGGAGCGCCTCCATACTCGCTTCGAGCATGTCCCGGACCATGTCGCCGAGCCGCAGCGTCTCGCGGGCGGCGGCAGAGAGCGCGAGAGCAGGGGTCGTCAAAGCACTCTCGTCGAGAAAGCGCGGCACGGCCTTGCCCTCGATTGCATTGGGGATCAGCTTTTCGGCAAGTCTGGCCAGCGGGCCGAGCAATGGCAGAAAAATGATAAGTAGAGCGGCGGAAAATCCAATATGGGCCACCAGTGTCAGTTGCCCCGTATCGGGCCAGACGTCTTCCATCCAGGGCGCAATGATGCCCGCCAGCGCGGTCAGGGCCAAGGCACCAACAGCTCTTATGGCCAGATTGGTGGCCGCAAGCCGACGGGCCTCCACGCCCTCGCCATACACCGCGAGATAGGGCGGAATGGCGCCGCCAAGATTGGCGCCGGCAACAAGTACGAGTGAGAGTTCCGGCGATACGATGCCGGCCTGTCCGAGCAGCACCACAAAGAGCACAACCGCGAGGCTGGACGAGGAGAGAAAGGCCAGTGCCGAGCCAAAGAGCAGGGCAAAGGCCGGAGCGCCGCCTAGACTGGAGAGCAGCTCGATGACGGTTTGTGAGGTTCTGACGGGCTCAGTCGCCCGTCCCAGCAGCGTCAGGGCGAGCAGCATGAGCCCCAGCCCCAGGATCGCGCGCCCCACCCCCTTGCCGGCGGCATAGCGGCTGCGACTGAACGTCACTACGCCCACAAGAATGAGCACCGGAGACAGCCAGTGCAGGTCGAGCGAAAGGATGACGGCGGCCAAACTGGTGCCGATATTGGCGCCGAGCATGATTGCCTGGGCCATGATGCCGGAAACCAGCTCGCGCGCCGCAAACGAAGCAGTTATGACCGCGGTCGCGGTCGAGGACTGGACGGCCAGGGTCGCCAGTATACCGACGATCACGGCCGAAAGCCGGTTTTTTGTGCTCCTGCCGATCCAGTAGCGCAGCGAGGCACCAAAGGCGCGCAGCATGCCCGTCTTGATCAGGCGAAGCCCCCAGAGCAACAGCGCACCTGCGCCCAGCAGATCGACAAGGATGAGAGTCGAGCTAATTTTAGTGCCCCTCTAAAAGTTCAATGGCGTCAAGCGCTTGCTTTGCTGCATCGACCAGCATGGGCTTGGGCGTTTCGAACCACTCGTCAGAGCGCAACTCTCGTTTCGTACGCACATGGGTGAGCGCATCCTCAAAGGTAGGGAATTGATCCGACTGGTTCCGGGCGAGATAGAGAGCCACAAGCGCCACCGACCGGCTGCGGCCGCCGCGACAATGGACAAGGACATTTCCACGCTCGCGATTGGGATAGCTGGGGCGTTCGGGAAGCTGCTGCTTGAGGGCGCCGTCGAGAATGTAATACCCGGCCAACATCATGCGCGAAGGATTGCCGTCCCCGTCGATCAGGCCGATCTTGTAGGCGCGGATGGCACCGTGTCCGGTCGCGACCTTGCCCGCCTCCGCTGGTAGGGCAGGATCCAGAACATAGTTGAAATCGAGATTTACCGCGCAATTGATGACGGTTGAAATTCCCTTCTCCCGCAAGAGATCGAGATCGCGCGCACCGTCCGATCCGCCGATAAAAAGCGAAACTCCGTCATCGCCAATTCCAGTGGCGACAAGGCTGATATCGGGGCGATCATAGCGGGGGGCAATCTGCGCCATGCAAGTATCCTTCTATAGGGAAATGCGCGGTGTAATGTGCGGTTCCGGGAGGTATATACCGCACCAACATCCAATCTTGCACACCTGTGCAATATGGTCAACCGGGACGCTACGATCGGGCTTAAAGTGGCGGCGCGTCCAGCGCTGTTGCACCTGATCGCTACCATGCCTGACAGCCCGAACGCCTAATTGCGCACGGGCGCGGTTCCGGTTATAGGAGGACAAGCGCAGGAAATCCTTGGTGTTGAACTCGTCGCACAGCTGTGCAAATTGCTGCTACAATACAGGTCGCCTTTGGATAGGGTCAGCATGAAGCACGACAGGTCGGGACGAACACCGGGAAAATCCTTCGTCAGTGCGCAGCAGGTGGCCGCTCGAGCCGGGGTTTCACGCTCAGCTGTTTCGCGAACGTTTACAAATGGCGCCAGCGTTTCACCGGCTACCCGCAAGCGCGTACTCGAGGCGGCAGAAGAGCTTGGGTATCACGTCAATCATCTCGCCCGCGGCCTAATCCGCGACAGCAGCAATATCGTCTCGCTGGTCGTAGCCGACATCAATACGCCCTATCAGGCCAAGATGATCGAAGCACTGACCCGCAGGTTGCAGGCTGCCGACAAGGTGGCCATGATCATCAATTCCTCTGGGGAGAATGCAACAGTAGAAGCGGCGCTTCGACAGACATTGCATTACCGAGCCGACGCGACAATCGTGCTGTCCGGCCAGCCGGCCGCCTCCTTGATCGAGACATGCCTCAGCAACGGCCAACACGTCATCTTGGTCAATCGCGACGACCCGGTTCCAGGGCCCCAAACCATTGTCGTCACCAACCGAACTGCCGCTCGCCAGGCTTTCGATATGCTCTATCGGGCTGGATGCAGGAGACTGGCAGTCATTGCATCGGCGGTCGGTTCTGCGTCGCTTTCGGCGCGCGAAAAGGCATTCGTGGAGGCGGCCAAAGACGCCTCGGTCGATGTCAATGTGACCCGGCTTGGGCCAACCGCCTATCAATCGGGTGTTGAAGCGGCGCGATTGGTGCTCAGCAAGTCCGAGCGACCCGACGGCATATTCTGTGTAACCGACCTTCTGGCCTGTGGCTTTTTGGACGCGGCCCGCAACGAATTCGGGCTCAAGGTCCCTGACGAGCTCTGCGTGATCGGCTTTGACGATATCGAGCAAGCGAGCTGGTCCTCCTATGAGCTGACGACATTCCGTCAGCCGGTCGATCAGATTGCAGATCATGTCGTAAAGCTGATTGATCATCCCACTCACGTCACTGAAGTGCAGGAGCCGATCCGGTTTCAGGCGCAGCCCGTCTGGCGCAAATCGGTACGGCCCCGCTGAACCGGATCAGTCGCACCCAATTCCGGTTGCCTTTATCATGAGCTCGGCGACGCCGGGCGTCGCAGCCAGAACACCGCCACCTGATCGCAGCCCCTCGTCGGCTAAGAAGTTGCACACCCTTCCCCCGGCCTCACGCACCAGCAACAGACCAGCAAGACAATCCCATGGGTGCATGTGCAATTCGGCATAAGCATCGGAGCGGCCATCAGCGACATAGGCAAGGCCGAGCGCGCCCGTGGCAGCACGCCGGATGTTGGCGCCAGCGTCCAAAATCTTCGCCAGAACATCGAGATAGGTGGCGTTTGGAACCCGAACCGACCAGCCCAGCTCGACACAGGCCGAGCGGGGATCGAAAACCGAGGACACCGAGATCGCGGCCCCGTTGCGGCTGGCGCCCCGGCTTTTTCTGGCGAAATAGAGTTCGTCATGGGCCGGGTCGTAGATTGCGCCAAGCAGGATTTCATTGCCCGACGCAAAGGCAATCGAAATGCAATAATGGGGAATGCGACGGGCAAAATTGGCGGTCCCATCAATGGGATCAACGACCCAGACAGCTTCGCCCGGCACCGACCCGGACTCTTCGCCCACAAACCCGTCATCAGGGAACAATTGAGACAGACGCTCGCGGATCAGCGCTTCAACGGCAGCGTCGGTGACGGTCAGAAAGTCCTGCGGGCCTTTCATTTCAAAGCCTCCGGCGTCGGCTATGAACGCAGACTGCGCCAGGGCGCCTGCCTCGCGTATCAGGCTCAGTAGCGCTTTTTCGCGTAGGTCGAGACCCCGCTCGCTCGTCGCGGAAGAGGTGTGTTCGTGCTGGGACACTGCTGACATAGTTGTTACTCTGGTTCAGTTCGAAAAGGAGGCGGCAAGGATTTCCCGATGGGCCGAGATGGCCGTCGCGATGGCGTCGAGTGTTGGGAAGCGGGCCCCCTTCCCCATGCCCACATAGCCAGGACACATAAAATCGGGCGCGTCCGCAGGGACTTTGCCAAGACGATAGGGTGTATAGGTGCCGCCAGCCCTGCGCAGGATGAGAATTGCGGCACATACGTCCCAGGCGTTGACGCCGAAGCCTATGGCGGCGTCGGCCCAACCGGCGGCCACGTGGCACAGGCTCAGTGCTGCACTGCCAGGACGTCGGACCGTCGAAAAGCGCTCGGCCAGGATAGCGAAGTTGTCGAGGGCCCGCTGACGGCCATCAAGACGGAAATCGCGTGCAACTGGATAGCCGGTGATCACCACCGCTTCGGACTCGGCGGAATGGGCACGGCTATTGAGAGGCGCGCCATTAAGCCATGCCCCACCGGCGTCCGCGCTGAACGTATTGCCCGAGACCGGATCAAAGACGACCCCCGCGACAATCTCGCCATCGACTACCGCGGCGATCGAAACACACCAGAATGCAAGGCCGCAGGCAAAATTGGCGGTGCCATCGATGGGATCGATGTACCATTCGACACGGCCATCGCCCTGCCGTCCCCCCTCCTCGCCAAGAACGCGGGAGTCGGGAACCTCACGAAAAATGAAAGACTTGAGGCTTTCCTCGGCCCGCCTGTCATGGATGGTGACGATGTCATGGAAATCGACCTTGGTGCCCGTGTCCATGGGAGCGCGGAACGCCGACAACAGGTCGTCGCGCACCGAATGGGCAGCCCGAATGGCGACGTCGCAAAGCTGCGCCACAAGGCGAGGTTCAATGACGTTGGTTTGCGAAGAAGTCGGAACAGACACAATGATAATCCTTGTTGGGGCGGCACAGGCAAACGCCGCCCCTGGGTTGGGTTCAACGGCTCAGATGCACCAGCCAAAGATCCTGCCAGTCCTGCCGAGCGTCCCAATCCTCAAGCGCCGACGCAGAGTCATAGCCGAAGACCAAATCGTGCACCTCCATGATGCCAGAAGGCTCGTCGTCTGGCATGGCGATGTCAGTGTTGGTGGGAATTTTGCCGTCCACCATTTGCGGCATGATGCCGTCCTCGGTGAGCACATAATGGATAAACAGACGCGCCAGATTTGGGCTATCGGTGCCCGAGGCGATCAGACCGAGTTTGGTATAGCTCCAGCCGACCCAGGGGCGCATCTCGGTGCACAGGCCCAGGGCGTGATCCTGGTCCTCGTTGTCGCGAAACTTGGCAGAGCTGAGCAGGCCCACGAACGGGTCGGCCTGTCCACGTACACCGACAGCCTCGGATATGGCGTCGTCCCCGTCAGTGATCAGCGGTCCGCTTTCGGCAAGGGCGACGACCCAGGCAGCAGTGGCACTGGGATGATCGGTGACCAGCGGTTCGCCAAAATAATCTTCATACGCCTGGGCGACCAAGTCGTCGCCATAGGTCTCCATCTGATTGAACCAGTCGGGGTACGTGCCTTTGGTCAGCGGATCGACCATAGCGAACCGACCCTGCCATTCCGGATCAGTCAATTGCCACATATTGGTGACCGGACAGGTGTCGTGAACCTCGGTATTATAAGCGAATACGTTGGCGTTTGTGGTGATCGCCAACGGGTTGCGGAACGGGGCCGGGATCTTGTCTTCCAAGTCCGGCGGCAGCCAGCTCTCCACATAGCCGCGCGGGAGCAGCTGGGCGACGGCGGCCGGGGTATCGGTGATCAAGGCAACATCGCCTTGCACGTTTCCAGACTGAGCTTCGCGGGTGATCTGCTCGAACTGGGCTGTGGCGGAAACCTTCACGCCGGTGGCGTCCAATCCGTAAGTGCTCGAAAACGCCTCAGCCATGTCAACAATCTTGCCAGTGCTGTCATAGACGGTAATCGGCGGTTCGACCCGCGCCGCTTCGATCAGCGCATCGAGGTCGAACGCCTCTTGAGCAGGGCCCGGGCTGGCCATCCCGGCCAACAACGCGGCCGAGAGCGTTGCAGTGGCGATGCCTCGCCTGGTGCAATTCGTTTTCATTGAAACTCTCTCCTCCAAATTGACGGTCATGCCGCCTCTGTCGCTTCGTTGTGCTTGCGGCCCGTTTCATCGGACTCGATGTTGGCAACCGGCGGCAATGCCGCCGATTGCTAGAGCGGTGGTTCAACGCGAATAGTGAAGACGCCAGAAATCCTGCCAGTCTTGTCTGGCGTCGAAATCAGCCTCAGCGGTCGCCATCGAAAAGGTCATGAGATCATCGAAGTGATCCGAGATTCCCGAAGGTTCGTCGGGCGGGAGGGCGATATCTGAATTGGTCGAGATCTTGCCGTCGACCGCCTGTGGCCCAATGCCCTCCTCGGTCAAAAGGTAGTGGATGAACAGGCGTGCGGCATTGGGACTGTCGGTTCCCGAGGCGATCACACCTGGGCCCGGATAGAGCCAGCCGATGAAGGGCTCCATGTCCGTGCACAGCCCGAGCTTGAAATCGCTTGCCACGTTGTCGCGATACTTGGCGACCGAGGTGATGCCAAAGAACGGATCATCCTGTCCGGGGGCGCCGATGGCCTCGGCAACCGAAGAGGAGTCACCCAGAAGCGGCTGATTTTCGGCGTAAGCGCGCACCCATGCAGCGGTTGCACTGCGCTCATCGGTCTCCAGTGGCGTGCCGAAGTGGCTCTCATAGGCCTGCGCAATGGCGTCGTCGTAGTGCATTTCCATCTGGTTGAACCAATCTGCATAATTGGGTTTAACCAGCGGATCGAGCATCGCCACCTTTCGGGCATAGTCCGGTCCCGTAAGCTGCCAGATGTTGGTCACTGGACAGCTGGCGTTGACCTCGGTGTTATAGGTGAAGACGTGGGGGTCATTGACGAGCACCAGTGGATCGCTCCATTCCGGCGCGATATTGGGGGCGATATCACCCGGCACCCAGCTCTCGACAATATCGAAAGGCGCCAGTTGGGCGGCGATGGCAGCGACGTCGGCTGCGACCGAGACGTCGCCGACGATATTGCCGGACTGGCTCTCCCGGATCAGAAGTTCAACCTGGTCGGCCTCGTTGACCTTTCGGCCCTCGGCCTGCACACCAAATTTCGCTGTGAACGCCTCTGCTGTTTCGACGATCTTGCCCGTCACTGCATAGACGGTGATCGGCGGCTCGGCGCGGGCGGCCTCGATCAGGCCATCAAGATCGAACGCGTCTTGGGCCCCCGCTGGGGCAACCGCGAGCATGACCCCGGCCGCTATGGCTCCAAAGAGGCAAGATTGGGAAAATCGGGACATATCTTCTCCTTGCCGTCCGCGGTCTGAAGGTCGCGAGACGGATCGTTGTGAATGCCAATGGGGGTAGCGATCGGTGCATGTGCACCGGTCGCCAAAAATGGGAATTAGCGGGCGTAGTTGATCCGCCAGAAATCTTGCCAATCCTGACGCGTATCGAAGTCGTCCATCGCCGTGGCGGTCGAATAGGGCATCATTTCGTCGAGGTGATCGCTCACGCCCGAAAGGTCATCGGGATGACTGGGGACCTCAGTGTTGGACGAGAGCTTTCCATCTGCACTTTGGGGCGCAATTCCCTCTTCTGTGAGCAGATAACGGATGAACAGGCGCGCCGCGTTGGGACTGTCGGTCTGTGTCGAGATCATGCCCACCCCTGGATACATCCATCCCGAAAAGGGATTCAGCTCTGTGCACAGACCCAGAGCCAGACCATCGGGAGCATTGTCCCGGAATTTGGCCGTGGCCATGAGCCCCATGAATGGATCGGTTTGTCCCCGCGCGCCGACCGCGTCGCCGGCCGCGGAGTCCGAGTCGGTCAGCAATGGCGCATTGGCCGCCAGCGCCTTGACCCATGCCTTGGTCGCGCTGTCCTCATCGGTTTGTAGCGGTGAACCGTAGTGATCCTCATAGGCCTGGGCAATCTGGTCGTCGAAATGCATTTCGGTCTGGTTAAACCAGTCGGTATAGGTCGGCTTACCCAAGGGATCCTGCATTGCGACCTTGCGGTTCCATTCCGGTTCGGTCAGTTCCCAGATATTGCTGACCGGGCAAGTGTCGTAGACCTCGGTGTTATAGGTCCACACGTTGGGACTGGAGACGATGATCACCGGATCGCGCATCCCCTCGGGAATGAATTCAGCCAGATCGGGCGGCGTCCAGCTTTCGAGCAGTCCCATCGGCACGAGTTGCGCCATGCCCGGAGGCACGTCCTGGACCACCACTACATCGCCCACGATGTTACCGGCCTGCCCCTCACGCATGACTTGGTCGATCTGCGCGCCCGTGGACACCTTCACACCCGTCGCTTGGAGACCGTATTTTGCCGCGAAGGCGTCAGCGATTTCCACAATCTTGCCGGTGCTGTCGTAGACGGTAATTGGCGGCTCGCCTTTCGCCGCTTCGATGAGTGCATCGATATCAAAATTCTCCGCATCCCATGCGTTCTGTGCCATAGCGGGCGCGCTCGTAAGCGCGGTGGCCATGGCCATGGCGCCGACGCTCATGGTCAGCCTGTTCAGGCAGATCGAAATGTTCACGTTCGTTCTCCTCGTTTGTTCATACCGTCCTCCCTCAGGCCGGCACTTTCCTGATGGCCTTGGAGGCCACATTTCCAACTTCTCCGCGAAGCTGGGTATCGGCCGCCGCGTGGCGCACACCTTCGAGATCGAATACGTGCAGCGCCTCGGGGCGAATATAGAAGTAGCCCTCGTCGCCATCCGAAATGGCAGGGGGTAAATGGGTCGTGAGAAACAGCTTGGTGCCCACGGCCTGCACCTCGATGATCCAGGAACCGCCAGTAGGCAGCACCCCGGACACTTTCCCTTTTTCGAAAAAGGCGCCTTTGGGAATGGCCTCTTCCTCCAGCGCAATTGCCAGCGACTCTGGACGCATGCCGATCGAGCCGATATCGGCAAGGCGCGGAAACTGGCGCGCGAAATAAGCGCGCACCGAAGTGGCCAGAGGATCGGTGCTATCTTTGCCCATCTCCACGATATTGATCGGTGGGCTGCCGACGAATTCAGCGACGAACCGGTTGGCAGGGCGCTCATAGATGTCGTTGGGCGTTCCGACCTGTTGAAGCGCTCCATCGCTCATAACGGCAATCGAGGTCGCCAGTGTCATCGCTTCCCATTGGTCGTGTGTGACAAAGACGATGGTGGTTTTGAATTCCTCGTGAATGCGCTTGAGTTCGGAGCGCATTTCCAGTCTCAACCTCGCATCGAGGTTGGACAACGGCTCATCGAGTAGCAGTACGTCGGGGTTGACCGCCAGCATTCGAGCCAGCGCCACACGTTGCTGCTGTCCACCCGAGAGCTGGCTGGGATAGCGGTCGCGATATTGCTCGATGCCTAGGGTCTTCATGACTTTGTCGACCCGCGCCTCGCGCTCGGCCCTGGGCACCTTGCGCAAGCGCAGACCGAAGTCTGTATTGCGCTCAATGGTCATATGCGGCCAGAGTGCATAGCTCTGGAAGACCAAACCCATGCCGCGCTTTTCGACGGAAATGAACGTACCCGAAGAAACGCAGTCGACGACACGGTCACCCACTGTGATCTGGCCCTCAGAGAGGTGTTCCAGTCCCGAGATCATCCGCAGTGTCGTGGTCTTGCCGCAACCTGATGGGCCCAGCAGGCACATGAACTCACCATCGCCGATCTCGAGCGTAAGATCTGAGACTGCCTTGACAGCTGTACCGCCGTAGCTCTTTTGCGCACCAAGCAGTTTGATATTGGGCATCGTCTAGCTCCCTAGTCCGTCGGCAAGATTGGTCTTGGTAAGTTTTTGGGCCAACAAAGTCCCGAAATAGGCAATTGCTGCAATCATAAGCACCACGGCGTTGGCGGCTTGGGTGTAGTTGTAATCAACCAGCCGCAGCGAATAGGTGGTAAGGACGTCGGTTGCTGGAACCGCTAGGATTACAAAGAGACTCAGCCCCTTGATCCCGGAAATGAACGGCAGCAACACGCCGGTCATTAAAGCGCCCTTCTGAATGGGAATGACGACCGCGATCATGCGGCGAAACCATCCGGCTCCAGCGACCTGTGCGGCTTCTTCGGGGTCTTTGCCCAATTGCATCATGGCTGAAATTCCGGCGCGTGATGCGTAAGGCATCTGGTCTGCCACCAGCGCCAGCATCAGGATGGCAACGGTGCCATAAAGTGCAGGGATCGGGCCGCGCTGGACCGCGAACAGAGAAAGGTATGCCGCGGCAAAGGCGATGCCCGGTACCATGTAGGGAAAGAAGGTGACCTGCCTTAGAAAGCCAGCCAATGGCCATACCGGTGTGCGAACCACGACATAACCCACCAGGAGTCCCAGAAGCCCCGAACAAACCGAAGCTATGCCCACGATCCAGAGGGTATTGAAGGCCGCACTCCACAGCGCTGGCGTCAGCAGAATGCCTGAGCGCAGCGCAACCGTATCAAGATTGGTTCCGATCCAGTAGTCGAGCGTGAAATTGGACCAAGCAAAATTTGCGGGCACACGCATCACGGTAGAAAGAACGAGCGTGAGCAGAGGCAGGCCGACCGAGTGCAGGAAGATCAGAGCAGCAAACAAAGTGGCAGGGATGCGGAGCGGCCCTAACGTACTGCGGCGCGCCATTGCGCCTTTGGCGCCTACGGTCACGAATTTTCGCGCCTCGCGCACCAACCGGGCGTCGACCAGAAGTGCGATCATGCCAATCATCATTATCGCCGTGGCAAGCACCGCGGCGACCCCTGTCTGCCGAGAGGAAATCGAGCGGTACAGGCCGGTGGCCAAGAGATCGTAGTTGACCGGCAGGCCGAGCACATAGGGCACGCCAAATTCACCGATACACTTGGCAAATGCAAGGATTATGGCGCTCATAAGAGCCGGCAACATCAACGGGCCAATGATTTTCAGCGCGACTGTCGAAGAGCTTGCCCCCAGCATGCGGGCAGAATCTTCGAGCTGGCTGTCGAACCGGCGCAACGCGTTACCGAACAGAAGGATAAAAAACGGGATGTAGTTGAGCGCCAGGATGATGGTGATCGGTACCTGGCCGTATGCCAGCCAGTCCGGAGGTGTAAGGCCCAACGCCTCGAACCAGCCCAACTGCCCACCGACCGAACGGTTCTTAAACAAGGTGGTCCACGCCAAAGCGAAGGTCCAACCCGGTAACATGAACGGCACGATCAATGCGGTGGCAAACCAACGTCTGGCAAACATGTCCGTGCGGCTGACCAGCCAGGCCAGCGGCCCCCCGATGGCGAGAGAGATGGCAATTGCACCAAAGGCGACCGAAAGCGTGTTGAACAACGGCGACCAGAAGAGATTCCCCGCAACAGGAGAGAACAAGGCCCGGCCAATGTAATAAAACGTCCAGGCGCCTGGCTCGCTGCCGATCCTGCGCTCGTCGCCGAACTGGACACGCCCGGCATCGATCAGCAGTGAGACGATGGGAACAATAATCAGATAAGCAAAGAGCAGTGCGGCGAGCAGCCCGATCAGCGTGGTGGGTTCACGTAGGGCAATGCGAGCACGATAGCGCAGCTTCTGCCAGGCGCCCGGCGCTGCGCGGGACATTTCCCGTTTGGTCACAGCAGTCACAGCGACGCTCCGGAAATTGATGCCGCGTTCGAGCGTAAAAACGAATTCAGCGTCAAGGACGACGCAGACGCACGGATCATTGTTCCTCCCAGTGCCGCGCCTCCTCCTCTTGGACGGCGCATGGCTTTCGTTTCGATCCGGACCGAACGTTTCGGCCCTCCTCCAAGCTGGACACTATAAGGCCGCCGCCGCGAGTCAAGTCATTTTTGCACAGCTGTGCATATTTGCCTTCGGACGTGGTTGATGACCTAACAACCCATATTCTGCGTCACTTATGAGCGTTTTCAGCACTTTGAGGATGGATTCCGTCTTGCTGCTAATAGAATTTTGCACGGCTGTGCATCGTTGAAACATCTATTCCCAACTATGAGCTGAATCCGTTGGCCGACTTTACCTTCGCCGTGCTCGGCGCGCTGCCTGGCGCAAAGCGCTGCTGCACGGCTGATACTGTGGGCACGCTCATGGCGCGCAAGGATGCGGGCGAGTTTGAAGCACTGAAACAAAGCGCACTCATCAACGATGCTGCCATGCAGGCCGGGGTGCGCGCCCCCTCCCTCGACCCGTCCGAACGCGAGTTAGCAACGCCCATCAGCGAACACTCCAAATCAGCCGGTGCCGCTCCCGAGTTCAGCAGCGTGATTTTCGGCGCAAATAGCGCCTTTCCCTCATCATAGTGCTGGCGAGACGAGACGGCAGAGCGGCGATGCAGTCCTGATCGATATCGACAGGCGCATTGGAGCGCATCCCAGCGACATAAGCCGCTTGGACTAATTGGATATGGCTCTCGAAAACTATGCAGATTTTCACGCCGTCGTCGATCAGGCGGTCAAAGCTGCGCTCTCTGCGGCCAAACTGGCGTGAGGGCGAGTGAGTTCGACAAGGCAGGTCGGCACGTCATCGCCACAGCACTGGATGAAGAAGACCGGGTGAACTGAATGGGTGAACCGGCGAGATGGTCTTTGGCGCGCCAAGTCCGACCGCCGGCTTAGCTGCCCCCCTCCCGATGCCGCGCACGTCCCGATAACGATCCCGTCATACGTCGATCGCCTCGTTCTTTTGTTGTCAATCGACCTCCTCGTGCAGATGACGCTCGAAACGGTCGATTAGGGTATGCATTTGCGCCCTAGCCGCAGAAAACTCGGCCGAATCTTTCCTTACCGCCATGTCTTCGCGGTACGCATTTAGCGATGAGAACTCGCAGCGCCACTGCACGTTCGGCCCCTCGGCTTCAAGCCGTGCAAAGGTGCGCCCCTCTGGCAATCCCAAACTCTTGCGGATTGCCGTCGCTCGCCTGCGCTGCATGAGGACCTCGTCCTCGCTACCGGGCTTGGCGTAGTAGTTCGTCGTCTCAATTATCATCGTTGCTTCCTTTTCTGGCCGTCAAACGGCCCTCGCCCAAAGCCTACACATCCATGCTTGACGAAGCACAATGCCATCAGTAATGTGTGATCACAATTGGTGATCTCATCAAGTTATAACGTGCCTAGCGTCAAAAGGAAACTCCGTGCCCACGATCAAGACAGTCGAAACCCTTGTTGTGCAGCTTCCCACCCGGCGTGAACACAAATGGGCAGGATTAACCGAAGTCATCGGGCGCTACGTGCTGGTCAAAATCACCGACAGCGACGGTCGTGTTGGGTGGGGAGAGGCCCCAGCCCTCAAGGATTGGGGTGGAGAGTTTGGACGCTATTTCGGCGAATCCGCAATCATTGTGAAGTCGGTTATAGACACTTACCTGGCCCCGGCAGTTACCGGCATCGAGCTGGGCAATATCGCAGAGCTACATGTCCGAATGGACGCGACCATTCGTGGATATCCGTATGCGAAAGCAGCGGTGGAATTCGCCGTCTACGATTTGACGGGCCGGTGGCTCGACGTTCCTGTTCATGTCCTTTTGGGCGGAAAGTCACGCGACCGCGTACCCGTTACCCATTCGATTGGCCTGATTTCCATAGATGAAGCCCGGACCGAAGCGGCCCAACTCGCAGCCGAGGGCATCAAAACGATCAAGATCAAGATCGGGGTCGACCCTGAACGTGACGTTGCTATGGTTCATGCAGTTCGCGAGGCCGCAGGCGATGCCATGGACCTGTGCGTGGACGCAAACGAGGGCTACAAGTCTCCCGGTGAAGCTGTCCAGATCATTCGCCGCTTTGAAGGCTGCCGCATCAAATATGTCGAGCAGCCCGTTATGGGGATCGAGCGGATTTCCGAGGTTGCAAGGCGGATCGATGCTCCGGTCATGGCCGACGAATCCGCATGGAACGCCCATGACGCGATTCAAATCATCAATCAGGGCCAAGTCCAGATCATCTCAATCTATACGACCAAAGCGGGCGGCCTCTACAAGGCGATGGAAGTGGGTGCAGTGTGCCGCGCCGCGGGTATTCTCTGCAACGTCAACGGTTCGATCGAAACCGGTGTCGGCAATCTTGCAAACGTTCAACTTGCCGCCGCTTCGCCGGCAGTAACGCTGTCCTGCGTCATTCCCGTTTCTGTGCCCGCAGAAGCACAGCACGGTCAGATCGGAGGCCTATACTACAAAGACGATCTTCTGGTCGCGCCGATGCAAATTGAAAATGGCGCGATCGTCGTTCCCGATGGGCCCGGAATGGGTATCGAAGTCGACGTCAAGAAAATCGAAAAATATCAAATCGCGATCTGAGTGAAGGGGAGTCTCATCAATGCGTGCAGAAATCATCGAAAAACAGACGCGGGCGATGCGCGAGAACGGCTTTGATGCCATCGTCTCATGTTCACCGGAAAACTTTGCATATGTGACTGGCTTTGTGGTTCCAAGCCAACCCCTGATACGCCATCGCCACGCCGCGGCCATCGTGACCGCAGACGGCACCAAGGCGTTGTTCGGCGTCGATATGGAAGCAAGCACTATCAGGCGCAAACAGCCAGATGTACCAACCTGCATTTGGGCGGAGTTTTCAGATGATCCGATGGTGGTCCTGGCCAACCAATTATCGGAACTCCACCTCTCATCCGCAAGAATCGCCATCGAGATGGACTACCTGCCCGCTGGTGACCTGATGCGCTTGCAGGCCGCCCTGCCCGCCGCGACTTTCGTTCCCGCCGAACGGGTTTTGGCGCGGCTGCGCCAGATCAAGACCCCCGGCGAGATCGCCTTGCTGCGCAAGCTCTCGCGTATCGCTGATCAGGCCATCTACGACGCGCTTGCGTCGGTTGAAGAGGGGGATTCGGAAATGGACATTGCCGGGCACCTGACCCGCAATGTTTATGCACTGGGTGCCGAACACTTCAAACTGCTGATTGTTGCCACCGGCGAGCGCAGCGTTCTGCCAAATGTTGGGCCGTCGGATCGCGTGCTCAAGCGGGGAGATGTCTGCCGCGTCGAAATTTTTTCCGTTATCGACGGCTATCAGGCCGGTGTGTGCCGTACGGCCGTGGTTGGTGAGGCGCCCGACCATGCTAAAGACATCTGGTCCCATCTTGTCGACTGCAAATACGAAATCATGGACAAGGTTCGGCCCGGCGCAAGCTGCCGCGCCATATATGACAGCTTTATCGCTAAGCTTTCGCAAATGAACTTGCCGCCCATATCCTTTGTAGGCCACGGCATCGGATTGCACCTGCACGAAGATCCCTATTTGGGCCTGACACCGGTTCTGGGCAAACCCGGTTCGGACGCGCTGATCGAGGAAAACATGGTGCTGGGCTTTGAACCGCTTTGCTATGACACCGGCCATGGGTTTGGCATGCAGAACAAGGACATGTTGTTGGTGACAGCAAGCGGGTCCGAACTGCTTTCCGACTATTCAAATACAGACAATCTGATCGTTTGCGGTCAGGGCAACCATAAGACCCAAACGCGCTCGATCGCCTGATATCTACGACACGCACTCCGGGGAGGATATGTTGCGAACCCTGATCGAAAACCTAAACTTCATTTTCACCGTCGATGCCAATGACTCTGTTTTGCGCAAAGCTAGCGTTGTCGTGGAAAACGATCGGATCGCCGACATCGGTGGGGCAGAAGAAATCGCCGCACGCCACGCCGAGGAGTCATTCGATGAAGTGATCGACGGCGCAATGATGGGCATGTGCCCGGGCTTTGTGGACAGCCACGTCCACCTGTCCGAAACGCTGTCGCGCGCTGTGTTCCCCGACAATCTCAACACACGCGCATGGGTCTTTCACTGGGCCAAACCGTTTTACGCTCATGTGACCGATGAAGACGAGTATTGGGGCGCACTTCTCGGGATCACCGAAATGCTGCGCTGTGGCACCACGTGCTTTCTCGATATGGGCTCGCAGTATGATCCCGGCATCGTCATAAAGGCCATGGAACCGACCGGTATCCGGGGCATTACGGGGCGCCACGCAGCCGACAATCGCCCTGCCGAATTGCCTAAGGGTTGGACCGAGGAAATGGCCGATCACCATTTTTTCCCTGACGCGCAGACGGCTCTTGAAGAACTCGAGAAGTGCGTCGTCAAATATAACGGCGCCCTCGACGGGCGGGCGCGCTGCTGGGTTAACATCGAAGGCAAGGAACCGTGTACGCTGGAGCTGCACGTGGGTGCGGTCGAGCTGGCCGAGCGTCTGGGCGTCGGCACCACTTACCACCTGGCGACATCGATCGAAGAAGCCAAGGTGTGTGAGGGCAAGTACGGCGTGTGGCCGATCACCCGCATCGACAATGCGGGCGGCATCCGTAAGAACCTCGTGATCGCGCACGGTGCAGCCGTCACCGATGAAGAGGTCAAACTTCTCGCTGAACGCGGAGCGGCGGTGGCATTTTGTCCATGCTCTTCTTTCAAGTTGGGCAAGGGGGCGACCGCCATCGGAAAGTACCCCGAAATGGTCGCCGCGGGGGTCAAGGTCGGACTCGGAACCGATGGTGTCTCGGCGGCCGGCAACATGAACCTCATGCGCCAGATGCTTTTGGTTGCGGGGATGTTCAAGGATGCGCGGGTTCAACCCGACATCTTCACCGCCCGACAGGCACTGCGTGCCGCAACGATTGAGGGCGCTAGGGCCCTGATGTGGGACGATGAAATCGGTTCACTTGAGATCGGTAAGAAGGCCGACTTCATCCTGTTCGACCTCGATCACGTCGAATGGACACCGTTTCATGATCCGCTGCAGGCGCTAGTTTACTCCGCCTCTACGGCGTCGGTGTGCCAGACTTGGGTCAATGGCCGCAAAGTGTATGGTGACGGCCAGGTCTATGGCGTGGACGAGAAGAAAATCCGCAGCAAGGCTCGTGAATTGGCGGCAGAGGCGGTGATCCGCGCCGGACTGCACAAGGACGACGTCGACACAACTACAACGCTTTACGACGAAGGAAATTGAAACTGCCACCGGGCCAACGTGATGGCCCGGTGGCACCTTCCGCTGCCGGGGAGAGACCGGCCAACAATGTCGGCGCCGACGGAGCAACCCCCCAGGAATCTCTCAGGCAAAGCTGACCAGGCAGCGAAAACATCTGGAGAGAGGCAAAGTGGATCGTTGCTATCCGCCTGCCCACCGAAGGGGAAACCGTGGTCATGGCCCACGGAAAGCTCTCAGGTAACAGCGACAGATTGGGGACCATCGGCGCGGCGAAATTCGTGGCGCTATCAACGATCCAATTATGGGAATCACCATGCCCAAACTTGCTGTTATCGGCGCCGGCATCACCGGCATAACGACTGCTTATGCGCTCATGGAACGCGGCCATTCCGTCACGGTTTTCGATCGAAACCGCTACGCGGCCATGGAAACCTCTTTCGCAAATGGCGGCCAGCTCTCTGCCAGCAATGCTGAAGTCTGGAACCATTGGTCCACGCTCTTCAAGGGCATGAAGTGGATGCTGCAGCGCGACGCACCCCTTCTGCTCAACCCTTCGCCCTCATGGCATAAATATTCATGGCTGGCCGAGTTCATGAGCAATATCGGTCGCTACCGAGAAAACACTGTCGAGACCACCAAACTTGCCATTGCCGCGCGCAGCCACCTTTTCGAGATTGCCGAAAACGAAAACATCGCCTTCGACCTCGAACGCCGCGGCATACTTCACCTCTATTGGGACAAGTCGAGCTTTGATCACGCTAAAAAAGTGAACGCGCTGCTGGCCCAGGGTGGGCTAGATAGGCGCGCTATTTCGCCCGAAGACGTGCGGAAGATCGAACCCACGGTTCGTGGTGACATCTATGCCGGCTTTTTTACGCCCTCAGATTCCACCGGCGACATCCACAAGTTCACCTCCGGGCTTGCAAATGCCTGCGAAAAAAAGGGGGTGCGGTTCGCATTCGACGCCCAGGTAACGCGACTGCGCATGGCAAATGGACGCCATACCATTGAGTGGCAGGGATCGGGAGATGACGCACCATCAGCCCAAAAGGAAGGGTTTGACGGCGTTGTCATTTGTGCCGGCTGCGGTAGTCGCGCCCTCGCAGCCATGGTGGGAGACCGGGTGAACGTCTATCCGGTAAAGGGCTATTCGATCACAGTGCATCTCGATGACGAGCAAAGCCAGAATGCAGCGCCCTGGGTAAGCCTTCTCGACGACAAGGCCAAAATTGTCACCTCGCGACTGGGCAAGGACCGGTTTCGCGTGGCAGGAACGGCCGAGTTCAACGGCGTCAACCGCGATATCCGCAGCGAGCGGATCGAACCACTTGTATCCTGGACCCGCACGCTGTTTCCGGGAACCAGTACGCGCCGCGTGGTCCCATGGGCGGGTCTTCGCCCCATGATGCCATCCATGCTGCCGCGCGTAGGCAAAGGCCGTCTACCGGGCATCTATTACAATACCGGTCACGGCCACCTCGGCTGGACGTTGTCAGCCGCAACCGCTGATATGATTGCTGAATGCGTGGACAGTGACGGCGTCGGCAGCATGAAGCTTGCCGGGTAATCGAGGTCAGCGCTGCTTGACAATTTAAATTGTGATCATAAGGTGTGATCTCATATTTTGACGCTTCGTATGGTGGTCGTCGCGAATTGGCGTCGCACCTACAGGGGCCTTGAGGAGGAAGCAATGAAGGTAGCAGTGCTGGGAGGAGGCGCGGGAGGCGCCGCAGCGGTTGCCGAACTGACACGGGCCGGACACACAGTCTCGTACTGGGCCAGATCGGAATCGACGCTAGCGCCTTTTCTGGAGCTGGGCGGCATCGCATATAATGGGGTGCTGGGTTCGGGTGTCGCTCGCCCACGAACGATGTCCTCCAATCTCGGTGCCGTGGTAAAGGACTGCGAGGTGGCGCTCGTAACTCTTCCCACGTTTTCGCATGCGCCTATGGCCAAAGCGCTTGCTGAGGCAGGCTGGCCATCAGACAGGCTAGTTGTTCTCAACCCTGGGCACACCGGCGGGGCTTTGGAATTTGCTCACGCATTCGAAACGGCAGGCCGCACCGCACCACCGGTCGTCGAATTCTCGACACTCACCTACGTTGCCCGCAAGCTTAAACCCGATGAAGTGACAGTTACCGGTCGTGCCGGCCAAGTTCGGGCTGCTGTCTTGGGGGGCAATGATCGTCACCTTTCAACCGCAACCCTTCTCTTTCCCGGCGCCAGCCCGGTTGGCGACGTCCTGGCATCCGACCTTTGTAATGTTAACATGGTCCTCCATACGCCCGGCGCTGTCCTCGGCGTGGCTTGGGTAGAGGCAACCGGGGGCGACTTCACATTCTACGTGGACGCAATGACCGATGGTGTCGCACGCGTCATGGAACAGCTCGATCACGAGAGACTGAACGTTGCGGCAGCTTTCGGTCATAAACTGCCAAATCTGATTGAAGAAATGAAGCTGATCGGGACTGTAGAAGCCCATGTCACTGACACTGCCGACTATCGCGCCGCAATAGCGAGCGGTGTCGCAAACGCCAAAATCAAGGCACCCGATTCACTCCAGCATCGCTACTATCGCGAAGATTTCGGGCACGGCCTTCTGCCCTTCCGCGAGCTCGCGCAAATCGCTGGAGTCGCTGTGCCGGTGGCAGACGCGCTCTACACGCTAGCAGAGGCCGCCGTCGGCATCGACTACAACACCGGCGGACGCACCGCCGAGGCGATGGGCATTGCTGGCCTGTCAAAAGACGAACTGATAAGGAAAGTGAGCGCACGATGAGCTGGAACAATCTTACTATCGCAGTCGTGGCAGGGGACGCACGCGAGCAGGAAATTGCCCGCTGCGCGGTTCGCGCCGGAGCCAAGGTTCGTGCTTTCGGCTTTCCATGGCCGGAAAAGGGTATCGAAGGCGTTTATCATGCGTCCGATGCCGCTGATGCGCTCAAAGGTGCTGATATCGCGCTGTTTCCTATTCCCGGTATTGCGCCGGACGGCGGATTGTTCGCGCCATCCAATCCAGGCCGGATCATTCCCTCGCATGAAATGCTGGCGGGCATGAACAAGGGCGCAAACATCATTCTGGGCTGGGCTGACGACAACCTCAAGTCCCACTGCGAGGCCCTCGGTATTTCGCTTCATGAATATGAGTGGGACGTCGACCTGATGCTCCTTCGTGGACCGGCCATTGTAGAAGGCGTCCTTAAGGTCCTGATTGAGAACACCCAGATCACCGTTCACAGGGCGAACGTCTGTCTTGTTGGCCAGGGCACTATAGGCTCTCTCCTGACCCATACGCTTGTCGGCCTTGGCGCCCGCGTGAATGTGGCTGCCCGCAATCCGGTTCAGCGCGCCGCCGCCTATGCGGCCGGCGCAGAACCCCATACGCTCGAAGATCTGCCCAAGATATTGCCGCGAATGGACATCGTGATCGGAAGCGTACCTCGTCAGCTCATTGGCGAAGAGCTCCTTAAGACCATGAAACCCGACGTCCTTCTCGTCGACGTCGCAGCGCCTCCGGGCACAATCGACCGCGACATGGCCGGCGAAATGGGGATCAAGACTGTTTGGGCGCGCGGCATGGGCTCACGCGCGCCAATCACCGTCGGAAAAAGCCAGTGGACCGGCATTGAACGGCGCATCAAGGACATCATGGAGAAACAGAAATGAAGGCCGATCTCGTTATTAAGAACGCCCGGGTCATACGCCATGATGGGGAATTCTTTGGCGGAGTTGCCATAAAGGACCAAAAGATCATCGCCACCGGTGCAAACGACGTTCTGCCCGAGGCGGCACGGACGATTGATGCGGCGGGACGCGTGTTGATGCCGGGTCTGATCGATCCACATTGCCATCTGGGCGTGAAATTTCCGTTCGATGAAGACATGCGCACCGAAACGGCAGCCGCGGCGTCTGGGGGCGTAACAACCGCCCTGCTCTACATCCGCAATCTCAAGGAATCCTACCTGCCCTTTTACGATGAACGCAAAGCCATTGGCGAAGAAAACGCGGTCATCGATTTTGGTTTTCATTTCGGTATTCAACGCGAAGAACACATCGCTGAAATCTCCAAAATCATCGAGCATACAGGAGTAAAATCCTTCAAATGCTATTTTGGCTACGAGCCCGACAATCCGATCGGCATCGTGCCAGCAACCGATGGGTGGGTTTATGCGGCAATGCGAATCCTCGCCCAAGTGCCGGGCGGCGTGATCAATGTTCACTGCGAAAACACCCAGATCGCATCCTGGATTAAGAAGGAAATTGCCGCAACGGGCCGCCAGGATCTGGGTGCCTACACCGAGTCCCGACCTGCCTTTTGCGAGGTGGAGACCATTCGCCGAATGATATTTCTGGCGGAAAAAACCGGATGTTCGCTGCATCTTGTCCATACCTCGGTGGGAATGGGTCCCATTCTCGCCGCAGAGGCCCGGGCACGCGGCGTTCAGGTGACGGTCGAGACCTGTCCACACTATTTGACCCGCACATGTTACGACGAAGATCTCGACATGAAGGCCAAGATATCCCCGCCCCTGCGCGACCGCGCGGAACTCGAGGGACTTTGGGACGGCATGCTCAACGGCTCGGTCTATTCACTGGGAACCGATCACGTTCCGTTTCTGCCCAAAAAGGGTGAGGATCTGTGGACCGAATTTCCCGGTGTGGTCAGCTTCCCTTGGGAGCTTTCACTCATGCTGCATTTCGGCGTTCATCAACGCGGCCTGCCGCTTTCAAGACTGGTCGAGGTCAATTCGTACAATCCTGCGCGCCGCTTCGGCCTCTGGCCTCGCAAGGGCGACATCGAAGTCGGCTTCGACGCCGATCTGGTGCTTGTCGACCTCGACGAAGAGCGTGAGGTCGTGCACACGGGCAAAGGCACCTGCATCTATGAGGGCTGGAAACTCAAAGGCTGGCCTGTGCTGACAGTGGCGCGCGGCGACGTGGTCTACGAGAACGGCCAAGTGTCCGATGACCATTACGGTCGCGGCCGTTGTGTGACGGTACCCGCATGAGCATCACGCAAGCGAACAGCACCAATCTGCCGCTCGCCGGACGAACGCCCATTCTGGGTGAGCGTCCGCCGCTGTCTGCGCTTGTGCAATCACTGCAGTCGCGTTCAGACCTAATGCAAGAGCAGCTTTCGGGCATCCACAACCCCTGGGGATCTGCGGCTACCTTTACCGATCCATGGCGCTTCCTGGAAGCTTGCGAATCGTCGGAGTTGATCGAACGTGCCCGTAGCGTCCTCGGCAACGACATCATCTTGTGGGATAGCGAACTCTATTTGCGTGGAGCCGACTATGTTTCGGTCTCTCCACTCGATGCCGAGGGTCGCTATTGGCCAGTGACCCAATTGCAGGGAGCGATAGTGGTTCTCGCCATATCCGAGACCATTGAGATATTGGCCTGCGTAGACCACGCCGAAATCGTTTCTGTCCTAGAAGCACTTACGCTGGACCACACCCCGATACTCGTCGTGCGACTTATGTCGGCGAAATGCCACTTCAATCGAGACGCTGCCTTCCCAGCAAATCGTATCTGCATGCAGGAACAGGTCCTCATAAATTACACCAACCGTCCACTCTGGCTGATCTCGGGAGAAAACCGGGGCGACAGCGATCTGGTCACCGGATTCGCTCCACCTGTCCCCACCTGGGCAAGAAATGCCAGCAGCCAAGCCCAAAAAGAGGAGAATTGAGATGCCATTCGTGATTGTTGAATTCTGGGAGGGACGCACTGTCGATCAGAAGCGCAACCTCGTCAAAGCCATAACCAAGGCCATGGTCGATGAGGCTGCCTGCAAACCCGAGCACTTGCACGTGGTCATCCACGATACGCCCAAAGACAGTTGGGGCCGCGCAGGTGTACTGGGGATCGATATGGAGGAAAACAAGAAATGAGCCTGGACCAACTCGACGTTCGAAAGTCGGCGCTGCTCGTGATCGATCTACAGAACGCATTCATCCACGAAGAAGGCACGCTCGGCGTATCCGGGATCGATACCAAACGTCTGGCAACCATTGTCACACCGCTCCAGAAGCTGATTACGCGCTGCCAGAATGCCGGAGTGCCGGTAATTTGGACCAAGCAGGAGCATTTTGCCACCGATCACAGCCGGGCACGCAAGAAACTTGCCGGACACACCTCCAAGCGCAAGCAGGTTTCCGCACTGGCAGGATCATGGGACGAAGAGTTTGTGGACGAACTCAAGCCCCTCTCGGAGGTCAATCCCGAGTTCGTCATTCGCAAGCACCGCTTCGGCGCGTTCTATGAAACTCGGCTGGAAATGATGCTCAAGATGCTGGGCGTCCAGCACCTGTTTGTCACTGGCGCTACCACAAATGCGTGTGTTGAGACATCGATCCGCGAGGCCTATCTGCGCGATTACGACGTTATTGCGGTCGACGACTGCATATCGGGTGTGAATGGCGAATGGGAAGAAACCGCCAAGAAGGTCTGGGCGCAGTATCTTTGTGAATTGTCTGATTCAAACGCCATGATCGAGTGGATTGACAGCCAGGCCGAGCCACGTGTGCTTGAATATGGACATCAGCTCATTTTGGTCGACGACATCGATAGGTCTGTGAAATTTTATACCGAACAGCTTGGCTTCACGATCCGTCCGGCTAAGCCCCTGGCGGACGGTCGGCCGTTTACGGCGTTTCATCAGGGCATTGCCCTAACACAAGGGCGAGAAGGCGGTCATCGGCAACTCGATCATATCGCCTTCGAGGTCAATGACGTGCGCGCTATGTCAACCAAACTCAAAACTGCAGGTGTGAAATTCTTCAACGAGCTGCACAACGGTCCATATGGATTGACGATCTACGTCGCGGACCCTGACGGTACCAAGGTGGAACTCTACCAGGTTGGAGCGACCGCGGACTGATACCCACCTAAATATGTCTATGCGGCCGGAGCACGTCCCCGGCCGCTTTCATTTGCTGGCGAATGGGCCATCGAGTTCTCGATAGGACGGCAATGCGGCGTTCATGGATCTCCCATCGCGCATAACAATCCGATCAGGCTCGCGCCGGGCAAGCACTTCGGTAAAATCGCGCCCTTCAAAGATCGTAAAATCTGCCCTTTGGCCGACAGCGATCTTGCCCGCATCGATGCCCAGCATAGACGCCGGTTTCACGGTGACAGCGTCAACCCATGCGCTAACCGGGCTGTCCAGATGGAGCGCTCGAACGCCCAGTCCCAATGTTTCGAGCATATCGAGATCTCCAAAAGGATGGAACGGATCACGGGTGTTGTCCGAACCGAGCGCCACGTTGATACCGCGCGCTCTGGCCTCCTTGAATGCGGTGACGCCCCTCCAGCGCGGCGTTGTACCGTCGAACCGCCTATCCTGCAAATACAGATTGCACGCTGGAAGGCAAATCAAGCCGATCTCGGCCTCTGCAACCAAGTCGAGCGTCCGGTCGCGTTCGGAAGCATCCTGCAATGCCAACGAACAGCAATGGCCGGCCACCACGTTGTTTTTCATGCCATGACGAAGACAGGCGGCTGCGATCCGAGACAATGTGTCAGAGGCTGTATCGCTGGTTTCATCGGCATGAAAATCGAGCGACAGGCCATGTCGATCCGCGGCCCGAAACATGGTATCGAGGAGTGCGTCAAGATCAGGCAGCGGAAAAGTTACTGCGCCTAACGATCCCCCTGCCCGCGCCACTCGTCGGGCGACCGTATCAATGAACGCGGCATCACGCGCAAAAGCAATCGAGAACAGGCTCGATCCGTACAGTGCGAGCTTGTCAGTCCAGTGATTGCGCAGACGCTCAAAAACCCCCCAAGATATCTCGAGCTGATCGGGCTGAGAGTCGATATGGGTCCGCAGCGCGGCCGTGCCATAGTGGTAGGCGCAGGCGAGACCGAAGGCCATGCGCGCGTTGACGTCCTCGCTCGACCAATTGCCCGCGCGGTCTTTTGAGATCAGATCGATAGCCGTTTCCAGAGTTCCATCGCCCGCGCCGGCCCGCCCGATAACGTGACCTTTGTCGAGATGGGTATGTGGATCGACAAAGCTTGGCAAACATAGACGGTTGGCAAGGTCGATCCGTGGCCAATCAGTCAGGGTCGCTGGCGTGGATCCAATGAAGGTGAACTTACCGCCCGAAATGCCTATGTCGCTCTGTGACAGCTCGCCGTCAATGACTAGAGTTGCATTTGCCAGAACGAGGTTGTCCCCAGGCGCCAGACTGGAGAGTTCGCGGCTTAGGACGGCATTAGAGACGGGAAATGGCAAACGGGTGCCGCTGGGCCTCTCAGTTGAAATCATAGCGCCTTTGCCCTGTAACAACTTGGTATATACTCGCCATCCAAATGGGGAGCCGCAAAACTGCGACAAAAGACTTGTCGCTGCCATCAATTTATGATCACATACTGCGATCACAAATTGACGCAAGTCAAGGTTTAACACCTCAAACTCTCCTGAACGACACGGGACATTGCGGATGCAGAACGCCAAGGCCATTTCGACATCTGACCTCGACCAGCCCCCCCAAAAAAAGGGCGAGCGCAGGCAGGTTCACGAACACGTGCTGTCGCGCATGCGCAGGGGGTTGATGGTCGGCGCCTTCCTTCCCGGACAAGTTCTGAGCCTGCGCAAGCTCGCTGCCGGGCTGGGCACGAGCCCTATGCCTGTGCGCGAGGTGTTGAGTCGCCTGGTTGCTGCCGGTGCGCTCGAGGAAACAGCTAACGGTTCAGTTGCGCCCCCAAGGCTGGGCCCCGACAAGCTTGAGGACTTGTTTTCGATCCGTGAAGCCCTCGAGGGCATGGCGGCGGAAATGGCAGCGCGAAAAGCGACGCCAGCGCTGATAAAGGAACTAACAGCGATCAACACAAAGCTCTTGTTGGCTATCGAAAAGCGCGACATCTCAGGCTGCCTCTCGTTCAACCAGGAATTCCATTTTACGCTGTATCGCGGCTGCGGATCAGAGGTCATTCTGCCCTTGATCGAAGCACTTTGGCTTCAGTTCGGTCCAACCATGTACATGTCGCTACTTGTGCCCTCTATGCCGTGGAATGCCGCCGATCATGGCGCGATCCTCGATGCACTAAAAAAGGGCGAACACGCAGCAGTCAAACGCGGCATTGTCCACGACATCCGCACCACCAAACGCGCGCTTCTTACCGTTCTGGGCGAAAACGGGATGGCCGATTTGCCGTTCGCCGCACGTTCTGAACTGTTTGGCGACTTTTAGGAGATCCTTATGACAGGAAAGATCGAAAGCCGGCTTGCGGACCTTGGCATCACCTTGCCGACCACATCCGCCCCGCTCGCCAATTATGTCCCTACCCGAGTGCTTGGTACGAGCCTTTATGTATCGGGCCAGGTGCCCGCGCGGGATGGCAAGGATGTCTATACAGGCAAGCTGGGCGCGGATTATACGATCGAACAGGGCCAGGATGCCGCGCGGATCTGCGCCATCAACATTCTCGCCCATCTGCGCGACGCGGTGGGCGGCGACCTAGACCGCGTTGCCAATGTGATCCGGCTCGGTGGGTTCATCAACGCCGTGCCCGAATTCACCGATCACCCCAAGGTCCTCAATGGCGCATCGGACCTTATGGTAGAGGTGTTCGGCGATGCGGGCCGCCATGCTCGGGCCGCCGTCGGCGTTTATTCGCTTCCGCGCAATGTGCCCGTGGAGGTCGATGCGATCTTCGAGATTGCTTGACGTGACTGACGGCCCGGACACCCCAATACCCGTCTATGTTCTCACAGGCTTTCTGGGCAGCGGAAAAACTACGCTGCTCGCAAAGTTGCTGGCGCGGCCCGAATTCGCCGACACGGCCGTTCTAATCAACGAATTCGGCGAGGTGGGGCTCGATCACCTGATCGCGCGCGAGGTCAGCGAGGATGTGGTACTGCTCGATTCCGGGTGCCTTTGCTGCAGCGCGGGGGACGATCTTGCCTCGACTCTGCTCGAACTTTATCACCTGCGCCATCAGGCAGACGCACCGGCCTTTAACCGGGTGGTCATCGAAACCAGCGGACTGGCCGATCCAGGCCCGGTACTGACACTGGTCATGACCGACCGGCGCCTGAACACGATCTTTGAAGCCGGGCCCGTGCTGACAGTGATCGATGCGATCAATGGGGCAGAGAACATTACCCGCTTCCCGGAGGCAGAACACCAGTTGGGCCTAGCCGATACCGTCGTGATCTCCAAGACCGACCTCGTGCCGCCCGACCTGGTTACCATGTTGGAGCAGCAGATCAAGGCGATTAATGCCCATGCAGTGCTGGTCGACTCCGAGACCACGCGAGACCCCTTCAGGTACTTCGACGGGCCACGCGCGCTGCCCGATACGCCTGTCCCTCATGGACATGATGAGCATCCACATCACGACCACAGCGGTGACATTGGCTCGTTTGTGGTTCAGATTGAAGATGATGTTGATTGGCCCCGGTTTGTGACATGGCTCGAATTGCTGTTATCGGCACGCGGCAAGTCAATTCTACGGGTGAAGGGTTTGCTGGCAGTGCACGGGGAGCATCGCCCCCTAGTGCTCCAGGCCGTGCAGACTATGGTTTATCCGCCGCAGTTTCTGCCACGATGGCCCGCAGACGTTCGCGCCTCCCAAATCGTCTTCATCGCCCGCGATCTGACGGCGGCTGCGATCGAAACATCACTGCGCAAGCACGTACTTGCCTAACAGATATCCAGGGTCGGCGATTATACGGAAAAAGGGGAGCCTTTCGGCTCCCCTTTTTGTCTCGTAATTCCGCAGAACCTCAGTGATTAATGTTCTTCACGATGGATTCTGTCATCTTCTT
>DFMV01000023.1:99205-100113 GCA_002375765.1 Rhizobiales bacterium UBA3584 | reverse complement strand
TGGATGTTGATTTCCGACGTGCCGGTCTCGTTGAACGTAATCTGCAGGTTGTCGCCGCGCAGTAGGTTGATACCGTTGAACGAGGCGTCGTCTGCGATCTTGTCGAGCTGGTCGCGCAGTTCGTTGAACTGGTCGGCCAGACCCGCACGAACGGAGTTGCCTTCGATCGAGTTCGCACCGGTGGACGTGCCATCAATGGCACCGGCCGACGAAACACCATCAACATCGAGTTCCTGGGTCGACTGGTTCTCGATGCGCAGCTTGCCGTTGTCGTTCGAAGCGCGGATCGCGCCCGAGAGAGACGAGTTGTTGTTGATTTCGGAAACGAGCGTATCAACGGATTTGGCAACGCCTGCGGTGGCGCTGTCGACAGCGGCGCCAAGGCCGGAGTCACTTGCACCCGCAAGAGTTTCGGCAACGGCACTGACCGTAACGGCTGCGTCTGCCGTGTCAGCACCGGTTTCACTGGTCAGTACCAGTTCGCCGCCACTGGTGGATGCATCGATCGCAATACCTTCGGCATCGAAGCCGGCGTTGAGAACGCTGGCAAACTCATCGGCGGTAACGGCTTCGACGTCGGCCACGTCAACTTCGACCGCGGTACCGCCATCGATCGAAATCGAGAGCGTGTCAGCGTCGGTCGCGGAGATGGCAACGCTGTTGGTCGTGCCGCTGCCGTTGAGTTCGACATCAAAAGCGACGGTGCCAGCATAGCTGTCGTCGGCGGCGCTGTCGAAGTCGAGGGCAGAGAAGCCCGAACCGGTCGAAATACCAAAGGACTCTGTCAGCGCGACATCGACTGCAGTATCGCCAACGGCACCGCCGGAGAACGAAATGTCGCCCGAGGTCAGGCTGTCGTCGACCGTGTAGGAGGCGGTCTCGAAAGACTTGTCCTGACGGGCCTGACG
>DFMV01000023.1:92150-98903 GCA_002375765.1 Rhizobiales bacterium UBA3584 | reverse complement strand
GAGCGAACCGCCTTCGAGAGCGTGACGTCAGACATATAGAAATCCCCTTCTAGGATTTATGCAATTTATAGCGCCTCTTCCTGAGACGGCTGGCCCGACACTGTGCGATATCTTCTAAAGATTGGTTAAGGCGTTCCCCCTCATCGGAAATATCGCGCAATAAAAAAGGCGGGCCGGAGCCCGCCTGGTTTCATCTTCTTTGACGTACCATTTAGCCGAACAGGCGCAGGACGGCCTGATCGGCCTGGCTGGCGAGGCTGAGCGCGGTCTGGGAGAGCTGCTGGCGGGTCTGCAACGCCAGAAGGTTGGCGCCTTCCTCGTTGGTGTCGGCGAGAGTGAGATTGGCCGCCCCGGTTTCCAGCGTATTGATCATACGCTTGGTGAAATCCTCGCGGTTCTGGACCACCGAAAGGGTCGAACCGAGATCGGATGCCTGCGCGCGCACCTCATTGAGCGCGTTCTGCAGGTTTGCGAGCTGGGCGTCGATGTCGGCGTTGAGGTCGAGATCTTCGGCGGAGAGTTCGTCCAGGCCGAGATTGGCCACGTTGATCGCCCGTGCCTCGCCTTTGGCGTTTTTGGCCTGGATTTCGATGCTCGATGTGCCCGATTCGTTGAACACGATCTTGAGCTGGTCGCCGCGCAGCAGGTTGACGCCGTTAAAGGACGCGTCCTCGGACAGCCGGTCGAGTTCGGTGCGGGTTTCGTTGAACTGGCGGGCGAGGCTGGCGCGAACGTCGTTGCCCTCGATTTCGGACTGGCCGATGCCGCCTGTCATTTCGCCGTCGGTCAGACCTGTCAGGGTCAGTGCGCCGGTCGACTGGTTCTCGATGCGCAGCTTGCCGTTGTCGTTGGACGCGCGGACGGCACCCGTCAGGTTGGCGTCGGCGTTGATGGCGGTGACGAGTGCGTCGACGGTCCGGGCGGTGATGTTGATGTCCGTGCCCGTTGCGTCGGCAATGCCTGAACCGGCCGCGCCATTTGTGACGGTAAAGTTGGAAATCTCGATATCGGCTTCGCTCGTGCCCGCAGAGGCGTCGGTGGTAAAGACCAGGTCGCCACCATTGACGGTTGCGGTCGCGGCAACTCCGGCATTGTCGAGCTTGGCGTTGAGAATGGCGGCCATTTCATCTGCGGTGACCGCGGCGGGATCGGCCACGCCCGCGGTTACCGCATCGGCATGGGTGATTGTGATCGTCTCGGCTGTGCCGCCGTGAACGCCGATGTCGAAACTGATCTCGCCGTCATTGGCGCCACCGTTGGTGAAATCGATGTCGGTATAGGCGCCGGCCTGGATTTCGGACTGCGCGGCGGTGAGGTCAACGTCGAAATCGGTACCGTCGGCCAGTGCTCCGCCCGCGAAGTTGAGCACTTCGGTGCCAACCGGCGCGTCGGCGACATTGACAGTATAGCTTTCGGTCTTGAACGAATTGTCCTGCCGGGCCTGACGCAGCGTGGACTGCATCGACTCGATCGCCTTGGTGATGGCGGTGAGGCCATTGTCCGCTGCCTCGATGGTGCGGATGCCGTTGCTCATGGCGTCGAGCAGGGTGCCAATGTCGGCGGCCCGCCCGTTCAGCGATGCGGCAGTAAAGAAGTTGGTGGGATTGTCGAGGGCCGAATTGACCTTCTTGCCCGTGGCCAGGCGCTCCTGGGTCGAATCCATGAGCTTGGCGGTATTCTGAAGGTGCAGAAGGTTGGAGCGTACCGCTTTCGATAGCGTCACATCAGACATGGCCAAAACCCCCGTGTCGATTGGTATGAACAGAATCACTCCCTGTTAGGAGCGCGTTAACCATAGAGTGCTTCGCCAAGTGCTACCGAATAGTTAACAAAGTCTGATCATCAAGGGGTAAATTTACCTTTTGCCCTACACGGAGCGGTCGCGCAGCGTCAGGCTCGATCGCGGCGGTTCCCAGGGAGCAGAGCGCACGATCAGGGCAGCGCCCGAAGTCGTCTCGGTGTTGACGAGGGTGGATGCGATCAGGCTGGTATCGAGCAGTGTCGCTGCGGAGACGTTGCCATCAAGTACTTGATCTTCATCGGAATTCTGGCGCCGCTGGCGGTTGGGGGCGGGGCGTTTGGGAAGGGGCTGGCCGAGGCTCGCTCCGGCGGAATCGCGGACGCGATGGGGCGGGGGTGCCGCCGGTCGTTCGACCGGTCGCGCCATGGCTGCAGCGATCCCGAGCGGGCCCTGCTGCGGTGGAATGAACCCCGTCACCTGTTAACCATTTCCCTGGCCGATGCGGCAAAATCTGCCGGGCATAATGTGCCGCAAAGGCTGTCGGGCGGGTTAGGCGGGGTGGTTGTGTTTTAAGAAAATTGTCTCAATCGGGAAAATCACAGCGCCCGGTTGATCGAAATGCCCTTCATGGATTCTGTCGAAGGCTTGGGCGATTGGCCGGCTGCGCCATAAGTCTTGGGCTTAGCCGCGTTGCCGGCGGCGCGGGCGACGTCCGAGAGAAGGTTTTCGGTTACAGTGCGGGCCGTGGCCAGAACACGCAGATTTTCAGCCATCTGGGTGGCGAGCGCCTCATGGCCGCGGCGCAGGGCGTCTATGCGGGTGGGGGCTTCGGCCTTCAGGCGCGGCGCGGCGCGCTGGATAGCGCGGGCCAGCGTCACGTAATCCTGGGCCAGCTGGGTTTTTTCACCCGTCAGCGCCGTGGCTTCGCGCATGTGACCGGCCCGCAGATAGGTGGTTTCGCGGTTCATCACCTCGACCAGCGCGCCGAGCGCGGTTTCGGCGCGAGCGCAAAGGGTTTCCGCATCCAGGGATTCAAGCGCTATGAGGCGTTCTGCGGCGGTCATTATCGGTAAGCTCCCATGGATGACAGTTGAGGCGCGGTGCTTTGTGCTGCCTGCATTTCGATAAGGGCGGCGACCATCTGGTCGGCAATGCCGATGCCACCCGCCTGGGCCATTTCGGCCGCGTATTGTTCGCTCATCATGCCGCGCCAGGTTTCCTCGGCGTAACCGCCGCCGAACATGGAGTCGGTTTCCAGTCCCTTGAACATTTCCGAGACCAGGGTGTTGAGAAACACGCCTTCGAGCTCGCTGGCCTTTTCGCGCAGATTGGCGTAGCCGGGCAGGGACTGGTAGGCAGAGTTGAGGGCGATGGCCATCAGATCACCTCGATTTCAGCTTGCAGGGCGCCAGAAGCCTTTATCGCCTGCAGGATGGCGATCAGATCGCGCGGCGAGATGCCCAGTGTATTGAGTCCGTCGACAAGCTGCTGCAGCGAGATCGATTCCGGGACCACCGCAAGCTGGGTCCCGTCTTCATTGACATTGATCTGAGTGCGCGGCTCGACGGCGGTTTCTCCGTCCGTAAACGGATTGGGCTGCACCACATTGGGGTTTTCGGCGATTGAAATGGTCAGATTGGCATGGGCGATGGCAACCGAGGAAACCCGAACGTCACGACCGATGACGATGATGCCGGAGTTTTCGTTGATGACGATGCGGGCGGCCTGATCGGTCTGGATCACCAATTGCTCGATATCGGTCAGAAGATCGACGATGTTGCCGTTGAAATTGTTGGGCAGGGACAGCCGGACATTGGCCGGGTCGGTCGGGATGGCGACCGGCAGGCCGATCAGATCGTTGATGGCCAGCGCGATGCGGCGCGAGGTGGTGAGGTCGGGATTGCGCAGCGAGAGGCGAACCGAGTGCTGGGCGCCGAGCGCGAAGTTGATCTCGCGCTCGATCAGCCCGCCCGATGAGACCATGCCGGTGGTTGGGACGCCCGAGATCACCGTCGCGGCCTCGCCCTCGGCGGAAAAGCCGTTGATGAGAACCGGGCCCTGGGCGATGGCATATGCCTCGCCATCGGCGCCAAGCAGGGGGGTGACCAGAAGGGTGCCGCCCTGCAGGGACGAGGCGTCGCCCATGGCGGCCACCGAAACGTCGATGCGAGAGCCTTGCGTGGAAAAGGGTGGCAGATTGGCGGTGACCATGACGGCGGCAACATTTGCCGTGCGCAGGGTTTCGCCACGGGTGTTCACCCCCATGCGCTCGAGCATGGCGATCAGCGACTGGCGCGTAAAGGGCGAGTTGTTGAGGCTGTCGCCGGTGCCGTTGAGGCCGACCACGAGCCCGTAGCCGATCAGCTGGTTGTCGCGGACACCTTCGATTTCGACGATATCCTTGATGCGGGCCGGCGCGGAGCTGGCCGGAATCGTCCCCGTCAGCGCCAGCGCTGCGCTAAGGGCGATTGCCAATGTCGTGCGAAGCAGTCCTGTTTTCATTTTGTATCCGATTCCCCGTTTCCGGGCGGCGTGCCGTCGTCCCCACGATGACGCGCCGCAATTCACAGACGATATAGCGAAAAGCGTGCCAAACCGGGGCGAGTCCGCTTAATCCATTGTTTTTGTGTAGTTTTAATAAAACCTACGCAGTGCGGACGATGCGTGGATGGGCAGGCTTTGCCGGGTCGTTAAGGGTAAATTAACTCCTCTGGGCAAAATCTGCCGGCTAGCAATCGATTAACCACGAGCCAATCGGGCCAGATATGCGGATCGACGGAACAGGGCGGATCATCACCACGAACCGGCCGGGCACTGCCGCGAAATCGTCGGGGCCGGCGTTTCAGATTGAATCGGGACAGGGATCGGCCCGCAGCGCCCAGACCTCGGCGCCCATCGCGGCGGGTGGCATTGACGCGTTGCTGGCGCTTCAGGCGGCGGACGATGCGACTACCGGACGCCGCAAGGCGGTCAAGCGTGCCAATTCCCTGCTCGATATGCTCGAGGATATCCAGGCCGACCTTTTGATCGGGCAGGTGGGCGAAGGGCGGCTCAACCGCGCCGTCGCGCTGTTGCAGCAGGCCAAATCACAGATTGAGCCGGCTCTGGAAGACATCGTGGCCGATATCGAATTGCGGGTGCGGGTCGAACTGGCCAAGCTGGGACGATACCCGGCGCTGTGACCCGTTTGCGGCACCTCACGGTGTTGTTAACACCCCGGCAACTTTCCATTTGCTCGAAAAGTTTGACCCCACTATATAAGCGGCGACCTGTTGCCAAGGGGAGTGAGTCTTACGATGTCGGTCGAGGCCCTTGCAGACGATTACCGTCCCTCCGAGGACGAAGAGTTTATGAACGCGCGCCAGCGCGAATACTTTCGGAAAAAGCTCAACGCCTGGAAGGACGAGATCCTTCGCGAGAGCCGCGAAACGCTCGAAAACCTGCAGGAAGAAAGCACCAATCACCCTGATATGGCCGACCGGGCGTCTTCGGAAAGCGACAGGGCGCTTGAGTTGCGCACCCGGGACCGCCAGCGCAAGCTGATCGCCAAGATCGATGCCGCGCTCAAGCGGATCGAAGAGGGATCCTACGGCTTTTGCGAAGAAACCGGTGAGCCCATCGGGCTGGCCCGTCTCGATGCCAGACCGATTGCGACCCTGAGCCTTGAAGCGCAGGAAATGCACGAGCGGCGCGAGAAGGTCTATCGCGACGACTGATTGTCGAACCTTTAGAATCGTTTGCGGCGGCCCGTTGAAGGAATACTTCAGCGGGCTGTTTGCCGTTTACGCCAGTGAGATCTCCCGCGTGATGCCGATGGCGTCAAGGAACGGACGGTCGTGGCTGACCGCCAGCAAGGCGCCGTCATAGCCACGAAGTCCTGCCTCCACTGCCTCGATGGAATCGAGGTCGAGGTGATTGGTGGGTTCGTCCAGGATCAGCAGTTGCGGCGGGGTGTCGGTGCCCAGAACGCAGGCCAGCCCGGCTCGCAGGGTTTCGCCCCCGGAGAGCGAGCCGGTCATTTTCAGCGCGGCATCGGCGCGAAACTTGAACCGGGCCAGAGCCGAGCGGCAGGCGTTTTCGTCAGAAGCCGGATTGAGAGCCAGGAAATTCTCGCGCACGGTCTTTTGCGGGTCGAGGATGGAGACCTGCTGGTCGAGCAGGGCGTATGGCACATGCATACTGACAGTGCCCGCGAATGGTTCGAGACCGCCGGCCACGAGGCGGAGCAGGGTGGTTTTGCCCGAGCCGTTCGGACCGGTCAGGGCAATTCTTTCAGGACCGGTTATGGCAAGGGAGAAATCCTTGAGGATAGGGGCATCCCGATCGTATCCCGCCGTGAGGGCATCAAGTGTCAGCACCGTCCTGCCGGCGGGCAGGCCGGTCGGGGGCAATGCGATGGTAACGTGCTGGAGCACTTCGATTTTGTCGCGGGCCGCTTGAGCATCCGATTCCGCCTGTTGCCGTAAGCGGCTGGCAAGCCGGGCGTTTTCGCCCGCCGAGTTTTCGGCGGCGTTCTTCCTGCCATTGAGCAGGATTTTCGGCAGATCGCCCTTTGCGCGCCTGCGCTTGCCCGACGCGTCTGATTTCTGCTGGCGTTCGCGGGTCTGCTGGGCCTTCTTCTCGACGTGTGCCGCGCGCCTTTCGGCACTGGCCAGATCATGCTCTGCGGCCGCCAGTTCGATGGATTTGCGCTCACGATAGAGGCTGTAATTGCCGCCATAGGTCGTGGCACCAAGGCTGGTCAGTTCCACAATGGCGTCCATGGTTTCGAGCAGTTCGCGGTCATGGCTGACCACCACCGCTCCGCCGCGCCAATTGGCCAGAAGGTCGATCACCGCGTTGCGCCCATCTCTGTCGAGATTGTTGGTGGGTTCGTCGAGCAGCAGGAAATCGGGATCGGCGAACACCAGCGCGGCCAGCATGGCGCGGGTGCGCTGGCCGCCCGAGAGAGTTTCAAGCGGCGTTTCGGCGGTTGCGGGCAGGGAAAAGCGGGCGAGCGCTTCTTCGAGCCG
>DFMV01000023.1:0-92114 GCA_002375765.1 Rhizobiales bacterium UBA3584 | reverse complement strand
GCCAGCATGGCGCGGGTGCGCTGGCCGCCCGAGAGAGTTTCAAGCGGCGTTTCGGCGGTTGCGGGCAGGGAAAAGCGGGCGAGCGCTTCTTCGAGCCGGGCTTCGATCGTCCAGTCGGCATCGGCCAATTCGTCCGCGCTTGCCGTCCCGGCTGCGGCGCGGGCGAGAATGTCGATCTGGCCGGTGGCGCCGAACAGATCGGCAATGGTTTCGCCCGGGCCGGCCTTAAGCGACTGGCGCAGAAACCCGATGGTGCCATCGATGGTGACGCTGCCCGATTGCGGGACCAGCGCGCCGGTGATCAGCCGCAGGATCGTCGATTTGCCCACACCGTTGCGGCCCACAAGGCCGGAGCGCTGGCGGGAGAAGGCGAGATCGAGATCGGAGAAAAGCTGCGTGCCGTCAGGCGTTGAAAAGCTTAAGCGCGATAGCGTGATGTGTGCGGGCATAGATGGATTCCGTTCCGAGGCAATTGCGGTTTGCTGTCGGAAGAAAATCCATTTGGGCACACATCCTGTAGGTGTTGCAGTTCGGCGCCAAATTAATCGCTAAACACCACAAGTCAAGCCGCGCAGGTTGACAGGAAAGCCATGCTGACGCTTTCTGCTGACATGGGCCCGAAAGCATTTCTCACGACCACCACGATTGCGCTTGCGGCGGCTCTTGCCACCGGGGCATCCGCCATGGACATTTCGGTCGGCTCGAACGTGCGGCTGAGCGCCGGGTATCTCTCGCTCAATCACGACGCCTCCCATCTCACTCCGCCGGGCGGACCGGGAATGGCAAGCTATGGCGATCCCACCTCGATCCTGAGCTATGAACCGCTCTATCAGGCCGATATCGAGTTCGTCGTTTCGGGACGCGGCGGAGAGGGCTGGTTCGATCTGATCGCCGGGTTTCCCATCGCGGCGGGCGGCACGTTCGGGGATCGCGACTATGAAGTCGGGCAGGCGCTTTATTCGGAAACCTTCAGCGATCTGGCGCTCGGCAATGGCGGCGATGTCAGCTTGCGCTACGGATTGCCCACCGACGGAACGCTGATCTGGAATGACATGGTCGTGCGCCCCTATGTGACCGGTGGTTTCGGGCTGCAGCGCTATGACGTGAACGGGTTGCGCTGCGGGGCCGCCTGTCCCAGCGGCCCGATCGCGTCCAGCGTCACGGTGATCGGGCACGACATGTTTTCGGCTTCAGCCGGGCTGGGCGTGTGGCTTGAAAACGAGATCTCGGAGGCCGAGACCATCGACCTGCGGTTCGAGATCAATGGCGGCTATCTCGGTGTCACCGACAGCCATTATCTGCGTGTCTGGAAACCGGCTCCTGCATCGGGCTACGACTTGGGGCCAGTGCCGAATGTTTTTTACAACCTGGCCACCGTGGGCGGGCTGGCCGAGGCAGCTTATCGCTATGAAACCGAGCAGGGCGCTTCGCTTTCGGCCAGCGTCTTCGCCGGCGGGCAGCTCGGGCTTGGCGGGGTGACTTTCGGCAGCGCCGGCGGCCCGCAAACCGGACCGCTCTGGGCGTGGTCGGTGGCGGGGCATGCCGGCGTCAGCCTCGGCGCGAGCGTTCCGTTTTAGGCACAGATCGCCGGACTGAGAGTAGGGCGTACAGCGCCTGGACGCTGCTACCCATACCGCTTTTTCAGATGCGCGATGAAGATGTCGGGGTCGAGCGTCGAGCCGGTGGCGCGCTTGATGAGGTCGGGGGTCGAATAGCGCGAGCCCTGCGACCAGATATTGTCGCTTCGCCATTGATTGACGCCGGAAAAGTCGCCCTTTGCGATTTCATCGAGCACGTTGGGGCGGGCCTTTTCGATGGCCTGCCACTGTTGCGCGGCCAGCATGGCGCCCAGCGTATAGCTGGGGAAGTAACCGAAGGCACCGGCGGGCCAATGAACGTCCTGCATGGGGCCGTCCTTGGGGTTATCGATGGTGGACAGTCCCAGATACTGGGTCATCTTCGCGTCCCAGGCCTCAGGTAGATCAACCACTTCGAGATCGCCACCGATCAGCGCCTGTTCCAGCTCGAAGCGCGCGATGATGTGGAGCGGATAGGTCACCTCGTCCGCATCGACGCGGATATAGCCGCGCTCGACCTTGTTGACCTCGGCCACAACGTCCTCGATCTCCCAGCCCTTGAGCGCATTTTCACCGAGATGCTGGGACACGATGGGCATGGCCCACTGCCAGAATTGCGGAGCATGGGCCAGTTGCTGTTCGACGAACAGCGACTGGCTTTCATGCATGGCCATGCCGCGCGCCTGGCCGACCGCCATGTGCGAAAGATCCTTGGGCAGACCCTGCTCGTACAGCGCGTGGCCGGTTTCGTGCAGAACGCCCATCAGGGCGGTGAGAAATTCTTCGGTCTTGTAGCGCGTGGTCATGCGCACATCGGTGGGCACGCCGCCGCAGAACGGGTGATGGGACACATCGAGCCGGCCATGGGTGAAATCGAACCCGAGAGCCTGCATCATGGACAGACCCAGCTCACGCTGCTTTTCAATCGGGAAGGGGCCTTCGACCGATTTTGCCGGACGCCTGGCGTAACGCTGTTCCTGGGCGTCGAGCGCTTCGGGCACGAAATCGACAAGGAAGGATTTGAGCTTTTCGAGCACTGGAGCCACGTCGGCCACGCGGTTGCCGGGGTCGAACTGTTCCATCAGCGCGTCATAGGGCTTTAGGCCCAGCACCTCGGCGCGCATCTGCGCCTCCTCACGGGCCAGCGCCACCACGCCCTCGAGCGCCGGGGCGAAGTTTGCCCAGTCATTCTTGGCCCGCAGGTCCCGCCAGAGCTGTTCGGAGCGAATTTCGGCCTGCGACTTGCGCACCACGAAATCGGCGGGCAGGCAGGTGGCGTTGGTATAGACGCGCTTGAACTCGCGCACCGCGAGCTTCTGGTCATCCGACAGGTCTTCGGATTCGGCCTTGGCGATCCAGTCGCCAATCTCGGGCGCCGTGGCGGTCTCGTGGCGCAACCCATAGAGGAAAGACACCGACTCCGCGCGCTTCTCGCCTCCGCCAACCGGCATGTTGGTCGCCTCGTCAGCGGAGAGGATGGCGATGGCGTGCTCGATGGATTCGAGTTTTTTGCCAAGGGTTTCGAGATCGGCGTAGGACATGGGAGGCTCCGGAGGAAAGATATTTGCCGGCGGCTTTGTAGCTGCGCTCGGTGGCGAAGAAAAGGAAAAGGGGCGCGCCGGGGAGGGCGCACCCCTTTTGAATCCGGCCCGACGGGGAAGACGGGCCGGTTAACCGGCTGCCGCAAAGTTGGGGAACGGCGGCCGGTTGGGGACTGGAGGCCGTCTAGAACGGCAGGATAGCGTCGAGAATCTGCTGGCCGTAGCGGGGCTGCTGGACGTCGGTGATCTGGCCGCGGCCACCGTAAGCGATGCGCGCCTCGGCGATCTTGGTGGACGAGATCGTGTTATCCGATCCGATGTCTTCGGGGCGCACGATGCCGGCGACGATCAGGTCGCGAACCTCGAAATTGACCCGGACTTCCTGACGGCCTTCGATGACCAGATTGCCGTTGGGCAGCACCTGCGTCACCACGGCAGCGACCTGGGTGGTCACGCGTTCCGAGCGGTTGACCGAGCCGTTGCCGGCGTTGGAAATGCCCGAGGTCGTGCCCAGCGCCGCATCGGCGGAAACGTCCGCCGGGGCCACCGAATTAAAGATCGATCCCAATGCGCCGTTCAGCCCGGTGGTGTTGGACGAGGAGCGCGTGGCGGAGGTCGTGTTGCCGATCTGGGCGCGGTCATCGATGGTGACGATGACGGTGAGGATGTCGCCGATCTTTGCGGCGCGCTGGTCCTTGAAAAAGCCGCGCGCATCGGAGGAAAACAGCGAATTGGGCTGGTAGCTGGCCGGTTCGGCGGCGGGCATGGGCATGGTCACCGGACGATAGCCGGCGGTCACCGTGGGATCGACGATGGGCGTTAAGGCCGGAGCCTGACCGACATTGGCCAATCGGTCTGTGGTGGCGCAGGCGCCGAGCGTGGAAACGAGCAGCAGGCCCGTTGCGAGTTTGAGAAGTGCATTCATTTCAATTTCCCCGTTGCGTGAACGTCGCCCTTCCCCAAGGGCGACGGGTCGAAAGATCAGAGCCCGGCGAGTTGCTGGGGGCCTGAATAGACTGTGACAGTTCCGTTCTGCGTGGCGATGCCCTGCAGAACCTTGTTGGTCATGGTGTTGAGCACGGAAACCGGCTGGCTCAGGCTGGCGGAGTTGAGCGCCTTGCCCGTTGTGGTGAGGGTGAGGGCGCCTTGCTGGAAGACGACGGTCACCGAGTCGTTGCGCGAGATGATTTCGGGCGCGGCGATGTCGGAGGGCTTGAGCATGACGCCTTCGCGTGTCTGGCGCTGCAGCGCCATGCCCATGATCTCCTCCATTGCCACCAGGCCGGTGGATTCGGCGTAGGCCAGGGGGATCATGCGCATTTCGATGTCGTTGGGACCCAGAATGGTGCCCTGCGGCAGGGTGCGGGTGAGATGGGGTGCGGCGATCATGAGCTGAATCTGGCCGGAAACGTCGAGCGGGCGGTCGATACCAGAAACCTGGAAGCGGGCCGAAAAGCTCGATGAGCCGGGCATATAGCGCAGGATGGTCAGCGATGCGGGCGTGTCGGTATCGGCGGCGATCATGGCCGGCAGCGGCGCATCGAGCGCGATGTCCATTTCCATATCGGCGGTCAGGATGCCCCGTGCGCGCAGATCGTCCGCAATCAAATCGGAAAGCAGGTCCTGGCCGACATCGATGCCGACGCGGGCAACACGGATGCGATCGTAGCCGCCTGGCTCGAAACTTTCGATGCCGGCTGCCTTGACCGCGGCGGCAATGTCCTCGAGCGAGAGAACGCCCGAGGTGCCGGGAGCGGGCGCGCGGAACACTGCCGTTTCGGCAATGAGGCCCGCGTCCTCGAACAGGTCACCCACCGTTACGATGGCGGCGTTGACGGTCACGTCGCCGCGCAGCATGGGCTCGGCCTGCGCCGCGCCGGCAAGCGCGCAAACGGCGATTGCAAATCCTGTGCGTTTGAGAAGCGAAACGATCATCGTCGGTACCCCCTTTTTTTAGAAGTGCTAGCGAAGCTGGGCCGTGGCCTGGAGCATCTGGTCGGCGCCGGAAATCACGCGGGCGTTCATTTCGTAGGCGCGCTGGGCCGAGATCAGATCGGCCATCTCGGTCACCGCGTTCACGTTGGCGCTTTCGAGATACCCCTGAAGCAGGCTGCCCATGCCGTCGGCATCGGGCACGCCGATCTGGGCTTCGCCCGATGCGGCGGTTTCGAGAAACAAATTGTCGCCCATCGATTCCAGGCCCGCCTTGTTGACAAAGCGTGCCATCTGGAACTGGCCGAGCTGGACGGGTTCGGTGCCGCCGTTGAAGAACCCTTCGACAATCCCGTCGCGGCTGATCGAGACCGATGTGGCATCGGCCGGAATGATGATGCCGGGCTCGACCTCATAGCCGTCCACGGTCACCAGCATGCCCGCGGAATCGCGCTCGAAGGTGCCGTCGCGGGTATAGGCGGTGCGCCCGTCGGGCAGGTTGACGATGAAATAGCCCTCGCCACGGATGGCGACGTCGTTTTCCTTTTCGGTCGGCGCCACATTGCCCTGGCTCATGATGCGGGCGGTGGCCGAAACGCGGACGCCCGAGCCGATTTCGATGCCGACCGGAACCTGCGTTCCAGCTTCCGAAGTCGATGCGCCGGCCCGGCGATAGGACTGGTAGAGCAGATCCTGGAATTCGGCGCGCTGGCGCTTGAAGCCGGTGGTGCGCATGTTGGCGATGTTGTTGGAGATGACTTCGACATTGCGCTCCTGGGCGGCCATGCCGGTCGATGCGATGTAGAGGGCTTTCATCCGTCTTGCTCCTTTTAGTGGTCGCGCTTCCGAACCGAAAAAGTGGTGTCCACTTTTTCTGGAAGCCCTCGTTAGGCCTGAGTGTCGCCAAGGCGCTGGATGGCGCTGCGGCGCAATTCGTCTTGCTTGTTCATGAGGTCGGCGAGCGAGGAATAGGCCCGCGTCACCCGGATCATTTCGGTCATTTCGCCCACGCCCGAGACGTTGGAGCGCTCGAGAGCGCCCTGAACCACACGGGTCGTCGAAACGGGCAGCGGCGTGCCGCCGGCAAACATCGTGTCGCCGGTACGGGTCAGCGCCTGCGGGTTCTCGAATTCGACGATTGCGAGCTTGCCCTTGTTGCCGGCGCTCGAGGTGATCTCGCCCTCGGCGGTAATGGCGATATCTGTTTCGTCGGCGCCAAAGACGATGGGGTTGCCGCCATCGGAAAGCACCGGAAAGCCGTTCTGGGTGACCAGCGTGCCGTCGGACGCAATCTCGAGGGCGCCGTTGCGGCTGTAGCGCGTGCCCTCGGGGGCCGCGACGCTCAAGAAGCCCTCGCCGGACAACGCGACGTCGAGCGGGTTGCCGGTCTGGGTCATGCTGCCTGCGGCCAGATCGTGCATGGTCGCCCAGTCCTGGACGTAGGAAAGCTGCTGGCTGCCGCTCGGGAAGCTGCGGTCGGAGGCGACCGGCATCACGTATTCCTCGAACAGGATCGCCTCGGCCTTGAAGCCGGTCGAGTTGATGTTGGCCAGATTGTTGGCCACCACATCCATCTGCCGCTGGAGCGCCATCTGGCGCGACAGTCCGATCAGTTGCGCGTTCTCGATCATGCGCGTTTCCCCGTTAACACCTTTTGAGAACCCTGCCTCCCCAGGCCGAGCGTCTCGCAGATGACAATGCAGGGAGCGTGCCAACTCCATAAATTGTTATAAAACAATGTATTAGCTTGGCGGGGTGTTATCGGCTTCCCGGTTAGGGTTTGCCGATGGGGAAAAATCTACCCGGCAATACTTGCCGCCCTTAGGTAAATCGTAACCTTTCGTTAACCCTGTCTGGATTAGCTGTGGGCAAGGAAAAAGCGCTGAAAACCGGGGGATTCGGAAGCTGGCATGAGTGATGTGACCGAAACAGACGTTAACGCCACATCGGGCCCTGCCAAGAAGGGAATGCCCAAGCTGGTGCTGATCGGTGGTGGCGCTGCCGTGCTGCTGCTGGTTGCAGCGGCCGGCGCATGGTTTCTGACCCAGTCGGGCGGCGGTGCCGACCATGGCGCTGAAGTCGAGGTTGCTGCGGAAACGGCGTTTTACGATCTGCCCGACATTGCGGTCAATCTCAACAATTCCGGCGGCGGAGCCGAATTCCTGCGGCTGCGCATCGCGCTCGAAGTGCGCGACGAGACGATGATCGAAGTGATCGAGCCGCGCATGCCGCGGGTGCTCGACACCTTCCAGGTCTATCTGCGCGAGTTGCGTCCATCCGATCTCGAAGGTTCGGCGGGGCTCTACCGTCTCAAGGAAGAGCTGCTGCGGCGCGTCAACCTCGCTGTCTATCCGGCGAGCGTGGACAATATTCTGTTCAAGGAAATCCTGGTTCAATAGCGGGCGATCATGGCCAACGAGACGGGAAAATCGGATGGGGCGCTCGGGGACGACTGGGCAGCCATGCTCGAAGCGGAAGCGGGGGCCACCGATACTGAGGGGCGCGTTCTCAATCAGGACGAGATCGATTCGCTTCTGGGATTCGATTCCAGCGCCGCATCCAGCGTCGAGCTGACAGGTGTCCGGGCGCTCATCAACTCGGCGCTGGTTTCCTACGAACGCCTGCCGATGCTGGAAATCGCGTTTGACCGGCTGGTGCGGCTGACGACGACAACCCTGCGCAATTTCACCTCCGACAATGTCGAGGTTACCCTTGAATCGATCAGTTCGGTGCGGTTCGGGGATTATCTCAATTCGATCCCGCTGCCGGCCATCCTCTCGGTCATCAAGGCCGAGGAGTGGGACAATTTCGGGCTTCTGACCGTCGATAGCGCGCTGATCTATTCGATGATCGACGTGCTGTTGGGCGGACGGCGCGGATCGAGTGTCATTCGCGTCGAGGGGCGGCCTTATACGACAATCGAACTGGCGCTGGCCCGCCGGATGATCGAGCACATTCTCGACGACATGCACAAGGCATTCGAGCCGCTGGCGCCGGTCAATTTCAAGCTCGACCGCATGGAGACCAATCCGCGCTTTGCCGCCATCTCGCGGCCGGGCAACGCGGCGATCCTTGTCGAGTTGCGCATCGATATGGACGATCGCGGCGGCAAGATCGAAATCATGCTGCCCTATGCCACGATCGAGCCGATCCGCGAGCAATTGCTCCAGATGTATATGGGCGAAAAATTCGGGCGCGATCCGATCTGGGAGGGCCATCTGGCCACCGAGATTTACGCCGCCGATACCGAAATTTCCGCCGTGCTGCATGAATTGCAGCTGCCCTTGTCCAAGGCTCTCAATCTGGCCGAGGGGGATACGATCATGTTCGACATGACCCCGTCGGACCCCATTACGCTGCGGTGCGGCGATGTGGACCTGACGCGGGCGGTGATGGGCCATATCGGCAAAAATGTTTCGGTCCGGGTCACCCGACCGCTCAACCCGCCAAAGGTAACGATGGCGGCCTTCGAAGCGATGGAAGAAAAGGCGGAGGGCAAATGATGCCTCTTGGATTGATGATTGAGCTTGCCGTTGCCGTTCTTCTCGCAACGACAATCGGTTACTGCATTGTCCTCAACAGCCGAATCCGCAATCTGCAGGCCGACCGCGCCGCGCTCCAGCAGATGATTGCCGATCTTGTGCAGGCCACGACCATGGCGAACGGTGCCATCAAGGGGCTGCGGGAAACCGCCGTCGAGGCCGACGAAAAGCTCAACACCCGGCTCAACGAGGCCGAGCGCTTCGCCATCGAACTGGCCAACCACGTCAATGCCGGCCAGGCCGTCATGGATCGTATCGCCAAGATCACCCAGGCAGCGCGTACGCCGGGCGATGGTGGGGAGGGTAGCCGGGCCGGCAGCGCGCTCAGGACACTCAAGGACCACCAGAAGCGCCGGGAGCACGCTGCGTGAACCAGGTTCGTCTTCTGCCCGTCGTCGTTGTCGCGGCATCGGCCTTGCTGATGCTCAAGACGTTCGGCATCGTTTCCGGACAGGGCTATTTGCTCGGCGGGGTCAGTGCTGCGCAGGCGGCTGGCGGTGGCCAGGTCACCGAGGAAACCGTGGCTGAACCCGAAGCCGCGCCGGAAGCCGATCAGGAGCCGGAAGTCGAAATGTCGGCGGCCGATGCAGCCGCGGCGGCGCTTTTTGACAATTTCCCCACCGAGGACGCCGAACTTGCCGCGGCCGGGGACGCCGAGCCCGGTTCGACCGAGGCCCTCATCCTGCAGCGGCTTGCCGAACGCCGCGTCGAGCTCGAGAGCTTTGCCACTGAGCTTCAGACCCGGCTGGCGGTGGTCGAGGCCGCCGAGTTGCGGATCGAGGAGCGCATGAGCGAGCTCAGCGCCATGGAAGCCCAGATCAACGCGCTGGTCGACGCCCAGCAAAATGCGGAGGCCGAACAGTTCGCGGCCATCGTCGCCATGTATGAAAACATGCGGGCGGGTGATGCCGCCACGATCTTTAATGATCTCGACGAAGGCGTGCTGGTGAAAGTGGGGCAGGCCATGAACCCGCGCAAGCTGGGGCCGATCATGGCCAAGATGATCCCCGCCAAGGCGCAGCAACTCACCGTTCTTCTTGCCCAGACCGGGCCGACCGGCCCCGCCGAACCTCCGGCGCAGGAGTTCGCCAATTTGCCCCAGATCGTTGGCCAATAGCCGATCGCGCGGCTTTTGCCGTGCGTGGTAATCCCATCTTAAGCGCTGCTGCCTAGTGTGCCCTTGAATAAGGGCGGCAGGCAGAATGCTTTCGACCACAAGAAAACGTGGACGCCAGGTTTATGGGTATGGGGACGCTGCAAGAGCCATCTTGCTGGCGTTTTTTGCGTTGCTGGCGGGTATTGCGCCCGCACTGGCCCAGGAAAACATTATTTTCGAAGCTCAGCGGCATGAAAATTACGGCCGGCTGATCCTGACCTTTCCCGACCGCATGAAGCTGCCCGAACATACGGTAACCAGCGACAACGGCGTACTGGTCATCGCGGTTCCCGGCACGCCCATGGATGGGTTTCTGCCCGATATCGGCACCATTCTTGGCGAGTATCTTGCCGTCGCCCGGTTCGATCCCGATCGCACCGGCATCCGCATGGGGATGCGCGAGCAGTTCCAGATCAACACCATTGCCGCCGGCGAGCAGCTCTATATCGACCTTCTGCCCACCGACTGGGTCGGATTGCCCCCGGCGCTGCCGCCCGAAATCATCACGAAGCTGGCCGAGCGCGCCGAAGAGGCTGCCCGGATCGCCGAGGAGCGCCGCCGGGCCGAACTGGTGCTCGAATACAATCCCCAGCCCACGATCAGGGTGGGGCGGCATCCGACCTTCTCGCGCATCGAATTTAACTGGAACGTGGGCACCAAGGCCGAGTTCACCCGCGAAGGAGAGAGCGCCTCGATCCGGTTCGACTGGCCGGTGCGCGTCGATCTTTATCAGGTGCTGTCCGATCGCCCCGCACAGCTTGGCGAGGTGACCAACATCGTCCATGGGGCCGATACCGAAATCGTCATGGCCATTCCCGAGGATGTTTCGGTCCGGTTCTACGAGCAGTCGAGCACCGAGTTCATTCTCGATATCGACGTTCCCGGAGCCAGTGCCGAGGGGTTCGATCTGGGCGAAATTGCCGCGACCCTGGGCGGACCCGAAGCTGTCGCAGAGGGGGATGAACACGCCCAAACGGCCGAACAGCCGACCCATGACGGGCCGGACATCGTGCAGCCCTTTGTCAGCACGGTGGGACAGACGGTTCGCATCGTTTTCCCGTTCGTCGAGGAAACGCCCGCGGCCGTGTTCCGTCGCGGCGACGTGGTCTGGATGCTGTTCGATACCTCGGCCCGGCTGGTCAGCCCCGATGAACAGTCGGGTGAAATTCTCGATGGTCTGGCTCGCGATCTCACTGTCGAGAGCACGGGCGCGGCCTATGTGGTGCGCATGGTGCTCAACCAGAACCGGCTGGCAACGCTGGCTTCGGAGGGACAAAGCTGGGTTCTCTCGCTGGGTGATATTCTGCTGTCGGCCACCCATCCGGTAACGTTTGAGCGCCGCCGCTCGCCTTCGGGACTTTATGAAATGCTGGCCGATCTCGAGCGGCCCGCCAATGTGCATCAGCTTCGCGATCCCGATGTGGGCGATATTCTCGATGTGGTGACCACGTTTCCGCCGGCCCGCGGCGTGGTGCGCGATCTGGGCTTTGTGGATTTCGAAGCGCCGCGGTCGGTCCACGGGCTGGTCGTCAAGCCGCTCCATGAAGGGGTCAGCGTTTCCATCGAGGACAGGTTTGCTGTGATTTCCGCCGATGCCGGGCTTACGGTTTCGACCGATGACGGCCAGCGTCTTTACGCTCCGGCGTCAACCAGCGTCAGCGCCCTTGATCTCAATGAAATGATGACGCCCAACCCCGATGATTTCGTCTTGCGGCGCGACGAATATCAGGCGCGCGCCGCATTGGCCGAGGGCAGGGCGCTCGACCGGGCCCGGCTCGATCTGGCCCAGTTCTATCTGAGCAACGATTTCGCCTTCGAGGCGATCGGTGTGCTCAACGTCCTTTCGCGGGATCTGCGCCAGACCAGTCTGGAACACGAGCTCAATGCGACGCTTGCCGCCGCCAATGCCCTGGCCGGACGCCATGTCGACGCGCTTGCGCTGCTCAACGCGGAGATCATGCTCAACGATCCCGACGCGATGATCTGGCGGACCATCGCCAAGGTCGATGCCGGCGATTTCGCAGGCGCGCGGCTCGATGCGTTCGGGGGCGATCATGTCGTTGACAATTATCCCAACTGGATCAGGGCGCGCTTCCACATGGCGGCGATACGCGCCGCAGTGGAGCAGAGCGACGCCACAATGGCCGCCGACATGATCCGGGCTGTCGATCTGGCCGCTCTGACGCCCGATCAGGTTGCGCAGTATCAGCTGCTTTCGGCGCGGCTCGACCATATCAACGGGCTCGAGGATGACGCGCTGGAAGGCTATGGCCGGGTCATTGCCGCCGACCGGCGCGGCTCGACGGCGGAAGCTGTGCTGCACACCATCGAAATCCTGGACGATATGGATCAGCTCGATGTGGAAAAGGCCATCCACACCCTGGCTGTGCAATCGACCTTGTGGCGTGGCGACCAGCTCGAAATCGACATCGTCACCAAGCTGACCGACCTGCAATATCGCCATGGCGATTATCGCGACGCGTTCGTTCTGACACGGGAAATGGCCATGGGTTTTGAGGATAGCCGGGCGCTCGATCCGCTCCTGGCGCGGGCCCGTACCGAATTTTCCGGGCTGTTCCTCGATGGCCGGGCCGACGCGCTCGACGCGGTTTCGGCGCTCTCGATCTATTACGATTATCGGCACCTCACCCCACCGGGGGCCGAGGGCGACATGATGATCCGCAATCTCGCCCAGCGGCTGATCGAAGTGGATCTGCTCGCCCAGGCGTCGGAACTGCTGCTCTATCAGGTCGAAAACCGGCTCGATGGCGCTGCCCGCGCCCAGGTGGCGGCCGATCTGGCCATCATCTATATCGCCAACCGTGACCCCAATTCGGCGTTGCGGGTGCTCTATGAGACCCGGCTGGCCGGATTGCCGCCGGGGCTCGAACGCCAGCGTCGCGTGCTCGAAGCCAGCGCGCTCATTCACGCTCATCGCCACGATCTGGCGCTGGACCTGCTCTCGAGCCTTACGGGGCGTGACACCGAATTGCTGCGCATCGATGCTCTGTGGCAGGCCAGCCGCTATTCGGCGGCCGCTGAAATGATCGAGGCGCTTTATTCGCCCGATCTCGGCACCGGCACGCTCAGCCCCATGGCGCGCACCAATGTCGTCAAGGCGGCGGTGGGCTATGTTCTCTCGAACGACCAGATCGGGCTGGCCCGTCTGCGCAGTCGGTTCTCCGAGGCCATGTCGACAACCCCCGAATGGCCGGTCTTTTCCTTCGTTGTCGAAAATGTCGATCCCAACGGCGTCAATTTCCGCGAGATTGCCCGGCAGGTCGCCGATACCCAGGCCATCAACGCGTTCCTGAACGCCTATCGCGAGATTTACGCCGGCCAGAACGCTGTGACGCCGCTGCGCGCGGCGCCCGAGACGGGTGCCGTGGCGAGTTTGTAGGTGTTGGGCAGAATTGCCATTTGCCCCAGCGCTTCCCCGTGAAAACCGGGGTCTATGGGCGCAGCCTCCAGCATCGACGTTGACGGTGTGCTGATGGCCCCCGGCGTTCGCCGGGGAAGCGGTGGATGGGGCACGCTTGCGACAACATTTGAACCGTTCAAGACGACCAAACTCTCCCTTGTCATTCCGGGATTTATTCCCGGAATCCAGCTAGAGGTGGGAGCGGCACGGCTCAAAGGCCGTGGAGTTGGCAATCGCTGATAGTGGGCCGGTGTATGCTGCGGTGCTGATCCGGCCGTCGCTTATGCTCCGGCGTTCGTGCCTCAAATCGCTCCACTGGAGCGATTTGACCTTGCCTTTGGCAAGGTCGGCACTCACCCCGTGAAACTTCTTATCAGCGATCCGGCAACAAGGTGCCAGCCGTCGACCAGCACGAAAAAGATCAGCTTGAACGGCAGGGAAATGATGACCGGGGGCAGCATCATCATGCCCATGCTCATCAGCACCGAGGCCACGACCATGTCGATGACCACGAAGGGCAGGAACAACAGAAAGCCGATCTCGAACGCCCTTCGGAGTTCGGAGATCATGAAGGCGGGAATCAGGATGCGCAGTTCGAGGTCTTCGGGGTTTTCCGGCGCCGGAGTTTCGGTCAGATCCATGAACAGCATCACGTCCTGGGGGCGGACATGGGTGCGCATGAATTCGTGCAGCGGGCCCGAGCTCAACTCGATCGCTTCGGTGATTTCGACCTCGCCGGCCACCAGCGGCTCTATTCCCAGCTCATAGCTTTGCTGCAGGGTGGGCGCCATGATGAAGGCGGTGAGAAACAGCGCCAGCGAAATCATCACCGAATTGGGCGGCGCGGTCTGCAGCCCGATGGCGGTGCGCAGCAGCGAAAGTACCACGACGATACGGGTAAAGCTGGTCACCATCACGAGAATGGAGGGCGCCAGCGCCAGAATGGTAATGAGCGCGATCATCTGGATCGCGCGCTCGGTCAGCGTGGTCTCGTCGCCGAAATCGATGGAGATGTCCTGGGCGATTCCCGTGGCGGGCAGCAGCAGGATGGCGGCGAGGCCAAGAGCAACGACAAGTGCCGCGCGGGGCGTTCGAGCCCGGCGCGGTGCGGTATCAGGACCTTGTTGCCGTGTCCTCGTAATCGTTTTCCCTCGCTTCAAGCAGCGGTTCGGGCTCCACGGTCGTGGTGGCCGACATGGCAACGCTTGTAGCTGAGTCGGCGGAGGCGCGGCCCTTATTGTCAGGCTTTCCCCCATCGAGTTTGGGTTCATTGTCCTCGACCGGGCGCAAAAGGCCCGTATGGCGCAGCGATTTGCCCATTGGCCGGGCAGGGGCCGCGGGCTCGGGCGCAGCAACGGCCGGAGTGGGTTCGGCGGCCCTGCGGCGCGGGCGCTGGACCTGCTGGACGGGTGGGGCTTCAAAGCCGCTTTCGACCACCAGGTCGTTGGGGCCGCCAATGACGATCAGATGCTCGGTCTGGTCGCGGCGGACGATGACGGCCTGGCGCTTGTTGTCGATGGCAATGGAATCGATGACCATGAGGCGCCGGTTGCGGCCACGGCCAACGCTGGCCGAGGCATCGCCTACCAGTTTGATGAGCCACACGGCGAGCACGATCAAAACGATCACGATGGCCAGAGCCACGATCATTGTCAGATAGCCGTTTTCACCGCCAAAAAGGCTGTTCAGAAATCCCACTGGCACGCTCCTGGAAATGGGCAACTCGTCCCGCGACACATAGCCGGACGCTTGGAGATGGGCAATAGCTGCCTACTATAGCTTAGCTTTGTTCAAAATTGGGAGATTTCCGGCCCTTGATGTCGGGTCGGTTAACGCGTCGTTAACCATAGGGTAGGCAATGTTTGCCCAGTTAACAGACTGTAACCGGATTCGGCGGACCGACATGGCCATTGGCGACCTGCCCATTTTTGCCGCGCTCAAGAACAGGATGCAGTGGCACCAGACCCGCCAGACGCTTCTGGCCGAGAACGTCGCCAATGCCGAAACGCCGGGCTATCGCGGACGGGACCTCGCACCGTTCTCCATCGAAAGCACGGCGCGCCGCTCGGGCACCAATGTCACGACGACGGCGACAAACCGCAACCATTTCTCGGTCGGGGGCGATCCAAGCCGCGCCATGGGCGCGCGGACGATGAACAGTTTCGAGATCATGCCCGAGGGCAACGGGGTGACGCTCGAAGAAGAGATGATGAAGGTCACGACCAACCAGATGGACTATCAGGCCGCGACCACGCTCTACACACGCTCCATTCGGCTGATGAAGATCGCGCTGGGCAAGAACGTATAGGACGCTAAGGCATGAACGACTTCATGACATCGATCAAGATCGCCGGGTCGGGGCTCAACGCCCAGACGGCGCGCATGCGGGTGATCGCCGAGAACATGGCCAATGCCGATTCCGCCGGGCATACGCCCGACGAAGACCCCTATCGCCGCAAGGTGCCGACCTTCCATGCGGTGCTCAATCGCGAGCTCGGCGCCACGGAAGTGGCTGTCGGGGCGCTCGCCACCGACATGAGCGACTTTTCCTCGCGCTATGAGCCGGGTCACCCGGCGGCCGACGAGAACGGGTATGTCAAATACCCCAACGTCAACACGCTGATCGAGACCATGGACATGCGTGAGGCCCAGCGCACCTACGAGGCCAACCTCAACGTCGTCACCGTCTCGCGCCAGATGCTGGGGCGGACGCTCGATATTCTGCGCGGTTAAGGGAGGGCTTCGAGCAATAGTGGTTTCCACTTTTGCGGTTCGGAAGCGCGACAACCAAAGGAACTAAGTTCATGAGCACGCCATTCAATGCAGCCGCAGCAGCGTACGGCAACGTCTCGCGCCTGGTTTCCGATCAGGCTGGCGGCAAGCTGACCGCGCCCGCCGCCTCACCCTCCGGCGCCGATTTCGGGCAAATGCTGGCCGAGCAGCTCAGCGGCATCGTCGAGACCGGGCAGCGCTCCGATCAGGTCGCTGTCGACATGATCAACGGCAAGGCCAACGTCGTCGACGTCGTGACCGCGCTGGCCGAAACCGAGTCGGCGATGGAGACCATGGTCACGGTGCGCGATCGGGTGATCTCGGCCTATGAAGAAATCATGCGCATGCCGATCTAGCCCGTCTTTTGGGCGTGGCCCCTGAGTACACCGAGGGTCCATTGGGCGTCAGAGCGTGTACAATAGGCTCGATTCGGCAGGAGCCATTCCCATGAGCGGGGCAGAAACTCTCGACATCGCCACCTCCGGCATCTGGACCCTTATCATCGTTGCAGGGCCGATGATGATTGTGGGACTGGTGGTCGGCGTCATCATCGCCTTGTTTCAGGCTTTGACGCAAATCCAGGAAATGACACTGGTTTTCGTGCCCAAGATCATCGCGATCTTTGTCACGCTGCTGGTGACGCTGCCGTTCATGGGCGCCACGATGAGCGCTTACATGACCCAGATCGTCGACATGATCATTACGGGCGGATAGCGGGGAATGAGCGTCAGCTGGGGCCCCGATGTCGCCTATTATTTTTTCCTCATTTTCGCGCGCCTCGGCACGATCCTCATGCTGTTGCCGGCGCTGGGGGAATCGACGATTCCCACGCGGCTGCGCCTGACCTTTGCGCTGGCGTTTTCGCTGATCCTCTACCCGCTGATCCTGCCCAATCTGGGGGCGGTTCCGGTGACGCTGGGCGGGCTCATGACAGCGCTGGGGCATGAACTTGCCGTCGGATTTATCCTCGGGGGGCTGACCCGGCTTATTATCACCGCCGCGCAGGTCGCAGGTGCGGTGATTGCGTTCCAGATGGGGCTCTCGATGGCCCAGACCTCCGATCCCACCCAACCGGGGGTGCAGGGGGCGATCGTTGGCAATTTTCTGGCCATGCTGGGCGTAACGCTGATTTTCGCCACCGATCTGCATCATGTGCTGCTGGCCGGTATTTATGCCAGCTACAGCTATTTTCCGCCCGACGCGCCGCTCATGCTGGGCGACGCGGCGCAGATGGCGACCGAGATCGTGGCACAGGCGTTCCTGATCGGCACGCAGATGTCGGCGCCGTTTCTGGTTTTCGGCCTGGTGTTTTACCTGGGGCTGGGCATTCTGGGCCGGCTGATGCCCCAGATTCAGGTGTTTTTCATGGCCATGCCGGCCAACATCATCATCGGGCTCGTCCTGTTCGCGCTGCTGCTCAGCGTCACGATGGGGCTCTATATGAGCTATCTCGAAGATCATTTTTCGCAGTTTCTGGGTTAGGTCATGAGCGACGACAAACCCGAACAGAGCGAAAAGACAGAAGACCCCTCCCATAAGCGGCTCGAGGACGCTCACAAGAAGGGCGATGTGGTCAAGAGCCAGGAGGTGACGACCTGGTTCATGATCCTGGGGTCGGCACTGATCTTTGCGTTCGTGGCGCCGATGACCAGCGCGCAGATCATGACGAGCCTTGGAGATTATCTCGGCCGTGCAGACCTTTACGAGGTGGGCGGGCCGGGGTTCAACCAGTTCGTTTACGGCGCGACGATCAGCCTTTTGAGCGCGCTTTTGATTCCCATGATCCTTCTGGCGCTGTGCGGGATAGCCGGGAACATGGTGCAGCACCGCATGGTGTTTTCCGCTGAAAACCTCAAACCCAAATTCTCCAAGGTCTCCCCGCTGGCCGGGGCCAAGCGGCTGTTTTCAACCGAGGCGCTGGTCAATTTCGCCAAGGGGCTTTTCAAGCTCGTCGTGTTTTCCACCATCATGGTGCTGGTGGTCTGGCCCGACAGGGACCGGCTCTCGACCATCATGACCGCCGACCCCATCGTGACGCTGGAACTGTTCCAGGAAATCGGCATCAAGATCTTCATTGCGACGCTGATCGCCATCACCATCGTGGCGCTGCTCGATTACATCTACATGCGCCACAAATGGTGGCAGCGCCAGATGATGACGGTCAAGGAAGTGCGCGATGAATACAAGCAGATGGAAGGCGATCCGCACGTCAAGGGCCGTATCCGCCAGATCCGCATGGAGCGCAGTCGCAAGCGCATGATGGCGGCGGTGCCCGATGCGACGGTGGTGGTGACCAACCCGACCCACTTCGCCGTGGCGCTCAAATACGATAAGGATATGGCGGCGCCCCAGGTTCTGGCCAAGGGCGTCGATGCGATTGCGCTGAGGATTCGCGGTCTGGCCAAGGATCACGACATCCCGATCGTCGAAAATCCGCCGCTGGCCCGGGCGCTCTACGCGGGTGCCGAGGTGGGGGAAACCATTCCGGCTGAGCATTTCAAGGCAGTTGCGCAGATCATCGGCTATGTGATGCGGCTGAAAAACCGCTCAAGCTGGAAGAGCGGAAATTAGGGTCGACCCTAACCGAGACTGTTAATGAGCGGTTAATCCGCACTACCCAAGGCGAAGCGGGTTTTGCTACCAATAGGAAGCCCGATTCGGATCGGGGTTGAGATATTGTACCAAGGAAAGAAACCGATGGCGGTGGCCCCGATGGACGAGGACAGCTATCCCGAACCGATGGTGGCGCGTCCGTCCTCCAATGCCGCGCTGTGGCGGGTGGTCATCCTCTCGCTGGCCTTTGTCGCGGTTGCGGTGGCCTTTTCGCTGATGGGCGAAGCCATTTCGCCCGAAATGATCGTGCTGTTTCTGGGCGTTCTGTCGGTTGTCGGCGTTTTTTCGCTGTTTGCGCTGGCGGCGGGCCTGTTCCGGTTCGTCGGCGGCACCGAAAAGCGCACGCTGGCGCGCGCCATCGTCGACAGCCTGCCATACGGCGCGGTGGTTACGGACCGCGACGGCAAGATTTTTTATGCCAATGCGCAGTATTCGGAACTTTCCAAATCGGTTTCCAAGGGCGTTCCGGTTGGTGTGCCGCGATTGTTTGCCAGCCAGCCCGAGGCCAGTGAGGCCGTTTACCGGTTGTCGCGCGCGGCGCGGGACGGGCGCGCCATTGTCGAGGACGTGCGGATTTCGCGTGGCCGGAGCGCGGCGCAATGGTTCCGGATCGGGGCGCGCAGCCTGCCCGATTACGACGGCGCGCCGGGCAAATCGGTGATCTGGACGGTCGAGGACATCACCCGCGACCGCGATGCCCAGGAAAATTTCTACGTCGAGCTGCAAAAGGCAATCGACTATCTCGATCACGCACCGGCCGGGTTCTTTTCGGCCAATGCGCGCGGGCGGATCCAATACATCAACTCAACTCTGGCCGATTGGCTCGGCTACGACCTCGCGGCCTTTGAGGCGGGCGATCTCGACCTGGGCGAGATCGTGCAGGGCGATGGAGCGGGGCTGCTGATGGGCGGCGGGCAGGACGGCGCGGTGCGTACCGAAGTGATCGATCTCGATCTGGTACGCCACGACGGCACCAGTCTGCCGGTGCGGCTGCTGCATCGCGCGGCGCGGCTGGCGGAGGGCGAGCTGGGTGAAACCCGTACGCTGGTGCTCGATCGATCACGCGGCATCGAGGGCGAGGAGGCGTTGCGGGCCGCCGAAGTGAGATTCTCACGGTTTTTCAATCATACACCCATCGCCATCGCGGCGCTCGATAGCGCGGGCAAGGTGGTGCGCACCAATGCGCCCTTTACCCGTATTTTCGGGCTTACATCGGGCGATCGCGGGATCGAGGGGCTCAATGTCGCCTCGCTTATCGACCCCGAAAGCCGGGAAAAGCTGGCGATGGCGCTTGTCGATGCCAAGGGACACAGAGCGGAAATCGCGCCGGTCGATGCGACGATCCCCGGCGAAAAGCCGCGCAGCGTGCGCATGTTCATTTCCGGCGTCGAGCAGGGCGGAGAAAGCAACGAGGCGGCAATCCTTTATGCGCTCGACATGACCGAGCAGCGCCAGCTGGAAGAACAATTCGCCCAGGGCATGAAGATGCAGGCGGTGGGGCAGTTGGCTGGCGGCGTGGCGCACGATTTCAACAACGTTTTGACTGCCATTATCGGGTTTTCGGACCTGCTGCTGCTCAAGCACAAGCCGTCCGATCCCTCGTTTGGCGACATCATGTCGATCAAGCAGAGCGCCAATCGCGCGGCGGGATTGGTGCGCCAGCTTCTGGCCTTCTCGCGTCGGCAGACCCTGCGCCCGCAAGTGCTCGAAGTGCCCCAGCATATCGACGATCTGACGGTGCTGCTCAAACGTCTGATCGGCGAGCATGTGACGCTCGATGTCGAGCACGGGCGCGATGTATGGCCGATCCGCGCCGATCTGGTGCAGCTCGAACAGGTCATCATCAATCTTGCGGTCAACGCGCGCGACGCCATGCCGGATGGCGGGCAGATCACGCTGCGCACGCGCAATGTCGAGAAAGCCGAGGCGGAAACCTTCACCTATCCGGGACTGGTGCCTGCCGATTTTGTTTCGATCGAGGTGAGCGATACCGGCACCGGCATGACCCAGGAGGTCATGGAAAAGATCTTCGAGCCGTTCTTTTCGACCAAGGAACTGGGCAAGGGCACCGGGCTGGGCTTGTCGATGGTCTATGGCATCATCAAGCAGACCGGGGGCTACATCTATCCTGAATCCGAAGTGGGCAAGGGCACGACCTTCCGGCTGCTGCTGCCACGGCACATCCAGCAAGAAAAGGAAGAGGTGGTCAAGGCGGTTGCCGCGCCGATCCGGGATCTGACCGGGAACGAACGTATCCTTCTGGTCGAGGACGAGGAAAGCGTGCGCATGTTCTCAGCACGAGCCCTTTCGACGACGGGCTATGAAGTGTTCGAAGCCGGGTCGGGCGAAGAGGCGCTTGAGGTGCTTGAGGAGATCGAGGGCAAGATCGACCTGATCATTTCCGACGTCGTGATGCCCGAAATGGACGGGCCGACGCTTCTGACCCATGTGCGCAAACTTTATCCGGGCCTGAAAGTGATTTTCGTCTCCGGTTACGCCGAGGAGAGCGTGCGCCAGGGGCTCGAGGACGACAGGAGCGTGGAATTCCTGCCTAAGCCCTATACGCTCGACCAGATCAATTCCAAGGTCAAGGAAGTGCTGTCGGGGAGTCCGGCGGCAAGCGAGGACTAGTCTTTCTTCGAGGAGTTCGAACTGGCAAGAAATGCTGCGCCGAGGCCCGCGCCGATGGCGACGCCAATGCCAATTCCCACGGCGATGTTGTCGATCGCAACCCCGATACCGGCGCCGATCGCGATTCCCATGGCGATTCCCGTGCCCATGTTCATAGCGGCCTCCCTGATGATGAGCCTTTGCAATGATCGCGGGCCCGACTGGTTCCATTGTTCCTGAATGTTCTTATTTTGTCTCTTGACATATCGAAAACAAAATGAGAACAAATATGCAACCTAGAAATAGGCGTTGAGGGCCGACTGATCGCGTTGCGCGCGCAGGGCATTTGGTGAAATAAGGAGAGCTAACAATGGCAGTTTCACAGCTTCGCGTGGTTGACGGGGGTTCGATGGACAAGAACAAGGCACTCGAGGCCGCTCTGGGCCAGATCGAGCGCAATTTCGGCAAGGGTTCGGTCATGAAGCTGGGGGAAAACACCTCAGTCAATGTCGAATCGATTTCCACGGGCTCGCTCGGTCTCGATATCGCGCTGGGCATCGGTGGGCTGCCGCGCGGGCGTATCATTGAAATTTTCGGACCGGAAAGCTCGGGCAAGACCACGCTGGCCCTGCATGTGCTGGCCGAAGCTCAGAAAGGCGGCGGCATCTGCGCGTTCATCGACGCAGAACACGCGCTCGATCCCACTTATGCGCGCAAGCTTGGCGTCAATATCGACGAGCTGTTGATCTCCCAGCCCGATGCGGGTGAACAGGCGCTTGAAATCGCCGATACGCTGGTGCGGTCGGGCGCGATCGACGTTCTGGTCGTCGATTCGGTGGCGGCCTTGACGCCACGGGCCGAACTCGAAGGCGAGATGGGCGACTCCCTGCCGGGTCTTCAGGCGCGTCTGATGAGCCAGGCCATGCGCAAGCTCACGGGTTCGATTTCCAAATCGAAGGCCATGGTGATCTTCATCAACCAGATTCGTATGAAGATCGGCGTGATGTTCGGTTCGCCCGAAACCACGACCGGCGGCAACGCGCTCAAATTCTATTCTTCGGTTCGCCTCGACATCCGCCGTATCGGTGCAATCAAGGATCGTGAAGAGGTCGTCGGCAACCAGACGCGGGTCAAGGTGGTCAAGAACAAGATGGCCCCCCCGTTCCGCCAGGTCGAATTCGACATCATGTATGGCGAAGGCGTTTCCAAGACCGGTGAGCTGCTCGATCTGGGCGTCAAGGCCGGGATCGTCGAGAAATCGGGCGCCTGGTTCTCTTATGACAGCCAGAGGCTGGGGCAGGGGCGTGAAAACTCGCGCCAGTTCCTCAAGGACAATCCCGAGATCGCCAACCAGATCGAGAACGGGGTGCGCGAGAGCGCCGGCCTTATTGCCGCTGAACTGATTACGGCGGGTGAAGACAGCGCCGAGGATAGTGAAGACTAGCTTTGCCGTTGCCGGTCCAAGCCGGCTGGAAGCAAGATTTGTCTATGACCTCCTGGCGCCGGGCAACCGGCGCCTTTCCTTTTGCTGGCCTGCAGCTAGTCGCTCGCGACTTATTGGCCCGGTGCCACAGCCTTCGCATTGCACTCGCCCGATGCACACGCTAGAAGGCTTGCTCAGGTTTTCAGCCGGTGAAAACGGGGCGCAATCGGCCACGTATCCGGCGCATCCGGAACGATAAAATATGGTGCGGCGCATTGGCCGCAGACAGGGTTTTTGGCGCGATCATGACAAGCGTAAACGACATCCGTTCGACCTTCCTCGACTTCTTTGCCAAGAACGGTCATGAGAAAGTCTCTTCCAGCCCGCTGGTGCCGCGCAACGATCCGACGCTGATGTTTACCAATGCGGGCATGGTGCAGTTCAAGAACGTCTTTACCGGTCTTGAAAAACGTCCCTATTCACGGGCCACGACATCGCAGAAATGCGTTCGGGCCGGGGGCAAGCACAACGATCTCGACAATGTAGGCTTTACCGCGCGGCACCTGACCTTTTTCGAGATGCTGGGCAATTTTTCCTTCGGCGACTATTTCAAGGAAGAGGCCATCGATATGGCCTGGGCGCTGGTCACCAAGGAGTTCGGGCTCGACAAGGATAAGCTGCTGGTCACCGTCTACCACACCGATGACGAAGCGGCCGACCTTTGGAAAAAGATTGCCGGGCTTTCCGATGACAAGATCATCCGTATCCCAACTTCGGACAATTTCTGGACGATGGGCGATACGGGCCCGTGCGGGCCGTGCTCGGAAATCTTCATCGACCGCGGCGAGCATATCTGGGGCGGCCCTCCGGGGACGCCGGAAGAGGATGGCGACCGGTTCCTTGAATTCTGGAATCTGGTGTTCATGCAGTACGAGCAGTTCGCCGATGGCACGCAGGAGGCTTTGCCCAACCCGTCGATCGATACGGGCATGGGGCTCGAGCGCATGGCCTCGATCCTGCAGGGCGTAGAGAGCGTTTTTGAAACTGACATGTTCCGCCACGTGATCGACGCGACGGCGTCGGCTGTGGGTCATGCGCCGACACCGGAAAACGTAGCCTCGTATCGCGTCATCGCCGATCATTTGCGCTCGATGTCGTTCCTGATTGCCGACGGTGTTCTGCCGGCCAATGAAGGTCGCGGTTATGTGCTGCGCCGCATCATGCGCCGCGCCATGCGCCATGCAACGCTTCTGGGCACCAACGCGCCCACGATTTTCAAGCTCGTCCCCTCGCTGGTCCGCGAGATGGGGCAGGCCTATCCTGATCTCGTTGCCGGCGAAGCGATGATTTCGGAGACGATCAGGCTTGAAGAGGAGCGCTTCCTCAAGACGCTCAGCCGCGGGCTGCAGATCCTTGAAGATGAGAGCACCGGTCTGGGCAAAGGCGATACCTTGGCTGGTGAAACAGCCTTCAAGCTCTATGACACATATGGCTTTCCGCTCGATCTGACACAGGATGCGCTGCGTCTGCGGGGGGTGTCGGTCGATCAGACCGGGTTCGATGCGGCCATGGCACGCCAGAAGGCTGAAGCGCGCAAGAACTGGTCGGGTTCCGGCGATGCGGCAACCAGCGCGGTATGGTTCGCGATTGCCGACGCTGCAGGTCCAACCGAGTTTCTGGGCTATGAAACCGAGGACAGCGACGGCGCGGTCAAGGCGCTGGTCAAGGAAGGGGCAAGCGTCGATGCGCTCAATGCGGGGGACGAGGGCTTCATCGTTCTGAACCAGACGCCGTTTTATGGCGAAAGCGGCGGACAGGTGGGCGACACCGGCACAATGGAGAGCGAGGACGGCGCGAAAGTGGTTGTGCTCGATACCACGAAGCAGGCCGGTGGTGTCTTTGCTCATCGCGTCAGGGTTGAGGCTGGAACGGTCAAGATCGGTGAGGCGCTGACCCTCAAGGTCGATCATTCCCGCCGCACCGCGATCCGCGCCAACCACTCGGCGACCCATCTGCTGCATGAGGCGCTGCGCGAGGTTCTGGGCAGTCATGTGGCGCAGAAGGGCTCGCTGGTATCGCCCGACCGGTTGCGGTTCGACTATTCGCACACCAAGCCGATGAGCGAAGCGGAAATCGCCGAGGTCGAACGTCTGGCCAATGCCATCGTGTTGCAGAACGCGCCCGTGGAAACGCGGCTGATGGCTGTCGATGATGCGATCAAAGCCGGTGCCATGGCGCTGTTCGGCGAGAAATATGGCGACGAGGTGCGCGTTGTCTCGATGGGTAGGGCGCTGGAAGGCGAAAAGGCAGGCAAGACCTATTCGATGGAATTGTGCGGCGGCACGCATGTGCGGCGTACAGGTGACATCGGGCTGGTCAAGATCGTGCAGGAAAGCTCGGTCGCAGCCGGTGTGCGGCGGGTCGAGGCGCTGACCGCCGACGGCGCGCGCGCCTATCTCAACGCGCAGGAAGACCAGCTCAAGACCGTCGCGGCCACTTTGAAGGTTTCGCCGCGTGACGCGGTCTCGCGTGTCGAAGCGCTTGTGGAAGAGCGCCGCGCCCTCGAACGCCAGGTCGCCGATCTGCGCCAGAAACTGGCGATGGGTGGCGGCACCGGCAATGGCGGCGGGGCCAGCGAAACGATCAATGGCGTAACCTTCATGGGACGCGTGGTGGAAGGGCTCCAGCCCAAGGATCTGCGTGGTCTGGTCGATCAGGGCAAAAAACAGATCGGATCGGGGATCGTGGTGATCGTCGGCACGACCGAAGACGGCAAGGCCGGCATTTCGGTTGGCGTGAGCGAAGATCTGGTGTCGCGCTACAGCGCCGTCGATCTGGTGCGGATCGGCTCGACTACGCTGGGCGGGCAGGGCGGAGGCGGGCGCCCCGACATGGCGCAGGCCGGCGGCCCCGATGCCTCTCAGGCCCAGGCCGCGGTCGAGGCGATCAAGGCGCATCTGGGCGCTTGAACCATCTCCAACTGGACGCATAAAGAATGGCCCCGTCAGGGGCCATTTTTGTGTTCGGAGTATCGTGGAGTAGCGTTCAGAACGACGCCTTGAGGCTGGCGCTGATCGCAAGGACCGAGCCGCGGTCCCAGGTTTCGTCTTGCAGATTGCTGCCAACGTCAACGCCGAACAGCAGGCAAAGGAAAAGCCGCCCCGAGGGGCGGCTTTGGCACTTGTGCTCTAGAATAAAGGTTACGCCATGGCCTTCTGGAGGTTGGCGTCGATAGCATCGAGGAAACCCATGGTGGTGAGCCAGGGCTGATCGGGGCCGACGAGCAGCGCCAGATCCTTGGTCATCTTTCCTTCCTCGATGGTGGCGACGGTGACCTTTTCGAGGGTTGCGGCAAAGTTTGCCAACTCATCATTGCCATCGAGTTTGGCGCGGTGGGCAAGGCCACGGGTCCAGGCAAAGATAGATGCCGTCGAGTTGGTCGAGGTTTCCTTGCCCTGCTGGTGCTGGCGATAGTGACGAGTCACGGTGCCGTGGGCAGCTTCGGCTTCCACGGTCTGCCCATCGGGGGTCATGAGAACCGAGGTCATCAGGCCGAGCGAACCAAAGCCCTGAGCAACGATGTCGGACTGCACGTCGCCATCGTAGTTCTTGCAGGCCCAGACGTAACCGCCGGACCATTTGAGAGCTGCTGCGACCATGTCGTCGATCAGGCGGTGTTCGTACCAGATCTTTTTGGCTTCGTATTTTTCCTTGAATTCGGCCTGGAACACTTCCTCGAAGATATCCTTGAAGCGTCCATCATAGACCTTGAGAATGGTGTTTTTGGTCGAGAGGTAGCAGGGGACGCCGCGCTGGAGCGCGTAGTTGAGTGAGGCGCGAGCGAAATCACGGATCGACTCATCGAGGTTGTACATGCCCATGGCAACGCCGGCGGCTGGCGCGTCGAACACTTCGTGCTCGATCTCGGTGCCGTCGTCACCCACGAACTTCATCGTCAGCTTGCCCTTGCCGGGGAATTTGAAATCGGTGGCGCGGTACTGATCGCCGAAGGCGTGACGGCCGACAATGATCGGCTGGGTCCAGCCGGGAACCAGGCGCGGAACATTCTTGCAGATGATGGGCTCACGGAAGATCACGCCACCGAGGATGTTGCGGATGGTGCCGTTGGGCGAACGCCACATCTTCTTTAGACCAAATTCCTCAACGCGGGCTTCGTCGGGGGTGATGGTGGCGCATTTGACGCCGACGCCGTATTTCTTGATGGCGTTAGCAGCGTCGATGGTGATCTGGTCGTCTGTTTCGTCGCGCTTCTGAACAGAAAGATCGTAATATTCAAGATCGATGTCGAGATAGGGGTGGATCAGCTTGTCCTTGATGGCCTGCCAGATGATCCGGGTCATTTCGTCGCCGTCGAGCTCGACGACAGGGTTTGCGACTTTGATCTTGGTCATTAAAATGTGCTCCTCGCGCGCAAAAAACCGGTTCGGCCAGCATGGGCCAGCCAAAGTTCGCGGTCCCTATAGCAGAGCATTGGTAAGGCGCAAAGTGTCTCGCCGCGAAGGGGGGCGTGCCGAGCGGCATCGGGGACTTGTGGGATGGTATAGTGTATTTACACATGTGTAATTACACTATAGTTTGCCGCCATGACCTTTGCCTTTTTTGATTGCCTCGTGCTCAACACCGTGATGGCCGCGCGGGCTCTGACGCGCCGCTATGACAAAGTGCTTCGCCCGTTTGAAATCTCGGTCGTTCAATTTACGGTTCTGATGACCGTTCAGAACTCACCGCGCATGTCCGTCAATTCGATGGCGGCACGGATTTCCATGGATCGCACGACGCTCCTGCGCAATCTCGAGCCGTTGAGCAAGCGCGGGCTGGTGATCGCCGGGCGCCCCGAAAAGGGCAACGTTCGACACTTTGAACTGACCGAAAAAGGCGCTGCGCTGCTTGAAGAGATCCTGCCCCTCTGGCGGGATTCGCAGGACGAATTGCGAGCGCTGGTGATCGATCCGGGCCCTGAGGATTTCCTCGGCGGGTTGCGCGCGCTTACCGCCGGTGAGGCTCGCCAACAAGCGGACGCGTGAAGCCAAATCAATACAAAACCAGTGATGGAGACTTTCGATGCAAAGCGATGATCCGGTTGTTGTAACCGGCATGGGAGCGGTGTCCCCGCTTGGGGTGGGCGTCGCGACCAATTGGGAGCGGCTTCTTGCGGGCAAAAGTGGGGTCGTGCGGAACAATCGCTTCGATACGACGGGATTTGCCTCCCACATCGCCGGATTGGTGCCCGACAAGGCCCATGATCCCGATGGGTTCGATCCGACCGAATGGATTGAGCCCAAGGAGATCAAGAAGATGGATCTTTTTATTCAGTATGGGCTTGCCGCCGCGGCGCAGGCTCTCGATCAGGCGGGCTGGCACCCCCAGGATGATGCAGGGCAGCAAGCAACAGCCACGATTATCGCGTCCGGTGTCGGCGGAGAGCCGGTGATGGCGCAGGCGGCGCGGACCATTGCAGAAAAAGGGCCGCGGCGGCTATCGCCGTTCACCGTGCCCTCGTTCCTCGCCAATATGGCAGCGGGCTGGATTTCCATCGTGCATCGGTTTCGTGGCCCGATTGGAACGCCGGTAACCGCGTGCGCGGCGTCGGCCCAGGCGATTGGCGACGGCATGCGGCTGATTATGACCGGAGAGGCTGAGGTTGCCGTTGTTGGCGGGGCCGAAGGATCGGTTGATCCCATATCGATTGGCGGGTTCGGCGCGTCGCGCGCCCTGACCTCGTCCTATAATGATGAGCCGCATAAGGCGTCGCGGCCGTTCGACACCGGTCACTCCGGGTTCGTTCTGGCCGAGGGAGCAGCGGTGCTGGTTATCGAAAAGCTCAGCCATGCCAAGGCACGCGGGGCGGTGCCGCTTGCAGTGGTAGCGGGCTATGGCACATCCGCCGATGCCTATCACCTGACGGCGGGTTCGCCGGACGGCGCGGGCGCGCAGGTGGCGATGCGCAAGGCGTTGGCTATGGCGGGAATTTCTCCCGACGTGGTCGGCTACATCAACGCGCATGCTACCTCGACGCCGGTTGGCGATGCGGCGGAACTGGCCGGCATCGGTGCCGTGTTCGGTGACCGGGGGAAGACGCTGGCGGTTTCATCGACCAAATCGTCAACGGGGCACCTTCTTGGTGCGGCTGGCGCAATCGAGGCCATGTTCTCGGTGATGGCAATCCGCGAAAACATGTTGCCCGCCACGATCAATCTCGACGATCCGGTGCCTGAGGGCCGGGGGTTCGAGCTGGTGCCCAATAAGCCGATCGCGAAGCATGTGGACTATGTGATGTCCAATTCGTTCGGCTTCGGCGGGATCAACGCGACGCTGGTGTTCGGGCGCGCCTGAACTATTTCGGCGGCAGAGTGGCGGCGAAGGCCAGGCAACGATCGACCCATTGGGCCAACCCCTCTTCGGTGTCGAGCACATCGCCATCGACGACGACAAAGCCCGACATGGTCTTGGCGCCCATGGTCATGGGCTGGCAGCCGGGAAGAGCGAGGGCGGCGTCGTAGCCGTCCTTGCCGACGCGGGCGAGCAAACCGCCATCCTTCATGATGCCGCAGATCATATTGCCATCGAGCATGAACGCACGTCCACCGAACATCTTTTGTTCGGCGACTCCCGGAATAGGGGCGAGGCGTTCACGAATGCGGTCGGAAAGATCGTCGGCGGCCTGGCTCATCTACATTCTTTCGTGGGCCTGTACGCCGGGCACTTCGGGGTCCCAGTGAGGGCGCTGATGCGTGTAAAAGACCATGCCGGGGCTGAACCAGTCGGAATTGTCGAAGGCGCCGACGGCAATGCCGATGATGCCGGGCGCGGTGTTGCGTTCGGAAAACAGGGTCGAGCCACAGGATGGGCAAAAGGAGCGGCGGCGTTCGCTGCCACTATCGGCAACGTTCTCGAAAACTGCCGGTTGTCCGCTGATGGTCACATCGTCGGTCTTGAAGAAGGCCTGAACGATGTGCCCGGTGCCGGTCAGCCGCCGGCAATCCTCGCAATGGCACTGGGCCATGCGGATTGGCGGTTCGGCGACCGAAAAGCTGATGGCTCCGCAGAGGCAGCGGCCGGTTGCAAACATCAAAATCCTCCATTGTCGCGGTAGGTATCGTATCGGGGAAGCGCCTCGTCGAGGGTGTCCCAATCGAGATGGGTGCGCGAGAAGATGGCCTGTCGGGGCGAAAACCAATCGGGTTGATCGAATAGTCCGACCGGAAGCAGGGTCAAAAGCGGCGCGCGGGCGGTTTTGGCGAACAGGGGCGTCCCGCATTTCGGGCAGAAGTTGCGGGTTATCTCGGCCCCTGAAGCGGCCGTGCGGGTATGTCCCTTCATCTTGCCCGAGGCAGCAACAGAATCGGTGGACATCAGGACCACGGCAGAATGGCCGGTGCCGGTCGATTTTCGGCAGTCGAGGCAGGAACAGACCAGCATCGAGAGAACCGGCCCCTTGATCCGGAGGCTCACGGCACCACAGGCGCAACTGGCGGTTTCATCGAGACTGAGCATTGGCATGGGTGAAAGCTGGCACGAGGCTGCGCACATTGCCAGCGTAAATCCTGGCCAGCGCAATTGTTGCCATCGCCGTCGGCAGGCATTACTGACCGCAGGGCAAACGAGCGTCGACCTTATGACTTTTTTTCCCATTGAAACCGAACGGCTGATACTGCGCAAATTCGCGCCTTCCGATGCCGAGGCGGCGGCCGCCTATCAGGGGCTGCCCGAAGTCGCGCGCTATTGCATGTGGGAGCCGCGTTCGCTCGAGCGTGTCCGTGAGCTAATGCCGCGCTGGATCGCCATGGATGGTCTGGGAGAGAACAGCGAAGGCATTCAATATGCAGCTGTACTCAAGGCAAGTGGGGCATTGATCGGGGATGTGGTGCTGATGTTTGAGGACCGCGCGGCGCGGCAGGGGCAGATCGGTTATGTGATGAGCCCGGCATTTCAAGGGCAGGGCTACACGACAGAAGCGATGGAATCGGTACTGGCGGTGGGCTTTGAGCAGGTGGGCCTGCACAGGATTTCGGCGCGGTGCGATGCGCGCAACACAGGCTCGTGGCGAGTAATGGAAAAACTGGGCATGCGGCGCGAGGCGCATTTTCGCGAGCATGCGATATTCAAGGGCGAATGGGACGAAGAGTTCGTTTACGCCATTCTCGAAGATGAGTGGCGCGCAGCGCGGAAGGCAAACTGATGGCGGGGACCGACAGCAGCAAGGAATTTGCGTTCCGGCCCACGCCGGCGATCATTCTGGTCGAGCCGCAGCTTGGCGAAAATATCGGTGCAGCGGCGCGCGCCATGGCCAATTTCGGGCTCTGGGATCTGCGGCTGGTCAATCCACGCGATGGATGGCCAAACGAAAAGGCTACGGCTTCTGCGGCCAAGGCGCTGCCGGTGATCGAGCGGGTTCAGGTGTTTGAAACGCTGACCGAGGCGATGGGCGATCTCAATCTTGTTCTCGCCACGACGGCGCGAAACCGGGAAATGTTCAAGCCGGTGATCGGTCCCGACGAAGCGGCGGACCGGCTTTCGGCCCACATCGGGGGCGGGCAGAGGGCGGGCATCCTGTTCGGGCGCGAGCGCTGGGGGCTCAACAATGACGAGGTTGCGCTGGCCGATGCCATCGTGACGCTGCCGGTCGAGCCGGCCTTTGCCTCGCTCAATATCGCGCAGGCGGTGTTGGTTCTGGCGTATGAGTGGCGGCGCGCGGCGCTCAAGGATCAGCCACTGCCCTTTTCGGCCGATGAAGGTGAACCGGCGCCACGCGGGCAACTGGCGGCGATGACTGAGCAATTGGGCGAAGCTTTGGACCGGGCGGGATTTTTCAAGACACCGGCCAAGCGGCCCGGCATGATGAACAATATTCGGGCCATGTTTGCGCGGGGCGGTTTCAACGCGCAGGAAGTGCGGACGCTGCGTGGCATCGTTGCAGCACTCGACCGGCGGCACGAGCGGCCCAACCCTTCGCGGCAGAAGGGCGAGGACGAAACCGAACAGGGCTGAGGTTGCGGTGGGCTGTGCCCGAGACTAGGGTGTCGCCTTATTGACTCCCACCTTTGCTGGCCGATTTCTCCTCATGGCTGTTATCAAATCGCAGGCGCGAGACGCACTCGCCAACTCGACAAGCGGGATGCCGTTCATGATCGCGGCAGTGCTGCTGGTGCCGATCAGCGATGCCATGTCCAAGAGCCTGACGGGCATAATGGAACCCTTCGAAATCGCGTTCTGGCGCTTTCTGTTCCAGATGCTGATGCTGGGATTGGCCATTGTCGTGCTGCGACGTCGGCTGGCCCGGGGGCCGTGGCCGCTTTTGCTCATGGGCGGGGCCACGATTGCTGTGGTGCTGTCGTCACTGATCGCGGCATTCGTCACAATGCCGATCGCGACCGCGATTGCCATATTCTTTGTCGAGCCTTTGATCCTCACGCTGCTCTCTGCCTGGCTGCTCGGAGAAAAAACCGGGTGGCGTCGTTACGCCGCCGTGGCTGTGGGCCTTGTTGGCGCCCTGATCGTCATTCGGCCCAGTTGGGACGTATTCGGTTGGGCTTCGCTGTTGCCGCTGGTGGCGGCGACAGGCTTTGCCTTGAACGCCATCGTCATCCGCAAGCTGTCACGCGAGATGGACGGGTTGTCCGTGCAGTTCTGGTTTTCGCTGGTCGCCATGGCAATTTTGGGCGGCGGGTTGCTGGCTTTTGGTGGCTTCGATCTTGTGAGTCTTGAGGGAATCGATCCCGACGGACCCTGGGGGCAGCTTGTTTTCATGGGGATGTTCTCGGGGGTCACCTTCTTTTTGTTTTCCGAGGCATTCCGCAGGACGTCGGCCAGCACGCTCGCGCCGTTCCAGTATCTGGAGATCATCGGCGCAACGATTATCGGTTACCTCGTTTTCGGGGATTTTCCCGATTTCTGGACCTGGGTTGGTGCCGCAATCATTCTCGCCTCGGGTCTTTATGTTTTTCAGAGGGAGCGCAGGCAGGGGCGGCAAGCGCTGCAATAGTCGCGCGGCGCTTGACTTTACAGGCTTTGCCCCATAGAAACCGGCCATCCTGATCGGCTTTGCCCATCGGGAAGCACCCGGGACCGTCGGTTTGTGCTTCTGGTTCGGCTTTGAAGCCGGGCCTGCAACCACGTTTTTCGCACGGTCTGTCGGTTCTGCCTTCGGGCAGGACAGAGGAGGGCGCTGTCTTTTATCTTTGGTTTTAAAAAGGACAAGCGATGTCAAAACGTCATTCGCAGAAGCACAAGATCGACCGCCGCCTCGGCGAAAATATCTGGGGTCGCCCGAAGTCCCCGCTCAATGCCCGCGCCTATGGCCCCGGCCAGCACGGCCAGCGCCGCAAGAGCAAGCTTTCCGACTTTGGTATCCAGCTGCGCGCCAAGCAGAAGCTGAAGGGCTATTACGGCTCGATCACCGAAAAGGCCTTCAAGCGCGTTTACGCTGAAGCTGCCCGTCGTCGCGGTGACACCGGCGAAAACCTGATCGGCATTCTCGAAAGCCGTCTGGATGCCATCGTTTACCGCGCCAAGTTCGTGCCGACCGTGTTTGCTGCGCGTCAGTTCGTCAACCACGGCCACGTTCAGGTCAATGGCAAGCGCGTCAACATCCCGAGCTACAATGTGCAGCCGGGCGACGTGATCTCGATCCGTGAGCGCTCCAAGCAGCTCACCATCGTTCTTGAAGCCGTTCAGCTCGCCGAGCGTGACGTGCCCGATTACGTCGATGTCGATCACTCCAAGATGACCGCGACCTTTGTCCGCGTTCCGGCCTTGGGCGATGTGCCCTATCCGGTGCAGATGGAACCGAACCTGGTTGTGGAATTCTATTCGCGCTAAGCGAATTACAGAGTTTCAATTCAAAGGGCCGCCCGATCGGGCGGCCCTTTTTTTGTCTAGCTTGCGTACTCGCTGACTGATTCCTTGATCGGTTCCTGGTCTCGCGGGATGTGGCTTTCGAAGTGCATCAGGCGCTTGTGGACCGAGAGCAGTTCAATGACCGTGGACCAGGCGCGGGCCAGGAACTGGAACGAGGAGGCCACCTGGCCGAAGGCCTGCTGCACCTGCTGATAGAGACCGAGCGTCAGCGCGCCGGCCAGAATTGATGGCGAAAGGGCGAGCAGGGGGATGTATCCCGCCAGGTTGAGATAGCCGTAACGGGCGAGATTGAAGTAGGTGTAGTGCCAGTAGAGGCGGAAATAGTTCTTCTGCACATTGGCAAACAGTTCGCGCCATGTCGCCGGCTGGGCGTATTCCTCGTGGTCTTCGCCATAGACCAGTTCCTTACGATAGGCCGCCTCGACCTTCTGGTTCTCGAAATTGAGACCGGGCAGCTTGATACCGACAATGGCCAGAAGCACGGTGCCGAAAGCTGCCGACAGCAACGCCACCCAGACCAGGCTGCCCGGCACGTCGCCGATAAAGGGCAGGGAGGTGACGTTTTGTGAGAGCGTCCACAGCAGGGGAATGAACACCACAAGCGTAATCAGGGAATCGAGGAAGGCGACGCCGAGATCCTCGGTGATCGAGGCAAAGCGCATAGTATCTTCCTGCACGCGCTGTGCGGCGCCTTCGGTGGTGCGGATCGAGGGCCACCAGGCCATGTAGTAGGAGTTCATCGCCTTGCGCCAGCGGAAGACGTAATGGGCGGTGTAGAAGGCGACAATGACCGCCACGACGATGCGGGGCATCAGGACGACGAAGGCTTCGGCGATCTGGCCGTAAAACACTTCCGGCGTGACCGATCCAGGTTCGGTCAGCGCCTGTTGCATTGTGTTGAAAAATCGGCCCTGCCAATTGTTGATGAAGGCGTCGACCTGGACGTTGAAATAGGTCAGCAGCATGATGGCCACGGTGCTGACGACCGACCACCAGTACCATTCGTTGCGCTTGTAACGGTACCAGAAGACGCAGAACGCGACGGCCAGAATGAGCAGGTACTGGTAGAACCAGACCCGCTCGGCGGTGAGGAACGACCCTTCCGGCAGGCAACGCGCTTCGGTGGCTGAGGGCGCATCGGGCTGGGTTATCGAGGAATCCGGCAGATCGGGTTCAGTGAGTTCGGCTCCGGGCACGGCCTGGGCGGTATCGCCCACGCCCGGCGGCGCGACCGCCTCGGTCGGCGCGCATGGGGGCGGCAGTATAAATCGGTCCAGACTGAGATAGGGTTGAAGCGTCGGCCCCAACGTCGACCAGCCGATGATCGCCAGAATCATCAAGCCAAGAAGGGAGGAGAAAAACAGCTTGGGAACCGGGAAGAAAGATCGAAACATTGCGCGCTCCACATGGGACGGCGACTCGCCATTCCGCTGCGGGCCGCGAAACTTGATCTAAGGCCGCGAATCCGGCGCTTGCAAGAGCGCGCGAGGGTCAGATCCTGGCTGATCGAAGGCAATTGACGGGTTTTTGAGGAGAATGCGTATAGACGCGTTGAGAAGAGGGCAATGCCTGCCTGATATGGAGGTGCAAGCCGGACCGCAGATGGTTCCTGACGGCTTCGGTTCGAACGGGTTCAAAGCAGCCTTGTTCTGCGTCACTGGGCCGGGTGAGCCGCAATAGCGGCTTTCGCCCGGCCTGCTGCGCTGAAATCGGCACCGGCCCCTTTTCCCCCGCGTCGGTCGCATGTATCAAACGCATGCGCCTCGTTTCACACTCCCTTTGGCGCGAGAAGGGTCAAGATGAGTATTGCCGAACCGATCGCGGATTTTGACGAATCCTGCCCTGCGCTGTTTCGGGACGCGCCCGCGGGCGTTGAGTTCAACAAGCTGCGCAAGCGCCTGATCCGGCAGGTCCGGGAGACGCTGGACGTCTATGGTATGGTGCGGCCGGGCACGAAATGGCTGGTGGCTCTTTCAGGCGGCAAGGACAGCTATGGACTTTTGGCGATGCTGCTCGATCTGAAATGGCGCGGGCTTTTGCCGGTGGAACTGCTGGCGTGCAATCTCGACCAGGGGCAACCCAATTTTCCCAAGCACATTCTGCCCGAATTCCTGGAGCGCAACCGCATCGCGCACCGGATCGAATATCAGGACACCTATTCGATCGTTACCGACAAGCTGCCGGAAGGCGCGACCTATTGTTCGCTCTGCTCGCGGCTGCGGCGTGGGCATCTCTATCGCATCGCGCGCGAAGAGCAGTGTTCGGCGCTGGTACTGGGGCATCATCGCGAAGACATCCTCGAAACATTCTTCATGAATCTGTTCCATGGGGGCAAGCTGGCCGCCATGCCGCCCAAGCTGCTCAATGATGAGGGCGATGTGGAAGTGCTGCGGCCACTGGCCCTGTGCGCGGAAGCTGATCTGGCACGATTTGCCGAGGCATTGGAATTTCCCATTATTCCCTGCGATCTGTGCGGATCTCAGGACGGGCTGCAACGCAACGCCATGAAGGCGATGCTCGATGATTTCGAGCGCAAGATGCCTGGCCGCAAGGACGTGATGATCCGCGCGTTGGGCAATATCAATCCCAGCCACATGCTGGACCCGAGGCTTTTCGATTTCGCCGCGCTGGCGGCCAAGGTGACCCAATGAATATCGATCGCCTGACCGCTATCCTGCGAGAGGCAGCGGCCAAGGAAATCATGCCCCGGTTCCGGCGGCTCGATGAAGGCGCGATCCGCACCAAATCGCACGTGCATGATCTGGTGACCGAAGCTGACGAGGCCTCCGAGCGGTTCATTACCGATGCGATCAAAGCGGCTTCGCCACAGACCGTCGTGATTGGCGAAGAGGCGGTGGCAGCCAACCCCAGACTGCTCGACACCCATTTCGAGAACGAAACCGTAATCTATGTCGATCCAGTGGATGGGACGTGGAATTTCGCTGCGGGACTGCCACTGTTTGCCGTCATGGCGGCAGTTGTGCAGAAGGGTGAAGTGGTTGCCGGGGTGATCTACGATCCGGTCGGTGATGACTGGGTAATGACCGAGCGCGGCTGCGGCTGCTTTCAGGTGTTTCCCGATGGGCGGATGCTGGCGCAGAAATTTGCCGATCCGGTTCCGCTCGACCAGATGGCGGGGACCGCTTCGGCGTCTTATGTCGCAAAAGACAAGCGGGCAGAAATTCTGGCCAATCTCGCCAAGGTTCACACGCTGGCGGCCTATCGGTGCGCGGGGCACGAATACCGGTTGGGTGCGGGTGGCAGCCTTAATTTCATGATGTACAACAAGCTTACGCCATGGGACCACGCGGCGGGATCGCTGATGATGGCCGAGGCGGGCGCGCATGTCGCCCATTTCGATGGGTCGGCCTACAAGCCCGCCCATATGGAGGGCGGGCTTCTGGTGGCGGGCAGCAAGGACAGCTGGGACGAACTGCGCCGCGAGGTGTTTACCGTTTGAGGTGTGTGGGGATTCAGTTGATGGCTGGCTGCAAATTGCACTTTTCTGCGCTTCCGGTACTCACGTACTTTAAGTACGCTCCGTTCCGGTTCTCGAAAAGTGCCATTTTCGCTCAGCCTTGACCTGAATCCCCACACACCTTAGTGCACATCGGCCGGTACGGCATCTTCGCGGTATTCCTCGCCGACACCGAACAGCTTGCCGTTCTCGGCAATCAGGATGAATGCCAGCGCCATGCAACCGAGCACGAAATATCCGGCAGCGATAGGCGTTACGGTGCCGTTGTAGAACTGTCCGATCACCGTGCCGATCAAAGCGCCGCCCACCGTTTGGACCAGCCCGAACACTGCCGAGGCGGTGCCTGCAACCTTGCCGAGCGGCTCCATGGCCAATGAGTTGATGTTGGCCATCGACCAGCCGAACATGAACATGACGACGGCTAGGAACGCGAGGAACAGCCAGAGCGGCATGAAACCGGTGAGCGAGACCATTAGCCAGACGCCACTCATGATGGTGAACACCAGCATGGCGCCATGGCTCAGCCGACGCATGCCGATTTTCCGGACCATGAGCGAGTTGGTGTAGGAGGAAACCGACATCATGCCTGCAATGGCCGCGAAGGCGACCGGGAAATATGCCCCCAGGTCGTAGATGTCGACATAGATCTGCTGGGCCGTGCTGATGAAGCCGAAAAGAGCGCCGAACACGAACATGGCCGAAAGCCCGTAGCTGAAGGCCATCTTGTTGGTGAAAACCAGCCGGAAGCCTTCAATGATGACCGTCAGGCGCAGCTCGCGACGGTTTTCGGGCAGCAATGTTTCGGGAAGGCGCACGAACACCCAAACGGCAATCGCCAGACCCAGCCCGCCCATGAAAAAGAAGATATACTCCCAGGGACCGGTCAAGAGGAGAACCTGGCCGATTGCCGGCGCTATCACCGGGATGATCATGAACACCATAAAGACCAGCGACATGACTTCGGCCATCGCCCGGCCGCCGAACTTGTCGCGGACTAGCGAGGTGGCGATCACGCGCGTGGAGGCGGCGCCCATGCCTTGAACGAAGCGGAGAACAAGAAGGGTCGCGAAAGTCGGCGAGAACGCAGCGGAGAATGCTGCGGCGACGTAGATCACCAGACCGACCATGAGCGGGGCGCGGCGTCCGAAACGGTCGGAAAGCGGGCCAAATGCGATCTGTGCTGCCCCGAAACCGAGCATGTAGGCTGTGAGCACATAGTGGCGGTCGTTTTCGTTCATCACGCCCAGTGCCTCGCCCATATAGGGCAGGGCGGGCAGCATCACGTCGATGGCCAGCGCGTTGAGCGCCATGAGCCCTGCAATCAGAGCAATGAATTCCGGCCGGGAAACGTCCCGGGTCGCTGTCGTGGTGGTCATGGGGATACCTTGAAATGGCAAGGCCGGGACTCATCGGCCCGGCCTTGTTGGTAAAGCTTGAACCCCTCTATCGGGTTTGGCAACCCTAAATTGCCGGTTGGGGGGCAATGAAGGCGGGCGCTCTGGCTTCCTTTATGGGGATGTTTACGGCGGCTGAAAACAGGCCGATGAGGATGCCCAAATACCAGACCGCGTAATAGTTTCCGGTCATGTCGTAGGAGAGACCACCGAGCCAGACGCCAAAGAACGAGCCGATCTGGTGGGAGAGAAAGGCCACGCCATAAAGCATGCCCATGTAGCGCGGCCCGAAGAACAGGCTGACGAGCCCGGCGGTCAAGGGCACAGTCGCGAGCCAGAGCATGCCTAGGGTCGCTGCATAGATATACGCACTGATCTCGGTTATGGGGAGCAACAGGAAGGCGGCGGTGCCGACCGCGCGCAGGAAGTAGATCACCGAAAGCAGAATCTGCTTGGGCAGCCGATCGCCCAGCCAGCCGGCCAACAGCGAGCCGGCAACGTTGAACAGGCCGATCAGGCCCAGAGCCCAGGAGCTGGCTTCCGGGGTCAGTCCGCACTGGACCAGGAAGGCGGGGAAGTGGACGGTGATGAAGGCCAGATGGAAGCCGCACACAAAAAAGCCGATGACCAGCAGGCGATAGGAGCCATGGCCGAGGGCCTTGGATAGCGCCTGCATGAAGGGCATATCAGCATCGCCGGGTGCGCTGTTGGTCCGACCGCGCAACATCGTCGAGAGCGGGATGACCATCAGGATGATCAATCCGAGATAGACCAGCGCCGTCTGCCAGCCGAAATTTGAGATGAACGCCTGCCCCAGCGGGGCAAAGACGAACTGGCCCATGGAGGAGGCGGCGGTGGCAATACCGAAAACGAAGGACCGCTTTTCAGGCGGGACGGCGCGGCCGAAGGCCGCCATGACCACGCCGAACGATGCGGTGCCGATGCCGACGCCCATCAGGACCCCACCGGTGAGCATGAACATGCCTTCAGTGGGCGTGATGGACCACAGGATGAGGCCCAAGGCGTAGACCAGCGCTCCCGCAGCCAGGACGCGTCCGGTGCCGAACTTGTCGGCCATACCGCCCGCGAACGGTTGGGTGATGCCCCAGACGAGGTTCTGGATGGCCAACGCCATGGCAAAGCCCTCACGCGACCAGCCGAGGTCCTCGGTCATGGGCAGAAGGAAGATGCCGGAGGTGGAGCGAGCGCCAAAGGTGACCATGGCGATGAAACAGCCGGCAACGATGATAACCGGCAGGGGAACCGGCATGGCGCGGCGGGAGGTTATGGCGGACATTGTCGTAGTTCCACTTTTATCGTCTGGCGACGATAAAGACTTCCGCGAGCGTCACAAACGAAAAAGCGCGATGGATGTCATCAATATGATTGATTTGAACCTGAGCGAATCCAAAAGGGCCCCAAGCATGGCTTGAGGCCCCTTGAAAATTATAGTTCTGAAAATGATCAGGCGGTCTGTTTGACCGGTATGCCGGCGGTCTCGAAGTGGGTCTGGAGTTCGCCAGCCTGGAACATCTCGCGGATGATGTCGCAACCGCCGACGAATTCGCCCTTCACGTAGAGCTGGGGGATGGTGGGCCAGTTGGAATAATCCTTGATGCCCTGACGCAGTTCGTCGGTTTCGAGAACATTTGCGGACTTATAGTCGACGCCGAGATAGTTCAGAATCTGGACGACCTGACCCGAAAACCCGCACTGGGGAAAATCGGGCGTGCCCTTCATGAACAGGAAAACGTCATTGGACTTAACCTGCTCGTCGATAAATGCATTGATGTCACTCATCAAAATGTCCTTTCGGCCCAGTGGGAGGTTCGGGGCGTTGATCGGCGTTTCCCGATAGATAGGTGATGATGGTGGCTATGTCGAGGTCACCACGTTCAAATCACCGGTGAACGGCGCCGAGCCCATTAAGCACTTCGCGCGGAATGGCAAAGGCAGCGACTACGTCCTGATGGCGCTTGAAGCCGCACAGTTCGCGCTGAACAAAATAGGCCCAGACAGCATGTTGTGCGGCGATGAGCTGTTCCGTGCGTTCGCCCGGCGCCGCCGCGTTGTACGCCGCCACGGTTTTTGCGACCCGCTGCTCGGCAGCGCCAAGCGAGGCGGCGCGCTCACCCATGATCTCGTTCTCGAGAACGGCATGGCCGTCTTCGGGATTGACGGCCTTGATGAGATCGAGGCTGTCGCGCAGGCTCATTTCAAGCTCAATCGGGTGCGTTGGTCGTCAGCGCCAGCGCGTGCAGTTCGCCGCCCATATTGCCCTTGAGGGCCTGATAGACGAGCTGGTGCTGCTGCACGCGGGACTTGCCGCGAAACGCCTCGGAGGTGACGGTTGCGGCGTAATGGTCGCCATCGCCCGCCAGGTCGCGGATATCAACCTGTGCATCGGGAAGCGCCTGTTTGATAAGGGTCTCGATTTCGGCGGCATCCATTGGCATGTGAGGCACTCTCTTTGTTGTCGCGCTATGCGAAACGCGGCGGAAACTAGATCAAGTCCGCTTTTCTTCGAATCGCGGACTTGATCTAACTTGTTGATTCATCGCGCGTCCGAACCGCAAAACCGTTTCCACTTTTGCTGGACGCGCTCTAGTTGATTGTAGCGCCCATGAAGGCGGGAAACCACCCTTCGTAAGCTGCGCTCAGGTCTCCAACCGATATGGACCGGGTGGCGCCCAGCTTCAAGGTGTCGCCACCGGTCGTGCCGATAATGGCAGCGGAAACGGGAGAAGCGGCGACGATTTCCTCGGCCTGGTCGGCGGAGGTTGTGATGATGTAGCGACCCTGATCTTCGCCGAACCATGTTGCGAGCGTGTCATGTTCCGGTGCAGCGATTTCAGCGCCGATGCCTGACTTTATCGCTGCTTCGGCCAGCCCCAGCGCAAGGCCACCATCGGACAGATCGTGGACCGAACGGACTTTGCCTTCGCGAATGAGGGAGAGCACGAAAAGCCCGGCCCTTTTCTCGTGGTCGAGGTCAACATAGGGAGCGGTGCCCTCGCGGCGGCCTAGAACGTCGCGCAGATAGGCCGATTGGCCGAGATGACTGCCCCAGCTTTCCGGTGCGCCGACCAGGACGATCACATCGCCTCCGCGGGCGAAGCCGGAGCGCGCCATCTTGGCATGGTCTTCGATCAGGCCGACACCGGCAATGGTCGGGGTGGGCAGGATGCCGCGGCCGTTGGTTTCGTTATAGAGCGAGACATTGCCCGAAACGATGGGGAAATCGAGCGCGGTACAGGCTTCGCCGATGCCTTTGATGGCATGAACGATCTGACCCATGATTTCGGGGCGTTCGGGATTGCCAAAATTGAGATTGTCGGTCGCAGCCAGCGGTTCGGCGCCCGTGGCGATCAGGTTGCGCCAGCATTCGGCCACGGCCTGTTTGCCGCCCTCGAAAGGGTCGGCTTCGCAATAGCGTGGGTTGACGTCCGAGGAGAAGGCCAATGCCTTTGTGGGGTGACCTTCGACGCGAACCACGCCGCCATCGCCGCCAGGTGTCTGGAGCGAGTTGGCCTGGATGAGCGTATCGTACTGCTCATAGACCCAGCGACGGGAGGAGTGATTGGCCGAGTCGAGCAGCTTTAGCAGCGCATCGGCGATATCGGTGTCGGGGACCGATGCGGGGTCGAGCGGCGCCGGGAGGGTAGGAGCCACCCAGGGGCGGTCGTATTCGGGGGCCTCGTCGCCCAGTTCCTTGATCGGCAGGTTGGCGACTTCGTCGCCCTGCCAGAGCACGCGGAAGCGCAGATCGTCGGTGGTTTTGCCGACAGTGGCAAAGTCGAGCTCCCATTTCTCGAAGACTGCACGGGCCTCGGCCTCCTTTTCAGGATGCAGGACCATGAGCATGCGCTCCTGGGATTCGGACAGCATCATTTCATAGGGCGTCATGCGCTCTTCGCGAACGGGAACGGCATCGAGATTGAGCTCGATGCCCAAATCCCCCTTGGCGCCCATTTCAACGGCTGAGCAGGTTAGCCCCGCGGCGCCCATGTCCTGTATGGCGATGACCGCGCCGGTTTTCATAAGTTCCAGACATGCTTCGAGCAGACGTTTTTCGGTGAAGGGGTCACCGACCTGAACAGTGGGGCGTTTTTCCTCGATATCGTCGCCGAATTCGGCCGAGGCCATTGTGGCCCCGCCGACGCCATCGCGGCCTGTCTTGGCGCCGAGATAAACCACGGGCAGACCGACGCCCTTGGCTTCGGAGAGGAAAATCTTGTCGGCATCGGCCAGCCCGGCGGCAAAGGCGTTGACAAGAATGTTGCCATTGTAGCGGGCATCGAACTGAACCTCACCGCCAACAGTGGGCACGCCGAAGGAATTGCCATAGCCGCCGACACCGGCGACCACGCCGGAAACAAGGTGCTTGGTCTTTTCGTGATCGGGCTCACCAAAGCGCAAGGCATTCATCGCCGCGATGGGGCGGGCGCCCATGGTGAATACGTCACGCAGGATACCCCCAACTCCGGTGGCCGCACCCTGATAGGGTTCAATGAACGAGGGGTGGTTGTGCGATTCCATCTTGAAGACGACCGCCTGACCGTCCCCGATATCGACCACACCAGCGTTCTCGCCCGGCCCCTGCAGCACGCGCGGCCCCTTGGTGGGCAGGGTCTTGAGCCATTTTTTCGAGCTTTTGTAGGAACAATGCTCGTTCCACATGGCCGAGAAAATACCGAGCTCGGTAAAGGTGGGTTCGCGCCCGATCAGGTCGAGAATCTTCTGATATTCGTCAGGCTTGAGACCATGATTGGCGACGAGTTCGGGAGTGATTTCGATGTCGTTGCGAAGAGTCATTTTAGCCAGTCGTCAATGAGGAATCGGGGGCCGAGCATGCCCTCTCGATCTGGGAAGCGCCCTAGTTGAGAAGTCCGGCAAAAATGCCCTTGCCGTCTTCGCCGCCATGAGCCGGTTCGATGAGGTTTTCGGGGTGGGGCATCATGCCCAGCACATTTCCGCGCTTGTTGGTGATGCCGGCGATATTATTGATCGAGCCGTTGGGGTTGGTTTCGGCGGTATAGCGGAACACCACCTGGCCGTTGTCTTCGAGTGCGGCGATCGTATCGTTGTCGGCGAAATAATTGCCGTCGTGGTGAGCGACCGGGCAGCGGAACACCTGGCCCTGCTCATAGCGGCGCGAGAAAGCGGTGTTGGCGTTGGCGACCTGGAGCTTGACTTCGCGGCAAACGAATTTGAGCGAGGCATTGCGCATCAGGGCGCCGGGAAGAAGCCCGGCTTCAGTCAGGATCTGGAAGCCGTTGCAAACGCCGAGGATGTGAACACCCTTTTCGGCGCGCTCGCGGATGATGTCCATCATGGGCGAACGGGCGGCGATGGCGCCGCAGCGCAGATAATCGCCGTAGGAAAAGCCGCCCGGAATGACGATCAAATCGACATCGGGCAATTCGGCGTCCTTGTGCCAGACGACAGCAGGCGGCGTGCCGCCGATCTTTGTCAGCGCCGCGATCATGTCGCGTTCGCGGTTGAGGCCGGGAAAGACAACGACTGCGGACTTCATCGCGCTACGTCTCGCTTCTTAGATATTTGGGGGCTGAACCGGATGGCCGCCTTGTCGGGATTCTGGCCGCAAAAAGCAAGGGGATTCGTACGCTTTCACATACGAATCCCCTCGCTAACGCCGAAGTGAAGTCTATTCGGCCGGGGCGGGAGCCTGGCGCTGTGTCCAGCGGCTGCCGGGCGCACCCGGCAGATGAGCCCATGAGGGGCGTTCGAAAAGGAATTTGCCAAACCCGGTCTTGCCGATAATCCAATAAAGGATCAGTGGGCAGACAACTGCGACGATCAGGCAGGCGAGACTGGCGATGCCGGCATCGATTTCAGGCACAAAACGCAGCAGCACTGTGCGGAAGCTGCCCATCGGGATGACAAAGCTGAGATAGATGACGATCGAGTGTGCCCCCATCCAGCGAAGCCACTCCATGGCGGCGAGGCGGGCGAGCAGTACCGCGGCGGCGCAGACGGCGGCGGCACCGGCCATGGCCATGACGAAATGGGCTCCGGGGATGTGATCGACGCCGCTGGTGACTACGCCATAGGTGACCGAGTGGCCCGGCGAAAAGACCAGCGCGCCATTGGCGAGCGCCCAGGCGGCGAGGCCGGCGATAGCGAGAGCGGGCCGCGACTGGATCCATTCAGCCAGCTTGAAGATGGCTGGTGCCAGAGCATAGCCGGCATAGAAATAGACGAAATATTCGGCCACATAATTGACGATGGACACCGGCGTCGCGACCGGAGCGATGGACGCGGCGGCAGCGACAATAAGCACAGCGATATGGGGCACGCGCAGCTGATGGAGCAGCTTGGCGACCAGCCCGTAAACAGCAAGCGCGTAGATGAACCACAGAATTGAATAGGGCTCGTAGATGGCGCTGGCCATGAGGGCAAGCGTGCCGGCGGGATCGCGGTCGACGATCAAATGCTTGAAGGCGATCAGGATGACGGCCCACAGCAGGTAGAAATAGAGGTAGTGGACGACGCGCCGATCAGCAAAATTGCGCCAGGGACGGGTGATAACCGACGAAAGAAACAGACCCGAGACGAGGAAGAATTCGGGCATGCGGAACGGCGTCGCGAAACCGAGGATGTAGTGCATGAAGCCGACGCGCTCGGTCGCTTCGCCCACGCCGTAGGTGGAATGCATCATTACCACGAGGATGATGGATAGGCCCTTGGCCACATCCACCCAAGCGTGGCGTTGTTTGGCAGTGTCAGTCATGTCGCGTCCCCAAGCAAGAATTGGGACGAGCATAGTTCAAGGCACTAAACGACGCCTTTCACCAATGATGACAACTGAAAGCGTGGTTAAGAATGCGAAAAGGCCGGGATTTGGCCCCGGCCCTTTTCGATTTGTACACCGCCTGGGGGCGGGAAGACTATTTCGACCTCAGACCACCGGGACAGTGCCGTAAGCGGCAACCAGCACACCAAGGGCGAGAAAGAACAGGGCCGAAAGGGAAACGGTTTTCAGCATTTCAGGGCATACTCCATGGCGCGCGGACGCGACAAACTGCGCAAAAGTTAAGTTAAATGGGAGAGGTTAACCGATGATCTCTACGGCGTAATTTTCGATCACGGTGTTGGCGAGAAGCTTTTCGCACATCCTCTCGATTTCCGTCTTAGCACTAACGGGGTCGGTGGCGGAAAGTTCCAGATCGAACACCTTGCCCTGCCGTACCGACTGGACGCCGGAAAAACCCAGCCCCTCGAGTGAACCTTCGATGGCCTGTCCCTGAGGGTCCAGAACACCAGTTTTCAAAGTGACGATGACGCGGGCTTTCATGACGATCCGTTTGGCCTTTTTGGTTGGGCGGAAGAATTTTTGTTGTCACGTTCCCGAACTGGATAAGTGGTGCCCACTTATCCTGGGAACACTCCGGTTACTGAACCAGTCGGGGTCCGGTGGTCAGGGCGTTGTCTGCCTCGACAAGAATGCCGAGACGCTGGGCGACTTCGCGGTAGGCATCGACGAGTCCGCCGAGGTCTTCGCGGAATCGATCCTTGTCGAGCTTGTTGCGGGTCTTGATGTCCCACAGCCGGCAATTGTCGGGCGAGATTTCATCTGCCAGCACGATACGCATGAGATCCCCCTCGTAAAGGCGGCCGCATTCGATCTTGAAATCGACGAGCTGGATGCCGACGCCCATGAACAGGCCGGTCAGGAAGTCGTTGACGCGCACGGCAAGCGCCATGATGTCATCGAGCTCCTGGGGATTGGCCCAGCCGAAGGCGGTGATGTGCTCCTCGGAGACCATGGGGTCGTTTAGCGCATCGTCCTTATAATAGAATTCGATGATCGAGCGTGGAAGCTGGGTGCCCGATTCAAGGCCAAGGCGCTTGCACAGCGATCCCGCGGCGACGTTGCGCACGACCACTTCGATGGGGATGATCTCGACTTCGCGGATCAGCTGCTCGCGCATGTTGATGCGGCGTACGAAATGGGTGGGGATGCCAAGCGTATTGAGCTTGGTGAAAATATACTCGGAAATCCGGTTGTTGAGGACGCCCTTGCCGTCGATGATTTCGTGCTTGGCGCCATTGCCGGCGGTGGCGTCGTCCTTGAAGTGCTGGATCAGCGTGCCGGGCTCGGGGCCCTCATAGAGCACTTTGGCCTTGCCTTCGTAGATCTTGCGACGACGGTTCATTTCGACGGTGTCCCGTAGATTGCGTGTTTAAGCGGGTCGGAATTGGGCGCACTCATGCGCCTTTTTGGGTGGCCAATGCAAGCCCTTTCATGGGCAGGGCCAAACCATTTGCGCTCTACATATCGCGATTCCGCCACCTGTTGCGCAAAAACTGCGGTAAGGTTTAACGCGGGTATCGTGCCGCAGCGCAGCAAGTTGATTTTATAGGCGATACGGCCTATCTCAAACCTTAAACCGCGCGTGGCGGGTGCACCGAAAAATCAAACAAGTCGAGGGACTGGAAATGTCTTCATTCGAGGAACGCGAGAGAGGCGAAGAGGCCAAATTCGCCCATGACGCATCGCTGCGGTTCAAGGCAGAGGCCCGCCGCAACAAGCATCTGGCACACTGGGCTTGTGCTGAAATGGATGTGACCGATGCGGACGCGATCGCCAATTACGTCGCCGAAGTGATCGCCGTCGACATGACAGAGGCCGGGCCCGCCGATGTGGTGCGCAAGGTCAAGGCTGATTTCGACGCCAAAAACGTCGAGATCGATGAAAAGGCCATCGAGGCCAAGATCGCCCAATTCGATATCCAGGCGCGCGCCGAGGTGCTGTCGGAAGCTTAACGTTCTTGCTTGAACGGGCAGGTGGTATGAAAGGCAGCAAGCACGAAAGCATTGCCAGCTATCACGCGGTTCAGGCCGACGAGGATCGCGCCATCTGCGAGCGGTTGCGCGGTGTCATCGATCGCGTGCTGCCAGAGGCCGAGAGCAAGATCTGGCACGCCCATCCGGTGTGGTTTCTGGACGGAAACCCCATCGTTGGATACAGCAAGCTCAAGCATTGTGTGCGGCTCTTATTCTGGAGCGGACAATCCTTTGATACGCCAGGGCTGGCGCCTGAAGGCACCTTCAAGGCGGCCGAAGCCCGCTTCACGCGGGCCGAGGATGTGAACGAGGACCTGCTGGCGAAATGGCTTGAAGAAGCCCGGACGATCCAGTGGGATTACAAGAATCTCATCAAGAAGCGAAAGCTGGAGCGGCTGAGCTAGAGTTTGATCCAATCGAATCTGAAGAACCCCGCGTGATCGGCGCGGGGTTTTTTGTTGCTCAATAGATAAGTGTATGCTTATTTGTTGGCATGGATGATGATTCTCTTTTCAAGGCGCTGGCCGATCCCACACGCCGGGCGATCTTCGAGCGCTTGGCCACCGGGCCAAGCAATGCGAGCGGTTTGCGCGAAGGCTTCGGCATCAGCCAGCCGGCGATGAGTCAGCACCTTGGCGTTCTGGTCGGCGCCGGATTGGTGCGGCAGGAGCGGGATGGCCGGTTCGTCAATTACGAAGTCGACCCGGCCGGAATCGGGAGGATTGGGAACTGGCTGGCGCGATATCGAGCCTATTGGCCCAGTCGGATGGCCGATCTTGATGAGGTTCTGAGGGAGATGGACCAATGAGCGAGACGATCGAGATGGAATTTACCTTCGACGCTCCGCCGGAAAAGGTCTGGCGGGCGGTGTCGGTTACCCAATACCGAGAGCGCTGGCTGCCGGGCGCCGATCTGGCGCAGGACGAGCCGGTTTCGGTCGAGGAGGGCAGCGCGGTCAGCTATCGCATGCGCGACAGTCAGCCGCCGCATGAGGAAAGCATCGTGACCTTCCAGATTGCCGCCGACGGCGCCGGAGGCACGCGGCTCGAAATCATACAGCGTCTTGTGGTCGAGGTGCCGGCTGCCGCCAATGCAAATGGCGAGATGATGATGCTGGCCGCCTGAGCCAACCTTTTTCGATTTTATTCCTAGCAAAGCAATGGAGGTCGCCCATGCGCGACATGATGCAGCTCGTCCCTATGGTGGTCGAGCAGTCCCAGCGCGGTGAGCGCTCGTTCGATATTTATTCGCGCCTGCTGCGCGAGCGGATCGTTTTCGTCAATGGCGAGATCAACGATGCAATGGCCTCGCTGGTCTGCGCGCAATTGTTGTTTCTCGAAGGTGAGAACACGAAGAAGCCGATCCAGATGTACATCAATTCCTATGGCGGCGTGGTGACCAGCGGGCTGGCCATGTACGACACCATGCAGTTCATCCGCTCGCCGGTGCATACGCTGTGCATGGGCACGGCGCGGTCGATGGGATCGTTTCTTCTGATGGGCGGGGAAGCCGGTTTCCGGGCCGCATTGCCCAATGCCAGCCTGCATGTCCACCAGCCTTTGGGCGGGTTTCAGGGGCAGGCCAGCGACATGCTGATCCATTCCGAAGAGATGCAGCGCACAAAGAAGCGGCTGATCGAACTTTACGCCAAACATTGCGAGCGCAGTTATGACGAGGTGGAAAAAACGCTCGACCGCGACCGGTTCATGACGCCGCAAGAGGGCAAGGAGTGGGGGTTGATCGATACGATCATGAGCGAACGCCCGCCAGTCCAGGACTAAATCAGATCCGGCTCATCAGCCGGGTGAACATCAATAATCCTTCGGGCCAGGGGCCGTGACCGGATTCGACATTGATGTGGCCCACATCGCCGGCGATGTGAAAATCGGAGCCCCAGCGGGCTGCAAATTCGGCGGCACGTTCGACGCTGCAAAAGGGGTCGTTCGAGGACGCCACGAGCATCGAGGGGAACCTGAGCGGATCAGATGACAGGCCTCGGAATGGCGAGGTCGCGGCGGGAACGTCGGGGTGCTCATCGACATCGGGCGGCGCGACGAGGAAGGCACCTTTGACCTTGGTATCGGCCTGGGTCTGGCTAGCGGCGACGATGGCCTGAACGCCGAGCGAATGGCCCACCAGAATCACGGGCCGCGTGGCCATCATGATCTCGCGTTCGAGGGTTTCGAGCCAGCCGGCAAGGGTGGGCGTATCCCATTCGTCCTGCTCGACGAATTTTGCGTTGCGGATCTTTTCGACCCAGCGGTGTTGCCAGTGGCCGGGGCCGGAATGGCCTAGCCCGGGAACGATGAGGATGTCGGCGTCTGCGGTTTTCATAGCACGATTACTTGGTGGATTTCCGGCCGTTACGCAAGGGCCAGTTGAGCGGGATGGGCGGCCCCGCTCTGACGCTTTTGGACGCACTGCTGACACCGGCTGTCAGGATATTTCTGTTATGTTCTTATTCCAACGGAGAGCGAAGACATGACGGAATGGAAAATGGCCCGGAGTGGCACAGCCAGGGGAAACTGGGTCGGGAGCATTCTGATCCTGCTCAGAATAACCCTTGTTTTCAAAGAGCGGCCGGGCGAGCACCGGGCACAAATTGTGCCCGATACCCTGCGGGTGGATGTGGGATTGGGCCGAAAGAGAAACCCCGGACGTGGCGGGATTTTCGCTAGATGCTATTCGCCGAACACCCGGCGAAAAATCGTATCCACATGCTTGAGGTGATAGGCGTCGTCAAAGCTCGCATCGATCTGTTCGTCGGAAAGCTTTGCCGAAACGTCCGGATCGGCCTTGAGGAAATCGGGGAACTTACCCTCGCCCCGCCAGACCTTCATGGCGTTGCGCTGGACGGCTGAATAGCTTTCCTCGCGGCTCATCCCGGCTTGCGTCAGGGCGAGCAGGAAGCGCTGGGAATTGTGGAGGCCACCAAGCTTGTCCATGTTGGCCTTCATGTTCTCGGGATAGACGACGAGATTTTCGATGACGCCGGTCAGGCGGGCCAGGGCGAAGTCCAGGGTCACCGTCGCGTCCGGACCGATCATACGCTCGACCGACGAGTGCGAAATGTCGCGCTCATGCCAGAGCGCCACGTTTTCAAGAGCCGGGGTGACCATGCCGCGCACGAGGCGGGCGAGGCCGGTGAGGTTTTCGGTCAGCACCGGATTGCGCTTGTGCGGCATGGCCGATGAACCCTTTTGTCCCTTGGAGAAGAACTCCTCGGCCTCAAGCACTTCGGTGCGCTGGAGGTGGCGGATTTCGGTGGCAAGGCGCTCGATCGACGAGGCAATGACGCCGAGCGTCGCGAAATACATCGCGTGACGGTCGCGCGGGATGACCTGGGTCGAAACCGGCTCGACGGCAAGGCCCATTTGTTCGGCGACATATTCTTCAACCGAGGGATCGATATTGGCGAATGAGCCCACAGCGCCCGAGATCGCGCAGGTGGCGATTTCCGCACGCGCGTTGATGAGGCGATCGCGGCATCGGGAGAATTCGGCGTAGGCCTGCGCCAGCTTCACTCCGAATGTGGTCGGCTCGGCATGAATACCGTGGCTGCGCCCGATGGTGATCGTGTTTTTGTGCTCGTAGGCGCGCTTCTTGAGGGCTGCGAGCAATGCGTCGAGATCGGCGAGCAGCAGGTCGGCGGCCCGGGCGAGTTGGACCGAAAGCGTGGTGTCGAGCACGTCCGAGGACGTCATGCCCTGATGGACGAACCGGGCTTCGGGGCCGACGATTTCGGCGAGGTGGGTCAGGAAGGCGATGACGTCGTGTTTGACTTCCCGCTCGATCTCGTCGATCCGGTCAACGTCGAATTTTGCGTCCTTGCCTTTGGCCCAGATTTCATCAGCAGACGCCTGCGGCACGACGCCGAGTTTGGCCTGCGCGGTTGTGGCATGCGCTTCGATTTCGAACCAGATCTTGAACTTGGTCTCGGGTGACCAGATGTCGACCATCTGCTGGCGGGAATAGCGCGGGATCATGGGCTTAGGGTCCGTCGTTCAAAGATTGATTCAGATTATCGGGCCATCGCGGCGTCGCGGATGGCTTTGATGCGGGGAGCGTAGGTGGCGGCGTCGTTGCCCTTGTAAACGGCCGAGCCGGCAACCAGCGCGGTTGCGCCGGCCTTTGCGAGCGCGCCGGCGTTGGAGGGGTCGACGCCGCCGTCGACCTCGATCTCAATTGTGCGCCCACCGATCAGGGCCCTGGCCTGTTCCACCTTGGCAATGGCTTCAGGTATGAATGCCTGTCCGCCAAAGCCGGGATTGACGCTCATGATCAATATAAGATCGAGCTTATCGATGACGTGTTGGATCGTGGAAACCGGCGTTGCCGGGTTGAGCGCCACTCCGGCCTTCTTGCCCAAAGCCTTTATCGCCTGAAGCGAGCGGTCGAGATGCGGGCCGGCTTCGGCGTGAATGGTGATGATATCGGCGCCTGCCTTGGCGAAGGCTTCGAGATAGGGATCGGCGGGCGCGATCATCAGATGCACGTCGAGCAGTTTGCCGGTAACGGGCCGGATGGCTTCGACGATCAGCGGACCGATGGAGATGTTGGGGACGAAATGACCATCCATTACATCCACATGCACCCAGTCGCAGCCGGCCTGATCGATGGCGCGCACTTCGTCGCCCAGGCGGGAGAAATCGGCGGAAAGGATCGAGGGGGCGATCTTTATGGGATGGCTGCTCACGGCGAACCCCGGATAATGGTGTGTTGGCAGGCTTGTTAGTATGGCGGACGCCGGAATCCTAGTCCCAAAAGGTCTGATCGGCCGGTTTGCTCACCGCTTGCGACGTTCGGCGGCCAAAAGCGCAAGGGCCACGCCTCCGAGAATGCCGATCGAGGCGAGCGTGAGCCGCAGCGTAATTGGCTCGCCAATAATGAATACGCCACCGGCGGCAGCAATTGCGGGAACCGTCAGTTGTACTGTCGAGGCCTGAACCCGCGACAGCGAGGGCAGGGCCAGATACCAAACGGCATAGCCAAGTCCCGAAGCGAACGCTCCCGAGGCAATAGCATAGGCCGCACCATGTTGGGTGACCGGGGCTGTTACGAGTCCCAAACCAACCAGAACGACGGCGATGGGCAGGCATCGCACGAAATTGCCTGTTGTATCAGCCAACGGTGACTTCGATCCTCGTCCAATCAGTGAATAGGCGGCCCATGACATTCCGGCCAATGCCATTAGCACAGTGCCGAGTGGATGGGGCGCTGCAAGGCCCGGCGAGACGAGATATGCGAGCGAGGCAACTGCCAGCCCTATCCCGATCCATTCGATTGCGCCCGGGCGGTCGCCTCTGAATACTGCCCACCCGAGCATGCTCATCTGCACGCTGGTGAACAGGATCAGCGCACCCAGTCCGGCTCCGAGCATCAGATAGGCAACCGAAAAGAAGATTGCGTAGCCAAAAAGCGCCGCAGCGCCTGGCCAGCTTCCGCCGATCCTGCGGGCAGCGCCTGTGTGCGGACCCCACATCAGCAGTCCATAAAGCAGCACGGCCCCGGCGATCAGCCGGATGCCCGTATAGCTTGCCGCATCGATTGCGCCGTCTGACAGCGCCAGGCGCGCGAGAACGGAGTTTGCCGCAAAGGCCAGCATGGCGATGATCGTCAGGACGATGATGCGCATGCCATTCTCCCCGGGGCCGTTCGGGCATGCTAGCCGCAAAAGCCCATGGTCGCCATGGATCATCAAAACGTTGCGATGAGACAAAACAAGCCATTGCGCCCCATACGCACACCGTTACAAGTCCCGCATCGGTTTTCGGGAGCGGAAATGTTCGGATTTGAGTTGCCGGTGGTGTTTGGTGCCGGGATTTTGAGTTTTCTCAGCCCCTGCGTGCTGCCGCTGGTGCCCGCCTACCTCACCTACATGTCTGGAGCGACCTTCGAGCGGTTGCGCGAGGAGGGCGTGGCGGGTGGCAGGCTTTATGGCCGGACGCTGGTGACGGCGCTGGCATTCGTGCTGGGCTTTTCGCTGATCTTCATAGCGTTCGGTGCTACGGCGACGTTTTTCGGGCAGGCTTTGCGCCGGGCGCTTCCGATCCTGATGCCGCTTGCGGGCATCGTCATCATCTTGATGGGCTTGCACTTTCTCGGCGTTTTCCGGATTTCGTGGCTCTACCGGCAGTTCAAGCTCGAAGGTCCGAAAATGGCCAGCGGGCCGCTGGGCGGATTTCTGCTCGGATTGGCATTCGCTATCGGGTGGACTCCGTGTATCGGGCCCATTCTTGCGGCCATCCTGACTGTCGCTGCAAACCAGCAGACAGCCTGGGAAGGCGCGGCGCTGCTTGCGGTCTATTCTGCGGGACTGGGGGTGCCGTTCATCCTTGCAGCTCTGGCGCTGGGGCCATTCCTGTCATTCTTCGACGGGTTCAAAAAACACCTCGGAACGGTCGAGAAGGTGATGGGGGGCCTGCTGGTCATTGTCGGAATTCTCTTTCTTTCCGGCAATTTTACCCGTCTGGCGTTCTGGATGCAGGCCAATTTTGAAGTGCTGAATCAGTTCGGCTAATTCGCGCTTAACCATAGCCATAGACAAATTTGGCTAGTGCCGATTTTCGCGCAACACGATGCGATCACGAAACCGCGAGTTTACCCCTTCGGTCCATGGTCCTGTGGATCAATTGGGGGATCAGCAGCAATGTCGGCACTTTCTGTCGCGGCGGGCGAGGCGCCGGAATCTGGCTCGGCGCGCGCATCTTTCACCGTGTACCAGCGCATTGAAGACGTGGCCGACAGTTGGAAGGGGCTGGAAAAGAACCATTGCCTTCTGGCGTCGCAGAAATATGGCCTGGTCAGCGCATGGATAGAGGCTGGCGCGATTGGGACTGCCGATTGCGCGTTCATCATCATCTCGCTGGCCGGAGAACCGGTGGTTTTGCTGCCGTTGATGCGAAAGCGGGTCTATGGGTTACGCGTGGCGACGTGGTTTACCGGCGACCATTTGGGATCATACGCGCCCCTTGTCGATCTGGATCGGTGGCAAACCGTTCCGGTGGCAGAACGGGTTCGGCTGTGGCGGCAGGCATTTTCGGCACTTGCCAATTGCGATCTTGTCCATTTGCCTGATGTGCCTGTGTCGCTCGCCCAATCGAGCGGATTGAGCGCGGCGCTCGGTAGCCGGATGCTTGCCGATTGCGTCCACGTTGCGCGCTATGGCGATTGGGCGTCCTGCGATGCCGAGCGCCGCGACAAGCGTCGCCGCAAGGTCGATCGCCAGCAGGGCAGCAAGCTGGCAGGGCAGGGAGAAGTTGGCTTTGAAGTCGTTAAAGCCGGTGCGGAGGCGGCGGCGATCATCGATACGATGTTCGCCCACAGGGCCGAGCGGTTCAAGGTGCAGGGCATCCGCGATCCGTTCCGTGACGCGCCGATCAAGGCATTCTACAAGCGCGCCATGCACAGCGCCGGCGGCCTGCTGCACGTGTTGCGGCTCGACGGTGAAGTGATCGCCGTTCGCTACAATATCGAAGCGGGTGGCGGGCTCTATTCGCTCATCACCTCAATGCACCCGAGTCCGGATTTGCAGTCTGGGTCGCCGGGCAAACAGAACCTTTTGCGCGCCATGCAGGCCAGTTTTGAGGGAGGCTATCGGTTCATCGACATGGGCAAGGGCGACAGCGACGAGAAACGCCTCTGGTGCAACGAAAAGCAAAGCCTAACGGCGTTTGCGCACGCACTGACTCCGGTTGGTCGCGTTGCGGCGGCAAGCCTGGCGGTTGGCGAAAGGGCCAAGGGCGCGGTCAAGAATCACCCGGGGCTTTTCGATATGTATCGCAAGCTGCGCAGCCGGCTGGGTCGTTTGGGCTGAACGGCTCCTGATCATTCTGGCCACGACATGCAGCCCACTGAACTCAACGGGACCGGTTCTTCTGCCTGGGGATAATGGTCATCATGCGTATTGGGCTGTACTAGCGGCCCTAGAACAACTTCATGCCACGCAGCGATGTGTGGGTCGATTTGCCAACGATGATGTGGTCGTGAACCGTGATGCCGAGTGGCTTGGCGATATCGGCGATCTGGCGGGTCATCTGAACGTCTGCCGATGACGGTGCAGGGTCGCCGGACGGGTGATTGTGGACGAGGATCAGCGCGGTTGCCGAAAGTTCCAGCGTGCGTTTGATGACTTCGCGGGGATAGACCGGCGTGTGGTCCACGGTTCCAACCTGCTGCACCTCGTCGGCGATCAGCTTGTTCTTTTTATCGAGAAATAGAATGCGGAACTGCTCGACGGTCTCGTAGGACATCGAGGCCTTGCAGTAATCGATAACCTCGGTCCACGAGCCCAGGATCGGGCGATCGTGAACGGCATCCTTGCCGATGCGTTGGGCGGCGGCAAGGATGACCTTGAGGTCAGTGATTGCCGTGGGGCCGAGCCCGTCGATCTCCTCGAGCAGATGCCGGGGAGCCCCGATAGCCTCGGAAAAGCTGCCGAAACGCTTGAGCATGGCCTTGGCAATGGGCTTGGTGTCGCGGCGTGGCAGGATGCGGAACAGCAGAAGTTCGAGCAGTTCATAATCCTGCAGCGCCGATGCGCCGCCCTTGGTAAAACGGTCGCGCAGCCTGTCGCGATGCCCGTGATAATCGGGTGCCGCTTCCGCCAATCCATTCGTGTCGCTTGCCCCCAGTTTCGACGTCATGGACTGTTGCGGGCCTCCAGAGGATTGAACAAACCGCGCGGCGAGAGCGTGAAAATCTCATTTCCGGTATCGGTGATGCCGATCGAGTGCTCGCACTGGGCCGAAAGGGTTCTGTCGCGGGTGACGGCCGTCCAGCCATCATTGAGGATTTTGACCTGTGGTCGCCCGAGATTGATCATCGGCTCGATCGTGAAAATCATCCCCGGCTTGATCTCAACGCCGGTGCCCGGATTGCCGAAATGCATGATGTTGGGCTCGTCGTGGAACAGGCGGCCGAGCCCGTGGCCGACAAAATCTCGCACAACGCTGGCGCGTTCGCCTTCGGCATAACGCTGGATAGCGGCACCGATGTCACCGGTGGTGTTACCGGGCCTTGCCGCCTCAATGCCCAGCCGCAGGCTTTCATAGGTGATTTCGATGAGCCGCTCGGCCTTGCGTGAAATCTCGCCCACCGGATACATGCGGCTCGAATCACCATGCCAGCCATCGACGATCAGGGTGACGTCGATATTGACGATATCGCCTTCGCGCAGCGGTTTTTCGCTCGGCATCCCGTGGCAGACCACATGGTTGATCGAGGTGCAGGTGGAATAGCGGTAGCCGCGATAATTGAGCGTTGCCGGGGTCGCGCCATTGTCGCGGGCAAATTCATAAACGAAGCGGTCGAGTTTAGCGGTGGGCACGCCGGGTTCGACCATGGGAACAAGCAGGTCGAGCACTTCGGCGGTCAGCGCGCCGGCCTTGCGCATGCCGGCGAAGCCTTCCTCGCCGTGCAGCGGGATGACACCGGGCATGCGTTTCTTCTTGGCCGCCGCTTCGACGTAGGTGGTCATTGTCGTCTCCTGTTGGAGGCAAAGGTAATCGGCTCACTCGCGTATGGGAAGAGGGTCCCCGAGGGTGATCGCTTCAGATGTTATGTCGGTTGCGTGGCACAGAGCCTCAACCCCGGCCGAGCGCGCATCGCGGAACGCCGCCGCATAGGCCCTGTCGATATCGGCGGCGAGGGTGAACTGGGTGCAGTCGCCGCGCTGGACGAGATAGAGCATCACTGCCCGGTGGCCCTCGTCAACCATGCGGGCCAGATCAGCCAGATGACGGGCGCCGCGCGTGGTCACCGAATCAGGAAATTCAGCCAGCCCGGCAGCGCGCACCAGATGCACGTTTTTAACCTCGAGATAGCAGTCGGGCAGCCCTTCGGCGGTCAGAAGGAAATCGACACGGCTTTTTTCGGCATATTTGACCTCGGGCCGGATGCCGTCATAAGCGCCCAGTTCAGGAATGGAGCGGGCGCGCAGCGCTTCGCCAACGATGCGGTTGGGATGGGCAGTATTGATGCCCACGATGCCGGTGGGCAGTTCGACCAGTTCGAGGGAATAGGCGAGCTTGCGTTTGGGATCGTCCGATTTCGAAAGCCAGACGGGCAGGCCCGGCATGGCCAGCCCCGTCATTGCGCCGGGATTTGCACAATGTGCAGTGAGAATTTCTCCAGTTTCCAGAGTCACATCTGCCAGAAAGCGCTTGTAACGCCTTATGAGCATGCCGCGAACGAGGGGAGAGGGAAAATGCATGGACAAACTGTGTCAGGGATGCGGATGGGGAAAGCCGTGGCGCTCGGACAAGGCGCCCAGGATCTGGTCCTTGTCGTTTATGAAAGTCAGGCCATCGAATGTTTCGCCATCGGCCAGCACGAGAAGTGGCAGGGACTGGCGCGCCTCGCCGACCACTGCAATCACCGGGTGGCGCGGTCTGGCCCATTCGACGCGCTCGACATCGAGCTTGTTTGCCAGTGCGGGAAACGATGCGAGCACGCCTTCGAGCAGGGCGCAATGCCAACAATAGAACCGCTTGCCAGGATAGGCAGGGTCCTCAAAGTCCGGACGGAGGAGAAAAAGCTTGTCTCGGGTCATTGAGGGCTCCGCGCATTCCTGCCGATATGACCTCGATTGCCCGAAAATCGATCCAACCGCAAGCGAGGGCGTGAGAGGGTTGGGGATGGAGAGCGCTGGATTGGGCGTCGCGCTTGATTTTTTTGGGCGGTAAGGGCATCCATGGCGCTTGTTTTTTCAGGCGGTCCAATGTCCTCATCTGTCGTTACAGCCGGTCTTGTCGTCATCGGAGATGAAATCCTCTCGGGACGGACAAAGGACGTCAACATCGCCACGACAGCGCAGTTCTGTACCGATCTGGCGATTGAGTTGCGCGAAGTGCGGATCGTTTCCGACGATACCGATGCGATCATCGAAGCGGTGAACGCATTGCGCGCCCGCTGCACATATGTGTTTACGACAGGCGGGATCGGGCCGACCCATGACGATATAACAGCCGATGCCATAGCAAAGGCCTTCGGTGTGGATCTGCCGATCAACGAGGAAGCGCGGGCCATGCTCGAGGCGCGATGGGCCGAGACCGGCACGCCGGCGACGCCGGCCCGGTTGCGCATGGCGCGCATTCCGGTTGGAGCCGATCTGATCGTCAACGCCGTTTCGGCAGCGCCGGGATTTCGCATCGGGAATGTCCACGTCATGGCGGGGGTGCCCAAGATCATGCAGGCCATGCTTGAATCCATCGCGCCGACTCTGGAGGGCGGGCGCAAGGTGGAAAGCCGGACAGTGCCAGCCGCCGTGGGAGAGGGCGCCGTTGGCGATCCCCTGGGCGAAATCCAGTCGCGCTATGACGACGTCAAGATCGGATCCTACCCGCAGATGGGGAATACCCACGTGATGACCTATCTCGTATTGCGCAGTCACGATATTGAACGGCTCGAACAGGCGACAGCGGAAGTGCAGGTGCTGGTCGACCGTCTGCACGCTGAAAAGAACATCGTTTTGCCCAAGGAACCTTACGTATGAACCCGCAGAACAAGTCTTTCCCGGTTTCCTGGGATCAGTTTCACCGCGATTCCCGCGCGCTTGCCTGGCGTCTGACCAGTGAGGGCCCATTCCATTCGATCGTTGCGATCACGCGTGGCGGGCTGGTACCCGCTGCAATCATTGCGCGCGAACTCAATATCCGGGTGATCGAGAGCGTCTCGGTCAAATCCTACGATCACCAGAGCCAGGGCAAGATCACGGTGCTCAAGGCGATCAATTCCGATCTGATCGCCGCCGATGCGTCGGGCCAGAAGCTGCTGATCATCGACGATCTTGTCGATACGGGCGCCACGGCTCGCGCGGTGCGCGATATGCTGCCCAACGCTCATTTCGCGACGGTCTACGCCAAGCCTCAGGGCCGCGAAATGGTCGATACCTTCATTACCGAGGTCAGTCAGGACACCTGGATATTCTTTCCATGGGATCTGGACTTCACCTATGCCGCGCCTATCGCGGGTGGCACCGACTGATGCTGATCAAGCTCGAAGTGCTCGAGAAGATAAAGGCGGGAGAAATCACACTCCAGTTCCGCCGCTGGCGGCGGCGGACGGTCAAGCCCGGTGGCACGCTCAAGACTAAGGTTGGCGTCTTGCAGATCGGTACTATCACCCCGATCAGGGCCGAAGATGTTACCGATGCGGATGCCCGTCGTGCCGGCTTTCGGGACGTTGCCGAATTCCTGAAATGGCTCGACACCATGAAGCCGGGGGAATTGGATCGGATCGAGGTCGGGTATAAGGGAGAATAGCCGATCTCGCCTTGCGGGCGTGGTGGAATGGTAGACACACAGGACTTAAAATCCTGAGGAGGTATCTCCGTGCGGGTTCGAGTCCCGCCGCCCGCACCATTTATGTCCGGCTCGTAAGGGGGCTATTTAGCGTTCTTTTTGTCGGAAGCGCTGTTGCCGCTTTTCTGGGCCTTGATTTTTTCCAGCAGGGCCCGCTTGGCGTCGGCCGACGCTTTGCGGCGGTCGGCATGGTCTGGAAGTTTGAAGTTCATTTCGTGCGCTCTTTTTGCGGTGTCGCCGAAATAAATGACCCGGCCAGGAGGTGGAATCTCCGACCGGGCCAAGCCTTCAATCGGCGAAGATCGAAGGGAGGCGAACAGTTAGAGCAGGGCGCCACTCAACGCAAGATTTATCGCGGCCCGAACCAGCGCAAAGATGCGCCTTGCCGCTAAAGCGCGAGTTCTCGCCGTATCAGCGCCGTTGCGATTTCCAGCGCCTTGATTCGGCGTATGAGCAAGGTGTGGGAGGCCGTTCCGGTCTTGAGCTTGGGTAAAGCCTTTTTGCACTTGGCGATTGTCGAATCCAGTGCCCTGAGTGCTTCGATCAGTTCACTTTGGCTTGGGTTGTCCATAAGGTTACTCACAGCGTGAGAACAGCGTTGCCTCGGTTCCCCGCTCCGGCCAGAGAATGGCGATCTGTTCGCCTGCCTGAGCAAAACTGATCGGTTCCACAATCGTTTCGCCTTCGGACCGGCACGTCAGTCGTGCGGTGGCGCCACCTTCTGGGGTTGTCTCGATTTCGGTCATCTCGCAGATGTTTTCCCGTCCTTCAAAAGCGGTTGGTGTGATGGTGATCGGGAATCCGTCTGTCTGGTCGGTACACCACACCGGATCGGCAGCCCATTGACCGACATAAAAGGGAGCCGGCTCCGGGGATGGCTCTGCTGTTGCTTCAGGGTTAATGGCGCCGGCATCGGCCTGGGGCGTCTCGCCGTCCGAGCACGCGCCCAATGTTGCGGTTAATATCAGAGCGCAAAATGGGATGAGGTAGAGTCGCATAATTGTCCTTTGGCACTTGATGGTCCTAACGCTGACACAAAATCGGCCGCCCCGCGAGTGCGGAACGGCCGACCGGGAGGAGGTCTGCACCAAAGTCTGAGGCCGGGAGAATGCCTCAGAAACTATGTTTGTCTATTGGGCGGCAGGCGCTTCCATGGTGTTGGCGGGGGCTTCGGTCGCCGGCATAAGGGCAGCGAATTCTTCGGCCGACAGCGAGCCGTCGGTGTCGGTGTCGAGCATGGCAAAGCTCTCTGGCGTAAGGTCGGGGATCGCCACCTGCAACTCTTCCATGCTGACGACACCATCCGTGTTGGCATCGAGCGCGTTGAAATCAAGGGCCTGGGCGAAAGCGCCACCGGTAGCGGAGAGGCCAATAAGCGCGGCGAGGGAAAGAACGGTCTTGCTCATGGGGTTGTGCTCCATGTTGGTCGGTACGTGCCGTACCATTTATTCAAGATCGATCGGCAGGATGCCGAACGCCGACTCCGCTGATCGCGAAACCGTGAACACATCGTGAGGAGGGGCAGTGGCGGGGTTGGGACCGCGATGCGGCCATGTAGCGGAGTTTATGGGGATATTTTGTGACCGCTTAGGCGCACTATGGCGAGACTTCGATCACGAACTGGAGCGCAAAGGCCCTGCCGAGTGGGAAAAATGCGCGACACGCAGTCGCCAATCTGGGCAATGGGTGACCAGATTGCCTTACTGGTTAAGCAGCGACGCCCGTACGGGACGGGATCTCGGGCTCGGCAATAGAAAGCGTGCACATGGGTTGAGCCAGCATTTCGCGCAGCAGCATCAAGCCCCGGGTCCAGCGCGCCAGGGCGACCGGATCGGTCGGAGAGACATTTCCAGAGCGGGCGTGGGAAACAACGGTCGCCGCTTCAGCGACGGGCAGGGCCATGACATTGCAATAGAGCGTGAGCGCATCGGCGTGCGGGTGGGGTGTGGACTCCACCTTCTGCTCGCGGAAAGCCCAGACCAGCATCAGAGCCAGTTCGTTGCGGGTCAGCATTTTTTCCATGGCCATTTTTCCGTTCTGGAAAATCGTTGTGCAGGAACGCTACACCGCAAGAACGGTCAGACGGTAAACGACGGCGGTCGTCCGGGCGCAGTTTGAAAACGCGGTGAACTGTCGGCTTCCGGGAAAGATAAAATTGTAACGAAATGGCGTTGCGGGTGGTTGACCCTCACGTTGCGTGAGGGACTATGAGGTTGTCCTGCGGATGGTGCGGGAAAGAGAAAATGGCACGATATACAGTCAAGCAGGTGGCGCAAATGGCCCGGATTTCGATCCGCGCGCTGCACCATTACGACCAGATCGGCCTGCTCAAACCCGCCCATATCGGCGAGAACGGCTACCGTTATTACGGCCGCGAACAACTGCTGCGCCTGCAGCAGATCCTGATCCATCGGGCGTTGGATATTCCCCTTGCCGAGATCGGGGCCATCCTCGACGATCCGGAATTCGATCGTCTCCCGGCGCTGGAAAATCAGCGCAAAAAAGTGGCTGAACAGGCAGATCGGCTCGCCGCCATGCTCAGGACGATCGACCGCACGATCGCCGAACTCAAAGGAGATCGCGCCATGAGAGACGCCGATTTGTATTCGGGGATCATCGATCCTCAAAAGCAGGCCGAGTATGAAGCTTGGCTCGAAGAAAAATACGGGCCTGAAATCAGACCTGAAATCGAGGCTTCGCGCCGGAAGACGGAACTGCTTTCGGACGACGACCGCGAGGCTATGATGGATGAATTGCGGTCCATCGAAGAGGATATGGCCGAAGGGCTGCGCAAGGGTATTCCGGCGCAATCGCATGCTCTTAACCCTGTAATCGCCCGTCACTGGAATTGGGTGCAGGCCAGTTGGGGCCGCTCGGCACCGGTTTTGGCCTATGCCGGGCTTGCCGATGTTTATCTTGGGCACCCCGATTTTGTCGCGCGCTACGAGAGTATCGAAACCGGATTTGCCGAATATCTTGCCTCGGCAATGAAAAGCTGGGCGGCGCGGCAGGGATGATGGCCACGCCATTGCAAAAAGATAAAGGCCGCCTCCGGTGGAGGCGGCCCTTGTTTTCAGCGTGTGCTGGCCCTCAATCTGCGCCCTTGGCCAATGTCCGGGGGGTGACGAGGCGTTTCTGGTAAAAAAACAGGCCGACCGCGACGGCGAGGCCGAACAGGTCGGTGTACCACGTGCCTTCGATCATCGAGAGCGCGGCGACAAGCAGGACGATGCGCAAGATGACGCCGATGGTGCCAAAATAGTACCCTTGCACCGCAGCCGAGAGCAGATACATGCCCAGCAACGCAGTTGCCACGACGCGAGCGATGTCGATCCATTCCCCCTGCATGAGCAGTTCATGGCTGTAAAAGAACATGAACGGCACGATAAAGGCAGCCAGCCCGATCTTGAACGCTTCCACCGAGGTCTTCATGGGATCGGAGCCCGATAGCCCCGCACCCGCATACGCGGCCAGTGCCACGGGTGGGGTGATCGCCGACATCACGGCGTAGTAGAAGACGAAGAAGTGGGCGACGAGGACCGGAATTCCAAGCTGGATGAGGCCCGGCGCAACCACGGCGGCGGCCACGGCGTAGGCGGCGGTGGTGGGCATGCCCATGCCGAGGATGATCGAGATGCACATGGCAAAGAACAGCGCGATCAGCTGGTTCTGTTCGGCGATGCCGAGCAGGAGCGAGGAGAAACGCGCCCCCACGCCAGTCAATGCAATCACGCCGACGATGATACCGGCGGCGGCACACACGGCGACGAGCTGGATGCTCATCTTGGCGCCCAATTCTAGCGCCTTGAGGACCGCGGTTGGCCCCATGCGATAGGGCGTGAGCCAGGAGACGACAGCTGCCGAGGCCATGGCCACAGTACCCGCGCGGATCACCGAATAGCCGGCGAACAGCGTATAGATCAGGATGATGATGGGCAGGAACAGAAAGGCCTGTTTGGCCAACACCTTGAACTTTGGCAGTTCGGACTTGGGCAGCCCTTTCATGCCCAGCTTTGTGGCCTGCAGATCGATCATGAAATAGACCGACACGAAATAGAGCAAGGCCGGGATGATCGCGGCGATGACGATCTCGGTGTAGGGAATGCCGGTCACTTCGGCCATGATGAAGGCGCCGGCGCCCATGATCGGGGGCAGGATCTGGCCGCCCGAGGAAGCCGTCGCTTCAATCGCCGCTGCGCTCTTTGCCGGATAGCCGACCTTTTTCATCAGCGGGATGGTGAGCGAACCGGTCGCCACGACGTTACCCGCCGAGGTGCCGTTGATCATGCCCATAAGACCGGATGCGAACACAGCCACTTTGGCCGGGCCGCCGCGCAGATTGCCCGCTGCAGCAAAGGCGAAGTTGACGAAATAATCGCCGACGCGGGAGGCCTGCAGAAAGGCGGCGAAGACGATGAACAGGATGATGTAGGTCGAAGAGACCGCGATCGGATCACCCAGAATGCCCTGGTCGGTGAAGATGTAGGTGAAGAACCGCTCGGCCGTGTAGCCGCGATGGGTCAGGAACCCGGGCAGCCAGGGGCCGACGAAGGAATAGGCGATGAAAACGCCCGCGATGATGACCAGAGCCAGTCCGGCTACCCGACGGGTCAACTCGAGGATCAGGATCACCCCGACGAGCGCCGCATAGAAATCGGCGGTCTGGGCCATGCCCGTGCCGGCGCGAAGGCGCAGGGCGCCGACGTTAAATATGATGTAGCCGAACATGGCGAGCGCGGCGATGCCCAGCAGCCAGTCGGCCGGATGAACACGCTCGCGGTTGCGGTCCGAAAACAACCAGCCCGCGGCGACGGAGGCAACCGTGCCGATCAGAAGCGGCAGGCCGTAGGAGCCGAACACGAAGGCGTCGGGCAGGGGCGCAAAACCGAACCACCGGCCCGCCCAGGCATAGGCGACCATGACGGCCCCATAGAGGGTGCCGGCCGCGGCGAAGGCGATCAGTCCCCATTCGATGGGGCTGTGGCTGCGGGCCGTGATGGGCGCGTCTGGATTGAGGGTCAGGGCCGAATAGGTCAAAAAGCCGATGAACAGGCCGCCGGTCACGTGGACCATGCGGTAGGTCCATGGCTCAAGCGGCGAAATGTTCATCACATAGATATGAAAGACCGTATAGGCGATGGCCATCACCGTCACGGCCAGGCCGATCCTGCCCGCAAGGCTGCGCTGGTTGGTGGCGAGGGGCTCCTCGTCGGTCCCCTGTGCGATCATCGGACCGGCATCATTTTCCGGTACGGACTTGTCCTGAGACATTGAACTTTCCTCCCGCGGGCCGCTTAAGCCCCGGATAGCGCATAGCATGCGCTTCAATTGGCTTTCCTGCAAACAGGCGGATGGCGGTAAAGACCGTCATCCGCCCGATTGCCCTTCAGATGGTTGGCGTTAGCCGCGCAGATCGTCCGGAATTTCGATGCCGATTTCCTCGTAATACCGGACGGCGCCCGGATGGAACGGCATGAAGGTGTTCTTGTCGACGTTATCGGTTGTGGTTTCCGCGGCCGCCGAGTGGATTTGCACCATGCGCTCGGTGTTTTCCATCACCAGCTTGGTGATCTCGTATGCCAGGCTTTCGGGCATGGACTCGCTTGCGATGGCGAAGTTCCACATTGCAACGGTCGGGCTTTCTTCGGGGAAGCCCTCGTAGAGACCGCCCGGGGCATCAAACGCGGCCATTTCCGGCATCTGCGTCAGGATCTGACCCCGCTGTTCTTCGGTGAAGCCGAAGATGTTGACGTCGTTTTCTGCAGCGATCTGGGCGAAGGCGGCAATCGGCACGCCGGCAGCAAAGGCAAACGCGTCGATCAGGCCGTCCTTGAGCTGGCTGACCGCATCATTGGCGCCCGAATAGCTGATCTCGGGCGAGACGCCCAGGATCTCGAAATAGCGCGGCCAGTAGGTGGCTGCAGTGCCGCCAGCCGGGCCGACTGAAACGCGCTTGCCGTCGAAATCGGCTACCGATTCAATGCCCGAGGAGGCCAGCGTTACGACCTGGAAGGGCGTCTGATACATCGGGAACAGGGCGCGCAGGCTCTTGTGCTCGACGCCGGGAGCGAGTTCTGAAACGCCGGTCCAGGCTTCATAGGCCGGGCCCATGGTGACAAGACCCATGATGTGGTCGCCGGTCTCAATCAGTGTCGAGTTCTGAACCGGGCCGCCAGTCACTTCACCCGAAGCGTTGACGCCGAGTTCCTGAGTGATCAGACCGCCAAGGCCGGTACCGTAGATAAAGTATGTGCCGCCCTGGCTGGCAGTACCGATCGTCATGCTCGCGGGCCAATCGGACCGATCATCCTGAGCAATGGCCGGAGTGGCGGCGAGCAGGGTTGCTGCCGCAAGAGCGGCAAGAGTGGTAAAACGCATAGCGTTCCTCCCGTGGGGTTACCTCTTTGGGTTCATTCCTCACCGGGCGCGTAACGTCCTCCGCATCGCCCGGCGGTGAACCATGAGGGCCGCAACGGGTGCTCCTGCGCAAGCGGCCCCGGACGTGCTCGTCATACTTTTTTCATATTTTCGAAAGGGCGTGGGTGGAAACGGTAACATTGGGCCCGTCCGGTGTGTGGAATCCCCCACACGTCAGGACCGGTCAGTCAGCTTCGGCCTCGCTGGGCAGGTAGCGGCCGCGCTCCAACCCGTACTTCTGCATCTTTTCATAGAGCGATTTGCGCGACAGCCCGAGCGATTCATAGACCGGCTTGAGGCTTCCGGCGTGGGCGATCAGAGCGCTTTCTATGACGCCGCGCTCGAACTCGGCCACCCGGTCGGCCAGTCTCGAATCGCCTTCAGGCCCGTCATTGGCCGTTTCGACAAAAGGCAGACCCAGATCGAGGATGTAGCGATCGGCGGCGTTGCGCAGTTCGCGCACATTGCCGGGCCAATGGCGTTCGCTCAGCGCCGTCAGAACCTGCGGCGGTACCGTGGTCGGATCACGCCGGTAGCGCGCCGCCGCCTCGGTCAGAAGTTGCATGAAAAGCAGGGGAATATCCTCGCGCCGCTGAGAAAGCGGAGGGATTTCCAGAGTTATGACATTGAGCCGGTAAAGCAGATCGGACCGGAACGTGCCCTCCGCCACATTGGCTTCGAGCGGGGTTTTCGAGGTAGCTATGAACCGCACATCAAGCGGCAGGCCATCATTGGAGCCCAGCCGGGTTATCGTTCGCTCCTGGATGACCCGGAGCAGTTTGCCCTGCACGTCCATGGGCATCGAGCCGATTTCATCGAGCAGGATCGTGCCGCCCTGGGCCAATTCGAACTTGCCGAACCGGGCCCGCATGGCGCCCGGAAACGCCCCGATCTCATGGCCGAACAATTCGCTTTCGATGAGATTGGCCGGGAGCGCAGCGCAGTTGATTGCGACATAGGGCTTGCTCGATCGGTGGGACAGATCATGCAGCGCCCGGGCTGTCACTTCCTTGCCCGATCCGGTATCGCCGACGATCAGGACGTCAGTATCGGTCGGGCCGATGGTGCGCAGCTTGCGCCGCAGTTCCACCATGGCGTTGGATCTGCCCAGAAGCCGCTGTTCGAGATCGTCGCTCTGCCCGGCGGCAGCGCGCAGCACGCGGTTTTCCAGAACCAGCTTGCGGTACTCGAGGGCGCGCGCGGCGATTTCGGCCAGCTGGCTGGTGACGAACGGCTTTTCGATGAAATCATAGGCGCCTTCGCGCATGGCGCGGACCGCAAGTTGAACGTCGCCGTGACCCGTGATCAGAATGACCGGTATGTCGCGGTCGAGTTCGTGCAACCGGTTCATCAATGTCAGGCCATCAATGCCCGGCATGCGAATATCGGTAATCACGATGCCCTTGAAGCCGAAGCCGGCAAAATGGGTGGCCTGTTCAGCCGATGCGAAATCGATGACCTCGAAGCCCGCCAGCTCCAGTGCCTGGGCGGTCGAATGACGCAATTCGTTTTCGTCATCGACGAGGATGATCTTTTCCCCGCTCATTGCGCCGCTTCCGTTAGGGCCCGGGTTTGAGCGTACCGGAGTTCGATGGTGAACAGCGCACCGCCCTCGGGGTGGTTTTCGACGCGCAGCTCGCCGCCGAAATCCTTGATGATGTTATAGGAAATCGAAAGCCCAAGCCCCAGTCCCTTGCCAACCCCCTTGGTGGAAAAGAACGGATCGAAGATGCGTTGGGCCAGACCCGGAGCTATGCCGGGGCCGCGGTCGCGGATGGTGACAACGGCACGCTCCTCGGCGCGCCTTGCGACAAGATCGATGCGTCGGTCGGTTCCGGTTTCGGCGGCGTCGATGGCATTGGTGAGGATGTTGACCAGAACCTGCTGGAGGCGGATCGGACCCCCGATGATGGTGAGCGGGCCATCTTCGATGTCGATGAACAGTTCCACACCAGCCGATTTCAAGCGCCAGTCGATCAATTCGACCGTGTCGCCGATCACCAGATCGAGCGGTACGTTTGTGAGCTTCTGGTTCGGCTTGCGCGCGAAATTGCGCAGATGGCGCGAAATGGAATTCATGCGGTCGATCAGCCCGGAAATGCGCCCGACATTGGCGCGCGCATCCTCGATTCTGCCCCGGTCGATCAGTACGAGCGCGTTATCGGCGTAGTTGCGGGCGGCCGAGAGCGGCTGGTTGAATTCGTGCGAAAGCGCGGCGGACATCTGGCCTAGCGCCGCTAGCTTTCCAGCCTGGACGAGATCGGACTGGGTCTTGCGCAGCATTTGTTCGGTCACCCGGCGCTCGGCCACTTCCTCTTCGAGCTTGATATTGACGCTGGCGAGTTCGGCTGTGCGCTCTACGACGCGGCGCTCGAGCATTTCCTTTGCCTCGCGCTGAAGGTGCATGCGCTCACGCAGACGGGCGCGCCGCTGGGCATAGATCGTACCGGCCAACGTGCCCAGCGCAATTGCGAGCAAGGCGATTATGGTGGCGGTGAGCGCCTGGGCGCGGGCCGAGGCGGTGTCGAGCATGACGCTGACCGTCCAATTGGCCTCGGGCATGGATTCGGACACCACGAGATATTCGCTGGCCGTCTCCTCGCGCTCGATACTGATCAGCCGATGGCTTTCATCGCCGGTTTCGCGGAACGGCAATTCGGCCAGTTCGGCATTGGCATAGCGCCGCGTTTCATCGGTCCGGGCCAGCCGCTCGGGGGTGAGCGGCAGCATGGAATTGTAAAGCAGGTCGGCCCGGCTCGACATGAATATAATGCCTTCGGGGTCGGTCACGACGATGAGGTAGTCGCCGCCGCGCCAGGTCTCCTCAATGGAATCGACGTCGACCTTGACCGCCACGACGCCCCTGAACTCCCCATCGACCAGAACCGGCGCGCCGAAATAATAGCCCCGCTTGAACGATGTGGTGCCAAGGCCAAAGAATCGACCCTCTCCGCCGTCGATAGCGTCGTAGAAATAGGGGCGATACTGGAAGTTTTCGCCGACGAAGGGCGCTTCGCTGTCGTAATTCGAGGCGACGATTGTCGTGCCATCCTCTCCCATCACGTAGATGTCGGACGATTCGAACTGGGTGTTGATCTGTTTGAGATAGGCGTTGACGTCCGCAACCAGGTCCTGATTGCCAGGATCGGCGACTACCGCCTTGATGTCATCAAAATCGGCAATAACCCTGGGCAGACTCTCGTAACGCTCCATGTGCCCGCGCAAAACGGCCACGGCGAGACGCAGTGTATTATTGCCGCGCGCGTGGGCTTCGTCAAAATAGAGCCGGTTGGCGTAGCCGCTGCCCCACAAGGCGACCGCCGCCATGGCAAGCACGGCAAAACCTGCCGCAGCGATCCAGCGGCGGGGCAGGGGCCGATGAAGCGGCGCACTTATGGTTTGAGCAAGGGTCATGGCGCCATAGTAATGGCGGCATGAAGTTTTCGAAACAATTTCTTGGGTCGGGGGTTCTCCCCACTCGGTTTATGACTGGAAGGGTTGAGCTTATGGCGCTTGGACGATGGACGCGAAGGATTGCGGCTGGGCTGCTGCTCGGAACGACGGCCACCCCGCTTGCCGCTCAAACGCCGGAGCCGCCGATCTGGGTCGTCGAGGACGAGAATTCGACCATCTACATGATCGGCACCGTCCACATGATGCGCGACGGGGTGGATTGGGAAAGCCCCCAACTGGCCGAAATCCTCGAAAAGGCCGACAGCGTCTGGCTCGAACTCGACAGTTTCGAGCCGCCGGCCGATCTGTTTGGGCTGATCATGACGTCCGGCATGTCGCCCGATCGCCCGTTGTCTTCATTGCTCAATGAAGAGGAGATGGCGGGACTTCAGATCATTCTGGACGAGCACGGAGTTCCGCTCGAAAGCTTCGATGGATTGCGTCCCTGGTATGCCTATCTGCAGATTTCCGCGCTGATGCTGGTCGAGGCAGGGTTTGACCCCGCAGGTGGCATCGACATGCACATCAAGGCCCGCGCCGACGAATTGGGCACGCCCGTGGAGGGGTTCGAAACGTTCGAAGACCAGTTCGAAACCCTGTCGGGCATGGATGAGGCGGTGCAACTGGATGTGCTGCGTCAGACCATCATCGAATACGAGGATGCCAAGACCGAACTCGTCGGTGAACTCGAGAGCTGGATCGATGGCGACCTCTCAACACTCGAGAGGGAGACTGCGGAAATCGCCGAAGAACTCGAAGGGTTCTATGACGTGCTGTTCGTTGAGCGCAATCACGGCTTTGTCGATGGGATCGAGGACATCCTCGCCGGCGAGGGTACCACGCTGGTCGCCGTCGGGCTGGGCCATTACGTGGGCCCGGATTCCATTCCGGAAATACTGGAAGAGCGGGGCTATACCGTCGAGCGGCGCTAGCTGAGCGCCGCAGCGGCCTCATCGACGATTTCGTCGATCGACAATGCGACATCGATTGTTATGCCGCGCTCTTGCGGTCCGAACTGCTCGAGGGTCGCAAATTGGCTGTCGAGCAGGGCAGGTGGCATGAAATGGCCGGGACGATTGGCCTGGCGTTGGGCAATGACCGATTTGTCTCCGTGCAGCAGCACGAAGGCGATGGGCTCTTCGGCGCGGTTCCTGAGGCAATCGCGATAGGACCGACGCAGGGCTGAGCAGGCGCACACGACGCGACCATTGGTGTCGGCGGTGTTGCGCATTGCATCTGCGACGATCTCCAGCCAGGGCCAGCGATCGGTATCCTCGAGCGGGCGGCCGCCTCGCATCTTTTCGACGTTGGCCCGCGGATGGAGGTTGTCGGCGTCGATGAAGGGCACTTCCAGCCGTTTGGCCAATTCCTCTCCGATTGTCGATTTTCCGGCGCCCGATACACCCATGACGATTATGAGACGGGGCTGGGCGGGGGAAGAAGACGACATGGGCATCCGGATGCTGCTGGCTCGAGATTTCTTACCTGCCACGACCGCGCCCGCGCTGCAATCGGTTGCAGTCGATTGATGCATCGGGGTGACAGCAAGGGGGAGCGATGCATTTCGGCATGCCGGCACAACTTGCCCCCGCCCGCGTCGAGGGCTAGAGACAATGACTATAGAACTAAAGTTGAGAGGCTTTGTGCATGGAAGAGGCAGATATCGGCCTGATCGGGCTCGGGGTGATGGGCGAAAATCTCGCCCTCAATATTGCCGATAACGGCTACAAGGTGGCCGTTTACAACCGCACTGCGGACAAGGTGGATGCGTTTCTGGCCAATGCCGGAGATCTCAAATCCAACGTGATGGGCAGCGGCGAGCTCGCGACATTCATTTCCATGCTCAAGCGGCCGCGTTCGGTCATCATCATGGTCAAGGCCGGCGATCCGGTCGATCAGGTGATTGCTGAACTCAAGCCACTGCTTGAAGAGGGCGATGTCATCATCGACGCCGGCAACGCCAATTACCATGACACCGTACGCCGCTTTTCGGAACTCGATGGCACGGGCATCGGCTTTCTGGGCATCGGGGTGTCGGGCGGCGAAGAGGGTGCGCGCCATGGCCCATCGATCATGGTCGGCGGCTCGGAAGCCCAGTGGAAAAACGCCGAGGCGGTACTGACCGCCATTTCGGCCAAATTCAACGGCGAAGCGTGCTGTGCCTATCTGGGCACCGGCGGCGCCGGCCATTTCGTCAAGACCATCCATAACGGTATCGAATATGCCGATATGCAGATGATCGCCGAGATCTACGGCATCATGCGCGACGGGCTGGGCATGAGCCCGGAGGACTGTGCCAAGGTGTTCAAGGAGTGGGACAAGGGGCCGCTCGACAGCTACCTGATCGAAATCACCGGCCATGTGCTTGACGCCGTGGACGATGAGTCCGGCAAGCCACTGGTCGAAGTGATCCTTGATGCTGCCGGCCAGAAAGGCACGGGCCGCTGGTCGGCCATCGAAGCACTCAATCTGGGCGTTTCGGCCACGACCATCGAGGGCGCGGTTGCCGCGCGGTCGATTTCGGCCATGAAGGGCGAGCGGGTCCGGGGCGAGGAAATCTACGGCGCCGGGGTAAAAGGCAACGCGACCATTTCGCTCGAGGCGCTGGAAAAGGCGCTGCTGGCCGGCAAGATCGCTGCGTATGCGCAGGGCTTTGCCGTCATGGCCAAGGCGTCAGAGGAAAATGGCTGGAACCTGCCGCTGGCGACCATTGCCAAGATCTGGCGGGCCGGCTGCATCATCCGTTCGCGGTTCCTCGATCAGATTTCCCAGGCCTTCGACAGCGGCGGGGCGGCCAATCTTTTGACCCAGCCGGCCTTCATCGACATGATGAAGGACAGCAACGGCGCGCTCCGTGCGGTGGTCGCCACCTGCGCAATCAACGAATTGCCCGCGCCGTGCCTCTCATCGGCTCTGGCCTATTTCGATGCCTATCGGCAGGCGAGGGGAACGACCAACCTTACCCAGGGCCAGCGCGACTTCTTCGGGGCGCACGGGTTCAAGCGCTTGGACAAGGATGGTGACTTCCACCACACCTGGCCGAGCCTGATCGGCTAGAGCGTGTCCCGATAAGGTGGATTCCACTTTGTCGGTTCGGACACGCGACAAAAGGGACTAGTGAACGAAAGGTCGGGGGAAACCCCGGCCTTATTTGTTTGCAGGCCGTGCGCTGGTGGTTTCGCCGTTTTCGACCCCATTGCCGTTCTCGTCCTCGGGAAGCTCGGTCTCGGGCGGATTGACGGCCTGGCCGCTCGGTTGCGCATAGCGCGGCTTTTCGCGCGCTTCATCGTAGGGCCGGTGCGAAAGATCGTACCTGATGGCGGCGTAGATGAAGAGTGCCATGGCAGCGGCAATGATCAGCCCGGCCGCAAAAAACGGCGCACCGGGGAAGGTAATCGGGCGCAGATCATTGGTGGTAAAAAAGGAGAACATCTGGGTCGCAACAAGCGGCGCGATGATGGCGGTCAACGAATTTGAGGCATTGACCGCACCTTGAAGCTCGCCCTGTTGATTGGAGCGCGCATTGTTGGCCAGAAGCCCGGTCAGGGCAGGGGCCGCGATGCCCGAAAAGGCACCGATCACAAGAAATGTCCACAGGCCCAATTCCGTGTGGATCAACGAGACGCCGATAAAGGCGACCATTGCCAGCGTCAGTCCGATGAGCACCGTGGCCGTGACCCCGAGATAACGGGTGGAAAATCCGACCAGAAGCGCCTGGCTCAGCGCGAACAGGATGCCGAATATGGCCAGCGAGCGCCCGACCTGGGATGGTCCCCAGTCGAATTGCTCGATGGTGAAGAAGTTCCAGACGTTGGGATAGGTCTGTCCGGCCAGTGAAAACAGGAACACGCAGCCGAGCAGGACGAAGATCACCGGCGTATGCCGGAACGCCCAGAGCGCGCCAAAGGGATTGGCCCGCTTCCAGTTAAAACGGCGGCGCCGGAATTTCGACAGGCTCTCGGGCAGGACAAAAAACCCGAACACCACGTTGGCGGCAGCCAGCGCCGAGGCGAGATAGAATGGCGCACGGGGGCCGAATTCGCCCAACTCGCCGCCGATCACCGGACCGACGATGAAGCCCAACCCGAAGGCCGCCCCTATCAGCCCGAAGCGCTGGGAGCGCTTTTCCTTGGGCGTAATATCGGCGACATAGGCGGTTGCTGTGCCCATCGCCGCGCCGCAGATGCCCGAGAGCACGCGGCCGACGAACAGCCAGACGAGCGTGGGCGCCCAGGCCATAATGAGATAATCGAGCGACAGGCCAACCAGCGAGAGGAGCAGGATGGGCCGACGTCCCCATCTGTCGGACAGATTGCCCAGAATTGGGGAAAAGATGAACTGCATCGACGCATAAACAAAGATCAGGTAGCCGCCGATCTTGGCTGCATCCGTTATCGCTTCATGCGAAAGCTCAACGATCAGCCCTGGAAGCACCGGCAGTATGATGCCCAGTCCCACGATGTCGAGAAACACCGTGAGAAGGATGAATAGAAGTGTCAGCCTGGACTGGGGATTAACGCGCATGGATTTTGCTGCGGCCTTTGGACAAGCGTTCAGTTGGCATATAGGCGGGGGGAAAGGCAAGAACCAACGGGGCGGTTCCGGATCCTCCCATCAACTCTTTTCCGATTGGATGGCATCATACCCGTAAAGCCAGTCCAAACGCTTGAAATGTCCCTCGGGCCCTTCGCTTCTGATGACCGCGTTACGGGCCAGCGAGAAGGGAAAGCCCATATGAAAGATTTTCCCGTTGCTGGCGGAAACCTCCTGCACCCGCTTCACCCGATCCTGACGGAGCGTTGCAAAGCGGGAAAAGGCGTGTTCGGCGCTCGGCGAGGCGGCAAGCAGGGGCGCAAGAACCGCGGCATCCTCGATGCCCATCGCTGCGCCCTGCGCCTGGAACGGCAGCATGGCATGAGCGGCATCGCCGATCAGCCCGATGGGACCCTTGTGCCAGACGGGCGTTTCCACACTCGATAGGACCCATGGCGTCCAGCCCTCGCCCACTGATTCCAGAATATGGGCCAACCTGCTGTCTTTGCGCGGGTTTACCCGCGGCGCGCGTTGGTCGAGAACAGAAAGGTCTCGCTCATCTTCCTGCGTGAACAGGGCCAGATTGACCGCGTTGCGGTGCGGCAGGGGATAGACCACGAGATGAAAATGGGGATTGAGCAGCAAGCTGGTGCGGCCAAGGTCGAGCACGCCGGACAACGCTTCGGGCGCGACCAGTGCCCGCCACGCAACCTTGCCGGTATATCGGGCATCCGGCCCGCCAAGGTAGCGCGTTCTGGTGACCGAGCGCACCCCATCGGCGCCAACGAAGGCGAAGGGTTTTGCCTTGCGTTGTTTCCCATCCGGCTCCTGCGCGCTGACGGTCAGGCCACCGCCCGAGCCATCCAGGGTGAAATCGGCGACGGAAAACACGATGTCGATATTGGCGAACCGTCTTGCGGCGCCATGGAGCACGTCGAGCAGATCGGCCCTGTGCATCACCGCATAGGGCGCGCCGAAGCGCTTTTCGATGGCCTTGCCCAGCGTCAGGGTCTGAAGCGGCTTTTCCCGTCCATCGGGAAAGATTTCGATGCCCTTGGGGGTGAAGCTCTTTTGGGCTATCGCTTCGGAAAGCCCCAGATTGTCGAGCACTTTCCGGGCGTTGGCGCTGATCTGAAGCCCGGCGCCGAATTCGGAAGCCGAGTCATTGCGCTCGAGCACCACCACATGCAGGCCGAATTTGGCCAGTGCAAGCGCAAGGGTCAGTCCGGCAATGCCTGCACCGGCGATGTAGATTGTGCGAGGGGCGCCCACGGTGCCAGACGCGCGTCAGGCGTGTTCAACCTCGAACACCGCGCTGGGCGGGTTGGCCGCGCCATGGGGAAGGGCGGGGCTGAAGACGTAGAGCGTCGAGCAATAGGGGCAGACGATCTCGGTGTCGTGACCCATATCGAGGAAGACATGGGGGTGGTCAAAAGGCGGCTTCGCGCCGACGCACTGGAATTCCTTGGCGCCGATCTCAATGCGGGCCAATCCTTCGGAATTGTGGAAGTGAGGGGTTCCGTGCTGTGCCATGAAAGCGACCATCCGGCTGAGCTTGTTTGAATTGGCGCGGACCATACCGATTTGGGCCGGTCATGGCCAGAGGCATGTTGGCGCGGTTGGCGGGCTTTGCGTGGCTTGCTAAAGGTTAAGAAAATCGACGAGTCGAAAGAATCCCTTATGCCGGTTTTCCAATCTGAAGGTTTCACTCTTGCCTATGATGTTCATGGCGAGGGCAAGCCCGTTGTGGCCGTCCATGGCTTTGCCTCGAATGGAAACGTCAACTGGGTGGCAACCGGTTGGGTCGATGAACTGACCAAGGCGGGTTATCAGGTCATCACCCTGGACAATCGCGGCCACGGCGCGTCGGAAAAGATCTATGACCCCTCGGTCTATGGCGCCGCCGACATGGCGCGGGATGTGGCCAATCTCATCGATCATCTGGAGTTCGAGAAGGCCGCGCTCATCGGCTATTCCATGGGCGCGCGGATCAGCGCATTTGTGTGCATCCGGAACCGCGAAAAGGTCGCCTGCGCGATTTTCGGAGGCCTTGGCGGCAACATGGTGCGACCCATGCTCGACAGCGACGAGATCATTGCCGGGCTCAACGCGCCGACGCTGGCCGAAGTGACCCATAAGACCGGGCGGCAATTTCGCATTTTTGCAGAACACACAAAAAGCGACCTGAAGGCGCTTTCGGCCTGCATGGCGGGTTCGCGCACGCGGATATCCGAAGAGCAGATCCGGCAGATCGCGGTGCCTGTTCTCGTTGCCGTGGGCAGCGAGGACGAGGTGGGCGGCGATCCGGAAATGCTTGCCGGATTGATGCCGCATGGGGAGGCGCTGACCATCGAACGCCGCGACCACATGCGGGCAACGGGGGACCCGCAGTTCAAGCGTGGCGCGCTGGAATTTCTGGCGCGGGTTTATCCGGCATAAGGCAAAAGTGAACCAATTTGCCTCGGAAGCCTTTGTTTGAGACAATGGGTTCGCCTATATGTGGCAATCTGAAAAAATCGCAGAGTGCGGAGAAAGTCATGTCCTCGAGCGCCAAGAAGCCCGGCAACATCAAGGCCGTCGATCCCATATGGGATGCGATGACGGCTGAGGCCGAGCGTATCTGCGCTGACGAACCCTTCCTTACGCAACTGGCAATTTCGAGCGTTCTCAACCATTCGAGCTTCGAATCGGCGCTGGCCCATCGGCTGGCGGCACGGCTCGATCACTCGGACGTTCCGGCCGATTTGGTCCGGCAGGCGTTCGACGAAATGCTTGAGGATCATCCCGAGATCACCGCTTCGGCGCGTGCCGATCTGGCGGCGACCATGGAGCGAGACCCGGCCTGCCATCGGGTGATCGAACCCTTTTTGTTCTTCAAGGGCTTTCAGGCCATCCAGACGCATCGCTTTGCGCATGCGCTTTGGGGTGCGGGGCGGCGTGACTTCGCGCTTTATCTCCAGAGCCGGTCCAGCCAGGTGTTCCAGACCGATATCAATCCTGCGGCACGGATCGGCAAGGGAATCATGCTCGATCACGCGACGGGGTTTGTCGTGGGCGAGACCGCAGTGATCGGCGATCACGTGTCGATCCTGCATTCGGTGACGCTTGGCGGTACCGGCAAGGCCGATCAGGACCGCCATCCCAAGATCGGCAACGGCGTTCTGATCGGGGCAGGGGCCAAGATTTTGGGCAATATCAAGGTGGGCGATTGCTCGCGCGTCGCTGCCGGATCCGTCGTACTCAAGGAAGTGCCCCCACGCACTACGGTTGCCGGTGTTCCCGCCAAGGTGGTGGGCGAAGCCGGGTGCAACCAGCCGGCGACTGTCATGGACCAGATCGTCATGGTATCGCGCGACTGATAGCGGGCGCAGCGGGGGAAAAATCATCCCCGTTCTTGCGTTCCGGGCCGCAATGGCTAAAGTCGCGCCGACCTCGAAATGATTGTAATCGATAGCGTTCCCGGCGGCGGGCACTGGTTTCGCCGAGCGATAGCGCACAACGGAGATTTTTTGTGAAGCACGAAGAAATCATCAAACTGCAGAAGTATCTGCAACACAAGTTCGGCAACCGCTCCATCGATGTTCGCCCCCGCCCCAAGCAGGACGACTCGGTCGAACTGTATCTGGGCGATGAGTTTATCGGGCTGATCTATCTCGACGAGGATGAAGGCGAGCGCTCCTATATGGTGCAGATTTCCATTCTCGATATCGATCTCGACGAAGTCAGCTAATACGCTGAGAACACATGTGGAATTTTGGAAAGGCTCTCCACTTGGGGAGCCTTTTTGCTTTTCGGCCGTTAGCTGTGCATGCTTTCCCGATGGGGGATTGTTTGTGGGCTAAGAGAGGGAGGCTCCCATGGAAGCCTGGGCCGAACGGTTGGGTCTGAGGACAGACCCGACCATCTTTTTCGTTTCGGCGGGACTTACCGTCGTGTTTGTACTGCTGCTGGTCGTCGTTCCCGAACCGATCGGCGGCTTCTTTGAAGTGACCCGCGCCTGGATCGTCACCAATCTGGGTTGGTTTTTCATCATCGGCGTCAATGCCTGGCTGGGCTTTCTGATCTGGGCTGCCGTCAGCCGGCACGGCCATATCAAGCTCGGGCCCCGCGACAGTACCCCTGATTATTCCAATCTTTCCTGGTTCACCATGCTGTTTGCCGGCGGCATCGGCACTGTGCTGATGTTCTGGGGTGTGGCCGAGCCGATCAGCCACTTTTCCAGCCCGCCGCTGGCGGGCGTAGAGCCGTTCACCGAACAGGCCGCCAAGGACGCCATCTCGATATCGATCTATCATCTGGGGCTGCACACCTGGACGATCTTTACTCTGCCGGGGCTGGCGTTCGGCTATTTCATCAATCGCTATAACCTTCCGGTGCGGGTCAGCTCGGTATTTTATCCTCTGCTCAAGGAGGGCATTCATGGCCCCATAGGCAAGGCAATCGACATCGCGTCGATTCTGGGCACTCTGTTTGGCGTGGCGGTCTCGCTTGGCCTTGGCGCCTCTCAGATCTCGGCCGGAATCTCCGCGTTGACCGGCCTTGCGGACGATGTGCCGCTCACGGTGGGGATACTTGCCGTGTTGACCGCCGTCGCTGTCGTTTCCATCGTTGCCGGTCTCGACAAGGGGGTGAAATTTCTCTCCAACCTCAACATCGGCATGGCTGTCGGTCTTATGGTCTTTGTGTTGGTGACCGGCTCAACCCTGTTTTTGTTGCGGGCAATCGTTGAGACCTTCGGGCTCTATTTTTACAATCTGCCCAGGCTGGCCTTCTGGAACGACATGCTGGCCAACATCAACCCCACCAACGATCCATGGGGCTGGCAGGGGGATTGGACAGTCTTTTATTGGGCATGGACGGTAACCTGGTCGCCGTTCATCGGCCTGTTCGTGGCCCGGATTTCCCGCGGGCGCACGATCCGGGAATTCGTGTTCGGTGTCCTTTTGGCGCCGTCTCTGTTTACCCTGATCTGGTTCGCAATCTTTGGCTGGCAGGCGATGGAAATCGATGGCATCGGGTTGGCCCTGCGCGACCAGATGGGGCCGGCGGCTGGTCAGCTGAGCCAGGCGGTCAGCGACTCGGTGCCGCTCGCCATGTTCGCCTTCTTTGAGAGCTTTCCATTGGCCACCCTCGTTCAGGGCATCGCCATAGTTGTGGTGGCCATCTTTTTTGCCACGTCTTCGGATTCCGCCTCGCTTGTGGTCGATATGCTGTGCACCGGCGAAGCCGAACCCGGTCCGGTACGCCAGCGCGTGTTCTGGGGCGTGGCAGAGGGCATGGTGGCCGTCATGCTCATCATTCTGGCAGGCGATCTGGGGCTGACGGCCCTGCAACAGGTGATCACCGTGGTGGGGCTGCCGATTTTCTGTCTGGTGTTCATGATGATCCCGTCGATCATCATGGGTTTCCAGATCGAGGACATCGATCACGTCACCATTGGCCGGCGCCCCAAGCTCGATCAGTTCTAGGGACCGGCTATTTGCGAAGCGGCGCCAGCGCCGCTTCGATTTCCGCGTCAAAGCGGCGCCAATTGTCCAGGACGGCCGGGTCAAACGTGACGATTGCCGTATTGCGATCAGTAAGCGCCAGCACGCGCAGGCACGTCCTGTCGCCCGGTGTCATCGCAACCGGCGTCATGCATTTGGCGACGAACGGATTGGCGTGCAGCGGGTCGTACCAGACCGTTTCGCCGGCGGTGCCAGCGCCCGGTTCAAGCGGTTTGCCCACCAGGCCCGGAACACCTGAAAGCTGAGCCGGGGCAAATTGGTGCAGGTAGACGCTATCGAGCAGGGCGGCGCTGGTGCGGGTCCGTCCGCGCGGCATGATGGTGATGGCAACCTCGCTTAGTTTTCCACCTGCACCCAGTGGCAGGGCCAGGGTGAAATCCATCCGATCGGCAAAGCCGTCCCGGTGCTGGATCGGGTCTGCCAGCAAAGCGGCGGGCATAACATAGCGCTGCGCACCGATCGTGATGATGTGGCTGGCCGAGAGTTCGGCGGGCGTTGCCTCGCCCGCCATCGAGTTGATCCAACCGCGTATGCCGTAGGCAGCGCCCAGTGCGGCCATTGCCACGATGAGGCTGATGGCGATCGCCGTATAGAGCGCCGAGCCCGCAGAACGGACGGGAGGGGCGATTTGGCGGGTGTCTGACAGGCTGTTCACATTAACCATAGATGCGCGTGAGCGATGACAACGAGTTTGGGGGTGCTTATGCTTAATAAATCGTAAACTTGGCTGTCTGCGCCGTGCGGCGTTGGAGGAAAGCGTGACACATCTGATTCTGGCGCTGTTTCTGATCGCTGTCGGGATGAGCGTGGCCGGTACCGGCACGCATCTCTATCAGCAGATTGCCCGCAAGGTGGCCGAGTTCCGCGTCGAGGGCGCCAACGCGCTCGAGAGCCTCGTCAATCTGTTTGTGATGTTTATCTGCGGTCCCTACATGATGCTGCGCCTTGGTTTGCGCGCCGATGCGGGTGGGAGGGCCTCCACCGTCAACGTGCTGCTGGCTGCAGTCATCGCGTTCGGCTGGAGCTTTGTGACCGGCATGATGGTCGTGGGCACCTACATTTCGGTTCTCAAGGTCGCCGCCTGACGCATCTTTCGAGATCGGGTGACGCCGAAACAGAAAAAATGCCGGCATTCGGGGTGGAATGCCGGCTCAGTAAACACTCCTGTCGGGGAGTGAGGAGGGGTGCCCCGGTGCCGGGGCAAATCTTCAGTAACCGGCAGTTGCCGTCACGATCTCGTCTCGACCGTCAACAATATCGACCCACTGGCCGGAATGGGCCTGGGACTGGCGCTTGAGGTAGGTGTAGGGCGTGTCGGTCCAGAGCTTGATGAGCCCTTCCTGGTTGTCGAGCACAAGATCGCCCCGGTCGGTGCGAACCATCAGCACGGCATGGCCTTCGCCGTCGGGTTGCTTGACCACCGAGATCAGCAGATTTGCCGGGTTCCAGCCGCCCTCGATCAGCGCGGCGCGCTTGGCGAGGACGAAATCCTCGCAGTCGCCATAACCCGACGTGGGGTAGGTCCAGAATTCTTCGGTGCCGTACAGGTCGTAGTCACTGACGGCGGTAATCGTTGTGTTGTAGTGATTGTTGACGTCCTGCAACTGGCGCCACAGATCGTCGTTGAGCGCGGTCGGCGCCGTCGCAGCCAGAGGCTGACACTCATAGGGGCGCTTCTGGCAGAACTCCATGTGCCCGATTGGAATGGACGTTACGTCAGCCGAAACCTCGGCATAGGCGAGTTCAAGACGTCCGTCCTGCCCGCTCGCCGGTGCGACAGCTCCGGCAGAGGCGATGAGGGCAACAAGGCCCGATATAAGGATCGATTTGTTTTTCATTATCGTAGTCTCCCCGACGAAGACCACGATAGAGGGCGGCAATTGCCCCGATTGAAAAATTGCCGCGCAGTTTTTAAGCGTGTTTTATGCTCTGGATTTACAGCCTGTTAGTCATGGCTGCCGGCCTAGAGCATGCCGAGAAACTGCTTGAGTTCGGGTGTTTTCGGGGCTGAAAACACATCGTTGGGCGGTCCCATTTCGTGAACCAACCCTTGATGCATGAACACGACCCTGTCGCACACGTCGCGCGCAAAGCGCATTTCGTGGGTGACCATGACCAGCGTCATGCCCTCCGCCGCAAGCTCCTTGACCACGGCGAGCACCTCATTGACCAGTTCTGGGTCGAGGGCTGAGGTGATTTCGTCGCACAACAACCCCAGCGGCTGCATGGCCAACGCACGGGCAATCGCCACGCGCTGTTGCTGACCGCCCGAGAGTTCGTCGGGATAGGCGTCGTATTTGTGCAAAAGCCCGACCCGGTCGAGCATTTGGCGTGCCACCTCTTCTGCTTCGGCCTTGGGCGTTTTTTTGACCACCGTCTGGCTCAGCACGACATTGCGGCCGGCGGTCAGGTGCGGGAACAGGTTGAAGGACTGGAAGATCATGCCGATCTTGAGCCGCAGCGCCTTGAGCGCGGCCTCGCCGGGCAGGAGTTGCTCGCCACCCACCGTGATCGCGCCGTCATTGATCTGCTCAAGCCCGTTGATGCACCGCAGCAGCGTCGATTTGCCGGACCCTGACTTGCCGATGATGGCGACCACTTCGCCGCGTTCAATGTCGAGGCTTATGCCCTTGAGGACCTCGTTGTCGCCAAAGCGCTTTTTCACGTCAGTGATGGTTATGAGCGACATTGAGCTTCCTTTCGAGGATCTGGCTGGATTTCGAGAGCGGCCAGCACAGCGCAAAATAGATCAGCGCAACCAGCCCATAGACCAGGAAGGGCTGGAAGGTTGCGTTGGTTACGGCGGTTCCGGCCTTGGTCAATTCGACAAAACCGATGATGGATGTAAGCGCGGTGCCTTTGACGACCTGGACGGAAAAGCCAACGGTCGGCGGAATGGCGATCCGGGTGGCCTGGGGCAGGATGACATGGCGCAATTGTTCGATCCGGCCCATGCCCAGACTGGCAGATGCTTCCCACTGCCCTTTTGCGATGGCTTCGACACAGCCGCGCCATATCTCGGCCAGAAACGATGCAGTCCACAGAACCAGCGCGACGCCGGCGGCGGCCCAGGCAGGGATCGTATAGCCCAGCAGGGCCAGGCCGAAAAACGCCAGAAACAGCTGCATCAGCAGGGGCGTGCCCTGGAACAGCTCGATATATCCGCGCGCCAGGGTCGAGACGGCCTTGTTGGCGCTGATGCGCATGAACATCACGAGCAGGCCTACAATGCCCCCGCCAATAAACGAGACCAGCGAGAGCAGAATCGTCCAGCGCGCGGCCAGAAGCAGGTTGCGCAATATGTCCCATAAAGTGAACTCGATCATCGCACGGCCTTTCGTTTGGGAAACAGGGCCATGCCCACGCCCGAGAGGATCTGCCGCAAAACGATGGACAGCATCAGATAGATGAGGGTTGAAACGATATAGGTCTCGAACGCCCGGAAATTGCGCGACTGGATGAAATTGGCGGCGTAGCTGAGATCTTCTGCCGCGATCTGGGAAACCACTGCCGAGCCGAGCATCACGATGACGATCTGGGAGGACAGGGCGGGCCAAATCCTTTGTAGCGCGGGGATCAGGATGACATGAATGAAGGTCTGGATCGGTGTCATCGCCAGACTGGCACCGGCCTCGAACTGGCCTCTGGGGGTGGCCTGTATTCCCGCGCGAATGATTTCGCAGCTATAGGCGCCCAGATTGACGACCATGGCCAGCGTCGCCGCCTGCAGGGCGTCCATCTGTACGCCCAGCGAGGGCAGGCCATAGAAGATGAAAAAGAGCTGTATCATGAAGGGCGTGTTGCGGATCAACTCCACGTAACCCACCACGAAGGGGCGCGCCCAAAGCGGCCCCAAAGCCCGCGTCCAGGCGCAAAGCACCCCCAAAAGACACCCCAGAACCGCACCGACCACGGTCAGATAGGCGGTAATCCCGACACCCTCGAGAAGTGCGGGCCAGTACTGTGGCAGCCACGCGAAATTGAGCTGGTAGCCCATGTCGTTCCCTCGAACCTTTAAAAGCAGTAGCGCCGCCTTGCCCTCAATCCCTCCCCAAAAAAAGGGGAGGGAGACCATGCGTGGCATGGTGGGGCAACTGGCTGGTATCAGAGGTCCGCGGGCAGGGGTTGGCCCAACCATTTCTGCGCGATCGCTTCGAGCGAGCCATCGGCCTTGGCGTCGGCGATGATCGTGTTGACCGCGGCGAGCAGTTCGGGCTCTTCCTTGTTCAGCCCGATATAGCAGGGTGAATTCTGAACGAGGAATTTCAGCTCGGGCCGTATCGGCGGGTTGCGCTCGAGAATGGCGGCCGCGACCACGTTGCCCGTGGCAATCAGGTCCACCTGCGAGGAGAGGAAAGCCGAAATCGTGCCGTTATTGTCCTCGTAACGGCTGATCGAAACGTCGCTGCCCACAAGCTCGGTCAGCGTCAGATCCTCGACCGCGCCGCGAGTCACACCGATGGTGTAGCCGGAAAGATCCTCGACCGATGAAACATTTATGGAGTCGGGGCCGAACACGCCGTTGAAGAACGGCGCATAGGCATCGGTGAAATCGATGACCGCCTCGCGCTCGGGATTTTTGCCGAGGCTGGAGATCACGAGATCGACCATGCCGGTCTGGAGATAGGGAATGCGGTTCGCGCTGGTTACCGGCACGAGCTCGACCGAGACGCCGAGCTTGTCGGCGATCAGCTTGGCCAAGTCGATGTCGTAGCCCACCGATTCAAGATCGAGTCCTACACTGCCGAAAGGCGGAAAATCCTGCGGTACGGCGACCTTGAGTGTTCCGGATTCCATGATATCGGCCAGCGCATCGGCGTGGGCCGGTGCCGCAAAACCGAGCATGGCGAGTGTCGCTGCGATCGCGAGAAAAGAACGGCGTTCCATTTGTTACCCCTTGTGTGTGTCGTTCGACGGGCAAGGGGAATGCAATTGGCATGCCAGCCGCAAACCGGCTGCGGCTGGCGCAAATCGGTGTTGAGCTGCAAAGATTTGCCTATGAATTAGGCGGATTTTGAATTTTGAACAATCCGTGCGCTATTCAGCGTCGTGCGTAAAAGGCGTTGCCGCCGGCCACCAGCACGTAGTGCATGTTGCGATAGGGGAAGCTCAAGCCGGCGGTATGGAAGTACATCGCGTCCTGCACGCCGGGGTGGCGCTCGCCGCGCAGCACACGGCTCGCCATCTGCGCCGCGAGGTTGAGGCTGCGTTGTTCGGTCATCTGCCGCGACAGCACACCATCGGCAAACTGGTTCTTCTGGCCGACCACGCCGCAGACATCGCTGGGGAATTGGTGGGAATTGACGCGGTTCATCACCACCGTGCCCACGGCCAGCATGCCGTCCGGGCTCGAGCGATTGGACTCGAAATACATGACGCGGGTCATGCATTCGTGCGGGGTTTTCGATCCGAACAATCCGAACAGCGAGACGCAGCCGGAAAGAGAGGTGAGGGCGGCAAGGCTGACGGCAATCGCCGCAACCTTTTTTACGATACGCATGACTTCAGACCATCCAGAGTACGCGGGTGGTTACGCTTTCCGACCCCGCCCCCCAACGACCGGTCTCGCGCATATCGATGAATTTTAGGGCAGGCGGGTTAAGGATCGGTTCACTACGAAAATTTCGGGATTGGCAGTCAGGCCGGACGGCCGCAACCCCTGTGCCCAACGCGCCGGTCAGTTGATCCGCAGGTTCTGCTGCACCACGGTGAGCATTTCCTGCACCGAGGCGAATTCCACGGCGATGCCGTCGGAGAAATGCCGCACGACGCGGGCCCGCATGCGGCCCAGCGAGATCGGTGTCCCGAGTGCGGGGCGAACCTCGATTTCTACGGCGGCGCCTGAGAGCGAGATATCGGTAATCTTGCAATTGTAGCGCCGCCCATCCTCGAGAACGATCGAGGAATGGCGGATATCGGGCACCACACGCTCGTGGCGCCGGTCTTCTGGCAGGTTCAGGATGTCCTTGTTGGCCAGCCAGGTCAGTTGGGCCGCCATCTTGTCGCGCCGTCTGGCGGAGGCGACGATATCCATGTGAAAGCCGCCATCGATCAGCGCGAAGATCGTGCCCTCGACGCGACCGAGATGATCGAGATAGATGATGACTTTTTCGCCGACCCTTCCGGAAACCGGGGCAATGACCATTGCGTCGCCAGGCGACATTTCAATGGCCTGGCAGGGAAACTCGCGGCGGTCGGCCAGCATGTACCGACCGAGCACCGAGACCTGAACCCGTTGGAAGCGGTCAGCATCCTCGCGGGGGAGAGCGTCAGCCAGCGTCGTCCGAAGCGTTGTGTCTTCGCTGATCATGTTGCGCGCCGCCCTGTTGTCCGTCGGTTTTCATTTCAACAATATGCGCAATAGCGTTAACGGACGGTAAGGGTGTGAGGCAATTATCCGATCTTCAGTTCTTGCCGCCGTCGATCACAGACAGATGCGCATAGCGGCGTGCCGAGTAGCCAGCAACGGTAGCCGGCATGGGCGCCGTGGGGCTGTCATTCATGGCTGCGGCTATGTCGTCGAGCATGGCGCTGCGGAAGCCTTCGGGGGTTACCGTATCCTTGTCATCGGGCCAGATCAGCCGCAGGCCGGTGATGCGCTGGTCAACGATTGGGTGGATGCCCAGCCAGTAGGGGTTATCGAGCGCCGAAAGCCCGCCCAGCATCCGCGACGTCGTGACGCCGTTGTGGCGCAGGGGAAACAGTGCCAACTCAAAGGAGAGTTTTTCGCCACGCTCGGTGCTGCCTTCAAAGGTCACCAGCGCGACCGCGTGGTCTTCGGTCACGGCCCGCATCAGCGTTTCGAGCGCGTCATGGTCGCGTACCGACCAGAGCGCCGAAAAGGGACGCGATTTGAGCTCGCGGCAATAGGCGGCGCAGATGTGGGAGCCGGCCAACCGGAAGTTGAAATCGAGCCCGTCGTCGGATTCGAGAATGAAGGTGTGAGCCAAGGCGTCGCGAATCCGTGTAGGGTCGATGTCCCGGCGCTCGGGAGTGGAGCGGGCGCCGCGGATTTCGTTCCAGTAGGAGTAGAGCGTTTTCGTTGAGCGCTGTTGCATGCCGGCAGACCTTAACAATACGATGCGGCGACTCGTGATGAGTTCCCGCCAAGACAACGCTACAGTGCCAAATCGGCTGCATAAAAGCGCTCTTAAACAATCATTAAGGTTAATTTCCACCGGCTCGGTGTGGATAAGCCACCGAGCCGTTACAACGCCGCCGCAAGACAAGGGAAAACCCGATGGCCGATACGCCACAACAGCCACAGCGTGAGCCGATCTTCAACGTGCCGCGCGTCATCGCGATCCTGATAGGTGTGATGTGGGTTGTCCATATCGCCGCCGATCTGGCGCTCGATGATTACGGGCTGGGCAATCTGCGAATCTGGTTCGCGTTTATCCCTGACCGGATCACCAACAGCGCCCAGTGGCAGGGCGGGGAGTTGCCGCTGCTGTGGACCGGCTTTACTCACGCGTTTCTGCATGTCGATTACATGCACCTGTTTGTCAACACGGCCTGGCTCATGGTTTTCGGAACACCCGTCGGGCGCCGCTATGGTGCTTCGGGCGTGCTTGCCATCTTTCTGCTCGGGGCGCTTGCGGGAGCCATCGTCCAGTCGATCGCCCTGTTGTTTTCGATCAATCAGTTCGCCATCCTGCTCGGGGCGTCGGGCGGCGTGTCGGCGCTGACCGGGGCCGCCATGCGGTTCATTTTCGAACCCATAGTGGTCGGCAAGGATCCCGAAACCGGCGATCCTGTTGCGCTTGGCCGCCGCACGGCAACCCTTGCGGGTGTGTTTGCCAATCCGCGCAGCCGGACATTCATCATCTTCTGGATGGGACTGAACCTGCTGATCGGTTTTGCGCCCTTCATTCTCGGGGCCAGCGTCGCCATTGCCTGGGAGGCTCATATCGGCGGGTTCGTCGCCGGGCTGCTCTTGCCTTCGGTGCTGGACGGCGTTGCGCGGCGCAATCAGCGCCCGTAAACGTCCTCGGGGTCGAACAGGGGAGCGTCGCCCGTGCCGGCCAGCTTGATCTCGCCATCGGTCATCTCGACCCGACGATAAAAGCAGCTCTTGCGGCCCGTGTGGCATGCGGCGCCGTGCCCTGTCTGGTTCACCACAACGACCAGCGCGTCCTGATCGCAGTCGGTGCGCAGTTCCACGAGCTCCTGGAGTTCGCCCGACGTCTCGCCCTTTTTCCAGAGCTTGCCCCGTGAGCGCGACCAGTAGGTCGCATGGCCCGAGCGCAGGGTTTCGGCAATCGCCTCGGCATTCATATGGGCGACCATAAGCACCTCGTTGGTGCCCGCTTCGATGGTCACGGCGGTGACGAGCCCGTTGGTATCGAATTTCGGCGCGAAGATACCGCCCGATTCGAGTTCGGCTTTGGAAAGGGTCTTGGGATCGGCGAATTGTGTCATGGCGCGGTGTTTAACTGATACCCGCGCTATGGGAAAGGTTCTATCGCCCGGCGCGGATGAGGGCGAAGAAGCGGTCCTGTTCCTGCCGGTCTTCGGCGAAAACGCCAGTGAAGCGGTGGGTCACCGTGGACGAGCCGTGCTTTTTGATGCCGCGCATCGACATGCACATATGCTCGGCCTCGAGCATCACGGCGGCGCCGCGGGGGTTGATGGCCTCGTTGATGGCCTCGATGATCTGGGCGGTAAGGTTTTCCTGGGTCTGCAGCCGCTTGGCGAAAACGTCGGTCACCCGCGCCAGCTTGGAGAGGCCGACCACGCCGTCATGGGGAAGATAGGCGATGTGAGCCTTGCCAACGAAGGGCACCATGTGGTGCTCGCAATGGGAGTGGAACGGGATGTCGCGCACCAGAACGATATCGTCATAGCCGCCGACCTCGGTGAAGGTGGTTTCCAGCACCGCCGCGGCGTCTTCCTCATAGCCTGCGAAAAATTCGCGATAGGAATCGGCGACACGGCGCGGCGTATCGAGCAGTCCTTCGCGGTCGGGATTGTCCCCCGCCCAGGCGATCAGCGTGCGTACTGCGGCCTCGGCCTCTTCGCGGCTCGGGCGTTCGATCACCCGGTCCAGTGCGGTCTGCGCAGGCTTGGGCTTGACGTTCATGTCCATGAAGGGTGTCCCCTTGAAAATCGACGGGCGCATATCTGCCCCTTATACGCCGACAAATTGAGTCTGGACCAATTGCGTTTGCAGCCCGCGACGACGCTCCTTATATAGGCGGGACGTGCCGGTCGACAAGAAAACAGATTGGCAAATTTGAGTGAACAACGGGGTCCAGCGACCCACAATTGGCCCGAAAAATGGAATTTTCCGACCTTTACAGCAATCGGATACTCGAAATCGCCGGCGCGGCGCGCCAGATGCCGCGACTCGAAAATCCCGACGCAACGGCCCGAAAAGTGTCCCGGGTGTGCGGTTCGGTGGTCGAAGTCGACCTCAAACTGGACGATGGACGGGTCGCAGCCTATGGCGCGACCGTCAATGCCTGCGCGCTCGGCCAGACCAGCGCCGCCATCGTCGCCGAGCGGATCGTCGGCTCGACCCCTCGCGAACTCCGGGCCGTCCGCGACCAGATGACCGCCATGCTCAGGGCCGATGGTGTGCCGCCGAACGGCAAATGGGACGATCTGAAATATCTCGAACCGGTCCGCGCCTTTCCGGCTCGCCATGCTTCCACGCTTCTGGTGTTCGACGCGGTGGTCGAGGCGCTCGACAAGGCCGGGGTGTGATGGGCCGGATCTGGGCCATTATCGACTGGCCGTTCAAATGGGGCGCCTATCTGCTCATCCAGGCCTATCGCTACACGCTTTCGGCCCTGGTGGGCCGCAATTGCCGCCACGCGCCGACTTGCTCGGAGTTCACCCGAGACGCTATCTTGAGCCACGGGTTCTGGCCGGGTGGCTGGATGGGGGCAGGGCGGATCTGGCGCTGCCGGCCGGGTGGAACGCATGGCTATGATCCGGTACCCAAGGCGCTGCCGAGCGGCGCGCGCTGGTATTTGCCTTGGCGCTATGGGCGCTGGAGGGGAAAACAGAACGATGAGCACCAACCGCATGCTTGAGGGCTCCTGTCTTTGCGGAGCGGTGACCTATGAGGTCGAAGATGCGTTCCGCTATGCGCTCAATTGCCATTGCACCGATTGCCGCAAGGCGACGGGGGCGGCGTTCAAGCCGATTGCCGGCATCGAGGCGGAAAAACTCTCGATCACTTCGGGCGCCGACACCGTTCTGCGTTATGGCGGCGATGGGCCAGAGGACTCCTACGACATCCACTGCGGGAAATGTGGCTCGCTGCTCTATTCGATCGTCCAGAAGGGCACGCGGGCCAATGTCTCACTCGGCACGCTGACCGATACCCCCTCGATCCGCCCGACAATGCACATTTTCGTTGGCTCGAAGGCTCCATGGTACGAGATTACCGACGATCTCCCCCAATATGAGCGGTTTCCGTAACCCCCCACGGGATCGGACGGGCCACAAAGGGCTGGATTGACCGCCAATTCATGCTAATCAACCCGCCTTGCGTGCGGTCTGCGCGCAATCAACCAATGAATTCATGGAGATTACGATGATTAAGGTGACGTTCCCCGATGGTGCAGTGCGTGATTACGCATTGGGCACCACCGGGACCACCATCGTCGAAGGCATCTCCAAATCGCTGGCCAAAAAGACCGTCGCCATGCGCTGGAACGGGGAATTGGCCGATCTTTCGAGCGAGCTTGACGCCGATGGCCGCATCGAATTCGTCTTGCGTGACGATCCCGCAGCGCTTGAGCTGATCCGCCATGACGCCGCGCATGTTCTTGCCGAAGCCGTGCAGGAGCTCTGGCCCGATACGCAGGTTACGATCGGCCCGGTCATCGAGAACGGGTTCTATTACGATTTCTATCGCGCCGAACCGTTCTCGGAGGACGATCTGCGCGCCATCGAAAAGAAGATGGAAGAAATCGTTGATCGTGGGGCCGAATTTACCCGCGAAGTCTGGGACCGCGATGAAGCCAAGAAGGTGTTCGGAGCCAAGGGCGAGCAGTTCAAGGTCGAACTGATCGACGCCATTCCCGCCGACCAGCAGGTGAAAATCTACAAGCAGGGCCAGTGGTTCGACCTCTGCCGTGGGCCGCACATGCGCACCACCAAGGATGTCGGCAAGGCGTTCAAGCTGACCAAGGTGGCCGGCGCCTATTGGCGTGGGGATTCCAACCGCGAAGTCCTCTCGCGCATTTACGGCACCGCCTGGGCCTCAAAGGACCAGCTCGACGCCCATCTGCACATGATCGAAGAGGCTGAAAAGCGCGATCACCGCAAGATCGGCCAGGAAATGGACCTTTACCATTTCCAGCATGAAGCGCAGGGCTCGGTGTTCTGGCACCCCAAGGGGTTCGTCATGTACAATCAGATGGAGGAATATATCCGCCGCCGTCTGAACGCCTCGGGCTATAAGGAAATCAAGACACCCCAGCTTCTGGACAACAAGCTGTGGGAGAAATCGGGCCACTGGGGCAAGTTCCGCGAGAACATGTTCGTTGTGCCCGACGAAACGCCGTCGACCGAAGGCGATCAGCCGGAAATCTCGGCTGATGCCAACCTTCTGGCTCTCAAGCCCATGAACTGCCCGGCGCATGTTCAGGTCTTCAACCAGGGCATCAAGTCTTACCGCGATCTTCCTTTGCGGCTTGCCGAATTTGGCTGCTGCCATCGCAACGAAGCACATGGCGCTTTGCATGGCTTGATGCGCGTGCGGCAGATGACCCAGGACGATGCGCATATTTTCTGCCGGGTCGATCAAATCCAGGCCGAAACCGAAAAGTTCTGCGCGCTGCTCGATTCCGTTTACGAGGACATGGGCTTTACCGAGGTCAAGATCCTGCTCGCAACGCGGCCTGAAACCCGCGCCGGCGACGACAGCGTCTGGGACCTTGCCGAAAAGAGCCTGGGCGATGCCCTCACGGCCACTGGTCGTGGTTTCGAGATCGCGGAAGGCGAGGGGGCTTTTTATGGTCCCAAGCTCGAATTCCACCTCAAGGACGCCATCGGGCGTTCCTGGCAGTGCGGCACATTGCAGCTCGATTTCGTGATGCCCGAGCGTCTTGAGGCGTCCTATGTGGCCGAGGATGGGTCGCGCCAGCGCCCCGTCATGCTGCACCGGGCGATTTTGGGATCGCTGGAGCGGTTCCTGGGTATGATGATCGAAAGCTATGCCGGTCGCATGCCGCTCTGGCTTGCGCCTGTGCAGGTGGTGGTCGCCACCATCGTTTCCGATGCCGATGATTATGCCAATCAGGTCGTGGCCGATCTGCGCGCGCAAGGCATTCGGGCGGAAGTCGACACCCGCAATGAATCGATCAACTACAAGGTGCGCGAGCACTCTGTAGGCCGGGTGCCTTTCATCTTTGTTGCCGGCCGTCGAGAAGCAGAAGAAAAGACGGTCTCGATCCGCCGGCTGGGGAGTCAGGGTCAGACCGTTACACCGGTCGCTGAGGCGATTGCCGATCTGGTCGGGCAGGTGACCCCACCCGACCTCAAGCGCAAATCCGCCTGATTTTTAAGGGCCGCGCACCGCGCGGCCCTTTTTTGTCCCGGTGTCCCACGCCTTGCTTTACCTCCTCCCTCGCTGCCCCGGCGAACGCCGGGGCCCATGAGCCTTGCCCCACGCTCCAGAGCATGGGTGATGCTGCTGGGTCCCGGATCGGGTCCGGGACAGCGATGGGGGGTGGATACGCGCGAGAAATATTTATCCCCGTGCTTCCGGTCTGCCCCATACTCCCTCTCACGAACC
>DFMV01000016.1:199273-208093 GCA_002375765.1 Rhizobiales bacterium UBA3584 | reverse complement strand
GACCATTGGCCAGCCATGGGATTGTTGATTATGGTTGCACGCATCTATCGCCCCGCCCGCAACGCAATGCAGTCGGGAAAAGGCAAAAGCCAGGACTGGGTGCTGGTTTTCGAGCCTGAAGTGGCCCGTTCAATCGATCCTCTGATGGGATACACCTCGTCTGGCGATATGAAGCAGCAGATCAAGTTGCGGTTCGACACGCTCGAGGACGCGGAATCCTATGCCCGCCGCGAGGGCATCGCCTATGTGGTGCAGCCGGCGCAAGAGCCGACCATAAAGAAGGTCAGCTATCCCGACAATTTCCGATTCGACCGCAAGGTGCCCTGGACGCACTAAGGCGCCAGCGCCTTGGAAATATATCTTCTTGTGGTGCTTGGCGGCGCGGCTGTAGCCGGCTTCGTTCAGGGGCTGGCCGGGTTTGCGTTTGCATTATCGAGTCTGAGCATCTGGGCTTGGGCTGTCGATCCCGCCCTGGCAGCACCCATGGCGGTGTTCGGGTCACTCATCGGTCAGCTGGTCACGCTCCCGATCGTCGGGCGCCATTTCAATCCAAAAGGCATGCTGCCGTTTGTGGTCGGGGGAATTTTGGGCGTGCCGCTTGGAATTTTCCTGCTCAGCGTTCTCGATCCGCAGGGCTTCAAGCTGGCGTTGGGGGTTTTCATGATCGTTTATTGTCCGATCATGCTGTTCGTGCCGGCCCGTTTCAAAATCGGTTATGGCGGGAACTGGGGCAATGGGATTGCCGGCTGGCTGGGAGGAATTTTCGGAGGACTCGGCGGGCTTTCCGGGCCCATTCCGACCCTCTGGTGCACGCTTAGGGGCATGGACAAGGACAGTCAGCGTGGAATAATGCAGGGCTTCAATATCGCCATGCATGTAACTACGATGATTGGGTATTTTCTTGCCGGATCAATCATTGACCGTGCAACCTGGCAGCATCTTGGGCTGATTTCGGTGGCACTTGTGGTGCCTGCCCTGCTCGGCGCCATGCTGTTCAAGCGCCTGGACACGCAGGCCTTCCGGCGCCTCGTCTTGATCCTTCTGTTTGTTTCGGGGCTGGTGCTGACGAGCTCGGCAGCCCCTGCCCTGTTGAGCTAAATGACCGGCGCCCGGGCAAAGCCCTTGAGGAGGATTGGCCCGGTGGGACGACCTGTGGGCGAGCCGCCCGCTGGCTCGAGCGTGATTTCATAGAGCTGGTCGGGCTGCGGTGCGGGAAGATTGGGGCCACCCAAGACCAGGTCGCGCGCCTCGCGGAAAGTGCCGAGTGAGACCGGTCCGGTCTCGGGATCGGGCAAGGTCCAGACTTCGAGGGTCGAGCCGTCGGGCGCCACAAGAGCTTCGAGTGGCATTATGCGGATGCTGTCGTCTGCGAAAGCCTCAATGATGGCGCCGGGCTCCATGTCGTCACCGACAAGGACGGCCACGACAAGGGGTGCCTGGGGGACGGGACCGAGGGACTGGCCGCCGAAGAACCCTACTCCGAGCGAAAGGAGAATAGCAGCCGCCATCCCGGCCCAGCGCGGGAGGTCGACGGCCGTAGATGGGCGATTGGTGTTGGCTGCAGGCGGCGCCTCGGGCGCTGTGGCGAGTGAGGATTCAATTCTTGACCAGAGGTCGGCGGGAACAGATTCGGGCGCCGCCGTCGCGTCGAGGGCGTCAAAATTCTGCTGCAGCGCGGCAACCTTGCGCGCCAGCTCGGGTTCGCTGGCGATTCGGGATTCGAATCGCGCCCGTTGCTCGCCTTCGAGCTGGCCCAGTACATACTCGGCAATCATATCATTGGTGTCCGATGGTGCCGTCATCCAAGGCACTCCTGCAAGGCGGTCATGCCGAGTCTGATCCAGGCCTTGACCGTACCCAGCGGCGCGTCGAGCTTGGCGGCGACTTCACCGTGGGTGAGGCCAGTGACGTAGCACAGGAGAATTGCCGTGCGCTTTCGGGCGTCGAGCTGCCTAAGGCACCCTTTGAGCGCGTGCCGCTCAGGCAGTAGCTCGTAGGCGTTGCTGGCATCGCCGGTTCTGTCGCCCATGGCTTCGAGGGTCTTGCTATCGACGTGATCAACGCGCCCGGCATCGCGCAAAAGGTTGAGTGCCCGGTTTCGCACAATACGGGTGATCCAACCGCGCGCCTCGCCATATCTGGGATCGTACTGGCCCGAGCGCTGCCAGATGGCCACGAACGCATCCTGCACGACCTCCTCGGCGAGATCGGAGCGGCGCACGATGCGGCGGGCAACTGCAAGCAGCCGCCCGGCTTCCATGCGAAACAGGGCTTCAAGGGCCGATCTGTCGCCTTTGGCAATCTCGATAACCAATGAATTCACCTGTGCCGTCGCGCCCTGCTCGTTCATCGCTCCCCACACCTCGGCATCACCTTTCTGGCCACTCTACACACCAGAAACCGCTTCAGATGCAAAAAAGCAAAAAAGTCATCGCGCCGATGCATCCGGATGGGCGTGTGGCGGGTAGAGCCAATGTGACCAACACAGGCTCCGCGGAATTCGGGGAGCCAACTCATTGAACGACCAGGAGAAACGCAATGTCTCACCGTACTCTTACCCGCGCCGCTCTCATCGGCACCAGCTTTTTTGCCCTGACTGGCGCCGCGCTCGCCCAGCCCGCCGTCGGGCTCGCCGGCGACAAGACCCTCGTCATGTTCGATACCGAGACGCTCATGGTCGAAGGCATGATGGAAGTCTCCGGCGTCGACAGTCTGTTCGGCATCGACCAGCGCCCCGCCGACAACATGCTTTATGGCGTGGATTCGGACTACAATATCGTGACGATCGACCCCGCGACCGGCGAAGCCACCGTGGTTTCGACCATAACCGAAACCATCGGCGGCGATTACGCCATGGTCGATTTCAACCCGATGGCCGACCGCCTGCGGTTCATGGGTTCGGACGGCACGAATTTGCGCATCAATGTCGACACGGGGGAAACCATTGTCGATGGCAGTCTGCATTTTGCCGAAGGCGACGCAAACGCCGATGCCGACTTCACGGTGGTTGCGACCGCTTACATCAACTCGATTGGTTCGCCCGATGCGACGGCAATGTATGACATCGAATGGTCGATGATGTCGCTGCTGCAACAGACCGCTCCTAATGACGGCACGCTCGAAACGCGCGGCATGCTGGGCATTGATGATGCCGATGCGATCGCCTTCGATATCTTTGCCAAAGAGATCGACATGAACACGGCGTATCTGGTGGCCAACATGACCCTTTATACCGTCGATCTGCAGTCAGGTGCTGCCACCGAGGTGGGCATGATCGACGGTCTGGATGTTGCGCTGCGCGACGTCGCCGTGTGGCACGAAGGCATGTAAGCGGGCGAAGACGCTTGAGTATGTGGGGCGGCGCGGTGCGCCGCCCTTTTTGCTAGATCAGCCCAGGGTCGTCCAGCGGCTGTCGTCCTTTGAGGATTTTACTGCCGCCATGATGAATTCCATGCCCTCGACGCCGTCGTCCAGTGTCGGGAGCAGGCCCTCAAATTCCGCCCCGTCGCCCCGAATGATGGCGGCGAACTGGCTGTAGAGCGTCGCGAACGCTTCGAGATAGCCTTCGGGGTGGCCCGCCGGGATGCGGACGCCCATGGCGCCGGCGGCAGAGCCGTCGATGGCGCCGCCACGGGTCAGGAGCTGTTTGGGTTTTCCGAATTCGGTGAACCACATGTAGTTCGGGTTGTCCTGGCGCCACTCGATGCCTGCCTTTTCACCATAGACGCGAAGCTGGAGACCATTTTCGCAGCCTACGGCAACCTGGGAGGCCCAGAGCATGCCTTTGGCGCCCCCTTCGAAGCGCAGCATGATGTGGACGTTGTCATCGAGCTGGCGGCCGGGCACAAAGGCGTCGAGATCGGCGGACACTGCTGCGGTTTTCAGGCCGGTGACGTAACGGGCGAGATTATAGGCATGGGTGCCGATATCGCCGATAGCGCCGCCGGCGCCGGACTTGGACGGATCGGTCCGCCACGCGGCCTGCTTGTTGTCCTCTTCGGGCGCTACAGCCAGCCAATCCTGCGGGTATTCAACCTGGACCACTCGCAACTTGCCCAGGGCGCCGGATTCGACGAGGGCACGGGCCTGACGGATCAGCGGGTAGCCGGTGTAATTGTGGGTCAGAAGGAACTTGGCGCCATTCTTCGGCTGGATTTCTTGGAGGGCATAGGCGTCTTCGATTGAAGACGTCAGCGGCTTATCGCAGATGACGTGGATGCCGGCTTCAAGAAACGCCTTGGCCGGGGCGAAGTGCATGTGGTTGGGGGTAACGATGGCGACCGCCTCGATGCCATCCTCGCGGGCGGCTTCGGCGCGGGCCATTTCGGCAAAATCGGTATAGATACGATCTTCCGCCAGACCGAGATTTTTGCCGCTTTCCTTGGCGATTTCAGCGCGCGACGATAGGGCACCGGCCACCAGGTGATAGTCACCATCGAGTCGCGAAGCGATACGATGAACATAGCCGATGAAGGCCCCGGTGCCGCCGCCGACCATGCCGAGGCGGATGGGACGTTTTCCGTTTTCTGCCATTGAATTTCTCCTTAATCGAGACCGAGCATCTTTCGATTGGCTGCACGATCCGTACCAGCACCGGCGAAATCATCGAAGGCCTTTTCGGTGACGCGGATAATGTGGCTGGCGATGAATTCGGCGCCTTCGCGCGCGCCATCCTCGGGGTGCTTGAGGGCGCATTCCCATTCGAGAACGGCCCAGCCGGCAAAATCATAGGCGGCGAGTTTTGAGAAGATGGCGGCGAAATCGACCTGCCCATCGCCCAGCGAACGGAAGCGCCCTGCCCGTTCGACCCAGCCCTGGAAGCCGCCATACACGCCCTGTCGGCCGGTCGGGTTGAACTCGGCGTCCTTGACGTGGAACATCTTGATGCGCTCGTGGTAGATGTCGATGTAATCGAGATAATCGAGCTGCTGGAGCACGAAGTGGCTCGGATCATAGAGCAGATTGGCGCGGGTATGATTGTTCACGCGCTCGAGGAACATCTCGTAGGAGACGCCGTCATGGAGGTCTTCTCCCGGATGGATCTCATAGCACAGATCGACGCCAGCCTCGTCGAATTTGTCGAGTATCGGCATCCAGCGGCGGGCCAGTTCGTCAAAAGCCTCTTCCACAAGTCCGGCGGGGCGCTGGGGCCAAGGGTAGATGTAGGGCCAGGCGAGCGCGCCCGAGAAGGTGGCGTGCTCGGTGATGCCCATATTCTGGGACGCCTTGGCGGCCCAGAGCATTTGCTGCACCGCCCATTGCTGGCGGGCTTTCGGATTGCCCCTGACCTCGGGGGCGGCAAAGCCATCGAATGCGGTATCGTAGGCGGGATGGACGGCGACCAACTGGCCCTGCAGATGGGTGGACAGTTCGGTGATCTCGACACCATGCTTGGCGGCGGTGGCTTTAAGCTCGTCGCAGTAATCTTTAGATTCTGCTGCCTTTTTCAGGTCGATGAAGCCTGAGACCCAAGTGGGGATCTGCACACCTTTGTAGCCAAGTCCCGCGGCCCATTTACAGATGTTGTCGAGCGTATCGAACGGCGCCGCGTCGCCGGCAAACTGGGCGAGAAATATCGCCGGGCCCTTTAAAGTGCGCATGAAATGTCCTCCTCGGTTGCGGCGGCTTTGCCGCCCTTTGACGTACGTGCGTCAGGTGAAAACGTTTACACGATAAATGCCTTGCTCTGACAGTCAAGCGAGGCAAGGCACAGCGCTCAATAAAAATCGCGGCGCACGGTCCCCCAACCATGCGCCGCGACCGGGGGGAGCCCGATAATCTGTGGCGCCTCAAGGCGTAGGCGTTCCGTCCTGCCCGTCAGACCAGTAGCGCCTGCGCCTCGACGGGGCCGAGGGCGTCGGGGCGCTCGCAGGTGGTGGTCAGCGTTACAGCCTGGCCGATCTCGCCCGATCTGAGGATCGAAGTCATGACATCGACGCCATGCAGCGTGGTTTCGAGCGAGCAGCGCGGTTTGCGGCCCGCGTCGATAGCCAGCATCATGTCGGCCAGACCTGCTGTACGGTAGTTGGCGAAGGGCGGACCGTTCGGGCGTTCCCAATTGGCCACGCCCAGAGGATGTTTCCAGGGTTTGACCACTTCACGCACGCCCTCGCGGCGGGCAAGCGTGAGGTCACCGCCAAAGAAATTGGGGTCGGGCACATAGAGCGAGCCGTCGGTGCCGTAGATTTCCATGTTGGAGTGCTGGTGCGCTTCGACGTCCCAGGACGCCCCAAGCGTTACAAGCGCGCCATTGTGGAATTCGAGCACCGCGTGAATGGTCGTCGGCGTTTCGACGGTGACATACTGTCCCCTGCGTGGCTCGCTGGTGATCTCCCGACGCTCGCGGGGCGTGGACGAAAAGGCCGTCACCCGTCTGACCGGACCAATAAGGTTGATGAGATTGGCGACGTAGTAAGGACCGATGTCGAGGATCGGCCCGGCACCCGGCTTGAAGAAGAAGTCCGGATTGGGGTGCCAGTGCTCAAGGCCGAAGCTCATGACGTGGCATGTACCCGACGTCACACGGCCGATGGCGCCCTCGTCGATCAGCGCGCGGGCCTGCTGATGGGCCCCGCCGAGAAAAGTATCAGGAGCGCAGCCAATCTGCTTTCCAGCCTCGTTTGCCGCCTTCCGCAAGTCCTCACCCTCCTCAAGCGTGAGGACGAGAGGCTTTTCGGAATAGGCATGTTTGCCGGCCGATACGATCTCTTTGGATGTGCGGTAGTGCACATCGGGAATCGTCAGGTTGACGATCACGTCGAGTTCGGAATTGGCCAGAAGCTGGTCAGGGGTCTGGGCCGCGACGTTGAATTCGTCGGCCCGCGCCTTTGCGGCCTCGGGAACGATGTCTGCAACCGCCCTCACCTCAATGCCCTTGAACAGCGGCGCGAGCTTGAGATAGGCCGCTGATATATTGCCGGCACCCAGAATGCCGACGCCGTATGTTTTGCTCATTTGATGGTCCTAGAGAGCTTTTGCCGTTGCGATGGATCGCGCGGCAAAGCGTTCGAGATCATTGGGATTGTCGTGTTCCATGACGAAATATTTCGCCTTAGTCTTGGCTTTCAAATCAGCGAACAAATCCTTCCACGGCACGACGCCGTGGCCGAGATCGGCCCAGCCGTCCTCGTCGGCGGCCTCACCCTCGGGAGCAATGTCCTTTAAGTGAACGGCGACGATGCGATCGGCGTATTTGTCGATCCAGCGCTTGGGATCATCCTCTCCGCGCACCACCCAGGCGACGTCCATTTCCCAATCGAGTTCCGGCGCTTCGCTGAGCAGGACCTCCATAGGCGTACGACCACTGTCGAGCGGCCAAAATTCGAAATGGTGATTGTGCCAGCCGAAACCGAAGCCCTGGTCGCGGTAGTATTTGGCCAGTTCGCCGAGTTCGCGAGCCAGTTCGGTCCATTTGGCGTCGGACTGCTTCCAGTATTCCTGGCCGATGAACGGGCAAAAGATCGTCTGCAAGCCAAGCGTGCGGGCCAACTCGGTGGCTTTCGGTTTATCGCGGAGCTGGTCGAGCCCGATATGGCCGGTGGGCATGGTCAAACCGCTGGCATCAAGGTCGCGTCGTAAACCGACCGGATCGGTATAGAGCGCTCCGAAACCTTCGACGCTGGCGTAGCCGAGTCGCGAAAGCAGGGCGAACACGTCGCTGAAGGGCGGGAAATTGCGGGCGCTGTAGAGCTGAAACGAAAAATCGGTCACTTGATACTCCCTAAATACGATCGCCGCTGTCGGCGTGGAAGATGGAAGCCCGCGCCGGATCGAAGCCGAGCTTTATCTTTTGTCCAACTTCGAGATTGAGTTCGCTGTCGGCCCGGAAGGTAAATTCGTGTTTTCCCAGCTTGGTCCAAGCGATGGTGTCCGACCCCATGGGTTCGACGATCTCGATTTCGGATTCGAAGTTGACGGGTTGGCTGGCGGCGGCTTCGCCCACGATCACGTGTTCGGGGCGGACGCCCAATATGGCTTTGGTGCTGAGGTTCTCATTGCCCGACTCAAAGCCGTACCCTGCCATATCGAGCGGAATTCCATCCGCATTGAACGTCCTGGCACGCAGATCGCCGTTGATGAAGTTCATCGACGGCGAGCCGATGAAGCCCGCCACGAACAGGTTGACCGGATGGTTGTAAATGGCGTGCGGCGTATCAAGCTGCTGGATGATCCCGTCGCGCATGATGGCAATACGATCGGCCAATGTCATTGCCTCGATCTGGTCGTGCGTCACGTAAATCATGGTGTTTTCAAGCCGCTGATGCAGGCGTTTGATTTCCACCCGCAGGTCGGAGCGCAACTTGGCATCAAGGTTGGACAGCGGCTCGTCGAAGAGAAAGACGTCGACATCGCGCACGAGTGCGCGACCGATGGCCACGCGCTGGCGCTGGCCGCCCGACAGATTGGCAGGTTTACGATCGAGCAGTGGCTCAATCTGCAGCATTTCGGCGGCGCGCGCCACGCGACGTTCGATATCGTCCTTCTTGTGGCCCGCAACCCGAAGCCCAAAGGTGAGGTTCTTTTTCACCGTCATCTGCGGGTAGAGCGCGTAGGACTGGAACACCATGCCGATGCCGCGATCCTTGGGCTCCTCCCAGGTGACATTCTTGCCCGAGATGAAAATCTGCCCGCCGCTGACATCGAGAAGACCGGCGATGCAGTTGAGCAGGGTTGACTTCCCACACCCAGACGGCCCGAGCAGCACAAGAAACTCTCCCTGCTGGACGTCGAGGTCCATGCGTTCGAGTACCTTCACGGCCCCGAAACTGAGGGACAGATTCCTGATCGATACGCTTTCTTGCATTGCACTCATCCTTTCAC
>DFMV01000016.1:99086-199001 GCA_002375765.1 Rhizobiales bacterium UBA3584 | reverse complement strand
TAATTCTGCGTTCCCGCAAAGACGACGCCGAACAGGAAGTCGTTCCAGATGCCGGTCACCTGCAGGATCAGGGCCACAACGATGATGGGAAGGCTCATGGGCAGCATGATCTCGAAAAATATCCGCCAGAACCCTGCGCCATCCACGCGGGCTGCCTTGAACAACTCCACGGGAAGCGAGGCGAAATAGTTGCGGAACAGCAGGGTCAGGATGGGCATGCCGAAGATGGTATGAACCATGATGACCGCCGGGATGGTGCCGAAGATGCCGAGGTCACGGGTTATCATCACCAGTGGATAGAGCATCACCTGATAGGGGATGAATGATCCGAAGATGAGGATGGCAAAGAAGACTTCAGACCCTCTGAACTTCCAGTTGACCAGAGCATAGCCGTTGACCGCGGCAATCGAGGTCGAAACGATAACGCTCGGGACGAGGATTTTCACCGAGTTCCAGAACCCCGGGCTCAGGCCCTGACAGGTCAGGCCCGTGCACGCGCTGGTCCAGGCCTTCACCCAGCCTTCAGCCGAAAATTCACGCGGCGGCGCGAAAATGTTGCCAAAGCGGATCTCGGGCATGGTCTTGAACGAGGTCATGACCATGACGTAGAGCGGAAACAGGTAGTAGAGGCACGCCACGAACAGGATCGAATACATGACGATCCGGCGCGGGGTGAAAAAGGGCTTGGGGCGCGGACCGTGCGGTTCGGACAATGCGAGGTCCTTTTTGACCGCGTCGGTTGCGACCGTGCCGGAAATTGCTGCCGGATTGCTCATGACTTTTTGCCCCCGCCGAATTCGAGATAAGCCCAGGGAATGATGATGATCATGACCGTCAGAAGCATCATGGTGGAGGCGGCCAGCCCCTGCCCGATATTGCCGGCGGTGAACATGTAATCGTAAACGTATTTGGCCGGTACTTCAGAGGCGATGCCGGGGCCGCCCCTGGTCAACGCAACCACAAGGTCGTAAAGCCGCACAATTCCCGAACCGACAATCACAACAGCGGTAACGAGAACCCCCCGCATCATCGGCAGAACGATGAAGAGATATGTTCTCCACGTCGGTATGCCATCGATCCGTGAGGCCTTCCATATCTCCTCGTCAATGCCACGCAGACCCGCCAGCATGAGCACCATAACGAATCCGGTTCCCTGCCAAAGTCCGGCGATCAGGAGCGCATAGATCACCATGTCGGACTGGGCGATCCAGTCGAACCGGAAACTCTCCCAGCCCAGGTTGCGCATAGTCCCCTGCAGGCCGAGCGTAGGGTTCATGATCCACTGCCAGACCAGACCCGTTACGATAAACGAGAGAGCAAAGGGGTAGAGCATGATCGTGCGGAAAGCGCTCTCAAACCGGATTTTCTGATCCATGAGAACGGCGAGCACGAAGCCGATCACCATAGTGAAGACCAGCGAAAAACAGCCGAAAATGAAGAGGTTTCGGATGGAGATGTTCCACCGGGACGAAGCGAAGAGACGCTGGTACTGCTCAAGCCCAACGAAAGTGTTGTTGGGCAACAAGCGAGATCCGGTGAAGGAGTACCATATCGTCCAACCGGTGCAGCCGACAAAAACCACCAGAACAGTAACGACCATCGGCGTTGCCGCGAATTTTGCAGCGAGATTTCTTGTAAAGAGCTGCTTGAAATAGCGTGCAAAAGCCGACCCAGACTGTGAGCTGGCGGCGTGCGAAACGTGAGCCAATTTAGTCCCTCCAATATGGGGGAACAGCGGCCAGCCTGCTTTATGGGCCGGCCGCGTTCAAGTCATCCAGGCAAACGCTTAGTCAGCGTTCTCGATGAGGGTAGCGTACCGCTCGATGTAGTCATCGACTGTGATCGAGTCGTTATCGATGAACTCTCTGGTCAGATCATCGAGCTGCTGCTGAGTGTCGCTGGTCAGCGTGGACTCACCGGCGGGGAGCAAGCCGTTGCCGAGCAGGCCAAGGGCCTTCTGCATGCACGGGTTTGCTTGCTCGAGATCAATGTCGGTACGGATCGGCATCGATCCCTTCTTGAGGTTAAAGGCAAGCTGACCTTCCGGCGAAATCAGAATGCGTGCCAGCTGGGTTTGTGCCTCGAGAACCTCCGGATCAGTGCCTTCCGGCAACACAGGGAAGAAGAAGGAGTCACCGCCACCCGAAAGCTGGTCATTCAGACCAAGGGCAGGAACGCATTCGTAGTCTTCTCCGGGAACACCACCGGCAACCTGAAGATCGCCCTGGAGCCAGTCGCCATGGATGTTGCCAGCAGCTTCACCGGCAAGAATCTGATTGCCTACGTCACCAAAGCTCGGGACCATCATTTCGGGCGAAATCACGCTGCGCAGATCATCGAGGGCTTCGGCCACTTCCCGGAATTCAGGGCTCCGCACCGCGTCGCCGCTCTTGTCGCGGTTAACGGCGAGAACCAGATCGGTGCCGCCGATGCCTGCCAGAAGCACGCCCGGAACGCCGTTGATCGGCCAACCTGAAGCAAGGCCGAAAGGCAGGATGCCGGCCTCCTGGAGCGCGGGCCAGCTTTCTACATATTCGTGCCAATTGGTTGGAACAGGCTGCCCGATTTCCTCATAGGCCGCCGTCGACAGCCACAGCCAATCCCACGAGTGGATATTGATGGGGAAGCAGTAGATGCGCCCCTCATAAGTGCAGGGCTCAAGCAGGGATTCATCGACGTAGAAATCGCGAATATTCATTTCTTCGGCGATGTCGGTCAGGTCGCGCATAAGGCCCGCCTGGATGAGTTCCTCGGCATCACGGCCGGTGTTCATCTGGGTTGCCCCCATCGGATCACCGCCGATGATGCGGCTAATGATGACGGGGTTTGCGCCTGTGCCCGAACCGCCAAGGGCGCTGTCGACCCAAGTATGGCCGGTTTCTTCTTCAAAAATGCGTGCGAATTCAGCGATCGATGCCGCCTCGCCGGCCGAGGTCCACCAGTGCGTGACTTCAAGCTCAGCCGCGGACACCGCAGTCGTCGACATCAAGGCGACCGCAATGGATGCAGCCACTGTGAATTTCTTCATCGGATAATCCTCCCAGGGTTTCCTCAAGACGGCATGTTGGCCGCCCCTCCTCCATCAACCGTACCGCGGCTCCTCAACACGCGGGTCTCCTCGACACGGAGATGTAATCGATTACACGTGTGCAAGTCGCACTCGCTGCAATCGATTACAAGCATCACATGCCAAAATGTAATCGATGTCAAGAGGAGGTAATACCAAAGTCGAATATGTGGATAAGCGCCTCTGCCAAATGCGGTCGACGCGATTTTCCACCGCCCAACGCAAAAAAGGCAGCCGCCGTAGCGACTGCCTTTTCATCATTTGCCGTGATTGTCGTACTTACGCAGCCTGGCGAGCCCGCTTGTTGCGCTGCTTGTTGCGGTTGCGCTGGGCAGCAGCCTTTGCGGGGTCGAAGGGCTTGCCAGCCCCCTGCCCCTTTGATTGTGGCTTGCCGTTTCGGCCCTGCGTGCGCTTCTTGGCGGGAGCGGTCGACGTTTTGCGCAGCGGGCGCTCGCCACCTGCGGTGGAGATCGAAAGCCCGGTAAGTCGCTCGATATCGAGCAACAGGCCGTACTCTTCGCCTGACACCAGAGCTACCGCCTCGCCCTCGGCGCCGGCTCGCGCTGTGCGCCCGATGCGATGGACGTAGTTTTCGGCAACCTGAGGCAACTCGTAATTATAGACATGGCTGACGCCGGGAATGTCGATACCCCGCGCTGCGACATCGGTTGCCACCAGAACGCGGATTTCCCCACTGCGGAACGATTTGAGGGTGCGGTCACGCTGGCCCTGGCTCTTGTTGCCGTGGATCGAGCCCGAGGCAAAGCCGGCCGCAGCAAGAGATTTCGAGAGCTTTTCAGCGCCGTGCTTGGTGCGGGCAAAAACCAGCGAGAGCGAGTCCTTGTCGACCGAAAGCAATTGCTTGAGCAGCGCAAGCTTGCCGCCCGGCTCAACGAAATGAGCGCTCTGGGTCACCTTGTCGGCGGTCTTGCCCGGTGTCGTCACCTGAACGCGGACGGGATCCTTGAGGTAAACCGCTGCGATCTCATTCATCTGCTTGGGCATTGTGGCCGAAAACAGAAGGGTCTGGCGGGGCTGGCCGACAAGGCGTGAGATATCACGCAGAGCGTGGATAAAGCCAAGATCGAGCATCTGATCGGCCTCGTCGAGCACGAGATGCCTGGCGGAATCGAGCCGGATAGCCTGGCGCTTGACGAGATCGAGTAGACGGCCCGGCGTTGCGACGACAATGTCGCTACCGTGCGCCAGCGCCTTGATCTGGGTCCCGATGGACATGCCGCCGACAACGGAATTGACCTTGATGGGCGAGCCCTTGGTGAAAGCGCGCAAGTTGACGGCAATCTGGTTCACCAGTTCGCGGGTCGGCGCAAGAATCAGGGCCTTGCACGTCTTGGGGTCAGGCTTTCCAGCTTTGGCCAGGAGCTGCTGAATGATGGGAAGACCAAATGCGGCGGTCTTGCCGGTGCCGGTCTGGGCAAGGCCCATGATATCGCGGCCCTCCAGAACAAGCGGAATTGCCCGTTCCTGAATGGGCGTGGGGTCGGAAAAGCCGAGCCCTGCGATGGCTTTAAGAAGGTGATCGTCAAGGCCGAGAGCCTGAAACTGAGTCAAATTATATCCTTTTCCGGCAGCGCCGAAACGCGCGCCGGACATTATGCGGCTTTACCGCGCCAACTCATGAAGCTGCGCGTTTGCCGTTGCGGTTGCAGATCCATCCAAACTCACGCGCCACATTGCGCACCGAGCGTCGGACCTGTCAGAACCCCGCGTGATCTGGGAACTTGGGAAATCATGCCGGTTCAAGGGGTCACCCTAAGCGGGGACGCGATGGCTGCTCACGCGGCAGCACCTAGCATAGCGTTCATATCGGTTGTTGTGGATACAAAGTCAAGCGCCGACAATGTCACATGCTGACAAGCCGTGCTATTTGAGCTAGACGGCACTTGACGGCCCCGTAGCTCAGCTGGATAGAGCAGTAGCCTTCTAAGCTATTGGTCACAGGTTCGAATCCTGTCGGGGTCGCCACTTTGGGTCTTGTACAGCCCGGCCGGCGAACGCACCGCGCTTGGCGGCGCTCCGACTACTCGCTTGAACGCCCGGCTGAAGGCTGCCTGCGAGTTGCAGCCGAGCTTTTGACCTACGCGATCGATGGACTGCTGATCGCGGGCGATCCATTGGGTCGCCAACTGCATCCGCAATTCGGTGAGATGGCGCACCGGCGTCGCGCCGGTCACGGCCATGAACCGTTCGGCGAACACCGACCGCGAGTTGCCTATCTCAGCTGCAAGTACTGCGAGCGCGGCTGTTGTCGGCGCCATCTTCGACACCAGTAGCGCAACAAGCGTTTTCATAGCCAGCAGCATCATGCTGCTCGCGGCAACTCTGCTCATCGTGCTCGCCATCCGCCGTCCGCGACGTGTCGCGGGCTCAGTATAATGGGTTGCTTCGCATGATGTCCGGCACACCGGACATCCGTCCGGCAATCCGGACGGCACGACCAAAGCGCAACGGAAACGAGAACCCAGCGAACCCGCAAATCTCCGATAGTTTTGAACAGTTGGACCGCCTCCCGGGAGTTGGCACGCTATTTGCGGGAAGCTGCAAGCCGGCGCGCGTTCGGCTCCAGGAGGATGGCCGCCGCGATTGTCGAGAGACCAGCAAAGCAGGGGCAAGGGATGCGCGGTTGCTCAACGGGAGGAAACTATGAAACTCAGTAAAATACTCGTCATAGCCGCTTTGGCCGCGATGGCAGCTGCCGCGGGTACCGCAGGCGCTCAGGACGCCGATCCAATCACCATCGCCCATGTCTATGGCAAGACAGGCCCGCTTGAAGCCTATGCCACGCAGTCCCACAACGGCCTGATGCTGGGGCTCGAATATTACACCGACGGCACGATGGAGATTGCCGGGCGGCCGATTGAGGTCATCGAAAAGGACACCCAGCTCCAGCCCGATATTGGCCGGGCGCTGCTCGCGGAGGCTTATGGCGACGATGAAGTCGATCTTGCCGTCGGCGGGGTGAGCTCAGGTGTCGCGTTGGCCATGCTGCCGGTCGCCGAGGAATACGGCAAGATCTTTATCGTGGAGCCGGCGGTGGCCGACTCCATCACTGGCGAGAACTGGAATCGCTATATCTTCCGCACGGGCCGCAACTCGTCCCAGGATGCTGTCGCCAACGCTGTGGCTCTCGGTCAGGACGACGTCAAGATCGCCACGCTGGCGCAAGACTATGCTTTTGGCCGCGACGGGGTCGCCGCGTTCCGCGAGGCTCTCGAGAGCACCGGCGCCGAGCTGGTGTTCGAGGAATACGCGCCCCAAGACACCACCGACTTCACTGCACATGCCCAGCGCATCTTCGATGCACTCGAAGGCGAAGACGGGCGCAAGGTCATCTTCGTGATCTGGGCCGGCGGCGGCAATCCGCTGGGCAAGATCCAGGACATGGATCCGAACCGACTCGGCATCGAACTGGCAACCGGTGGCAATATCCTGCCGGCACTTGTCGCCTACAGAGATTTCCCCGGCATGGAAGGGGCGACCTACTATTATTATGAGAACCTAGAAAACCCCATCAACGACTGGCTCGTCGAGCAACACCAGGTGCGTTTTGACGGTCCGCCCGACTTCTTCACCGCTGGTGGTTTTGCCGCGGCCGGGGCGATCGTCGCGGCGCTCGAGGCGACGGGCGGTGACACCGATACCGAGACGCTGATCTCGACCATGGAGGGCATGAGCTGGGACACGCCCAAGGGCGAAATGACCTTCCGACCCGAGGATCACCAGGCGATGCAGGACATGTTCCACTTCAGGATTGAAGTGCAGGACGGCGTCGAATGGGGCGTACCGGCCTTGGTCGAGGTGATCGAAGCGGAAGAGATGGATATTCCCGTCCGGAACTGACATCCAATCTCTTAAGGAGGTGGCGGGCGCCGGGGAGCGCGCCCGTCCCTGCCTGTTCGATCAGCGGAGACCGATGATGGACCACACCACGGCGCCGGCGCTGCAGACCCGCAACCTGACGGTCCGCTTTGGCGGCCATGTCGCCGTGGATTCGGTGAGCTACGATTTTCGTCCCGGATGTCTTGTTGCGATCGTGGGGCCGAACGGGGCCGGCAAAACGACCTATTTCAACCTGATTTCCGGCCAGTTGCGCGCCAGCAGCGGCACCGTCATTCACCAGGGCGACGATATCACCCGACTCTCGGTGCCTGAGCGCACACGGCGTGGGATCGGGCGGGCGTTTCAGTTGACCAATCTGTTTCCGCGACTTTCGGTTCTCGAAAACGTCCGGCTTGCCATTCAGGCCCGACACCCGGGAGCCATGGACATTTTTCGGCTCGCCGATGCGGACAAATTCGCAATCGACACCGCCATGAGCTATATCGAGCGCTGCGGGCTCGCCGGACGACGCAATGAACCCGCCGCCAATCTTTCGCATGGCGACCAGCGCAAGCTGGAGGTCGCGCTGCTGCTGGCGCTCGAAAGCTCCATTGTCATGTTCGATGAGCCAACCGCCGGCATGAGCGCGGATGAAGCCCCGATCATTCTCGAGCTTATCCAGTCCATCAAATCCGATGCGAGCAAAGCCATTATCCTGGTGGAGCACAAGATGGACGTTATCCGATCGCTGGCCGACGAAATCATGGTGCTCCACAACGGCCAGCTCGTGGCCGCCGGCGTTCCGGCGGAGGTGATGAGGTCTGACGTCGTTCGTGATGCCTATCTCGGAACCATGGGACATTAGGAGGCGACGATGGCAGGAACCGACGCGCTTTTATCGCTCTCTGACGTTCATACCTATATCGGGCGCTATCACATTCTGCACGGCGTCAATCTTGAAATCCCGCGCGGCGAACTGACGATGCTGCTCGGACGCAACGGCGCCGGCAAGACCACCACGATGCGCACGATAATGAAGCTCTGGCCGGTGCGCGAGGGGCGCATCGTTTTTGCCGGCGAGGACGTGACCAGACTCTCGACGCCAGAGATCGCGCGGCGCGGCATTGCGTATGTTCCCGAGAATATGGGCATTTTCGGCACTCTGAGCGTAGAGGAGAACATGGTGCTGGCGGCGCGGGCTGGCGAGCCCAATGCCAAGCGGCTCGAGTGGATCTATGACCTCTTTCCGGCGCTCCGCAAATTCTGGCGCTGGCCGGCCGGTCAGCTTTCGGGCGGGCAAAGACAAATGCTTGCCATCGCGCGCGCCATCATCGAGCCGGCGGACCTGCTGCTCATTGATGAACCCACAAAGGGATTGGCGCCCACGATCATCGATGCTCTGGCCAATGCGATCGATGCGCTCAAGGAGACGGGCGTCACGATTTTGATGGTCGAACAGAATTTCGCGCTCGCCGAGCGGGTGGGTGACCGGGTTGCTGTCATGGACGACGGCAAGATCACACACACCGGGACCATGGCAGCGCTGAGCGCCGACACAGCGCTTCAGTGCCGGCTGCTGGGGTTCGATGTTGGGGGAGACACGGCATGAGCGCGAATGATGAACCGATCGCCCTCTCGGGCAACCGGCGCGGCCCTGTGGGATATGTGCGGGATCGCCTCGCCTATTTCACCGTGCCGTTGCTGATCTTATTGGCATTGCTACCGATCAGCAGCGTACCGACCTGGGGCACGCTGACGCTGGCGGGGCTTGCCATGGGGCTAATGATCTTCATCATGGCGTCCGGGCTCACCCTTGTTTTTGGGTTGATGGACGTTCTCAATTTCGGACACGGCGCGATGATTTCGTTTGGCGCCTTTGTCGGGGTGTCCGTGCTTTTGGCACTCGGACCGCTCTACGGCGCGGCAGCAATCGAACTCAATCTTCTCGCCCTGCTGCTTAGCGCCTTGGCGGCAATGGTTGCCGCAGGCGTTCTGGGCCTCGCCTTCGAGCGGCTGATCGTGCGCCCTGTCTATGGCCACCACCTCAAGCAGATATTGATCACCACCGGTGGGCTTATCGTTATCGAACAGCTCATCATTGTCATCTGGGGTCCCAATGAAATCCCCATCCCGCGCCCAGAAAGCCTAAAGGGCGCCTTCATCGTTGGAGGCGTGATACTCGAAAAATACCGGCTACTTGCCGTCGGCCTGGGCCTCGCGCTGTTTGTGGCGCTGCGGATCATCCTGACGCGCACCAAGATCGGGCTGCTTGTGCGGGCAGGCGTCGAGAACCGCGAAATGGTGCAAGCGCTGGGCTACCGCATTTCTGTCCTTTTCATCGGTGTCTTCGTTGCCGCTTCGGCACTTGGCGGGATGGGCGGCATCATGTGGGGGCTCTATGACGAGGTGATCACCGCACACATGGGCATGAGCGTGATGATTCTGGTGTTCATCACCATCATCATCGGCGGTTTGGGCTCGATCGAAGGCTGCTTCGTTGCAGCGTTGTTGATTGGGCTGACCAATAACTATGTCGCCTATCTCGCGCCCAAGCTGTCGTTGGGTTCCGCCATCCTGCTCATGGTGGTCGTTTTGATGTGGCGCCCCAACGGCCTGCTGCAGCCAAGCGGATCGAGGTAAGCGACGATGTTCAAATCCATTCTTTCCGGCGACACGCCAGGCAGGCCGCTCCTGAGCGTCGCTATAGCGGCGATCGTTTTGTGCCTGGCTTTTGCGCCCTTCATTTTTCCGGGCACGCGGTCGATGGATACGGCAGCACGTATCTGCATCATCATCGCACTTGTCGCGAGCTATGACCTGCTGCTGGGCTACACGGGGATCGTTTCGTTTGCCCACACCATGTTTTTTGGTCTTGGCGCTTATGGCGTTGCGATTGCATCATACAACTTTGGACCGGGCTGGGGTTCGATCGGGCTGGGCACGCTGATCGGCGTGGCGATCGCGGCTGTTCTGGCGCTGTTTATCGCGCTCGCCTCGCTACGCGTGCGGGCGATCTTTTTTGCGATGATCACACTCGCCGTTTCTAGCGCCTTCGGTATCCTCATCTCGCAGCTCTATACGATTACGGGCGGGGAGGACGGGCTGACCTATCGGGTGCCTCATATCCTTACCCCGGCCTTCAAGCTTGCCGACTTCCGCATTTTCGACGTGAGGCTCGATGGCAGGCTTTTGGCCTACTATCTCGTCTTTGTCGGTGCGACCGCGCTGTTTCTTCTCCTCATGCGTTTCGTCAATTCCCCGTTCGGCCGCGTCCTTCAGGCAATCCGCGAGAACGATTTCCGGGCCGAGGCCTTGGGCTTCAAGACAGTTTACTACCGCACGATCGCCTCGGTGATTTCGGCAGTCGCCGCCGCACTTGTCGGCGCGCTCTTTGCCGTCTGGCTTCGCTACACCGGTCCTGAAACCACGCTATCGCTCGACCTAATGATCGACATACTGGTCATGGTGGTGATCGGTGGCATGGGCACCATGTGGGGCGCCATTCTGGGCGCGACAATTTTTGTACTGGCCCAGAACTATCTGCGCGATGTGATGGCTACGGCAAGCGCGGCAACTGCAGATATTCCATTCGTCCCCGATCTGCTGCACCCGGACCGTTGGTTGTTCTGGCTCGGGCTGTTGTTCATCCTCAGCGTTTATTTCTTTCCGACCGGAATTGTCGGACGTTTTAGAGGAAAATTCGAATGACCGAGCCCGTCTCCCGCTACTTCGCGCTGCGTGATAGGGAAATCCACGTTTCCCAATGGGGAACTCCGGACAAGCCGGCGCTCATCATGTGGCACGGTCTGGCCCGTACGGGACGCGATTTCGACACCATCGCACGCGCCTTGAGGGACCAGTACTTCATCCTTGCGCCCGACACGCTCGGGCGTGGACTGAGCCAATGGGCGGACGACCCATCAAGCGAATACCGGCTCGACAATTTCGGCGCCATGGCGATGGAGCTGCTCGATCAGCTCGGCATTTCCACCTGTCGCTGGATAGGCACCTCCATGGGCGGAGCCGTCGGCATACGCCTCGCGGGTGGTCCCATGCGCGGGCGCATCAGCCACCTCGTCATCAACGATATCGGCCCCGAAATCCCCACCACCGCCGTCGAACGCATTTCGACCTATGTCGGCAACCCACCGGTCTTTGACACAATCCGGGAGCTTGAAGCCTGGCTGCGCGCCGTTTATGCGCCGTTCGGGCCGCTTAGCGACGCCGAATGGCGGGCGATGGCGGACAGTTCGGCGCGGCGCACGGACGAGGGAAAAGTGACTGTCCATTATGACCCGGCCATCGTCGCTCAATTCGATGCAGCAAACGACGTCGGCGATCAATGGTCCGATTTCGATGCCATCACTGCGCCGATGCTGCTAATCCGGGGAGCTGAAAGCGACCTGTTGAGCGAAGACCTTGCCGTGAGCATGCAGGCGCGCGGACCGCGGCCACAGCGACTCGATATTGCCGGCGTTGGACACGCGCCAGCCCTGAACGTTGCCGCACAGATTGAGCCCGTGCGGGCGTTTTTGCGGGACTGACAACCCCGTTGACCCAAATCAAGTCGCAACGGATCGGCTCAGGTTAGCGTTGTTCATCGCAAAGGAGACGCGCCATGTATAAACACATCCTCATCGCAACCGACGGTTCGGAATTGGCTACCAAAGGGCTGGATCAGGGCCTCAAGCTCGCCAAACAATTAGGCTCGAAGGTTACGGTAATCACCGTCACCGATATGTGGGCCTCGGGCGCGTTGGCTGTCGCCGGGCCCACAAGCATTGCCGAATATGATGCGGCAATGCATGCAGCGGTGAAGGATATTCTAGAAGAGGCTGCCCGATTTGCATCGGAGACCGGGGTTCAATGCGAGACGCGGCACATCGCTAACCGCTATCCCGCCGATGCCATTGTTGAGGTTTCTCAGGAAATGGACGTGGATCTCATCGTAATGGCCTCCCATGGCCGCCGCGGATTCCGCAAAATGCTGCTGGGTAGTCAGACGACCGAAGTTCTCACGTCGAGCACCGTGCCGGTGCTGGTCGTGCGCTAATCGAATAACAGCGGCTATTCTGCTGTTTCGGTGTCCAGCTCTACCCGCGGGTGCTCCAGCCGGGCACCCGCTTTCAGCCCCAGTTCGGCGGAACGTCCGCCGGGAATTTCCAGAACGAAGCGCACCGGTTCGCCGGAGGGGATTGGTGTCGTATCCATGGGAACGGCATTTTCGTGGATACGTACAACCTCACCATCCGCCTTGATGAACAGCATGTCGAGCGGAATGAGGGTGTTCTGCATCCAGAAGCTGGCCGGGCGCTCATCTATGAAGTCGAAAAGCATGCCGGCATCGGCCGCCAGTTCTTCGCGGAACATTAGCCCGCGCGAGGTCTCCTCGGGCGTGTCGGCAATCTCGACGGCAAACGTGAAACTCTGATCCCCGGAATGGATTACTGCGATCTCTTCGTTTTCCTGCCCGAGGGCCGGAGCGAGGCTGGCGAGCATGAGCACCGCCGAGATCATGATATTTCTGGTGGCGCGCATGCAAATCAATCCTGGCTGAGAGGTGCCTGCCTTAGTGAGAAGACGGAGCGTCGCCCCAACCATCTGGGCGGATTTCGGCGACCATAAGGCCTTTGGGACCATCGCCATACCGGGCCAGCACAAACTGTCCGGGGCGCAATTCGGTCAGCCCGAACTGGCGCAATGTTTCCATGTGAATGAAAATGTCGGGATGACCCTCACCTGCCGAAAGAAAACCGAAACCGCGCACCCTGTTGAACCATTTGACCTCAAGGCGTTCAAGCTTTGAAGTCGGTTCAACATGGACGTGTGTACGAGCTGCGGGCATTTGTGCCGGGTGGCGTGCCGTCGATTCATCCATCGATATGATTCGGAAGGCTTGCAGACCGCCGGGGCGATTGAGCGCCTCAACCACTATGCGCGCGCCCTCATGGGCCGTCTGATAGCCGTCCCTCCGAAGGCAGGTCACGTGCAACAGCACATCAGCACCGCCCGCGTCGGGCACGATAAAGCCAAAGCCCTTGCCAGCGTCAAACCACTTGATGGTTCCGACAACTTCTATGACGTCGAAGTCCGTGGCCGGATTGCGGATATCCTGATCGGCCCCTTCGCGGCGAGCATCGTCGTGCCCCACAGTCCTGGAGTCTGGTCCGGTGCCGGAAATGTTTTTCGCCCCCATGCGCAACGCCTTCCACACACGCCCCTGCAAAGCCGCAGGTACTCATTACAATCTTGCGTAGTCTGGCCGATTCAGGATCAAAAGTTAAGAACCATTCATAAATTTGTTGACAGCAATTAACTACCCTCTTTGTCAAAGCGCGGCTTGGCGCGCGATGCTGGCTTCTGTTAGCCTTTGTAGCGCCCTGCCCTGATGGTGCCGGGATGACCACAAAAGAGCCGGAGCCTTGCTTTGAAATATCTCCACACAATGGTGCGCGTTTCCAACATAGAGGAAAGTCTTCGCTTTTACAGTGAAGGGCTGGGCCTTGTTGAATCGCATCGCATCGAAAATGAAAAAGGGCGCTTCACGCTCATATTCCTCCACGCCCCCGGCGATGAAAGTGCCAAGGTCGAGTTGACCTACAACTGGGACCCCGAAGAGTATTCGGGTGGCCGCAATTTCGGCCACCTCGCCTATCGGGTCGAAAACATCTATGCGCTCTGCCAGCATCTGCAGGATATGGGGTACACCATCCACCGTCCGCCACGCGATGGGCACATGGCATTTGTGAAATCCCCCGACGGGATTTCGGTCGAGTTGCTTCAGGACGGCAATCTCGAAGCGCAGGAGCCTTGGGCTTCAATGCCCAATTCAGGAACGTGGTAAACGCATAACGAGAAATTAACCACGCTGATTGACCGGCGGTTAGGCAACCGCCGGTATTTTTGTGTCTGTGGTTTGGGACGATTTCAACCCCGACACGGAAGTGGTTTTGATGCGTTTACTGTCCAGTCTGATCGTCATGGTGGGCCTGCTCGGCGCCTGCGCTCCGATGGCCATGTTCGCCTCGGGGAGCGGCAGCGGCTACAACGGGTTGCGGACCGACTGGGGCACCTTCGTCTCCCATGACAATGTGAACGCCTTTTGCCTTTCGCCCAAGCTGCGCCTTCTGATCTGGGACGTCGAGGGCCATTTCGGCAAAAAGGTCGTGATGAATTCGGGCTATCGTACGCCATGGCACAACGCCTCAGTGGGCGGCGCCGAGGCCTCCTACCACACCAAATGCATGGCGGCCGATTTCTATATTCCCGGCGTCCCGAAATCGCGCATCATCGCTTACGCGCGCAATAACGGACTGGTTGGCGGCCTGGGCTGCTACCCCGGACAGAACTTCGTTCATGTCGACGTGCGCGACCGTCCGCGGGGGTATCGCGGCCCGGTCACATTCAGCGGCTGTTGAAATTGAAATAAAATCGAATTTGGGTATTGCGCAATCGCAAAGCCCCCCCTATACACCCGCTCACTGGCCGACGCGGTGAACCGCTGACAGCCCGCCGCGCCCTTCGTCTAGCGGTCTAGGACGCCGCCCTTTCACGGCGGAAACACGGGTTCGAGTCCCGTAGGGCGCGCCATCCTCTTCTTCGCGAAGATTTGGCCGTTTCCCGTTGCATGTAGTTACGCACGACGCTATCTATGTCGGCTACAAACGGTTCTGGAGCTTTCTGCGTTTCATATTGCGGATCGTTTCGAGTATTTTTACCGCGCTTCTTTGAAGCGCTCTAGGCGCCCTTCGTCTAGCGGTCAGGACGCCGCCCTCTCACGGCGGTAACACGGGTTCGAGTCCCGTAGGGCGCGCCAAGTTTTTCGCAATTTCGCAGTCGCGGTCGAAACACTCCCCACATCACCCCCTGCCACCCATGGTTTCCCGATGGAATCGGTTTTGCTCTTGACTGCCGGCCGGTCTTGTAAAGAAACCACCTGCCGACTGTTGCGGGTGATACAGTAAGCCTCAACCAGTGAGGCACCATGACCACGACGTTCTTGATTCAATCGTTCCAGCAACGCGGACGCAAGCTGGTGTCTGATCCCCTGCAAAGGGCGAAGACGGCCGAAAGTGCGATTGCAACGGCGGTGCGTATTGCTCCCTCAAAGGCCGGTGTTGTGGCTTTTTCCCAAGAGGTCGACGTCGAGACCGATTGCTATGATGAGCCGCTGGTGCTGTTCAAAACAGGGATGTTGCCCGCTGAGCTTCTCGATTGAACCTGGCCGGTAAAATTTCTTTACTGGCCCGACTCGGCTGATAAGGTCGCGGCACTTCCAATCCAACGACGGACCTTTCCGCAATGACTGATGCCAACGCTCCGCTCGATGCCGTGCTTTCCCATGTCGATGCCCATATCGAGGAAAGTCTCGAGCGGCTGTTTACGCTCTTGCGGATTGCCTCCATTTCCACTGACCCCACCTATGCAGGCGAATGTCACAAGGCGGCCGAATGGCTGACCAATGAACTGCAGGGTCTCGATTTCGATTCTGCGGTACGCCCTACCCCCGGCCATCCGATGGTAGTGGGGCACCAGCGCAGCGCTGTGGGGCCAAACGTGCTGTTTTACGGGCACTACGATGTTCAGCCTGTCGATCCGATCGAACTTTGGACGAGCGAGCCGTTCGAGCCCAGGATCGGCGAGGAGAATGGACGGAAGGTGATTCTTGCTCGCGGCGCGTCGGACGACAAGGGCCAGTTGATGACCTTCATCGAAGCCTGCCGGGCGTATAAGGCCGTCCGCGGCTCGCTGCCGGTCGGCGTCACGGTGCTACTCGAAGGCGAGGAAGAATCCGGCTCCCCATCGCTCGATGGCTTCCTCAAAGACAACGCCGAGGAACTCAGGGCCGACATCGCACTGGTGTGCGACACTGACATGTGGGACGAGGAGACGCCCTCGATCATAACCATGTTGCGCGGGCTGATGGCCGACAATGTGGAGATCCAGGCGGCGAGCCGTGACTTGCATTCGGGCATGTATGGGAATGCGGCGCGCAATCCCAATCAGGTACTGGCCGAAATCATCGCCTCTCTGCGCAATCCCGACGGATCGGTTGCCGTCGAAGGCTTCTATGACGATGTGCCGGAACTGCCCACCGAAGTCGCGGAGCAATGGAAGCGGCTGCCGTTCGATGAGAAGGCTTATCTCGGCGCTGTGGGTCTGTCCGAGCCTGCCGGCGAGAAGAACCGCTCAGTTCTCGAACAGATCACTTCGCGCCCCACTTGCGAAATCAACGGTATGTGGGGTGGCTATACTGGCGACGGCTTCAAGACAGTGATCCCGGCCAAGGCTGGGGCCAAGATTTCTTTCCGACTCGTGGGCAATCAGGACCCGCACAAGATCCGCAAGGCATTCCGCGCGCATGTCGAGGCTCGGGTGCCCGCCGATTGCACCGTGACCTTCCATGAACACGGCGCGAGCCCGGCATCGGTCGTTCCTTCGGACGGCGCCATGCTGCAAAAGGCGCTCGGCGCGCTGACCGACGAGTGGGGCCGCGAGGCCGCTATCGCGGGCTCGGGCGGATCGATCCCCATTGTAGGCGATTTCAAGCGCAAGCTGGGCATGGATTCGCTTCTGATCGGATACGCCCAGACGGACGACCGCATCCATTCGCCCAACGAAAAATATAATCTTGAGAGCTACCACAAGGGCATCCGGTCATGGGTGCGGGTGCTCGATGCGCTGTCGAAATAATTGTAGCAACCTGATCTGTCGCCAACCCATTTCGTATTGACCAAGAGTGCAAGCGAAAGGGTCAAGCGAATGGCAAAGGTAGCGTGGGTGCTTGGCGGCGGTTCGGGAATCGGCGCCGAGACGGTCAAACAGCTTTCGCGGCGTGGATGGACGGTTGCGATATCGGGGCGACGCGAACAGCCGCTCAACGCGCTCTCGGTCAGTCACGGCGCGCGCCCCTACCCTCTCGACGTTACCGACTTCGACGCGGTAAAGACTACCGTCTCCCGCATCGCCGAGGACCTTGGCAAGATCGATCTCGTTATCTTTTCGGTCGCCGCCTGGGAGGTCACTGAGCCGGGTCGGTACGACTACGAAAGCTATGCCAAAATCATAGATACCAATCTGCTGGGCGCCATGCGGGTTATCGACCCGGTGGTGGCTCAGATGCGCAAGCAGCGGTCTGGGGAAATCGCGCTGGTGGCTTCCGTGGCCGGCTATTTCGGACTGCCGCGCTCGGCAGCCTATTCTTCGGGGAAATCGGCAATGATTGCGTTGGCCGAGACTATGCGAACCGAACTTGCCTCCGACAATATCAGCGTCCGGCTGGTCTGCCCCGGGTTTGTGAGAACCGACCTTACGGCCAAGAACGACTTCCCGATGCCGTTTCTGATGGAGGCAGAAGAGGCGGGCAAGCGGATAGCGAATGGCTTGCTCAACTCGCGAAAGTTCGAGATCGCTTTTCCCCTGCCCTTCGTCCTGATCCTGAAGACGATCCGGCTGCTGCCCTATCCGATGTTTTTTGCCTTGATGTCGCGACTGATCTCGCAACCGTCGAAATGATAAAGGGCGGCCCAGTGGTCGCCCTTTTCGGTTTCACTCTTGGACGACCTCAGCATTTTCCACAAGTGCCGTAAGCTTTTCGATTTCTGCGGTATAGGCGCCATAGGTCCTGATCCACCAGGCCGGCCAGTCGCCCACCTGACCCGCTGCGACAGCGGGTATGAGTTCGGCCAGCGGTTGAGCGTCGACTGCCTCCCGCGTTGCCGTTCCGAACCGATCGTCGAGGAGCAGAACGTCAGCGGGATAAGTGTCGGCATTCTCCCAGCTCAGAATGCCCCAATACTCTCCTTCGGGCGCATCTGGTTCAACCATGTTCAGGCCCCAGGATGCGAAATCGTTGAGTTCCGCTGCGCCGGTGGGTGCAGCGACGTACAAGCTATCGGTGTCGGCCCATGCGGCCATAACCGTCAGGCCCGGCTTTGCCTCGGCAGCCGCCGTGAGCTGGGCGCGCGCCTGGTTAAACGCAGTTCGCTTCTGCTCGATTTCGGGGGCGTCGAGATCGGCACCCAGCGCCTCCGCCAGCCTGCCATAGTCCTCGATCAACCCCAGAACTGAATCTCCCTGGAGCACGCCGACGATCGGGGCGATGTCGGCGAACTGGCCATCGGGACGCATCGCGTCGCCGCCGCTGTAGTCACCCGTGCGCGGCCAGTATTCGGTCACGATCAGATCGGCATCGAACGCCAGCAGGCTTTCGGCCTGCAGTTCATTGTAGGCCGTGCGGACAATTTCGATGCCGGAAAGGTCGAATTCGGCGTAGCTTTTTTCAGAGGTACTATCGTCGGTGAATATGCCGACCGGTTCAATGCCGAACTGCATGAGTCCTGCCGCAGAGGATGAGAAAGCCACGATCCGTTCGGGCGGGCTGTCGAGGGTAATCGTGTTGCCTGCACCGTCGGTGAAACTCCATTCCTGGGCGATAGCCAAGGACGCCGTTCCCGCCATGAGGACAGCAAGGGCAGATGTGATCGTCAGGCGTTTCATGAAACGCTCCCTTACGCTTGGGTTATTGTTCGAGCGTTTCGGCGAGAATCGGCACGAAACGGTCCATCATCCAGGGGATCGACAGCGGTGAGGGTGCCGACACCGCCATGACGAAGGCCCGGTCGATCAGGGGCACGAAATTATCGTTGGCAATGGGCTTCCAGCGCGCAAACAGCGGATTCGACAAGATGGCATCGAGATCATCCTGGCTGGAATACCAGGCGATGAAGACTTCGGCGTCAACGCCGTCGAGTTGTTCGAAACTGACCTGCTGCACATAGTTGTCGGTCGGCAGATCGTTTAGCGCCTCTGCCGGCACCAATCCTAGATCTTCCATCAGATGCACGCGAGGGTCCGAAGGAACGTAAAGCCCGACGCTGCCCGCGTCCGAACCGCCACCAAAGGCAAAGGTGCGACCGGCAAATTGAGGATTTTCCGCTGCATATTCAGCGATGCGGTCCTGAGTACTGTCGACAAGACCGGACGCTTCTTCGCTACGCCCCATCGCTGCGCCGACCGTTTCGACCACATATTGCCAGCTGCCGGTCCACGGCGCTTCCTTGAAGGCGACGGTGGGAGCGATGGCCGACAGGCGGTCGTAGTCGTCCTGGCTGATGCCACTATACGGCGCCAGTATAAGATCAGGCTCGAGTTCGAGAATCTGCTCAAACGGCAGGCCATTGGCAGTGTCGAGAGCTACTGGAACGTCCTCCCCTAGTTCCTCTATCGCTTCCTTTACCCATGGCAGGTAGCCGTTTTCATCGCCGCCCCATGTCTGGCTCTGGATGGCAATCGGCACTTCGCCCAGAGCCAATACGGTGTCTTGTGCCATCCAGCTGATGGTCACTATGCGTTCGGCTTTGGCTTCGATGACCGTCTCGCCGTAAAAATGATCGAGCGTGACGGGAAACGTGTCCTGCCCGGATGCGGGCATGGCGATAAGGGCCACGGCAGATGCCGCTGCCAATGCAATATGTCTCATGATTTCCTCATGTTTCAGCCGGTCGGGGTTCGGCGTGAGGAATCGAACCGCGGGGAATGACCATCGGCGTTCTAGCTAATGGATCTTCGATGATGATGCAGGGCAGACCGAAGACCTCTTCAACAAGGTTTGCGGTGATGATCTCGCCGGGAGCGCCTTCGGCGAGAATTTGTCCGTCCCGCATCGCGATGATGTGGCTTGCGTAGCGGCAGGCGTGATTAAGGTCGTGCAGCACGGCGACAACCGTGTGGCCGTCGCGCTTGTTGAGTGTGCTCAGAAGTTCGAGAAGCTCGATCTGGTGGGCAATATCAAGGTAGGTGGTTGGCTCGTCCAGCAACAGCATAGGGGTTTGCTGGGCCAGAACCATGGCAACCCAGACGCGCTGCCGCTGGCCGCCCGAGAGCTCATCGACCAGCCGGTGTGAAAGGGGCGTGATCTTTGTGGCTTCCATAGCGCCTATCACCGCAGCTTCGTCCTCCACCGACCATTGGCGGATAAATTTCTGGTGTGGATACCGGCCGCGGGCCACGAGATCTGCAACCGTTATGCCTTCGGGCGCAATCGAGGTTTGCGGCAACAGCCCCAGGCGGCGGGCAACTTCCTTGGCCGGATAGTGCGAAATGGCCTTGCCGTCGAGCATGACATGGCCCTGGCTGGGCTGGATAAGGCGCGAAAGCGCCCGCAGAAGGGTCGACTTTCCGCAGGCGTTGGCGCCCACGATCACGGTAAAACCATGATCGGGGATCTGAACGGAAAGCTCGCGCGAGATGACCCGGCTGTCATATCCAATCGTCGCCTTGTCTGCGAAGAGTCGCGGCGCGCCGGCAAGCTTCGTGGGGTCAAAATGCTTGTTCATCGTGGTGTCCCCTGTCATTGCCTTTTCGCTTCACGCATCAGCAGCCAGACGAAATACAGCCCCCCGATGGAGACGGTGACCACCCCGACGGGAAGCTGGGTGGGTGCAAAGGCCCGCTGCGCCAGAAAATCCGCGGCCGCGAGCAGCAGCGCACCCATGGCGGCAGAGGGCAGCAGCGCAACGCCTGCAGCGCCGGTGACCCGGCGCGCGATCTGTGGTGCGGCCAGCGCAACGAACGAGATGGGACCAGCCACGGCAGTCGCCGTTGCCGTCAGCGCCACTCCGAGCACCAGAAGCGCCAGTCTCACCGGTTCGGCGCGGATACCCAGCGCGCGGGCCGTGTCGTCGCCCATTTCGAGCTGCTTCATGGGGCGCCCCAGGATCAAAACCAGCGGAATCAGAATGCCGAGCACGGCAAGCGTCGGCCAGAGCTTGTCCAGACCGAGTCCGTTGAGCGAGCCAGCTCCCCAAACTGCGGCGGCCATTGCTACTTCGAGCTTGGCGCGCAGCATCAACCAGGTGTTAAGCGAGGAGAGCATGGCGCTCATGCCGATACCTACGATGATCAGGCGAAAGCCCTGCACGCCGCGCCGCCAGGCCAGGGCATATACCGCGAGTGCGGTCAAGACGCCGCCGAGCAGTGCGCCGCCAGCGATCTGGTAGTAATTTCCCGAAAAGACGATGATGGCGATCAGGGCGCCGGTATAGGCGCCGGAGTTGAAGCCGATTACGTCGGGACTGCCCAGCGGATTGCGGGTGAGCGACTGAAATACTGCGCCACTCATGCCCAGCGCTGCGCCGAGGACGACAGCCAGTAGCGAGCGCGGCAAGCGCCATTCCACGACCACCATATGAATGCGACCGTCGGCCTGGCCGGCCAGGGCCGATATGACGTCGGATATTGCAACCGGATATTCACCGCTCGCCAGAGCCAGCAGCGTAAAGACAAGCGCAACAGCCAGCATGATGCCGACGAGCGCCAAAGCGCGCATGTCGAGACGCATGGTAACGCGGCCTTCGAACAGGCGCAGAATTTTCGTGGGCCGTCCGAAATCGATAGCGCTCATAGTCCGCTTACCCTGCGCCTGCGGGCCAGAAGGATCAGCACAGGTGCACCGATGAAGGCGGTGACGATGGCGACCTGGATTTCGCCGGGACGCATGACGATGCGTCCGATGATGTCCGATACCAAAAGCAGCACCGGGGCGAGAACTACCGTATATGCCATGATCCAGCGTTGATCGGGTCCGACGATCCAGCGCGCGACGTGCGGCACCATCAGTCCGACAAACCCGATCGGGCCCACTGCGGCTGTCGCGCCGCCCGCAAGCAGAGTGACCGCGACCACGACCACCGTACGAACTCGCACGATGTTGGCACCCAGAGACTTGGCCAGATCGTCACCCAGCGCCACCGCATTGAGAGGGCGCGCCATAACGGCTGCGAGCAACAGGCCCACGATTATGAAGGGCGCCACCGTCGTGACTGCCTCGTATGTGCCGCCGCTCAGCGCTCCGGCGGCCCAGAAGCGCATGCGGTCGAACGCTGTCGGATTGAGCAGCGTCAGGGCCGTGGAAACGCCGCCAAGGATTGCCCCGACTGCAACGCCGGCCAGCGTCAGCGTTACGGGCGTGGCGCCGTTTCGTCCCGACGAGCCCACAATATAGACCATGACCGTGGTGAGGATAGCGCCAAGAAATGCAAACCAGATAAAGGACTGCAGCGACGTCATGCCGAAATAGCCCACGGCAATCAAAACAAAAAAGCTCGCACCCGCATTGACCCCGAGAATGCCGGGATCGGCCAGGGGATTGCGAGTTAAGGCCTGAATCAGCGCACCGGAAATCCCCAAAGCTGCGCCGACCAGCAGTCCGAGCACGGTACGGGGCAGCCGAAGGCTCTGAACAATGGCGTGGTCGTTGGAGTCGTCATAGGCGAAAAGGGCATCGAGGACCGTCAGCAACGGAATATCACGCGAGCCGATGGTGATGCTGCCCAATACTGCACCAACCAGCACCGCAAGACAGATCAGAAGACCGGTCAGGCGCCGCGCGTCGTTTGCGGCAACGCCGGGCCGGCTCGCGGCCTTGGCTTGTTCGGCTATAGCAGTCACGGGCGCCAATCGCTCCAGCGGTGGTCAGCGGGATTGGGCCTAGCTATATTTTATGATTTTCCCAGTCAAGTTAAATGCGCGCCAGCGCCCCGCTATTGCGGGCGTTTATACTGGTAAATGCCAACGTCGATGGTGCCTTCGGTGAAGCCCGCCTCGCAATAAGCCAGATAGTAGAGCCATTTGCGCTTGAAGGCCTCGTCATAGCCCAGCTTGGCAATTGTATCCCAGCGCTCGATAAATCGCTTGCTCCAGGCACGCAAGGTACGGGCGTAATCGAGCCGGAAACAGTCGGTCGCCTCGAGGACCAGCCCAACCTTGGCCGCGGCCTCCTTCATCACTGTCTTGGTTAGCAGCATGCCGCCGGGGAAAATGTAGCGCTGGATGAAATCGGGATAGGCCTTATAGATTTCAAAGTCTCGTTCGGCGATTGTAATGGCCTGAATTGCAGCGGTCCCGCCCGGCTTGAGTCTGTCGTGGACGGTCTTGAAATAATCGGGCCAGTGCTCCTCTCCAACAGCTTCAATCATTTCGATCGAGGCGACGTGGTCGAAGGCCCCCTTTGTGTCGCGATAATCTTCGAAAACCAGGGTACCAAAATCGGAAAGCCCCGCATTTTCGAGGCGTTCGACGCCATATTTGAGCTGTTCTTTCGACAGTGTGATGCCGCGCAAATGCGCGCCGGCCCGCGCCGCGGTTTCCGCGAATCCACCCCAGCCGCAGCCGATCTCGAGAACATGATGACCCGATTGGATGCCGGCCATGACCATGATGCGCTGATATTTGGCGCGCTGAGCTTCCTCGAGCGAGATATCCTGACCCGCGAAATAGGCCGAAGAATAGGTCATGGAAGGGTCGAGCCATTCGGCGTAAAAATCGTTGCCGAGATCATAGTGCTCAGCGATGTTTTTCTGGCTCCCCTCGCGGGTATTGGGCCGAGACATGTGATAAGCGAGGTCCTGCGCGGCGCGCCGGAAAATGCCCGGATTGGCATTGTCGAAAATATCCCGGTTCTGAAGGAAAAACCGGAACAGAGCCGTAAGATCCTTAATCTCGATGTCGCCGCGCATATAGGCTTCTGCAAAGCCCAATGTGCCGCGGCGCATGGCCGCCCGCAGCACCTTGAAGTTGTTGAGCTTGAGAAATGCATGTTCGCCTGTAGCGGCGTCGCCAAGGGTCCGGCAGCGCCCGCTGGGAAAGGTCACCGTCAAAGCGCCCTTGTGCGGGATACCCACAAGCGCGGCGCCAGCCTTTTCCAGAAGGACAGACTTGATGCGTGTTCCCCATCCTGGGCGTGTTTGCTCACGATCGAATGTGACCTGACTCATGACTTCGTCCCCTACCGCGGACAACCTATGCTGCTGTGACACGTACGGATACGAACCCACGGCGGTTTCAGATTGGTGCCCTCACCCACGATCTTAACGCCCGTGCACGACGATGCAAGACCAGCTAACCCGGTGTTGCAGCATCGATAATCCGGAGCTGAACAGTTTCGCGGCCCTGCCAATGATCAAGATTGAGTGACCCCGCCACATGCAGACGCTGGCCATCCCGCGCCTTTAGCAACGCTTCTCCCAAAGGCGTGCCCGCGGCGCGAAAGGCTATGGCCTTGAGGTTGGCGCCATCGCTCGAACTCACTGTGCAGCGCACATGTCCGCCGGCCCCGACGACATCTGCAAACCGGATCTGGTGGGCAGGGAGCGCGAAAACGGGTGTGGGGTTTCCGGCACCAAACGGCCCTGCCCGTTCGATCTGATGAATGAAATCGGGATTGGCGCCGCGGGCTGTAAGGGCAGCGTCGATCTTGAGCCCGTCTTCGGAGCGGGCCGCTAGAACATCGTCGGTCAGGGTGTCATTGAGGTACTGTCTGAATGGTCCAAGCTGGCCCGGCGCCAATGTTACTCCGGCGGCCATGGCGTGGCCGCCTCCCTTGGCGATAATGCCGCCACGCACAGCGTCAACGACCGCAGCACCAAGATCGACTTTGGGGATGGAACGACCCGAGCCCGTTCCCCCACCATCCGCTCCAAGAGCAATGGCGAAGGCTGGGCGCCCGAAACGTTCCTTGAGCCGTGCGGCGACCAGCCCGACGATACCCTGGTGCCAGTCTGAAGAGCCGGTCACCAGTACGGAAGGTCCTGGGCCGTCTCCGATTTCCATCTCGGCAGCGGCCATGGCCTGCTCGACGGCAGCGACCTCGATGCGCTGTCGTTCGCCGTTGAGCTCATCGAGGCGCTGGGCCAAAGCCAGTGCTTCGTATTCGTCGTCTGTCGATAATAGACGGGCGCCGAGTCCGGCATCACCGATGCGCCCGCCTGCATTGATGCGCGGCCCGAGCAGAAAGCCCATGTGGTAGGCATTGGCTGGGCCCGAGACGCGGGCTGCAATAGCGAGGCTGGCGAGGCCGACATTCTTGCCGGCCCGCATGACATCGAGGCCGCGTAGAACGAACGCCCGGTTGAGCCCCTTGAGCGGAACGACGTCGCATATAGTGGCCAGAGCAACCAGGTCGAGCCACACCATCAAGTCGGGAAGGTCCGTCCGGCCCTGTCCACGCAAAATCCGATTGGCGGCGACGAGAACCATGAAGGCGACGCCGGTGGCGCAAAGATATCCCAACCCGGAAATGTCGTCGCGCCGGTTGGGATTGACCAGCGCGTTCGCGTCGGGAAGCGTGTCGGGTGCAAGGTGGTGATCAATGACCAGGACATCAGCACCAAGCGCCTTTGCATGCGCGATGGGGCCGTGGCTGGCAGTGCCGCAATCGAGGGTCACGATCAGCGAGACGCCCTGTTCAATAAGGCTTTCCATGGCCGCATTGTTTGGCCCGTAGCCTTCGAATATGCGGTCGGGGATATGCGTAGGAGGATTGAGGCCGAAATGGCGCATATAACGGACCATAAGCGCCACGGCGCTGGCGCCATCCACGTCATAATCGCCGAACAGCCCAATGGACTCGTTGGTGGCAATGGCTTGGGCCAGGCGCTCGGCCAACGGGTCCATGCCGGCGAGCGTGGAAGGATCGGGCATCAATTCGCGAATGGTCGGCGCGATAAAGGTCTGCGCATCCTCTACAGCGACGCCGCGCGCCGCTACGATGCGGGCGAGAATTTCGGGCAGTTCGGTTTGCTGGGCTATTGCACCGGCCATGCGGCTTGCAGCGAGGTCGAGCCGATCGATCCAGCGCTTTCCACAGACCGATCTTTCAACGTTGAGAAAGGCTTGGGGCTCTGGCTTCATGGGCTATCTATAGACGGTGGACATGCTCGATCGATAGTCCGAAGTCCTGTCTTTTGCACGGAATTTCCTTTTGCGATGCGACATGCGGGCTCAGCAAGGGAACATCCACCCCCTTATCGCCGTTTTTCTCGACGACGGTTGCCGACAACCTCATTAATGGTTCTTTCGAGGGATTGCCGATGAACACTAATCTCATTCTGCCGATTGTATTGATTTCCGCCCTGTCGCTGGCGGCCTGCGAAAATCGCTCTGAGGCGCCTGAAACACCCGACCCCGATGCGGGCAGTCCCGAAGCATTTGCTGAGCCGATCGAGGAATCGGAAGCTCCGGCTGACGTCATGTCGCCCGAAGAAATGCAGCAGCGCCGCGAGGAAATCGAACAAGAGGCGCAGCAGACTTTTGAGTCGATTATGACGGACACCCAAGAGGCGGGTGACAACCTTGTTGAAATGGGCGATGACGCGATGAGCGCCCTCAGCGAGCAGATGACATCGACCGCTGACGCCATAGAGGTCCAGATCGATACGCTGGTAGCCAATGCTGCCGAAGTGCGCGACGAGAACATGACCGACGAACAAAAACGGGAGATCGTCGCCAATGTCCGGAACGCCGCCGAAGAGGCAGCCCGTGCGCTTGGACAATCAGCCTCCGAGGTGGTTGCGGCCGGTGACACCGCGGAAGAGCGGACCCGCCAGGCGTTAGGGCTGGAAGAATAGCGCCTAGCTTAAGCGCCCATGTTCAGCCGTGATCCAACGGATGGTGTGGGACCAGGAACGCATTACCACGCTTGACGTGACGATCTTGCGCGGCATGAGCTTTACGCCTCGAAGCAGGCTGCCATCGGTAACACCGGTGGCGGCAAAGAGCACGTCCCCTTTCGCCATATCCAGCGCCGAAAACTTGACCGTGGGGTCGGAATGGCCCATCTCGCGGGCTTGGGCGCGCTTGTCGGGCGTATCGAGAATCAGGCGCCCTTGCATCTGACCGCCCATGCACCGCATGGCCGCAGCGGCCAAAATGCCTTCATGGGCCCCACCGGAACCCAGGTAGATGTCTATACCTGTGTCGTCGCTGTTGGCGGCGTGAATAACTGCTGCAATGTCCCCGTCTGGAAGCAGTTTGACGGCTACACCGACGTCACGCAATTCGGCAATCAGCGCGGCATGGCGGGGCCGATCGAGCACGCAGGTGACAATGTCGGACGTGGCGACGCCTTTGGCCTCGGCCAATGCGGCGACGTTTTCGGTCGCTGTTTTATCAAGATCGACAATACCTTCAGGATAGCCCGGCCCAATGGCAATCTTTTCCATATAGGCGTCGGGCACCCGCAACAGGGCACCGCGCTCGGCAAATGCCATGACGGACAGAGAGTCGGAGAGATTCTTGGCACACCCGGTTACGCCCTCGAGCGGGTCGACGGCGACTTCGATTTCGGGGCCCTTGCCAGTGCCAACGGCCTCTTCGAAGCCAAGCAGGGGAACGTTTCTGCCCTCTCCAATTACGATTGTCCCGGCAATGTCGATGTAGCTGAGCGCCAGGTGCATGGCTTCGACCGCGGCCTGATCGGCGCGCATTTCATCACCTCGCCCGCGCCAGCCCGCCGCCGCGATGGCGGCGCGCTCCGTGATGCGGGCGATCTCAAGGGTGAGATTGCCGTCGACCTTTGTCGGGGCTGGCACGGGTTTGGCCACAGGTCAGAACTCCTCGATGCGTATCAATTGAGGCTGTCCCACGATAAACCCGTCCTTGGCAATCCGTTCAAGCGCTTCGCGCACAGCACTTTCAATCGTTTCGTGGGTGATGAGCACCACCGTGCGAGAGGTTTCTTCCTCGACGCCGGGCTCGCTGGCCCGCAAATCAGGACGCTGAATAACACTTTCGAGCGAGATGTTACCCTCGCCCATTCGAGTGGCAATGGCAGCTAGCGCCCCGGGCACATCCCTTGCGTTGAGCCTGATATAATAACCGCCTTCATGAATGCGCATGGGCGCGCGTTCACAGGGCTTGAGTTCGGAACTGGGCACGCCCAGCGGCGGCACCTGGGTGCCGCGAGCGATATCGAGGATGTCGGAGAGGACCGATGCCGCTGTCGCCTCCCCCCCGGCACCCGGCCCGGCCAAAAGCAGTTCCTGCACATGGTTGGTCTCCAGCGCCACGGCGTTGAGGACACCGTCGACGCCTGCTATGGCGCTCGATTTTCTGACAAGCGTTGGATGCACGCGCTGTTCGATTCCGCTTTCGACCTTGCGGGCCATGCCCAGCAGCTTGATCTTGTATCCGAGATCTGCAGCAACTTTTATGTCAGCCTGCGTTATGCGCGAAATACCTTCAACAAACACCTGATCGGCGGCAATTTCAGTTTCAAAGCAGAGACTTGCGAGGATCGCAAGCTTATGCGCGGTATCGAATCCTTCAACGTCGAATGTCGGGTCGGCCTCGGCATAGCCAAGCGCCTGCGCGTCTTTGAGGCACTCTTCAAAGCCGATTCCCTCATTGCCCATGCGGGTGAGGATGTAATTGCAGGTGCCGTTCATGATGCCATAGACGCGGGTGATGGCGGCAGAGCCAAGCCCTTCGCGCAGCGTCTTAATGACCGGGATGCCGCCGGCGACAGCGGCCTCAAAGCCCAGTTGCGCGTGAGCAGCCTCGGCAGCAGCGGCGAGTGTCACGCCGTGGCGCGCCAGCAATGCCTTATTGGCCGTCACGACCGGGCAGCCATTTTCGAGCGCCGCGGTGACCGAAGCGAGGGCAGGACCGTCCTCGCCGCCAATGAGTTCGACATAAAGATCGATTTCACCCGAACGGGCCAGCGCCACAGGGTCGTCGAACCACTTAAAGGGAGAGATATCGACTCCCCTGTCTCGCGAACGGGACCGAGCCGAAACGGCGGAAACAACGATCCTGCGGCCCAGCTTGCGGGTGATGGCATCGCCATCTTCGGTGAGGATGCTAATGAGCGCGGCGCCAACCGTGCCCAAGCCGGCGATGCCTATGCGTAGCGGGCGCATCTCCTCGCCCTCACCGCTGGCATAAGCTTGCATGGCACGAGTGATGCGTTGACGGGTTTCGCTGCGCGGTTCTCGACCTTCGCGCAGGTCGAAGACAAAAAGCGGATCGCCGGCTATCTCGCGGCCGAAGCGCGTGGGTGTCCAGTCGCGTTCGGAGATGAAGGTCTCGATGGATGCCTTGAAGCTGTCTATATCATTCATGATCGCACGCAGTTTTGAAATTGCGCGCGACCATGAATAGGAATTTGCCTACACGTCAACCCTTGTAAGGGTCAAACGTCAGATTTTGGCGAGGGGAACAACGTTGCCGTTGCTGGCCGAGCCGCCGAGGAACTTCTTGATGGCGCGGGCCGCCTGACGGATACGCTGCTCGTTTTCCACGAAGGCCAGCCGCACGTACTGATCGCCATACTCGCCAAAACCCACGCCGGGCGCGACGGCAACCCCGGTCTCGCGGATCAGCAACTTGGCAAATTCGAGGCTGCCCAGATCGGCAAACTGATCAGGGATCGGAGCCCAGGCAAACATGGTTGCTGCTGGGCTGGGGATATGCCAGCCGGCGCGGCCGAAGCTTTCGACCATGACGTCGCGGCGATGACGGTAGATGCTACGCACCTCCTCGATACAGGAATCATCGCCGTTGAGCGCCGATGCCGCGGCGACCTGGATGGGTGTGAACGCACCATAATCGAGATAGGATTTGACTCGGGCCAATGCCGCGATCAGCCGCTCATTGCCCACGGCAAAACCCATGCGCCAGCCGGGCATGGAGAAGGTTTTCGACATGGACGTGAACTCGACGGTCACATCCATGGCGCCGGGCACTTCGAGCACCGAATGGGGCGGCTCGTCCTCGAAATATATCTCAGAATAAGCAAGATCGGAGAGGATAAAAATCTCGTTCTTGCGGCAGTACTCCACCACTTCCTTGTAGAAATCGAACGAGGCGACATAGGCCGTGGGGTTGGCCGGGTAGTTGAGAATCAGCGCGATCGGTTTGGGGATCGAATGACGCACGGCCCTGTCGAGCGAGCGCATGAAATCCTCGTTAGGGTCGGCAGGCATTGACCGCACGACCCCGCCCGACATGATGAAGCCGAACGAGTGGATGGGATAGGTCGGATTAGGCACCAGCACGACATCGCCCGGGGCGGTGATCGCCTGGGCCATGTTGGCAAAGCCTTCCTTGGAGCCAAGCGTTGCGACGACCTGCGTGTTGGGATCGAGCTTTACGCCGAACCGGCGCCCATAGTAGGAGGCCTGGGCCTTGCGCAGACCCGGAATGCCGCGCGAGGTCGAATAGCGGTGAGTGCGCGGGTCTTTGACCGTTTCCTTGAGCTTTTCAACGATATGGGTTGGCGTCGGCAAGTCGGGATTGCCCATACCCAGGTCGATAACGTCGACGCCTTCGGCGCGCGCCTTGGCCTTGATCGGGTTGATGTGCTCGAACACATAAGGCGGCAGGCGGCGGATGCGATGGAATTCTTCGCTCATTTTGTCCTCGATGGGATCGGGTTCGATCCCGTTGTGACCGATGCTGCGGCGCGAATAGGACGCGCGGCAAGCAAGGGCAATTATCTGGCTGTCATGGTGTTCAAAGTATGAACGGGCGTCCGCTTTTGTTAAGACCGGCCCGCGCCGTGGTCTTTACCGGCCCTGTCGCTCTTATGGAAAGAGCGGCAGAGCCTCGATAGCGGTCGCCTCGGGGTAGCCGAAGGCCACGTTGAAGTTCTGAATCGCCTGGCCGGCGCTTCCCTTCACCAGATTGTCGATAGCGGCAATGATGATAACCCGACCGGGAATGCGGTCGTCAAACACGTTGATGACGCAATAGTTCGAGCCGCGCACGTGGCCTGTGGAGGGAATTACGCCCTTTTCGGCCACACGGATAAAAGGCTCGCCTTCATAGGCATCACTCAGCGCCGCACGGACCTCGTCAGCATTCTTGGCACCATCGAGCCTTACGTGCGCGGTAATCAACTCGCCGCGGCTCATCGGGATCAGATGCGGAGTAAAATTGACGGCCACCTTCTTGCCGGCAACCAGTCCGATTTCCTGCTCGATCTCGGGCGCGTGACGATGCACGCCAACGCCATAGGGCGTCAGGCTCTCGCCGGCTTCGGCCAGAAGGGTATTCTGCTTGGGCGCCCTGCCCGCTCCGGTGACACCGGACTTGGCATCGATGATGATGTCATCGGTCGAAATCGCGCCGGATTTGACCAGCGGCAGAAGCGCCAGAAGCGTTGCTGTGGGATAGCAGCCCGGGCACGCGATGATCTTGGCGTCGCGGATGGCGTCGCGATTGTGCTCGGTCAGGCCGTACGCCGCTTTTTCCTGCAGATGAGGCGCAACATGATCTGCGCCATAGACCGGACCGTAGTCCTCGGCATTGCGGAAGCGGAAGTCGGCCCCCATATCGATGACACGCAGGGAGGAATTTTCTTGGGCGATTTTGGTAACAAGTTTCTGGCTCGTTCCGTGCGGAAGGCCACAGAACACCACGTCGATGCCCGAGAAATCCACGTCCTCGTTGGCCACAAGGTCGGGCAGTTCGGCCACGGCCAGATGCGGAAACACGGACGCCATCGGCTTACCGGCATGGGTGTTGGCGGTCAGCGCCACAAATTTGAGGCCCGGATGGCGTACGCCAAGTCGCAAAAGATCAGCTCCGGTATATCCGGAAGCACCAAGAAGTGCGGCTGTCTTAGGCGACTCCATCTGACTTGCCCTCGTTGTCCGATTGTGTAAATGAAACACGCGAGGGGTCGTCATAATGCTCTGTAACGACAATGTAAATGACCCAAGCGCCATTGGCGCACCCGCCGCGGCAGGGGTATTGAGGTGAAGATGACAAAGCGCATTGCGATGGCCACACTGGGCACGCAAGGTGACGTTCAACCTTATGTCGCCCTGGCACGATCCATGACCGCTCAAGGCTATTCGGTTGTCATCGGCACCACCGATGATTTCGAGTCCATGGTCACCGGATATGGCATCGAGTTTTGGAGCCTGGGCCCCTCGATGCAGGAATTCGTCAAGCAGAGCCAGTTTGAGCGCGCGATGAACCAGAACCTGCTGGTCAACGCCCCAGCCCTGCTCCGTCAGGGCCAGAAAATCGTGGATCGCGCCGCGCGTGCCGCTTGGGATATGGCCCAGGGCGCCGATTGCATTCTGCTCAATATGAACACGAGCTTTTCGATCGATATCGCCGAAGCGCTCGATATCCCGGCGATCGTCGCTGCGCTGCAGCCTCTTAATTCGACCAGCGAGTTTCCGCTCTGCATCTATTACGGGCCGACCTTCGGGAAAACCATCAACCGACTGACCTATTCGACGATGACGGTGCAGCAGATCTATTACAATCTGCCACGCAACAAGCTGCGCCGCGAGTTGATGGGGCTGGGACCGCGCAAAAACGGCGGGTTCTTCAAGGACACCGATGGCACTCCGCTGTGGACGCTGAATGCTTATTCAGAAGTTATTTCGCCACGTCCGCGCGACTGGCCGAAAACCTCGATCGTCACCGGTTACTGGATGCTGCCCGATAATTCCGGGTGGCAGCCCTCCCAAGAGTTCAAAGACTTTCTCGCCAAGGGTCCTCCGCCGATCTATGTAGGATTTGGGTCAATGCCCTGGGGCGCGGATCGAAATACCGACATCCTGCGCGAAGCGCTCAAATTCTGGAATGGCCGCGTGGTCGTGGGGCGAGGCTGGGGAGGCATCAAGCCAGATGACCTACCCTCGGACAAAGTCTATGTCATCGACAGGGCCCCACACGACCAACTTTTCAAATACGTGAAGGCCGTTGTCCATCATGGGGGAGCGGGAACGACTGCGTCGGGCCTGATACTCGGAAAGCCGACTTTCATCGTTCCGCAAATGGTCGATCAGCCCTATTGGGGCGGGCGCGTGCATGAGTTGGGTTGCGGCCCAAAGCCGGTTCGCCGCCGCAAGCTGACAGCCGAGGCGCTGGCCGATGCGTTGAGCCAGCTCGATTCCAACCCCGGCTTTGCCCGCAATGCCGAAAAGATAGGCGAGCAATTGCGTGCCGAAGATGGCACCGGCAAGGCGATCAAGGTCATCGAGCGGGTGATGGCCAACTACCAGCCGCGCAGCGCACGCAAGCTGGCGTAAAAAAAAGCCGACGGCGCCTCGATCGAGACTGAACCCGCCGGCCTGCTTGTCTTTGCTGATCAGGCGCGCAGCTTGTACCCGGTCCGGAATATCCAGGTAATGATGGCCAATGAGGCGGCCATGAAAACCAGCGTCATGCCCAGGCTGATCCCGACATCAACATCGGCCACCCCATAAAAGCTCCAGCGGAAACCGCTAACGAGATAGACCACGGGATTGAGCAGCGCGATATTCTGCCATGTCTCGGGCAGCATGGTGATCGAATAGAACGTGCCGCCCAGAAAAGCCAAAGGCGTGACGATGAGCAGCGGAATAAGCTGGAGCTTTTCGAACCCGTCCGCCCAGATACCGATGATAAAGCCGATCAGCGAGAAGGTGACAGCGGTCAAGACCATGAAGGTCACCATCCAGATCGGGTGCTGGATCTGAAGATCCACAAAGAAGCTGGCCGTCAAAAGAATGATGAGCGCCAAGATCACCGACTTCGTCGCCGCTGCCCCGACAAAGGCAATCACCGTTTCCACATGGGAGATCGGAGCAGTCAGGATTTCATAGACCGTGCCGGCAAATTTGGGAAAATAGATTCCAAAGGATGCGTTCGAGAGCGATTGCTGCAGCAGCGACAGCATGATCAGTCCCGGCACGATGAAGGCGGCGTAGCTGACACCTTCAACCGATTCGATGCGCGAGCCGATGGCTGCCCCAAACACGACGAAATAGAGCGATGTGGAAACGACGGGCGAAATGATCGATTGGGTGACTGTGCGCCACCAGCGCGCCATCTCGAAGATATAAATGGCCTTGATCGCGTAATAGTTCATGTCCGGTCCCTCAAAAGGCCAATGAAGATTTCCTCGAGCGACGACTGATGGGTCGACAGATCCTTGATACTGATGCCTTCTGCGTTAAGCGCACCGATCAGGGTTGCGATGCCGGTACGATCGGCCTGGCTGTCATAGCTGTAGCGCAACTCCTCGCCATCATCGGAAAGCTTGAGCCCGAGATCGGTTAGCGATTGCGGCAAGGCCTTAAGCGGCTCCTGCAACTGCACGGCAAGGTCTTTCTTGCCGAGCTGGCGCATGAGTTCGGTCTTTTCCTCGACCAGAATGATCTCGCCATTCGAGATGACCCCGATCCGGTCGGCCATTTCCTCGGCTTCTTCGATATAGTGGGTAGTAAGAATGATAGTGACGCCGTTTTCACGCAGTTCGCGCACAACGTTCCACATGTCGCGCCGGAGCTCGACGTCGACACCCGCCGTGGGCTCGTCGAGAAACAGGATTTTCGGTTCGTGGCTGAGGGCCTTGGCGATCAACACGCGCCGCTTCATGCCGCCCGAAAGCGTAATCAGCTTGTCGTTGCGTTTATCCCAGAGCGAAAGGTCACGCAGAATCTTTTCAATCACCTTATCGTTTCGCGGCTTTCCGAACAGGCCCCGGGTGAACGAGACGGTGGCCCATACGGTCTCGAAGCGATCCGCGCTCAACTCTTGGGGCACCATGCCAATCATGGCTCGTGTCTTGCGGAATTCAGTGACGACGTCATGTCCGCCGACCAGAATCTGCCCGTCGGTGGGCCGGACCATGCCGCATATCGTGCCGATCAGCGTGGTCTTTCCCGCACCATTGGGGCCGAGCAACGCGAAAATTTCGCCCACCCTGATGTCAAGATTGATGTCTTTGAGGGCTTGAAAGCCCGTATCATAGATCTTGTTAAGACCCATGACCGCAACCGCGGGTTCTGCGGTCGTTATTTGCATGTTCATGGAAATTCGCCCTCCGGCCAGAGGTGCCTATATAAGATGCAATCGGTCGATGACCAGCCCCGTAGCAACAAAAAAGGCCCGCCGGAAGCGGGCCTTTCCAAAAACCGGGAAGCGATGGATTAACGCTTGGAGAACTGGAAGGAGCGACGGGCCTTGGCCTTGCCGTACTTCTTGCGTTCAACCACGCGGCTGTCGCGGGTCAGGAAACCACCCTTCTTGAGGACCGGTCGAAGCTCGGGCTCGTAGTGGGTCAGCGCCTGGGACAGACCGTGACGGATGGCGCCGGCCTGGCCGGACAGACCACCACCAGCGACAGTGGCGATCACGTCATACTGGTCCACTCGCTCGGTCGCCACGATGGGCTGCTGCAGGATCATCTGCAGAACCGGACGGGCAAAATAGGCAGTGAATTCCTTGCCGTTGACGGTGATCTTGCCCGAACCGGGCTTGACCCACACGCGGGCAACGGCGTCCTTACGCTTGCCAGTGGCATAAGCGCGGCCATAGCTGTCGAGCTTCTGGGTATAAACCGGTGCCGCTTCGACATTGGAGTCGGTAGCCGTGCCGAGGTCTTCGAGGGAGTTGATGGTCTCGGACATATTACTTCACCCTCACATTCTTGGTGTTGAGCGCGGCAACATCGAGAGTTTCGGGCTGCTGGGCTTCATGGGGATGCTCGGCACCGGCGTAAACGCGCAGGTTCTTGAGCTGGGCACGGGTCAGCGGGCCGCCCGGCATCATACGGCGCACGGCGTTTTCAACGACGCGCTCAGGGAAACGGCCCTCAAGCAGTTCGCGCATGGTGCGATCCTTGATGCCGCCGGGATAGCCGGTGTGCCAGTAGAAGCGCTTGTCATCGAGCTTCTTGCCGGTGAACTTCACCTTGTCGGCATTGATGACAATAACATTGTCGCCCATGTCCTGATTGGGGGTGAAAGTCGGCAGGTGCTTGCCGCGCAGACGGGTGGCGATGACCGCAGCGAGACGGCCCACGACCAGGCCTTCCGCGTCGATCAAAACCCACTTCTTGTCGATCTCGCCAGCCTTGGCCGAGTAGGTTTTCATTGTTCTTGATCCTTTTGGATATCTCTTACGAGACAAGGCCGCCGAAGCCGACGGCCCTTCCCCGGCCAGACTTGCGAATGGCCATTTCGACGCGGGTGATACAGGCGGCCGCAAAGGTCGTCAAGTACAAAGTGATTTCTATTTTATAACAATGACTTACATTTGCGGTATAATTTTACCGCACAGAAATCCTATGCATATCAGAGAGATAGGCGATTACCATCGCGACCAGTGTGAAAGCCAGCGCCTGATGAACGAGCGCGATGGGAATATTGACCACCGACAACAGCGTCGTGATCCCCACTGCAACCTGCAACACGACAAGCATCGCAATGCGCGGCAACCAGGCGTGAACGCCTGCAAGGTCGGACCTTTTGCGGCCACGCCACCACAGGACAAGCGCGTAGACGGTGATGAGGTAGGCAAGGTTCCGGTGGTTGAACTGCACAGTGAGGATATTCTCGAAGATGTTGCGCCAGGCCGGGTCGAGGGTGAACAGCCCTTCAGGCACGATCACACCGTCGATCAGTGGCCAGGTGTTGTAGATAAATCCGGCATCGAGACCGGCAACGAGCGCCCCTGCCCCGATCTGGATAAACAGCAACGCAACCAATACCCAATTGGCAACAAGCCATCCGCGTGATGGCGCTGCGCCCCGTGCAGGAGGCTCGAGCGTTCTCGCCACCCAGACGAGCGCCATCATCAAAACGCTGGCCGCGCATAGATGAGCGGCGAGGCGGTATTGGGAAACCGAGGTCAGCTCTGAAAGACCCGAGGACACCATCCACCAGCCCAGAAACCCCTGGAAAGCGCCGGCAACAAACAGACCCGCCATCGGCCAGACGAGACTTTTGGGTATGCGGCGCTGGACAAGGAAGATCACAAAGGGAACGGCGAAAGCGAAACCGAGCATGCGCGCAAGGAAGCGATGCCCCCATTCCCACCAGAAGATCAACTTGAATTCATCGACGCCCATCCAACTTTCGACCAGACGGTACTGCGGAATCTGCTGATACGCCTCGAATTCGGCCTGCCAGTCAGCGGCGGAAAGCGGCGGGATGATACCGGAAATAGGCTTCCAGCTGGTGATCGACAAACCGGATTCGGTCAACCGCGTACCCCCGCCCACCACCACGATCAGCAAAACGAACGCCGCCAGGCAATAGAGCCAGATGCGGACGGGCCGAATGCGGTCGTAATCGAGCGATGCGGAACCAGCTGAAGCGATGGCAGACACAGTGAGCGTACCGGAGTTGTCAATCCTGCCCGAAGTGCTAATGGGATGTCCGGCGGATGGCAATGATAACAAACGCCGCAGTATGGAGACACCAATGACCCAGCGCCAGCGCAAAGCCATCGGCATAGGACTGACCCTTTTGACGCTTGTCGTGTGGACGGCGCTGGGCCTGTGGATTTACGAACTGTGGCTGGTGGGCGCACACAACCTCGTGCACCTTGGCTTTTTCGTTCTGTTCGGTCTCGCATGGGTGTTTCCTGCAATGGTCGTGATACGCTGGATGCAGCGTCCCGACACCTGACCTTATTCCACATCGAGCCGACGACCGCGCCGCATCAGGGTGAACATTTCGGCGGTCAGGAACACGTCAATGAATCGCTGTTTCTGAAACAATCCATTGAGCGACACGCGAGGCAGCGCGTTGAGGTGGGCGGCGTGTTCGGCGTAGAGGCCGCCCGGGCGCGTGGTCACGGCAGTGGCAAATCCAAGGTCGGTCGCGGCGGCAAACTCGCGCGGCCCGGCGGCGGCAACGCCGCCGATGGGATAGGACAGATGGCGAGGTCGCGTGCCGAACTGGGCTTCGAGCACATTGGCCGATTGCTCAATCTCGGCCCGCATCTGGTTCTCGTCAAGCTTTGAAAGCTCGTAATGATGGACTGTGTGCGCGCCGATAGTGCAGAGCGGCTCGTCGGTGAACGTCCTGAGCTCGGACCAATCCATAATGAGACCGCGGCAGTGCGCCCCCAGGTCGAGGCCATAGCGCTGCGCCAGCGTCCTGATCGACGCCTCGCGCTGAGGTTCGGGCATTTTGCGGTAGCGCTGGTAGATGTGAGCAAAAGTGGTATTCTTTTGCTCCAATGTTCCCGCATCGCCGTAGTGCGGTCCCTCGGGCATCTCAACGACAACGACGTCATTGGCGGCAATGATATCCTCAAGCGCCTGCCACCAGACCAGCCCCACCCCATCGATCAGACCGGTCGGGATATAGAGGGTGAAGGGAGCCGCATGCTTGCGCAGGATTGGCAAGGCGTGGACGAGATTGTCGCGATAGCCGTCGTCAAAAGTGAGAACGATGAAGGGTTTGGCATCCTCGCTCGCGATGCGCCTTGTAGCCTCGTCGAGATCGACGATATCGAAACCGGCCTCTCGCGCACGCACGATGACAGCTTCGAGAAAGTCGGGCCGGATCTGCAGGATGGAGTTGGGCGAAAATGCTGCCGGGGCATCGGGCAAAACCCTGTGCAGGGTAAAGATGAGCCCGCGCGCCGCCGAAAACCGCCGCAGTCCGGCCGCAATCCCCGGTAGTGCCAATGCCTCAAAGGCAGCCCTGTAAACTCCGTAACGGGGCACCTGGTTCGCTCAGGCGACTTCGGACTGCGCTTCGGCAGTCGCAATGATGCGGACATCGGAGAAGCCGAGCGCGCCGATTTCCCTGGCGGCAGCACTGTTGCTGGCCCCTATCGAGGAGAGCAGGACACATTTGCCCTCAACGCCGGCAAAGAGCGGCAGGCTCGAGGTCATGCCGACCCGGCCCGTCACAACAACGATAACCTCATAGATATCTGACAGTGCATCAACCAGGGTAGCAACGCGTTCGGTGTTGCGGTTGAGCCGGGTTCCTTGTCCCCAGGGCACGAAGGCAAATCGGTCGTCAGCACCCCGGTGCACGACATCTCCGAAGTCGGCGCCTTCCGCGCATAGATCGGTGAGCCCCATCTCTATGCCCTGCTGACCACTCGCCGCATCGATTTCCGCTACACTCTGGCCGTTTTCCACCACCGCGGCCGTGAGCCGCTCGGCAAAGGCAAGGCTTTCCTCGTCGTCGCGGTCGGACGCAACAATGACCAACCTGTCGAGCCGCGCCAGGACGCTGGCGGCGAGCGCTTCGATTTCGGTGTCGATAAGGTCCGCTGGAGGCCGATGACCGATTATCGCCAACGGAGGTGAAGATGCCGGCTTGGCCGCCTCGTCTGCCAAAGCCGGTGTGCCCGCGGCATTCTTTTCTTCGCTGATCTCGGAGCTGACTTTGCGCACCGTCCGTTCGACCAGCGCGCGGCCCGACAAGAGCTCAGAGAAAATAACAGCGCCAGTCTGCAGGAGAACCGAAGCAACGCCGACCGCAAGGAGCACCAGGCTTGACTTCGGCGATGCGGGCGAAGATGCCGGCACAGCTTCACTGACGATGCGCACGTCGGGCAGCGCCGAACTCATGTCAGACCGCGCCGACGCCTCGGTGAAGCGCAGCAGATAGGCGTTGAGCAGTTCGCGCTGCGCAGCTGCCTCGCGTTCGAGCTCGGCGAGGCCGACACCTTCGATGGTATCGGCACCAGCGGTCACTTTGACCCGATCGAGTTCAGCGCGGAGGGACTGCTCAAGATCGGCCTCGATTTGAGCCTGAGCTTCCAGGGCTTGGGCGACCCGGCGCCCTTCGCTGGCAATCTGGGAATTGATTTCGGCGATCTGGGCGTCGAGCGCGCGGATCGTGGGATGGCTGGGCAGGAATGTTGCCGCTTGCTGGGCGCGCTCTCCCTGCAGGCGCGCCAGTTCCTGGCTAAGCTGCTGCACGACAGAAGAAGCCTGCACATCAGAGACCCCGCCAACCGACTGCCCGGATTCAAGCAGGCTCCGGATCAGTTGAGCTCGTGACTGGGCTGCATTGCGCCGCTCGTTGGCTGCGGTGATCTGTGACGAAAAATTGGAGAGCTGCTGATTGGTCAGGCTCTCGTTGTTGGACCCCGTAAACAAATCATTCTGAACTCGGTAATCGGCGATGGCCCGCTCCGCAGCGACAACGCTTTGGCGCAACCGGTCGATTTCCTGTTGCAGCCACGCTGTCGCGTCGACCGTATCGGATATCTGCTGGCCAGCCCGCCTCTGGACGTGGGCCCGAACGATGGCATTGGCGACCCTGGCCGCCAATTCAGGATCGGTGTGGCGATAGGCCACCGAAATCAGCCGGGAGCTGCGTTCTTGCGTCACGACAAGGTTTTCAGCGATTTCGCCAATGATCCTGTTGTCGCTCCACCCCTCGAAGGCTGACTCGTCGCCGAGCGCCGCAGTCTCCACGGCAGCAAGGATCGTGTCCCGCGACTTGATCAATTCGATCTGGCTCGAAACGGTCGCGATGTCGATATAATAGGTTTCAGCACTCTGATTGCTCGCGGCGCTTGTATAGGCCGTACTGCGTGGCTCGACGAGAAGTTCGGCCCGGGATTCATAGAGCCTGGGCACAAACTGCAAAACCACATAAGCGGCCGCCAGCAGCAGCACGGTCACAAACCCGATGCGAAGCAGCTTTGAGAACACCGCTTTGAGAATGACGCCAGCGTCTATGCTTTCCTCGGACCTATCTGCCCCGGATGCGGAATCGCTCATTTGGTCGCCCTTCGTTCGTCACGCGCTTATCGCCCCGACATGGTAAGCATTCGGTTAAGCCCCCTTTTCGCCCGGCTCGCGCTAAGAGCTTTTTAACCATGACGTGGGAGACGTAAGCTCACTGCATGAAACGGGACGGATATGATGGGTCGGCTGCGCCTAGCCTTGCTTTTGTTGCCGCTTTTTTTGGGCGCGTGCGCACATAGCGGACGCCCGGCCACCTATCTGGTCGAACAGAGCGGGCCTTATTTGCTCGACAGCGGCGATGTACTGCGGGTCAGCGTTTACGGCGATGCCAACCTCACCAACACCTACCGGGTCGACGATTCCGGCGCCATCGCCATGCCGCTGGTGGGCGCGGTGCAGGCCCGCGGCGCAACCACCGAAGCGCTGTCGCGCAAGGTCGCATCGGCTCTGGCTGCCGGCTATATGCGAAACCCCAACGTTGCCGTGGAAGTTGCTGAATACAGGCCCTTTTTCATCCAGGGTGCAGTCGGTTCTTCCGGGCAATACTCCTATTCCTACGGCATGACGGTGCGGGCCGCGATCAGTGCTGCGGGCGGCTTTACCGATACGGCAAACCGCAACACCGCAACAATTTACCGCCGCCAGGGCAACGAGATGGTCAAAGGGAGCGTCGAACTCGACTTCCCGATCCTGCCGGGCGATACCATCGTTATCGCAGAACGCTGGATCTGAGCTGTGGCCAACAACAGCCTGCGCATTCTGCAGGTCATGCGCGCTCCGGTCGGCGGCCTCTTCCGCCATGTTGCCGATCTCACGCGCACCCTTGCAGAACGGGGACACGAGATCGGCATCGTGGTGGATGAAAGTGGCGATGCGCAATCCGACGCCAAGCTGGCGACCATCGCGCCGTTCGCCGCACTGGGCATCCATCGCTTCTCCATCCCGCGCCTGCTGGGGCCGCAGGACATCACGACCCCCTACAAGATTCGTGCACTGGCCAAGTCATTGCGGGCCGACATCCTGCACGGGCACGGCGCCAAGGGCGGCTTTGGCGCCAGGCTGGCGCGTATAGGTCGAAAGCAGGCCCGCGCGGTCTACACGCCGCATGGGGGTGCGCTGCATTTCGATCCGCGCTCGCTGTCGGGTGGCGCGTTCATGACTATCGAACGCACGCTCTTGCGGCTGACGGATGCGCTGATCTTTGAAAGCCGCTATGCGCAGACGACCTTTGCCTCCCATGTCAGTCCGCCACACGGGCGACAGGAGGTGATCCACAACGGATTAGCCGAGGCCGAGTTCATCCCCATAAATCCCAATCCCGATGCTGCAGATTTTGCCTTTGTCGGTGAATTGCGGACTCTCAAGGGCATCGATCTGATCGTTGAGGCCTTGGCACCGCTCAAGGCACCAGATGGTCGCCCCGCCAGTATCATCATGGCTGGCGACGGCCCTGACGCTGCAGCTTTGCGTGATCGCATCGGCCAAATGGGACTAACCGATCGCGTCAGGTTGGCCGGCATTCGTCCCGCGCGGGAGATTTTCGCAAGCGGACGGTGCGTTCTGGTCCCCTCTCGTGCCGAGTCGCTGCCCTACGTTGTGATGGAAGCGGCGGCGGCTGGCAGGCCGGTCATCGCCACCGATGTTGGGGGGATCGGAGAAATTTTCGGCCCGACGTCGCAAAGCCTGATTGCGCCCGAGGATTCCGCGCCCCTCAAAGATGCCATGGCGGCGTTTCTTGCCGACCCGGCCTCTTTTGAGTCCGAAGCAGAGGCGCGCCGTGAATTCGTCCATTCTCGCTTCTCGCTGACCCGCATGGTCGACGAGATCGAGGCTCTCTACCAGTCGCTAACCATTTGACCAATTGCCGAGGGCGGTTTTAACGCCTTTTCACCATCGGCACCTCATAGTCCCGCGCACGAATTCATGACAATCAGTGCGAGGCCAACCCGTGTTCAGGGTCGATCCCAAAGAAGCCGTACTCAGCCACATATCCGCGAGCACCGGAACCATGGGGACGCTTGGCGCGGATGCGGAGGCGGCCGTGCAGGCCCCCGTCTCGCCAACGCTTTCGCATAAACTGGTCTCCGGCTTTGCTCAGCTGATCGAAGCCGTGCTGCTTTTGACGCTCGGATTGGGTATTTATCTGTTTTATCTCGGCGGGATCGATCCGGTGCTTTATGTGCCGCTTTCGCTCGGCATCGTGGCAGCGGCAAACATCGCCTTCAACGTTGCCCGCACCCACCGCATTGCGGCCTACAGGACGCTTTTCAAGCAAATCCTGCGTGTTTTGGGGGGCTGGACTGGTGTCTTCCTGCTTGTCGTCGCCGGCCTTTTCGCCTTCAAGGCGGGCGATCTGGTTTCGCGAATCTGGCTTGGCAGTTGGGCATTATCGGGCGGGGTCGCGCTGGTCTTCTATCGCCTGACACTACGGGCGCTGGTCCTTGACTGGTCCACCAAGGGCCGCCTGCGGCGGCGCACTGTGATCGTCGGCGGAGGCCCCGCGGCCGAAGCTCTTATCGGGGCAATCGAAAAAAGCGCGACCAGCGATATCGACCTCATAGGTCTGTTCGACGACCGCTATGACGAACGCTCTCCCGAGGCGGTCGCCGGGGTAAAAAAGCTCGGCAAGGTTGCCGATCTTGTTGAGTTCGCGCGCCGCGCCCGCATCGATCTGGTCATCGTTTCGATGCCTCTGTCGGCCGAATCCCGCCTGCTCGAAATGCTGGGCCAACTGTGGGTGCTCCCGGTCGATATCCGGCTCAGCGCCCATATGAGCAAGCTGCGCTTTACCGACAAGACCTATTCCTATGTCGGCGATCTCCCGGTCTTCGAGATGGCCGACCGGCCGATTTCGGACTGGAATCTTGTTTTCAAATGGGTGTTTGACAAGCTCGTCGCGCTGTTCGCGCTCGTCGTGCTCTCGCCCGTGATGATCGGGACGGCCATCGCTGTCAAAGCGACGAGCAAGGGGCCGGTTCTTTTCAAACAGAACCGTCACGGCTTCAATAACGAGTTGATCGCAGTCTATAAATTCCGGTCAATGTACACCGACATGAGCGACGCCAAAGCGTCAACGCTCGTCACACGCAACGATCCGCGCGTTACCCCGGTCGGACGGATAATTCGCAAGACGTCCATCGACGAACTGCCGCAGCTCTTCAACGTCCTCAAGGGAGAGCTTTCCATCGTGGGCCCGCGCCCCCATGCGCTGGAGGCGAAAGCCGCCAACCGGCTTTATCACGATGCAGTCCATGGCTATTTTGCGCGACACAAGGTTAAGCCCGGCATCACCGGGTGGGCGCAAATCAACGGTTGGCGCGGCGAAACCGATACGGTCGACAAGCTGATGGCCCGCGTCGATCACGACCTTTATTACATCGAGAACTGGTCCATCCTGCTCGACCTCTACATCCTTGTGATGACACCAATTTCTCTGTTCACCAAGAACGAGAACGCGTTTTGACCCTCGCCCTGCCCGCTCCAACCGCGCTTGCGCAGTCCGAGCGTGGCCGGGCGTGGCTCGGCGCGAGCGCCAGAAAGGCGCTGGGGCTGATCGTCGGCATATGGATTTTTTCAGGAGGGTTCGTGATCGTCGAACCATCACCCTATGAGGTGATGTTTCTGCTTGCCTTTGCCGTAGCGCTGGCCGGCGGGCTGCAGCTACGGCGCCAGACATTGCCCCTGCTGTTCATAGTCGTTGCTTTTGCGCCGTTTGCTCTGATCTCGCCATTTTTCATGGTCTACCAGGGCGTGCTTGATGGATTGATCTTCAATCTCGTTACGATCTTTCTACTGATCACAAGCTATTTCGTCGCCAACTTTGTGGCTCAGGCGCCCCATACCAATATGCGACTGATCGCCAAGGCCTATGTTGCCATTGCGCTGATCGCGTCCGTTGTCGGAACTTTGGCCTATATGGGCTTTTTGCCGGGTGAGGATGTGTTCCTGCGGTTTGGTCGTGCCAAGGCGTTTTTTAACGACCCCAACGTTTATGGCCCCTTCCTCATTCTTCCAGCGATGTTTGTTTTGCAGCGAGTACTGCTAACAAGCGGGCGCTCCTCCCTTTGGAACGGCGCTGCTTATCTCGTCATCTTTGTGGGCGTTTTCGTGAGCTTTTCGCGCGGCGCATGGGGCCATCTGGCCGCTTCTTCCCTTCTGACCTTCGCCATGGTGTTTTTCCTTGAGGCGTCGGCGCGGGAAAAAGTGCGCCTGCTGTTGATCGCCATCGGCGGGCTGATGATGTTGGCCGCCGCCATGGCGGTGCTCCTGTCGATCCCGGTGGTCTCTGAGCTTTTCGCCCAGCGATTTTCCCTTACCCAGAGTTATGACACCGGCGAGTTGGGCCGTTTCGGGCGCATCTGGTACACGATCGATGTGGTCCTGACCCATCCCTGGGGTATAGGTCCGCTGGAATACGGATTTCTGCGCATCACCGAGCAGCCGCACAACACTTATCTCAATGTCGCTTTGACGTATGGCTGGGGCGGCGCAATCATCTATTACCTTCTTGTCGGATCGACCCTGGTGGCCGGCAGCAAGGCACTGGTCCATCGCGCCCACCGCCCACTCCTGATTCCGGTGTTTGCCACGTTTGTGCCGATGATCGCCCTATCGGGAATCATCGATACCGATCACTGGAGACACTGGTTCCTGGTAACAGGACTGGTGTGGGGTATTTGCGCTGCGGCGCCTCACACTGAACGGCGAGAGCGCCAACTGCCTTAAAATATCTTTCGGACCAGCCACAGCACGGCAAGAATTCCGGTTATGGCCACCAATAGCCAGAACAGGCCCAAAACGACGACTGCGCCGAGCAGCGCTCCCAGCGAATCCCAAAAGCCCACGGTGCCGATCAGAATGGCCACCAGCACGATCAAAAGTATCGGCATAAAAAATCCCCTGTTTGAATTGAGAAGAAACGGCGCAGGTGGAAACGCGTTCCACATAACCGTTTTTTGGCCATCGTACCCCTTGCGCTAAGGAGCGCTATTATATAGGTGAAAGGCCAATCGGGGCGTAGCGCAGCCTGGTAGCGCATTTGTCTGGGGGACAAAGGGTCGTCGGTTCAAATCCGGCCGCTCCGACCATCAAAACCGTTTCTTTCCCGGGCTTTTCGGCATCCCCCGCCGATCACGCCCGGGGAGAACGAAACGGAAAGATCAGCGCCGATTTGCGCAGTGCGGGACAAAAAGTCCCACGACATTCCCACGACAGGTTCGAGATTCGTTCTCACACAGCGGCGAAACATCTCCTAGCGCCCACAGTCCCGCCCATGGCATAAACGCCCGTCCTGAGCCACGACAGAGGACGGAGGACACGCTTCATGCCAGAAGATCGCCTATGGACCATCGGCAACAGAGTGCCCAGCGAGTTCGTGACAAAGCTCGAGCTGGCCCGCAGGAAGGCCGAGGAGCATCGCAAGGCCACCCCGGAGGCATGGCAGGACTATGTTGCGCTGCGCAAGCTCGTGAAAGAAGCCGTCGGGAAACTGCTGGTGCTGGAGGATGAGCGGGAGAGCTTTATCGCCAACATGACGATACAGCCCCCGCCAGAGGATGCGGATGCGGAAGCCCTGCCAGATGCGTGCCTCGATGCCATAGCGGGATCATTGGCCCATATATGCAGCACGGCGTTCAAGGCCGGATGGGAACCAGAAGCGGTCTACGCCGCTATTCACAGATGGACCGATGACATGGCAGAATTTGACCGTAAGGCCACGGGGAGAAATCCGCATGGCGGGACATAGGAGGCGGGAATGGATGATGTGCTGGCTTGCGAGGAGGCCATGGAGCCTGACATCAGGCAGGCGATCGACGCAGCCATAAAGGCGGGATGGGACAGAGAGACGGTTTATGCCGCCCTGCTCTCATTGGCCCAGAACCTGCGACGGGCCGATATGGAGATCAGTCAGCCGGACGAATGAGGCGCAGGCCCTCACGAATCTCTGTCACGACGAAATCGGCCTCGGCGGTCTGCCCCGCGCCACAACAGGCGAAGGTGAGAACGAGACGCCCGGATATCTTGTGGGGCCGCCAGTCCACGGGCTTGGAGCATTTCGGGCAGATAATCATTGAGGATCGATGCTGGCGGTCTGTGATCGTTCAAGGCGCTCGAGTATTTCCCGAGTGACGCGGAGGTCGGCCGCCAATGAGTTGAGCGTGGTTTCCAGAGATCGCATCGCGTCCGACGTATCCCTGATCTGGGCTTCGATCACGCCGATGCGCAACTCGTGGTTGTCGATCATACGCGTCGAGGCTTCGAGACTGCCCACCCGCGTTTCCAGCCGTACGATATTGGCAGCGTTCTGCGCTCGTCCGGTCTGCATTTCCGAGATGGTGTAGCCCCACGCTACGAAACCAGCGGCAAAGCCGATCAGCACGGTGATGGTGTTGAGGTTCCAAACCCATTGGAATTTTGGAGCGGAGACATTCATGTCATTGTCCTGATCTGCCACGGGAGCCCCTATAGTCAAATGCCCTTGGTAGGCGCCCGGTTCTACCGGACGCCGGTGGTTGTCAGCGGTTGCGGGTTTCGATCTCGCCGTAATAGCCGGTGCGTGCCCGAGCCTCGGCTTCGGTCAGGACCGGGATGGAAGGCTTCTTGTTACCGATAGCCCAAACCCCAGCGGCCCAGATGCCGTTGATGATGGTGAGTGCGGTTCCCTCATCAAGCCCAAGATCGATGCCGAAATACAGGCGGACGAAGTGAACCCCGGCCATGACGATGGAGAACCAGAACTTGGCCGCTGTCAGAGGGCCGAACATGGAGAGGATGCGAAAGATGATAGACATGGTGCTTTCCTTTCAGCGACCGAAAATAAAGAAGGCCACCAAAGCGGCGGCCCCTACGAGGATGGCGACAAGACCGCCAGATTTGATCGGAGAGTGGGGTTTGCCCGTTTCGGGTGCTTGCGGCGACGGAACGGGCTTTTGCGGCTGCGTGGGCATCTCTGGCGCTTGGGCCGCCATCTGCTTGGCAACGGCGCGCACGCCTTCCACTCGGCGGGTCCAGCCTTTGCCGAACGTGGACCAGTGTGAGAGATTGCGCAGGAAGGTCATGCGGCGATCACAGAGCCGGTCGATAAGCTTGGCGGGGTCGTATGCCGCGACCGCTGCCAGGGTCTTCGGACCAATGGAACCGTCCTGAGCAACGCCAACCAGTGCCTGGAGATATTTCGCTGCCCTGCCCGGTCCTGAGTTCACGGCAAAGTCGAACACGGCAAAATCGAGCCCGGACGGCAGATCATCGCCGCGCACCTTGTTCCAGTATTCTGCTCGATAGACCTTGGCCGCATCGGCAGGCTGGAGCAGCTTTATGTCGATGATGTCGGTGTCGCCGTCGCCATCTACGTCAATTCCCAGCCGCTTGGCCGTTCCCAGCGTGACGCCGAGATTGGTTGGGCCACCCGGATCGGCAGGATTGTTCACATACCCACCCTCATGGGCAAGCACCTCCGTCAACGCCGAAGCGAAGTTCTCTCGGGCCATCACGGCCTCCTTATCGATGTTTGATGGTCAGGGTGTGCAGGTGCCAACGTCGCCCTGCGCAAGGCCGTGCCCCGTTCCAACGAAGTTCACTGGTTCACCTGTGGATGGATATGAAAAAGCCCCGCTCTATGGCGGGGCGGGTTGCAATTCTGTGTTGGACGCGGTTTAGGTGCCACTGGGGCTGAGAAGGAAAGACTTCATCGATGAACGCGCGTTTCGCGACCGCCGTATTCTGGACGTTCTGTTTCGTTCTTTTCTCTAAAATCGGCTGGTACGACCTGCGCGTCTATATGGACCCGGACCAGCGCCGTGAGTTCATGCGCCTCGCGTTTGCGGTGTGGGTTCTTGCACAAGGCGCTGTGTGGTTGCCAGTCGCCCGACCTATGCTTAGGCAGTTCAACTGGCTCGCTGCCCTCTGGTTCCTTCTAATATCGCCGTATTTCATCATCGGAATCATCAACGGCAATTTCGGGATCGACATGATAGCCGATGCGGTTCGGTACGCATTGCCCGTGGGCTATCTGCTCTTTGGCTTGCTGATGTTCCGAACGCTCCCCATCCGGACCATCCTTACCGCAATCATAAGCTCGCTAGCCGTTTGGGTTGTGCTCCGAACCGTCATTCATCTTCTCATTGCCAACCGAATAATGCGGTACGGGATTCAGTGGGAAGTGTTTCTCCCTGCTCTCCTGATTCCACTCACCCTCTATTGCCGAAGACGCCAACTGGGTGCTCTCGCTGCTGCCCTACTTGCCGTGGTGGCAATCTTCTCGCTCGGGCTTACGCGTTCCGTGGTGGCCGGGACAATCCTGGCTGCGGGAATTTGCGGACTTTTTGCCTTAGCAGGAATCTTCCGGCACACGCCTAGAAGCATCACACTCGGAGCGATAAGCGCCTTCGTGATAATTATAGCCTTGATTCCTATGGTTGTCTCCATGCCGGGGTTTGGTCGATTGGATGCGAGCGCCGTATTTGAAGATGAAGCGCTGCCGTCTACGCCAGATTACGAATATGGCACAGCGTCCGACACCGGCGTTGGCGGGGAAGATCCTTCCACTTTCACCGACGCGACCGAAGCCCACAGTCGTTGGGAGGCCGCTATCGCCTCTAACGCGGCTGGCTTGGGAACACGTTTGGCAGAGGCCGAGTACTTTCTCGCCCTTACGAATTCAAGCTGGCAGTCGGCGCTTTTCGGGATTGGCGCAGGCACACGACAGACAGTCACTACGCCCAGTGGAGTGGAGCGCATCGTCCGTGCTCCGCACATTACCTATGTGATGATCATCTATCGACACGGATATGTCCTCGGGCTTGCGATAATTCTGTTGCTGGCTTTTTATGGCATCCCTCATCACATACGATCAGCCCTGCGTCCTTCTGATCCGGAAACGCGGGTATTTTTTATCGGGCTGCTAGCCTACCGTGGCGCACTTATCGGCATGGCGGTTCTGCACCAAGGGTTGATCGACGACCCCATGGTGTTCATCGGGCTAGCTGCTGCGAGTGCGTTGCCCACCCTACAGAGCGACAAGTCAGCACGAAAAAGATGATTGTCGCACTGGCGTTTGCCAGTTTTGTGCAGATATGCTTCGTGATAACGCAAAGCGCTGTCGCAATATTCTTAACGCTCGGTCTCGCTCAGTGTAACTTTTCGGGGGGTCATAATGAAAAAACTTCTATCGCTTCTGATCAGGGCAGTTAGAAGCCCATCGATTCACTTTCAGTTTGGCAACATTGCCCTGATGATGTTTCAGTCATTCGTGGCCCCGTTCATTATCGGCGTTGCGGCATTCGGTGCGCAGATGCTGTTTTTGGCGCCGGTGTTCTTTGCCCAGGCGCTTCTGGAACCATCCTATCAGGCTGACTTGAACTCAAGCACCGACGGCGAAACAGCCAACATCAATCTCTCGAATATCGCTCTTCAAACAGGCGTGTTAATGACAATCGCCGTCGCGGCAACGATAGGCGACTTCGATATCATTCTGCTGATCTTCGTCGCCATATTTTACGCCCTCTACTCTCTCATTGGCGCGGCCGCGTTTGCCTTGAAAGATGTGAAACTCGCAGCAGTTGCCCGATACACCTCCCTTGCGGCTTATCTCGTGACATTCGTGTCCATGGTCTATCTGGATATCGAAGGAGCCATTATTGCTGCCAACTTGGCTGGCTTTGCCTTGGCGTCCACGATTGTAGGCGGCATTCTACTGACTCAGCGCAGGGTGTCGTTTCGGTGGGACCGGCCCTCTTTTGGAACACTCGCAGGCGGGTTATCGTTTCGTCTGCCCACAATATGCATAACCGGCCTCACAACGATCGTTCTCGGATACGCCGGAGCAACGGCGGCCACCATTGGCGAATTCCGCATCTTCATGGCCGCGATAAGTTCAGGGCGCTTCATAAACGTCGTCCCCCTCGCAAAACTTCAGGCATCGATCCAGCGGCACCTGGCATTCGGCGATACGGAACTGCCCACGTTGTTGCGATATTATGGGGCTTCTTATTTGGTCTTTGCATCCGTCCTGGTTGCGGCTTTCCCTCTCGCCTACGAGTTGGCTTTCGGCAGCCCTTCGTTCAATCGGATCACGCTGCTTGCAGCCTCACTGTTTTTAGTTGCGCAGCCCTTGGCCTACTACATATTCGTCCTCAGACCCCTTTCTCCCATCTTCAACACCACGTTCCCAGCGTTGCTTTCAGTGGTGCTGATGGCGATGTTTTACGCGCTTTTCGCTTTGAGCGGATCAGCGGATTTGGCAATCAGCATATCCATTGTTGCACTTGTGTTCGTATACGTGCTGGCCGCTCGTAGCATTGGGCCTGTTGCCGCCACTCATCGCGCTTGAGGAGTATGCGCGGTGCCCCATTAGGGGCACCGCCGATGCCGAAACTACAACCATTCATCCTGTTTCAGCACAATAAACCGGAACGTTGCGCTGCTCATGTCAACGGCCGACCCGGAAGGGTTGTGAATATTAACGCGGACCGTATTTGTGCCGACGACCGCAGCTGTCATTTGCAGACCAACAATCCCGGTCGACGTAGTTGACCATCCGATGACGATATCTCCTGCGGAGACCCCGGAAACTGTAAACGTAGAAGATGATGCGCCGCCAGCCGCGATCGAAGGCCAATCAAAAACAACTTCCGCAGTAACCACGTGTTCATCCAGCGGAGCACGAAATCCGGTGCGGTACGTGTCCACGGTGGGGCTGGAAGCGTCGACGCGATTGTTGCGCTCATACCCAGTAACACCAGAGCCAACCATGACCTTTGAAACAGGATAGCCGTTGAACCAATTGTTAGTGACGGAGACGTTTTCTCCGGCATTCAGTACAATTGAATGGTCTTTCCCTCCGCTGTCCTGGAAGTTGCACCCATCAATAACGAGCGAGCGCGGAGCCCGAACCTGTAGCGGCGGAGTGCGGATGTCCTGCCCAGTGCTGCCGCCGTTCGCCTCGAAATAACACCCATAGAACCCGACCGCATCGGAGAATTCATTGACATCGGCACCTCTTGTCAGGTTGCCCTCAATGGCCGTTCCGTAAAAATGGACACCAAATGCGCGGTAGATAAAAACGCCTATATTGCACCAGGCGATTTCGCCGCCGTACACCTTCCATGCATAGGCGCCCAAAGATGCATTAGGGTCTTGCGTGAGCTTCAGCCCAATGCCGTTGGTCAAATCGTGAATATTGGGGTTATACATATCGACAAGATATGACCCCTCAGAGACCAGCCCATCGCCGGTAGATGCGCGGATTGTCAAGTCGCGGATGACACCACGAACAGGCGCATGGCCGCTTACAGCCTTGCCCCTCAGGAATACGGCAGGCCCAACCGCCCCGGCGCGGTCAACCCTGATCTTATCGATGCCCCACAAGGTGCGTATCTCTGGGAAAGAGACAGCATCAACCACAACGCCCGCACCGTTGCCCTTTAGGAACGAAGCAACGCCCTCGCCAACCAACCAGTTATGGCTCTTGAGGTAGAAGTTGTTATTCAGTTGGTAAAACCCTGAAGCGCCGGGGACGTAAATACTGCCCCCTTCGGACGGGAGCGCTGCCTGAGCATCGTGGAGCGCAATAGCGTTGTTTGTCGTGCCGCTGTCTGACTTTCCACCCCACCAGCGTATGTCGTGAGGGCCATCGTGCTGACGAACCCACGCGCCTTGCGATCCGTCAATGGCAGAACCATCTGGAATGATGTAAACACCTTCTCCAGGGTCAATATGCTTGTTGAAGGTGAGGTTCGTTGTTCCTGTGAGATTGACGGCGGTTCCCGCAAAGGCATCAGTCGCGTTCAATGCCACTTGAAAACGGTCGGGGTCGTATTCGGTGGCGTTGACCTTCTGTGCGTCTGCTGAGCCGCCCGCGCCATCGGTAATCGTCTCATCAACGACATACGCGCCAGTCAAATTGCTCAGATAAAGAAGGCCCCACGTCCCGCGATCATCGATCTTGTCAATGGTCGCCGTCGCGCCCGAAGTGCCGCCTGTCAGCGTCTGACCTACCGTAAACGCCGCAGTCTGATTATAGAAGTATACGGCATCTGTTTCCTGCGCGATAACTCGATAGATCGTTTCTGCTGTCAGACCATCTGCTGTCGTGGTTGGATATAGGCCGTCGCCAGTGCGTAACCCGTGATCTGCGAGCGTGAGAACGTCTCCCGCATCGTCAACACTGGTCGTCGTCAGCGAGGACGGCGACAGCCTTGCCGAAAGATCGCTCGGGTTCCAAAGGAACGCTCCCGCCCGCCCCGACTCTGCCAGATAGGCGACGTTGTAGCGTGTGGTATCAAGCGCGGCTATACCAGCACGCGTCGGCTGCACATTGGCGAGGGATAGGGCCACAGCGTTTGCAAGCTTGGGCTCGGTAACGGACCCGTCATCGAGTGCCGCGTACGGGAAGGGCTGCCATGTTGATCCATCAAAATACCGATAGATCTTGCTCGTGGTGTTCCAGTAGAACTGGCCCTCGACTGGCGTTCCGGCGGCCGTTGCGGCAGCCGTATCGTCAGCGAAGTTGCCAAGGAAATGGGACAGGAATTCTTCCAGCTTGGCGGCGGCCTGCGCAACGATGTCAGCCGGCATTACCGACTGCAGAGATCCATCCGCCTCGCGCGTTAGGAACAGGCGGTTAGAAAACGCCCCAGCGGGAAATTCAGCCCCAGTGTAATCATAGGCCGAAACCGGATCATCGCCATTGATCGAGATCGTCACCGGGCCGGTGTTGGGCGTCGAAGGGTCGATGAAGAACGCAATCACCGATGCAGGATCAACGCCTGGCGAAGCCGTCGCAACAATGGCGTTTTCATCCCCGCCAACAATCGTCAGCCTTGCCAGCGTATCGGACAGGGGCCGTGCCCACTTCCATTCCTCATCAGCAAAGCTATAGACCCAATACCCGTTGTTCGACGCGACTGGATCGGCATAGACCACCCCGGCGCGGGGGAGAGCTTCGCCTTCCTCTGGCACGGGCGGGATGTAAAGCTCCAGTTCGGCCCGTGTCAGGGCCGGAACAATGCCCGCCTGCAGGCTGAACACAATGCCCTCGACATCCTGTTCCTGCATCGTCCCTATGGCCACAAAGCGCCATTCTGCCGAGAACCCGGCCTTAGTCGCCGTGACTCGGTAAGCCCCGCCCGTGGTGTGGAACGAAAACGTCGCGTCTGGAGCCGTGAACCGATTGCTGATCTGATTGAGCCCGTCCCTGTCAGAATAAAGGACCGCCAGAAGTCCGGTGCTTTCGCTGCGCACCTCGATCTCACAACCAGCCACAGCGTTGCCCGCCGCGTCCTGCACGGTTCCGGTATATCTTGCCAATGTCATGGATTAATTCCTAGTTGACCTGGGGCCCGCGAAGGTCGCCCGAACCCGTTATTGTGATGTAAGACACGCCATCGATGGCCGATCCTGCAGCACCGCCAGCGCCGCCGCTTGTTCCGTAACCCGCCTGACCTGCCGTACCCGACTGGCCCGGCCCGCCACCAGCGCGACCGTCGCCTGCTGAGTAGGCGCCAGCACCACCCGCCCCGCCAGCGGTTGCTGTGCCCGGCTTGCCTGGCTGACCGCTCTGCTGCCCCGACCCTCCGGCCCCGCCCGATCCCGGCAGTGTGCCCGCGCCGCCGCCACCACCGCCGCCGCCTCTGGCGCCGAACCGCGAACCACCACCGCCGCCACCGCCGCCGCCGCCCCAAATCTGGGCGCCCGATAGAAGCTCTAGGGTAATCGGAGAGCGGGTGTAGAGCGCACGCCCGCCTGCACCACCTGATGCACCGTTACCGCCGTTCTGACCGCCCCGCCCGCCGTTACCGGCGCGGCCCTGTATTCTCCCGCGCACCTGAACGAGCGGAACAAACCCTGCTGGCCAAGTGCCGACGTGCATAGCGGGACTGCCGGTGCTGGTGGACCCGACCACAACCCCCGAATTGACGATGAAGGTGATCTCATCGCCTTCTGTCAGTGGCGGAAACAGGCTGTCGTGAATGCTGCGCAGATTGATGTTGTTCGCGCTGCCATCGATGATGATGACGCGGTTCGTCAGATCCTGCTCATCAAGGTCGAGAAAGCGCACCTCCTCACCTTCAAGCGAAAGCCACGCATCGCCGGGACGCATGCGCGTGATCTGCATCGGCACCTGATCGCGCTCTCCGCTGGCCAACTGCATCGGCCATGAAGACATCAGGTAGCCTGTGCCAAGCTGGGGATCGCGGTCGCGGAACACGTCGAAAGAGAACGCGCGAGGCGCGGACTGATACCGCCCGATCTGGATCAGGTTGAGCCGTTCGGCAACGGTGCGCCCAAAGGCCGGTATCCAGCGCGAGAATATGCGCTTGATGGTGGGCTGGTTCTCAACGTCAAAGTCGGTCGCGTCGTAGGCCTCGATCGAGCGATAGTTCTTGGGGTCATCGACGTTCTCAAGCGGGTTGATGAGCCCGTAATACGTGATGCAGTTCGTGATGCGCTTTGCGGGCTGATCCTTGATCCGCAGCGTACCCTTGCCAATGTTCTCCTCGCTCCAGATCGCGGCATCGGTGTTGATGGTCCGCAGCACCTGGAGCCGGATGGTCTGGGTGATGTCATCCGGGATCAGGACCAATGCGGCCTGCTCGACCAGTTCGGACACCAGATCGCGAACCGGGGTCGGCTCGGCGATCATCGCGGTATAGACCCGGCGCAGATATGCCGCGGTTTCGTCCTTCCAGTCCGCCAGCGGGATTTGAGCGTCAGGAATGTTGGCGTAGGTCGTGAACAGATCTTCGATGATGTCCGCTGGGTCGACGCCCTGATAATAGAGGCAGACCTGGGCCCGGTCCTGAGCGCTATGGGACTGCGCCTCGGTCCCGAACTGACCCCGCGTTAAGGTCAGGGTGTCACCCGACCGTGTGAAGGCGACAATCTCGCTGCCACCGATCGCCAGATGACCCGATGACGGATATTCAGCATTGCCTATGCCAGACGGCGCCAGCGTTGCCGATGTTGCCCCGGCGGTGATGTCGGCAACGAGATAGCCCTTCGAAGGTGTGGGAGCCAGGGCACGGTCGCCATCGGCCAACTTGATCACGTCCTTGCCGGTGATTGTGAACCGCCCATCCTCATCCGTGTCCGTCGAATCGACAAACAGGTGCCGGGTTTCCATTTCCTCCAGTGTTTGACCCACAAAGCCGCGAATGAGGCGGATGGGGCGGCCCTTGAGAACCGGATGCCGGGCGCGGAATTTGCCCCAGAATGTGCCCGTCTTTGCCGGGTCATATGTCCGTTCGGTGCGATACTTGTCGAAACCTTCCCCCGTATCGCCGTAGGGATGGTCGGAGAGCGTCACGGACAGCTTGGCCCGCACCCCAAGGCTCGGCTCCCCCAAAGACAGCTCAGCGGGCTCGTAGCGGGCATCTATGATCGATGGAATGGCATCAATGCCGCTCTCATCGAGATAGGTGGCTGCCTTGGCGAACCGCAGCGTAACGGTGCCCTCGTCAAAGTCCTCGCGTTTCGCACATGTCGAAAATGTGTTCCAGCATTTGACTTCGCTATCGACGCCCAGCACGGCGGTGCATGGCGCAACGCCATAGCTCAGCGTGCAATAGGGAATGTCGATCTCGACTAGGGTTATCGCGCGTTGGGCAGTCATAGCGGCTCACAAAAAAGCCGCCCCGAAAGGCGGCGTTGGTAAATCCATCGATACGGTGCGGCTAGCGGACCATGCCGCCGTAGTTCAGCACGACATCGACATAGATCGATCCTTCGTTGGGCTGCGGGTCGGCGGTCAGCCAGCTATACCCAACGCTCTGGGGTCTGCTCTTGGGCAGCCAGGCAAAGAAGAACGCCCCTGATGCCCCGCGTTGAACAAACTCACTCATCTCATCGTAGAACCAGTCCGCCGGCAGGTTGTTGAACTGCGCGCTGGTCTGGGCCGACTGGCCCGTCACGATGCGCCCGAGGAAGTTACCTGCCTCTGACGTTCCATTGACCACCTGAGTTTCGCGCGCATGATCGAGAGGGACATGCCCTGCCGATATCCCGTGGGGGAAAACGAGAAGCTTGCCCACGAACATGACAGCGGCCGAGGCCACGACTGTCGGCGACGTGATGGTCACCCGCAGCGTCGTGACGTTGGCAGGCTCAAACCTCATCAACAGCGGCGAGTTGTCGGCGGGAATGAATTCCTCGATCACCTCTACCCAAACCGCATCGATAAGAGCCTCGACCATGATCATCGCTCCGGCAGTGCCGAAGTTGGACCGGGCAAACCCGACCGCATCAATGATTTGGCCCCCGGTGTTGACCTCGATGGTGACCTCGCCCGTGGCCTCTGCCTTCCACACTTCGATGGTGGATTCGGTCGCAAGGTTGCTGGCAGGATATGCATCATCCTCCGAACTGGCCGTAATCGATGCAACGTCCGCAATCGAATCCCACAGGATGACAGGCGCGGATAGATTAACGGCGCTGGTCGGGCTGAGAACCAGCGACCGGGAAAGAACGATCATTGGTTCACCGCCAGTTTGAATTTGGTCCCGACGCCATCGCTTAGCTCGTTTGTCATCTGCTCAAGCAAATCCCTGACGTCATCCCTCGAATAGCGGCCATTGCCGCCAAGGGTGAGATTGATCTGGGTGGTGCTTTGCGTCTGTTGCGGCTGGGAAGCCTGCGACACGGCAGAGCCTTTCACACCGGGCGCACTTGCGCTGCCCTTCTGGGCACTGGCGATAGCCGCGATCTGGGCCGCGCCCGTGGCAGCGGCCACACCAGCGGCGGCAAAGCCCCATGGCGTTGGGCCATAGGTGGCCAGGGCTTTCATCACCGCCTCGGCAGTCGAAACCACCGCGTTGGCGATGGCAAAGGCCTTATTGTCCTGGAACATCTGGCTCAGGGCGCTCGTCAGGCCGCCCGCAAGACCGAGGACCGAGCTCGCAGCCGTGGCGTTGGCCCGGAAAGCCGCTGCCCCGTATTGCTCCCACGATATGGCACCGGCGGCCAAAGCCTCATCCAGCACGGCCATATCATTGGCAAGCTGCTCGAATGGGCTTTTCTGGCCATCCACAAGGGCAAGCGCCTCGGCAAACTCATCAAGATTGTCGTTGGCCGCCTCAAGCGCGCCGCCAAGCATTTCGAGGTCTTGGGTCATCGCTGGAATGTCGGGCATGTTGTCAGTGTCGAGACCCCCGCCACGACCACGACCGCCCGGTGTACCCGGCACGTTGGGCTCAGGCGTGCCGTTCATCGCCAAATCCCAGAAATGGCTTGCATAGCCGAACTCTCGATCTGCCGATTCCCGTGCGCGATCAGCCTCACTAAGCTGGAGATTGCCGGGAGACGCTATGGCGCCGAATGTATCGGGAGCCTGACCGGTGATCGCGGCCATCATGTTCTCAAAACCAATGAGAATGTTGCCCCATGCCGTGCGAAATGCCGCCTCGACGCTAAAGGCAACACCGCGCAGGGCCCGATCCATTGCCGTCGCGCCGTTCTTGATGCTCTCGATGGCGCGGTTCGCTGTGCGTCCCGCTGCCTGCATGGCATTGCCGAATCCGCCGGCGCGGTCGATGGCCTCCCAAAGCTGATAGACCAGCTCACCGAGAACCACGACAAGGGCGCCTAGCCCGGTTCGGATCAACGCTGCACGGGTTGCGACCAGTGCCGAGACGAAGCCCCAGGTGGCAGCCGCTGCCGCTGCGATCGCACCACGGAAGGCGATGGCCCCAGCTACCGCGGCAACACCAAGATACGAAACAAGGCGATCCATATTGGCGGCCAGAATGTCGGCTGCACCGGCAAGCAGTTCCAAGGCAGGGACCATGACGGACAGCAACACTTGCCCAGCACCCAAGGCATGATCGCCAAAGCGGGCCATGACGACATTGAGCCGCTGATCGAGCGATTCCGAAACCCGGTTGAACGCTTCGTCTGCCGCCCCTGCCCGTTCCTCCATATCGCCAAGGATGTCGTTGAACTTCTCGCCGCCCTGACCCGCAAGCGAGAACACCGCCCGCAGGGCCTCGGTCGATCCGAACAGCATGGCAAGCGCTTCTTGGCTGCCCCCGGTCGCCTCGACCAGATATTCCATGAACCCGGCAAGGCCCATGGTCTGTGCAGCCGTAGCGCTGAACTCGATGCCCAGCTCTTTGGCCAGATCGACGGCCTGAGAAGAAGGCTTGAGCAGTTGCGTCATGATGCCCGACAGGCCAGTGACGGCCATTTCGGTCGACTGCCCCTGAGTGGTCAGGGCGGCCGTGGCAGCGACGATCTCATCAAAGCTCAGACCCACAGCCGTAGCCTGGGGAATAACCCGGCCCAGCGTGCTCGCCAGCTCGTCAATTGTGGTCTTGCCTGCCCTCATGCCGACGAACAGCGTATCGGCCGCGTCCGAAGCCGTGAGGCCACTGGCGGCATATGCGTTTGTCGCCGTGGTCAGGATATCGACCGCGACCGTGACCTGAGTGATGCCACCGATGGCGGTACGGTTTGCGACCGTAAGCAATTCCGTTGCCTGTGCCGCATCCCCTGCCCCGGCAGAGATGGCCTGATAGAAGGCTTGGGCCTGTGACGCCGCCGTGGTGCCGAACTCTCGAGACATGCGCCGCGAGGCTTCCGCGATGGCGTCGATCTCTCCTTCCACCACCGGGAGAAGCGTCGAGACTTCGGCCAATGCGGCATCGAAGGCACGAGCCTCGCGGATCATGGTGTTGAACGAGAACGTGACAGCGGCGAGGGCGATGAACTGCCCGGCGAGACGGCCCACGGTGCGGCCCATCCTGTCCGCCGCCCTTTCGGCATGGCTTGCGCCTTCCGCAAACTTGCGGTTGCGATCCGTGGCCGTAACGACGCTGTCGGAGCGAACCTCAAGGCCGAGCTGGGCTATGTCTGCCATTGTGCGTTTCTCCAGACACGGGGCGATCCCCTGCTCGTGGCTTGCCGGCGCTCAAGAGGTCATCCCTCAGCGCTTGTTGCTTGTCTTCCTCACTGGCCTCGGCGGACACAGATGCGAGGTAGGTATCGTCCAGGTCTTCGATCAAGCGGACTTCGAAAGGCTCAAAGCTCTCTCCCGAATGACGAATGAACGCATCAATGTCGGGCCATTCGATTGGGCTTGGGCCATTCATGCCCGGCGCCTTGCGGCGGCGAACACGCATCCATGCTTCCCAAATGTGGGTTAGAGGATCAGGGAACGGCGGGACGAAAAGCTGTTCCTCGATCTCCTCGGCAATGTCATCGCGGCCCTTGCGGATTGCCCGCTCAAGCCGCGACTCGAGCCTGTCTCGCCGCGTCCTGCCTTCCTCGTTCCGTTCAAGCGCAAAAGAGCGCTCGGCAAAAGCCGTCAGGGCTTCGCCGAGCGCGTGGTAAAACGGTCAAGATCGTCCGCGGCACCGGCGACCTGCTCAAACAGGGTCGGGTGCTTTTGGTAAAGGTCCGCGGCGTTTTCGGGGGTGCAGTCCGGGCCGGAAAAGCCCTCGGGATAGCGCCATGAGATCGTGGCTGCCACGAGATCGTCCATGCGCAGCTCATAGAACTGATCCGCAGTCTCGCCGCTGTAGCGATCGCCCTGAGTGGCCAGAGCGCGGCGGGCCTTGCGGTTGTTCACCGCATCCGCCTTCGGAACACCGATACCAGACTTGAGGTAGAAGTCCTTGAGGCGGGCCTGTGTCCGCTTGCGGCGCGGGCTGTCCGGCCCGGCCAGGCGGATGAACATGCCGGTCTTTTTTCCGGCATCGCTGATAACCTCGAACTCGGAGCCCTTCTCTTGGCTCTCGACCGAAACGAAGTTGGTATCGAAATCGAATGTCTTGTTGGTCATGAGTTTCACCTATCGGGAATGTCGGGTGTCGGGGTTGGCCCGCCCTGCCCCGACGACAGAGCGGGCCTATCGCACGTGCGAACGGGGTTAAGCGGGGATGTTGGCCGTCTCTGCCGATGTGGCAGAAGCGTTGCCGGCCGAGTTGGTGCCAGTAACAGTGACCGAGAGGGCCGTTCCGACGTCTGCGGCAACGATGGTGTATGTCTTGGACGTAGCCCCACCGATGGGCGTGCCGTCGCGATTCCAGACATAGGTAAAGGTCGGCGAGCCGGTCCACGTGCCTTCGATGGCGGTAAGCACCTCGTCCTCTGCCAGAACGCCAGCAATGGACGGTTCAAGCGTGTTGGTCGGGGCGGCCAGAATGGCACTGCCAACCTCAAAGACGGCGGTATTGATGCCCGCGCTGAAATTGCGGCGCACGACGTTCGACACGTTGCCCAGGTTCGTCGGGGCGTTCATGATCATCGCCCCGTAATACATCACCGAATTGCTGTAGGCATCGGTGCGGGCGTCGGCCAGTTCGAGCTTGACCGCATAGTCGAACTTGGTCTTTTCGGCGGCAATCAATGCCTCCTGACCATCATCGAGGGGGTCACGGCCAACCACGATTGCCTGTGTGCCGGCATCGCGCGGGCCCTTGAGCTTGCGGACGCGGGCATTGTTGAGCGCGGTAAAGGTGATCGCCTCAGACGTGTCGCCGAGCTCGCCCAGATCCTCAAGCTCCTCGACCTCGATCCAATCATCGATCGCATCGAAGAACGCAATGGCGTTCTGGTCCGTCATGGCGTTGATGCTGTCCACGTCGACGGGCGTCGGCGAGATAAACATCTTGGTATCAGCATTCGTGTGTATCGCCATCGGGGCTTCTCCTTTTCAATGGCAAAGAAAAGGCCCGCCGAAGCGAGCCCTGTGTTCCCCGGATGGCCGGGAATTCGGTTTATGCGAAGGTGCGCCACCTGATGCTGACCGGCGTCACGATCCGGCTGCGGGCTTCGTCCTTGAGTGACGTCCCTACCTCTGGCGCCTCATAGACGCGCACATCGACGTCCTGGTAGCGGAGCGGCATGTCGACCACGAAATGGTCGGCGATATCCCCGGCAATCTCGCGGGTTGTGGTCTCGGCGTGCTCGCTGTCCGCGAACAATGATAAGAGGCCGATTTGCAGGATGCCCATCCGATCGTGTGGATCGTTCGACCCAATGAAGCGGCGATCTGGCCGGTTGACCATGTTCACCACCTCGATACACCGAACCGAGGGCAAGTCCTTGTTCTGCCCCGGCCAGATGACCGGGAGCGCCGGCGTCAGCGCCAGGCTTGCGACACGAGCGCGCAGGGCAAGCCAAATCTTGGTGTTCACATTCGGCGTTGCCATGCTATTGCTTTCTCAATGCCAGATAAGCCGCCCCTAACCGATGAGCAGATCGAAGCCCGCCTTGGCGTGGCGCTCGATGACATCGGCTATGACAGCGAAGGCGAAACAGAGCTCGGGCAGAACAGCCTCAAAGCAGCGAGGCAGGTACTGCTCGCGCTCAAGATGTCCTTGCTCAAGAAGATGGATCAGGGGTAGCGGGCTTTGGCTTCCGCCACGACCTCGGAGACGATAGCGCCCCAGCGCTGAGCCTCAAGCCTCACCATCCCATCGTGATACTCTCGGATGTCCGCATACCCCGCCGTGAAGCCGAAAAAGATCGGCTGTCCCAGCGTGGCACCTGCAATCACCAGCGCGATCTGACTGTCATTGTCCTGATACAGCGCGCCTTTCTCGGGCCGCGCATTGCGATCAATTAGCGGCATCGACGCGGTCGACGCCAGCCATGACGCCCGCAAAAACCCGGTGTCGCGTCTTGTGCGGTATTTGACACCCAGCCCGACACGCTGAGCGCTTTCCTTTACGATAAGATCCACCCTGTTCATCACCTTGTCGGTGAACAGGTGCATTTCGCTAAACTTGTAGGTGGTCACTGGCCAAACCCCGCAAGGAAATCGATCACATGCTCATAATCGCACCGACAGTTGATCACCTCTGATGCGGGGGCGCCGGGTTCGTGTGGGTAGAGCAGCCCAGTGCTAAATCTTTCATCCAACCCGACGCGCTCTCGGTCCGCCGAGGCGTGATGATCGCGGGATCGGCTATCTCGTGTAGCGATCCATTGCTTTTTGACCTGGCTGCGCTGTACCGCGCCCGTGTCTATCGCCTGCTCAAAAGCCTCTGCCTTTGAAGCGTGAAGTGACGACAAAGTTTCAGTTCGGGCGATCGTCTCACCGCGAAGCTGCAAGAGCCGATCTGAATACCGGCCCGTGATGCGCTGCGCAACATCGGCCGGCAGCGCCTTGCCTTCTGCAATTGCCTTGCGAACCGTTGCATCGAAGCGTTTATCGCGCCGTGTCAGGTTCAGATAGTCCCGCATGGCCGCAGGGTCGCCAGAAGTAAGCGCTGAGCGGGCTTTGTCCACTGCCTGCGCCTGTGGTGCCGACAAGCCGATTATGCCGCCCACGCGGCTATTTGTGGCCCTTGTGGTGCGGCCTATGATGTCGAGGGCTGTTGTGCGGGGATTGCGCCCCTCAATCAGCCCGGTTTCCAGCACCGACCGGATGGCCTGGCGCTGATCATCAATGATGCGCGTGACCAGTTGGGCCGAATGCTCGCGAAGGTATGCCTCGGCGCGCGGGGCCCGGACATCGAACCGGATCACAACGTTTGCGCCTGTGGGATCGCGCAGAACCGGCAGACCGGCAACGGTTGCCGCCCCACCTGCCCCGAAAGCGCCCGTTAGAGCCGTTTCAAGAGCCCTGTAGGCGGCTGGATCGAGATGCACGGCATCTATGGCCCCGGCGATGTCTCCGCGCTCCAGGCGTTCGATAATGCGCCCAAGCTCTGCCCGGTTGGCGATGTCTGCCACGGCGGCGAGGAAGGCATCACGAACACGAGGCGACCATTCATCGGCCAAGGCTTCGAACTGGCGCCGGAGCTGGGCGCGTGTCGGGCGACGGGCCATGAGTTATGCCAATACGAGAATAGCGGCAATCACCACAGGCGCGACAATGACGGCAGCCGCCAACCATCGCCCGATTACAGAGCCAAGCCCTGTCGGGTTTTGATAGCCTCGGCGAAACCCTTCACGAAAGCCCATTGATCTATCCTTGCAGCGTGAGTTCGTACAAAACGGCTATCCCTGCCGGAGCGAGGGGTTTGACGCTGACCAAATCTCGCCAAGCCACGTTGGCATCCCCGGCAGTCGTCACCTGCGCAGAGGTCATCCCCAGCACAATCCGGTCATCATCATGGGGCACAACACCGGCCGCGCCCGAGATGGTCACGGTGCGCTTGGCCATGCCGATCAGCGTGCCGTTGATGTCGCGCAATTCCGTGTCGCTGATCAGCACCACGACCTGGTGATAGGTGATCGTGTCTGTGACCGGCGCCCAAGGTTCCTCGGGATCGACCACGCCCGGCACGACCTTGCGGATGACGGCGGGGTGGCCGTTGGGCTCGGAGGTGTCGCCGATCGAGGCAAGAGCCGCTTCCACTTCGGCAGCGACGGCGTTCCAGTCCTCAGCCATCAGACGCAAGCCCCCGGCCCGATCGAGCGAAAGAAGAAACTGTCGTCGTCAGGATCGCTGATATACGGCCAGAACAGAGCATCGATAAGCGTGCTGACCGGCATGGCGGCATAGGTGCCCTTGGCATCGCCCACGACCTGCCAACGGATGCTCTGCACTTGCGTGAGTATCTTCTGCTCGCTGGCCGTATAGGTCTTAGAGAAGAACCCAGGCGTTTCCAGTTCGAGCCCGGCCGCGATATAGCTTGCCTCCTCGACCAGCGGAAGATCGGAGCCGGTCGGGGTGAAGTCCACGCCATAGCCTGAGAGCAGCAGCGGGACATAGCGCAGCCGGATCATATCCGACGCCCGTATCAGGGCGGCCGTTGCATCGCCGTCAGGGGCGTCCGCAGGGGCGCTGTTACCGCGTGCCGTGGCATATGCCCTCCAGTCTGCAATAGTGCCGTACATGACCGCCCCTGTGGCTGGAATGAGGTATCAGAGCGCGGGTGTACCGCGCCCCAGTGTTATGCGGGCTGCTTGGCCTTGAGAGCGGCAATCAAATCGTCCTTCTTGGACGGTGCGCCGTCGCCGAGGATCTTGGTTGCTTCGGCCTTGAAGGTCATGAACTGGACATTGCTATCCTCTGCCATGGCCAGAACCTCATCGACAGACTTGGCCGGCGCGGCATTGTCGGGATTGGTGATGGCCTCTTTGCCTTCGGTCTTGCCGATGACGCGATAGCGGCCCTTCCAGCCTTTAGGTTCTTCCTTGACGGTCAGCACCGTGCCGATAGGAACGGGCTTGCCTTCTTTGCCATAGATGCCGCCAGCAGTGATTTCGATCTTCATGGTTCAGTCCTTTCGGGGGAGGTGTGGGCATACAAAAGGGGCCAGCGCGGGCCGGCCCCTCATAATGTCCACCGATGAGCGATCGATTAGGAGTCGACCACCACGCTGTAGAACACGCCCGAGCGGTCATTGAAGTCCGCGCGGATCTCGATACCCATCGCACCCATGATCAGGAACTGGTAGTTCTCCGTGGGCATGGTGCGGGTAACGGCCTGGGTGTTGACGGCCATGCCGATCAGCGGGCGGATATACTCGGCGTTCGGAACGAAGCCGAAGAACTCGTTTCCGCTGAGCTCGAACGAAACCTCGATCTTGTTGATGCGACGATTGCGCAGCAACACCTCACGCAGAGAGCCGACCTTGAACCCGTCCGCGCCCGAATAGGGCTTGTCGAAGTTCCGGGCGATCTCGGGCGAGATGTAGAGGTTCACGCCACCCATGACGAGGTTATCGTCAAGCATGGTGCCGAACGGCCCATTGATGAAGTTCTCAATGGCTTCCGAAGTGGCGGACGTCAGGTTGATGTTGTTGCCGGCCGTGCCCAGGTTGATGGACTTGGACAGCGGATGCGTGCGGATGCCGTAGGCGGTGTAGCCTTCGAACACGATCGAGGAATCGCCGTCCAGAGCATAGAGCGCCATGTCGCGGCGGATCTTTGCGGTGTGGGCTTCCTGATCGTCCGACAGAGCGTCGAAGTTCTCGGACTGCAGCGTGTTCCACTCGCGCCATTCACGGCCATAGGCGGTCGAGAAGATCGGCACGGGCGTCCCGCGATAGTCATAGGTCACCTTGTCCATGGTGACGGGCACCTGACCCGACATCGAGCGGACAACGCGACCGGCATCCGAAGACACGCGGTTGAGGTGGACCAGCTTGCCGATGTTGACCGGCTTGGCCAACGGCATCAGGTCCGTCATCCACGCCTGCCCTTCGTCGGCACGCATCACACGGCGGGTAATGCCGTCGAGGTCGAGCCATGCATCGCGGGGCAGTACCGCGGCAGCATTGCGAACTTCGGCAAGCTGGTCTTCGACCTGGTGCCACCATTCGCGGTTGACTGTCACCTCATCCCACCACGCGGCATGCGGGCGGGAGTTGGCGACGAGCTGTTCGTCAAAATATCGCATTGTCGCGTGCTCCTTATGTCGCAGCCGACAGGTAGGACTGGCTACCGGCGGGGCGGACCCGCAGAAGCTGCTCACTGCCGCTGTTGTTGTTGTAGATCTCGTCGGAATAGGCGACGACGAGGTCCGATGTGGATGCGATGCCCAAGGTGCCATTGGCAGCCGGGGTCAACGGTGTGCCAATGGCGGTGATGTTCACGCCGTTGGCAATGCGGGCGGCATAGAGCTCGTCGCTCTGCATCTCGATACCGATGGCCGTGCTATCAGCAGCCCATTCCGTATCGACACCCTTGCTGGCCAGGTAGTTGTCCTGCACGAGCAGAACCTGACCAACGGTCGTTGCGCCAGCGAGCGCGAACTCGCCAGACGACATCACGACCAAGCGGCCCGGCAGGAGTGCGACAGACGCAAGGGCCTCTCGCACCTGGGGCAGCTTCTTCTGGACAGGGCCCAGGAAGATTTTGTTATAGCGTGCCATGGTTGGTTACTCCCCCTTGGGCAGCTTGAACTTGGGCTCGTCAGACCCGCCGGATTTGAAGGCTCCGTTCAGACCCGGGGCCTTGCCGGGCTCGGCCTTCTTGGCGAGGGCGCGAGCAGCGTTGAGCGTCAGCTCCTTTGCGGCGTCCTCCTCCATGAGATTGGCCTTGACGATCTTGCCGCGCAGCTCATCAAGCTCCGCATCGTCCTTGGCCTTCTGGTTGGCGACGATCGCTTCCTGAGCGTCGACCAGAGGCTTGATGGCGTTCGAGACGGCGGTGCCGACGGTCTCGCCAATCTTGCCAAGGCTCTCCGAGAGGGCGTCAACCTTCGCGGAAAGCGCTTCGAGCTGCTTTTCATCAGCCATTTCTGCTTTCTCCATGTTTGCAGAGGGTTCCCGCTCAGAAAGCCCCAGGGCCTCCAAAATCGCGGTCTTCATTCGCTCCAGAGCCCCGGCCTTTTGGCGGCGCTCCACAGCTCGGGCCAGCGATTCCACTGCCCAATCCATGTCGCGGTCAGCGTCCTCCCAGATGGAGTTGATGACCTCGATTTCTTCGCTTTCGCCCTTGGAGTTGACCATCATGCCCACGCCCTGTTCGGGCTTGGCAGCGCCTTCCTCATCCAAGAGGATGGCGTCATGGTCGAACTCGATATCGCGGGCGGTGAATTTGTAGTCGACGTCGCCGTTGGCAGCGTCGAGCAAGGCCAACAGGCCGGTTGAGGTGTGGACCGGGTCGCCGGCCTCAATGGCATCGAGAACGCGCTTCCCACCCTCGGACTGGTTGGCGCGCTCGACGTCGATCACCTTGTCGACCAGCACCCTGCCCTTTTCCTGACGGACGTTTTCGTTCCATGCCCCTATCCAGCCCAGATTGATGCCCTCGGGGTCACGGGCAGAGACAAACTTGCCGTTGATGGTGGGATGGCCCAGCGGCGCCGGGGTGCGCTCGAGCGATCTGAACGACTTGGCGATCTCGGCTGCCGGGTACATGATTTCATTCATCACGATGTCGTCTGGCATGGTCGCGCTTGGCACGATCACGACATCACGACCGTTGCGCTTTTCCTTGCGCACGGCAGCCATGTTCGCGACCGACCGCACGTTGACGCGGACTGTCTTGGGCACTGGTTCTCTCCGGTGTTTGGTCAGGCGGCGTCTTCGGCCGGGTCAGCGGGTGGCGGCAACGCATCTTTGGCGTCGTCGTCCGTAGGCTCATCGCGGAACTTCTCCGCATCGCTCAGGGGCTCATAGCCAACGGTCAGGCGGATTTCCTCGGAGGTGAACACCACCTCGCCGGAGTCCTTCATCTTGTTGTTGACGTCAGCCATCTTGTCGGCGCGCTCGATCTTCTCGCCCATGGACGCCTCGGTCAGATCAGCCCAATCGAGATACCAATCCTTGCCCTCGGGCAGCATGCCGAACCGCACAAAGCGCTTCACCATGCCCATGATGATCGGCACGACCTGATTGGCGCGACGGCTCATGTTGGTCTGGGCCCACTCCTCGTTGTCCTCAGAGCTGGCGCGTTCGCCTGTCTGGTTGCCCACGAGTATCTTGAGCGGGATGGGCACGGATGCCGCGGCGGACTGCAGCGGGGCGGCCCAGAAGTGCTCAGGGCTCGGCAAAGTGATCCCCAGGGTGGAGAACTTCATACCCTGACCCATGAGCAGGTTGTCGAAGCCCTTTTGCCAGTCCTCGACCTGATCGTTCATGGCATCGGCGATCTTATCGACCGATACGCCCATGGCCTTGGCCATCTGCTCGATCTTGGCTTCCTTGTCGACCTCGATCACCGGGGCAGACTTGGCGTTCTTCCAGAAGCCCTCGCCACCAGCGCCCTTGATCTTCTCAAGATCGAGTAGATCGTTATAGGCGGGCTCCAGCAGGGAATCGCCGTGGACCGTTTCGTCGCGCGACCAGATGATGACGCGATCGGGATGCACCAGCATCTGGCGCTGGTTTGCCTTGCCGGTCTCAACGTTCGCCTCGTTGAACTGGTACATGCGGGGCTCGCCATACGTTTCGGAGTTGGGGTCTGTATCCCAATCCGAAACCGTCAACTGCCCTGCCCATGCCGGGATGATCTTGGCGATACCGTCCAGGCCACCGGGTACACGCTCAACAGGGTCTTGCCAGCGCCCATTGTCCCGCAGGCTCAACAGCGCTCCTGCATAGCCACCGACCAACGACATGCGGTCCACATCAGCCAGCCGGGCCCACATGCGCAGATCATCGAAGCGCAGGCGGATCTCCTTTTCGAGCGCCGTTTCCTTCTTGGTGCCCTTCTCTGAACCATCCCGCTCCATTTCGAGCAGATAGGGCATCGACTCCCACGTCTTGAGCACGGTCTTGTTGACCATGGCCGTGGCAATGCCATTGCGGAGATAGCGCTTGTAGAGCAGATCGAAGGTCAGCGTCTCGGGATAGCCGAAGTCGCGGTAATAGTCGTGTTTGACGCCCGGATAGAAGCCGGGGAACATGGTTGAAAGGCGCCGCTGAGCCGCATTGAATATGGCGTTCATCTGTGCCTCGAGGTTAGGAACATGGCCGCGGTCGCCGTCTCAGGCGGATCCACGAAGGTCAGCATCAGCGCGTCGGCATGGTCAGGGCTGGATATGCCCCGACGCTGCAGCGCCTCTTTCTTCTCAATCACTATCTTGCCCCGGTCATTGCGGCCCCACTTCACGAGCGAGAGCTGCAGGCACAGGGCGTCACTGTCAGGGTCACCACTGGGCAGAGCGAGCAGTTCGGTCACCGAATGCTCTTTCCCGTCGTCCTTGCCCTCAAGCCACAGCACATGCTCATGCGTGCGCTGCAACGCGGTACGGCACAGCCACCAGATTTCGGCCTTCTTATTGCCGAACATCTCCTCAGATGTGCGCTCATCTGGCCAGAGGCGGTCACTGGGCGGCGTTCCGGTGTTCACCGGCACAACGGTCAGGCTTTCAAACCGCCCCGCTCTCGCGGCATCTGTGGCGGTCTCATCGTCATTGCGATGCATCAGGGTCGATGACACGCCAGCCCCAACGCCAGGGGCGTCGAAGTTCAGCGCGTCACACCCATGCTCGACAGCGGTTTCCAATCCCCACCATGCCGTGCCGGTTGTGTCCGGGCTGCCACGGGACTGCGGAGGCAGAACCACCGGGCCCTTGCGAGGCACCACAACTGACTTGGCCTTGCCGGCACCTACGTCCATCCCAACAACACCGGCATTGGATGGCTGCAGGCGAGGCTCCAGCGCCATAATGCGCTTTGCGCTCTCAACCCATGCGGCCGGAATGCAAACGCCCTCAACGGACGCGCTGTAGTCGATATCGTACTCACTGGCCCATGTGGTCGGGTCAGAGAATGACGCCCGCTTTGCCTGAGCCCATGCCTCAGTCTTGCGCGGATCATCGCGCCAATGTAGGCGCATGATCTGATGCGGTTTGAGCACCGAATGGCGCTTGCGGGCGAACAGATTGCCCATGCCGTTGACCGACGACACCCAGATCACGCATTCGGTGTTGCCCGACAGAGCCTTCTCCACCGATTCCGCATTGGGCACGAACGCCGCTTCGTCAACGAAATACACCGACGAACGGCCACCACGGCCCATGTCGTCGCCACCCTCGCCGGAGATGACCGCCCCCGTCTCTGGGTTGGCGATCCGCATGTAATTGTCGTGCTGTGCCCAGGAGAACCCCTCAGGCAGCATTTCAGGCGGCAGGCGCCGGAGCATGATCCGCAGCTTGGCGAAGATCGCGTCCGGGTTGTCCTTCTTGTCGACGTAATCGACCTTGCGGCTACCGAACGTGGCCTTGAAGCCCGGGACGAACAGCCACTGGTGAAGCGCAAAGCCCGCTGTGAGATATGTCGCGCCGGTGTCCCGGCTCTTTTCGATCAGCCCTTCCTCGGCGGCGTCAACGCGATCGGCCAGCCATTTGACCACCTCGCGCTGTTTCGGCCAGAGCTTGAACTGCACATACGGGCTCTTGCGCGTGCCGTCGGCGTTCTTCTGACCGGTCAGGCGGGGGTCGTAGGTATAGACCCATTTGTCGAACCAGTAACCAATGTCTGCAGCACAACGCTCTTTCTCGCGCTCCCAGCCGCCCTGGCTTTCCTCAATGTCACGCTTCTTCCGCTGACCCTGTATCGCCTCCCACAAGCCCGAGCTTCTGGAGAACGGGATATGCTGCTTCGAGAGCGGCAAGTTCATCGTCGTTCAATCCGTCCAGATGCTTTGCGGTGATGGTGACAACCTGCACCGTGCCGGAGAGATGGTGCTTTGCAGCGGCGTGACTGCCCTGCATCTTATTGGCCTCTCCGATCGCAGAGATGGCCACGCGCGGGTCTTTCTCCAGAACGGTGTCATGGATCGACTTGAGGCTCTTGAGCCTGTCAGCGGCGCTCCATTCGGCTTTCTCGGCTGCTTTGACGCTCAACTCCGCAACACGCGTCGCGACGTCTTCATTTGTCTTCAAACGCCATGCGTTCTTGCGATTGGGCTTATATCCAGCCTGTGCATAGGCTTCATCCGCTGTCTTGCCTTGAGCCAGTGCCTGGGCGAAGCTTTCATGACGTTGGTTGGGGAGAATGGGCATGGCCTTTGAAGACAAACCGCTCTTTGTTGATGATTGGCCAGATGAGAAAGAGCGTGAACGCTACCGCATCCAAGCCCATGCCTATTATTCCCAATTCATCGATCTTCGACGCGAGTCACGCCAGTTGCACGCCGACTACGGGAAATGGCTGGTCGCTTCGTTCCTCGCCGTTCATGCCGGCGCAATATTCGTTCTCAGTCAGCTGAGGTCCGGGGCCTCCGCAGAACTGCTAGAAGTACTGGCCAGTAGCGCCGCTTGGCACGTGGTCGGCATTGTATCAATCCTAATCACTGGCTTTATGGCCTGGGCCAATTTTCAGTTTGCCGAAGTAATCTATATCAAGTGGGCTCAACCGGCGATGTTGTTCCGCACGGACCTATGGCCGAATGATGCGGGCCGATTTAACCCCGTCGCCGCTACCATGTACGCCGCCGTGGCATCCGGCCTTGTTTCTTTGTTCAGCTTTATTGCGGGAGCTCATAGAGTACTTGCTGCGCTCGGCTGAACTGGGCGAATTGGTGCGAACGCTCTGCCCGTCCGCTGGCTACCTGCTTATCGAGACCGCCTGAGACGATCCGGATAAGAAGGCCGCGCCACCCTTGGATGACGCGACTGTTCTGGCAATACGGAGGTTAGGTGGGTATTCGATGGTCGAGCGGGCCGCGATAGCTGGTATGGGGCGGGCTTTCCTCCACATCGGCCAGGGTGAGGCAAAGGGGTGCGATCTGCGTGGCGCGCATCGTGGCAGTCCTTTCGATGTGGGGGATTGGCTGACAGTTCATCCAGCCTATAAAGAACACGCGTATAAACGCCTGATTTGGCTCACCTTGTCCAACGCGCAAAGGCAAACCGTTTATTTCTGGGCTTGGGTTATTTCAGCTTATCGGTGGGCACCCGCCATGGGAGCACACTGGCCCTGTTGAGCCTTTCCCCGATGATGCGACCGCAACACGCCTTGTGGCGCTTGAGGGTCGCCAGCGACATCTTGAGCGTCCCGGCAAACATCTCCTCGGTCTGGTATTCCCCAGCCGTGCGCCTGCCCCTGACATACCATCTCACCCACTGGTCGAAGGTGCGGAGCGCCGTGGGGGCTTCGGCAAGCTCGGGAAAGTTCATCCATGCGGGATGCTTGCCGCCGTGCCGATCGGTGAAGCCGAGCGTAACCATCTCACTGTGCGTCATGTCCTGCAAGTTGAAAACGCGCCTGCCCTTCCCGCCCCTTGGGCTGTCCTCTTTGTCGAAGGTCTCAGGCCAGTATGCCCTATCCCCAGCGGGGCCGACATAGGGCTGCGACCGGCTCAGGACGATATGCCCGAACACCACGGCCCTCTGGACAAGGTTTGGGGTCCAGAGCTCACGATTGGTCTTGGCGTATTCCGGGATTTCAAACGTCGCTGTCATCAATGATGCTCTCGTACATGGTGTCTTTGATCGTGTGGCGGGCGCAGTCTGTGAGAAGTTCGTGCCCGTCCTTCCCGCGCTTCCGGGCGTCGTCAAAGAGCTTGGCGCGCAGCTTGGAGTTGAGTTCGACTGGGACCGGCACTGTATGCCGCTCTCTGATGCCCCAATGGCTGAGCATCACCCGAACCTCGTTCGGCATTGTTCCGTCTGCCAGGTCATCGCAGATCGAGCGGGCGGTTGCCCCTGAGACAGCGAGCTCGACAATCCGGGCAACCTTCTTGTTTGGCCACTGGTCGGCAAAGAGCGGGGCACCTTTTCGCTGCACCGGCATTTCCCCGAACAAGTCGCGGTCGCTAGAAGGGCGGTTCGTCATGCCCGACCTCCGCTAGTTCGCGTTGCACATCGTCGGGGAGCGACGGAGGTGGTTCCGGGTCATCCTGCGGCAGATACGATGTCGTCTGCCGGTCCTTCCCGAGCGACCATACGATTCCGACGTCGTTGTCCTTGCCGAGATAGCCCGCGTTCAGCAGGGCCGCCTCTGCGGCCGCCATGGACTTCCTCAGCTCCTCGTCGCGGGCCTCAGCGTCGTCCTCTGGCGATTTAAACGGCCATCTACGGCGCACGTAGTCACGCCAGTCGCCATAGGCCACGCAAAGCTGTATCTGGGGCCCAACGCGAACATTGGGCGGCATTTGCTTGCCAGCATCGGACAGTGCGTCATTGAGGGCGTCCATGAGGATGCGCTGGAACTGTGAGGTGATCTTGCTCCGGCTTTTGCTTTGCCGCGGTCGCTTTGTGGAAACACACACGCACGTGCTGACCGGCTTGCCCTTTCGGTTCAACCCGAGATCAACTATCTCGAGCGCCATGCTCCATTTGATGTCATCGAGGCCGTTCTTGTTTTTCGTCAGGGTCAATTGCCGGATCGGGCGCCCCTCTTGGTCGCAAACCTTCACCGGGTCTTCGCCCCTGCGCTCAGGAACGGTCATTACCTGCTTGATCTCGATGACGTTTGAGACGTTGGCCTCAATCGATGTGTGGCCGCGAACACGGTTGCCGGTGGCGTTCATGTGATGCACGAGGCAGATCGTGGCACCTGTACTTTCTTTCAGGCGATTGATGCGGGCCAAGACCTTGCCGACCTCGGCGCCGTCGATCTCATTGAGCCCTTCCGTGGCGACCGACCATGTGTCGATGATGATCAGTTCGACTGGCATGCGGTAGTGATCGCTGATCTGGGCAACTGCCGCGATCATCTTGGTCACTGCATCGTCGGACATCAGCGAGAATTCGCGGTCCATGATGACGTAAGGAATGTCTTCGTCCGGGCTGATGCCGTTGTATCGGCGATAGCCCTCAGCCCTCATGCGGACCCCTGCGCCGTCTTCGACGGCGATGTGGATCACGATGCCACGGCGCGTCTCTCTGCCCGCGTATGGCAGCCCCTGAGCCACCTTCATGCCCATGTCGAGCGCGGCGAAGGTCTTTCCCGCACCTTTAGCCCCGGCAAACACGAGCACGCCGTTGTGCTCGATCAGTTCCTCGATCATCCATTCGTATTCGATGGGCTCGCCCGCAATGGACTTGAACGGGCGGCATCCGAACGCCTCGGGCAGCTTCGATCGCCAGTCCGGCAGGCACGCGATAATTTTTTCGAGTTCATTTGTGGTGCCCCCAGCCTCAACCCAATCCGTAATGTCGTTTCCAACCGGGAAATTTGGCACATGCTCCGCAAAGTCCAGCACTCGGATTCGCCGCGCGATCCCTGTCATGGACCGGGCCAGCTTATCGGCCCTTGCGCCAGCCGCGTCGTTGTCCAACGCTATGATGACATCGGCGCCCTTGAAGCAAGCTGCATGTGTATCATTCCAGTGCTTGGAGCCAGAACTGTTCGTGGTGCCGGTGAAGCCAAGGGTTTCGACTGTCTCGGCGTCCTTTTCGCCTTCGGTGATGATGACGGGCCGCCCTTCGGCGATCGCGATCTCAACCTGGGGATGGCGATAGATCGTATGCTCGACGGCATCGAACCAATGGGTTTGATGATCAGACCACTTGTCGGCCTTGTCCCTGTCCCATGGCGACCAGTCCTTGCCGGGCGCGGGGCGAATATATTCTCCTTCCCGCAGGCCCCACACCTTCGATCCATCGGGCATACCGGAAGGGCGGCGCTGCCGGAAATCCTTCCATGTGCCTTTGCCGTCCTTGGTGCGCGCCCAAGATCCATCCGGCATCCTGATCTGGATGCGGCAGACCTCGTAAAGCAACTCGCCGTCGTTGTCGGTGTAGGGATAGACCTTCACCATTTCTTTCTTCTCGCGCACAGCGGAAGGCTGTGGCGGCGTTTTCTCTGCTCGGGGGTGTTCCGGTGCCCGTGCCGGTCCTTTGGCGATCTCGACGCCCTCTGGCAGCGGTATGCCCGCAAGTTCAGCGACGGTCTGCACCGCCTCGGGGAAGGTCATGCCCTGGCTTTCGATCAGGAACTCGAAATGATCCCCGGAAACGCCGCACCCAAAGCAATGGTACGACTGCTTGTCGTCGGTGGCATGGAAGCTGGGCGTGCTTTCGCCGTGGAACGGGCAACACGCCCACTGATCGCCCTCGCGGCCTTTGCCAGCCTCATAGGTCACGTATTCGCCGACAAGGCGAGTGATCGGGAGAGCGGAGCGCAGTTCGTCCAGATAGGCATCGGTGAAGCGCTCAGCCATTTGCCGCCCTCCTCCGGCCCTGTAGGCCGTCTTCGATCTTCTGTGCCTCGTAATCGGCAAGGATGGACCGGAACGTGCGCAGCAAGGCACCTGCCGCCTCCTGGCTCTTGAAGTCGCCATGGCGCTCCTGAAACCACACCGCGTCCTCGCAGGACTGGATATGGCGGCGCAGGGCTCTCACCTTCCAATGTGTGGGTATCGCGTCGGTCAAGACTGCACCTCAAGGTCTGCTGTCTGGCGAAGCCGGTGAAGCGCGGCCCGAAGCCCGGCCTCCTGCTTTTCCTCGAACGTGTTCGCCATCAGCCGACGCTCAAGCTGCTTTCGCGCCACGTCATGGATGGCGTTGAGAACCGCCTTCTCCATGTCCTCTTGGGAGATGTCGGATAGTGCCTGGCTCACCGGCTGGGCTCCGAAACTCGTTTGTGGGTCGGGCAATAGCTCGAGCCCTCGACCTTGGGCGCGTTGCACATGCAAAACGTGCCCTCTCGGATTTCACCAAGCGGCCAGCGGCAACCCTCGACTTCATCAAGCCGAACGGGATTCGTTCCGGGAAGCGGCTTCCAGACATCGGCGGCGAGGAGCTTCACCCCTTCCGAATCCGGGTTGGCGCGCAAAGGGCTGCTGGGCTGCCGGGTATGAGTGCGCTCTGCCTTCATTGCCGATCGCCGGTTAGTCTTCCGGGCTCTGTTGGCGTTGCCGATCAGTCCGTCACGGGTGAGGCGACCGATAACGCTGTTTCGGGTGCGCCCTACCTGCCCAGCGATCTGCGATGAACTGTAGCCCTTGCGGTAGAGATCGGCGGCCTCGTCACGCTGCGCCTGCGTCCATGCCTTACCCATTAGTGATGACCTCCTCGCGCAGATCGATCGTTGCCGGAAGCATTTTGCGGACCGCCAATAGCTGGCGCTCGCTTCCCTCCCACGGGTATTCGTGTTTGCCCACGAACCGCAGACCTTTGCGGATCATCGCGTTCAGATCGCAGTGGAGGAAAAGCCCATCCGCATTGCGGAGCCGGAACATGGTCCCTTTGGGTTGCTGCCGCGCCACGGTGTGAACGGTCCGTATCGGCTCATTGGGAAGCGTGGGGCGGGGTTCGGGCTTCTTGGCGGCAACTGGAGCGGGCGCGGGCTTCCGGGCCTTGACGGGCTCCGCTGGCGGCTCACTGACCCGTTCGTCCTCTATCTCGGCCCGAGCCTTCAAAAGGTAAACCTTCGCCGTCGAGATCGTGCAGCCAGAAATGGTCGCCAGCGCTCGTGCATTGGCCTTGGGGTTCTTGCGCAGCGCTTCAAGGACGCGTTCGTATTTGGTGGCGCGCTTGACCGGCGCCGGCTCTGCCACAGCGCCGGTTTCCTCACCCTCTTGGGGCTGGGGAATGGTGGGGATTGGGTTGGCGGGGTGGACTGGCAATCCGTCCTGCACCCCGCCGGAGCCGTTCGACAACGGCTCCTGATCCACGGTCTTTGCCTCCGTTGGCTGATGCTCTGGCGCTATGGACTCGGTGGCACTGTCGCCTTGGTCCTCGGGGAGCGGCTTAGGAGCCGTTGTGTCTGTCTCGCCATCCCCCGCATATGAGCGGGCTTTGGCGATGAATGCGTCTATCTCGATCACGTCGAGCTGCAGGCGGATGGCCTCGTCGGTCAATTTGCGGACCTGATCGCGGCAAGTCTGAAGCTGGCCGATCTTGTCTTCACGCTCTGATTGAGCGGCTGCGATAATGTCGATGGTCATGCTGCGGGCTCCGAAAACAAGGGCGCGTCGGACGAAACTCGACGGCGCGCCATCTCTGCGTATTCAGGATTAAGTTCGATCAGGATGGCGCTGCGGCCATGGCGGGCGGCTGTGAGGCCAGTGGTCCCTGCCCCGCCAAACGGGTCCAGAACAGCTCCGCCAGCGGGCGAACCGGAAAGGATGCACTGTTCCGCCAACTCGACCGGAAACGCCGCACTGTGGCCGCCTAGGCCGCGCTGATGCGCTATGTGCCAGACGCTTTCCTCTTTCAGCGCCGAACGGTCAAACCAGTACCGGCGCGACTTGGAGAACATGAATAGATATTCGTGCTGGCGACCGGGCCGGTCCTTCACCGAAGGCTCTGCCAAGGCCGTGGGGCGGCACCAGATTACGTCCGACCGGAGCGTCCAGCCACGGCGCTGCATTTCGAGCGCAACGCGCCACGGAACGCCGCACAGGCTTTTCTTCGGAATGTCCCAGCCGCTCACATCAACCGGGCGGAGCTTGGTGCGGCTGAAATTGCGCGACGGCGACCGCGGATCGTGGCCGGTCGATTGCCCGTTGCCGCTGTAGTACGTGTCCCCGAGATTCAGCCAGACGACGCCGCTCTTTTTCAGAACCCGCTTCACTTCATCGAATATGCCGGCCAACACATCGACAAAGGTGTCAACGTCTGGTTCGTGACCTGTCTGACCATCAACCTCATAGTCGCGAAGCCAGAAGTATGGTGGTGAGGTTACGACGCAATCGATGCTCTCGCTTGGCAGCGTCTTGAGCACGTCGCGGCAATCGCCGGTGATAATCTGGACCGTCATGCCGCGATCCTCGCGCTTTCAATTTCACAGGCCGCGCCCCAAACCGCCAGAGCATCTGTCTGGTCATAGGTCGCGTCTTCGGATGCCCATCCAAGTTCGATGCACTTGGCCTTTGCCATCGGCTTGGCGTCCTCGCTGCGCAGGTTCCCCTTGCCGAGAAACCGCTTCCGAACCGTGCTGACCGCGATCGTCTTGGCCGATACCGGCAGACGCGCCTCGACAACGGTGGAGAGAACCGCCTGCAGGCCATTGAGCAGAATGAATGTGGAGGGGTTGGACTTGCCGCCCAGGCTGGCGCTGTTGATCGCGCCTTCCATGTAAACGACGTCGGGCTGGTGCACCTTGAGTTGTTCATGCATCCAGACCATGGCCTTGAACCAGACGCGGACAGGCGGGGCGCCGCGTTCGGCAAACCGGAGGGCGCCGGACACCGGAACCTCTCCGATCGTGCCCACGGCGAATCCGGTGACTGACGCGACATCTAGGGCCAATACCTTCATCAGTTCAGCACCGTGCCCGAAGCCATTTCCTCGAGGACGGCATTGCCTTCCCGCTGCTCGGCTTCCTCGCGCTCGCGCGCTGCCAGAGCCTCGGCGCGGGCCGCTGCCTGGGCAGCGTTCTCGCCTTCTCTGGGCTTCAGAAAACTGAACTGCCCAACCGCATCAATGAACAGCTCGGCCATCTCTTCCGGGATGCCCTGAGCATTGCGCTGCTTCTGACGATCGAGCTTGCGATCCTTGAGCACTGCATTGAGGATCGGCGTAGGAATGTTCAACTCCTGCTTCGCCATCTTCTTCTTGCGCTTTTGTGCCTCGCGGATCTTCGATGCCTTGCCGCGGGCCGATGCCATGATCTCTTCGACCTCGGCGTCCATGCCTTCGATCTCGTCAATGACGGCCTTGAAGTCTTCGTCCTCGTAAAGGTTATTCAACTGGGTCATGCCGGTTCCTTCGTGGTGTTGAGGTAGGAGACGTTCGACCCGGCCCTCTCGGCCTCGTATCGGGCCGCGCAATCGGCACAGATCGTCACGTCTTCGCTGGTGGAATAGTTGTCGTCGTGGCCAAGCGGCGTGTTGCAGCCGTCGCACTGATCGGCGAAGCCGCCGGGGAGCTTTTCGTCAAAGGTGGAAAGAAGCTCGTCGGCGAGGCGATTGACGCGGACCCATTTGACATGAGGCAGGTCGCTCAGCTCTTGCATGATCGCGCTGGTCAGTTCGTGGACCGCCTCGATGTCCTGTCGGGTTGTCGGCTCAAGAGGTGCCAGTTTGGATTGCTCGGTCATCAGTCGTCCTTTTGGTCCTGGGGCCACGGAACCTCAGGCGCGATATCCCTTGCGAAGCGGCTAGCCTCACGGATGCGGTGACGCGCCCATGCGGCTCGCGTTTCTGCCCGCAAGAAACGCCTCAACAGCGCGAAGATCGGCCTGAAGCGCTTCGTATTGGGCTTTCGCTTGCTCAAACTGCACCTGTTCCAAATCGTTGATTTCATAGTGATCGATCCTTCTGGCTTCGCCCTTCCAGATCGCCTTAACCCTGCGTTCGGTCCACCGGCGCGGGCGCTCATCGAGCACATCGCGTGACAGACCTTTTTCGATTTCGCGGAGCGCCTTGAATGCTTCCGCGATGGCGGTTTTGACCTTCCTCGTTGCTGAGATCGGGAAGGCTTCAAAGAGAATGTTCTGAGCTACAGCGGTGTCATGCATACGCGACCCCGACTTGGCCTTTTGGGCCAAGCTTTTGTTCGAGAAAGCCAAGACCTTGTCTCCGTTTCCGTGCTTTTCTTTCAGCACTGGACGAACGGACAAACGAAAGGTCATTACGATGAAGCGCAGCACCGCCAAGGTTGGACGCCATGCAGAGATGCTGCCGCTGGAAAGATGGATTGCCGAGGAGCGCTCGCGCTCCGGCACGATGCGCCCGCTTGGGGAAGTGGTCGCAGACGTGGTGAGAAAGGCGGGTCGACCTCACGAGGGAGGAGGAGGACGTAAGATCGACCCTACGGGTAGCCAGGGAGGAGGAGTGGCGCCCCGATCTGAAACTGGTGGCAAAGGGACCGACGCCGAAGCGCCGGCCAGTTTTGCAGGGGCAATCAAACACAGAGGGGAACCTGTGGTTAACTGCAATGTCCTGCCCAGAACCATTCTGGACAGGCGATCGAACACAGGCGATCTGGTCGCCGTGGTCTGTGTGTTCGAACGTATGCCCAGCGAGGACCATCATGCGTCCTCGGAAACGTGGATAGATTTTTGAGTGAGCAGAGGGGCAAAGATTGCCACGTCCTGCTCTTGGGTGCGGTCGATGACAGGGCGGAAGCGCCGAGCCGAGTAGCACCAGTCGTCCAGCGGGCTTTCCTCCAGCATCACCGAAAGCCAGCGCGGGTGATCGATGACTGCAGAAATCGTATAAACCTTGCCGACGCTCGGCTCCCAAAGCGGATCGATCGGATCGCTTTCCGGCAATGGTCCGGTCACGACACAAACCACCTTGGCGCCCGGCACTGCCCATGCGTACTTCATGAGAGCCACCCGTATTCGAACATGACCCACGCGCCCGTTGCGACCAGCAGCAATCCCATGAGCAGACCTATGATGATCTGGGCCTGGGTGTTGCGGCGGTGCTTGGCGTTGATGTGGAGGCGGAGTTCATCAGGCATTGGAGCCTCCACGGATGGCAGTGATGAAGTCAGAAACCCCGGCATCACGGGCCGCCGCGATCTTTTCAGCGTCGTCATAGGAGAAGTTGGCGCGCACCAGATCGGCATTGCTGCGGGTGATGACAGCATCCTCGAAGCAAGGCGTCACTTCGGCTTCTTCGTCCAGCCGGTCAGCAATGCGGTAGCGCTCCGCAAGGATGGCGCGAGCGACAACTTCACGGCCACCATTGAGATAGGACGCATCCATCCATTCGGTCGCTTTGTCCCACACGTCCTGCGGGATATCGTCGGGCTTGCTCATGCTGCCTCCAGAGCGGCTTCGGCCAACTCCATCCAGCGAGTGCGCTGCAAGGCTGGCATCGCGTGCCAGCGTCGTTCTGCGACGGATGGATCAATCTTCGTCGTGTGGTGGCTGAACCTGTTCGACCCCTGCGAAAGGAACCGGCAATAGATCGCGAAACCAACGCGCTCCAACTTGGATGCCGCTGACGCGGTCAGGGCGTCAGGATCAAACGTGTCGACGACATTGAGGGTGGTCACGACGCCACCTGTTCAGGCTGCCGAGCGAACGAAACTTCGTCCTCGTCGTGGTCAACGATGAAGTCCTCGACGTTGAGGTGCATCCCCATCGCCTTGGCGATCTCGATCATCGGCAACCAGTGCTGTTGCGGGATCACGTCGCGCTCGTTCCAGCCCTGCACCGTTGTGACCGGCACTTTGGTGCCAGTGCGTTCAGCAAGCGCCCTGGCGGTGCGTGTCAGCCCGCCGAGCCTCTTGATTACGAACTTCGCTCCGGAGATTTTGCTCATGTCATCCACGTCAATTTCGTCGGTTTCGTACATATACGTTCATAACGTACGTCAAGTCAACGTGGAAAACGTAATGGGCGCGTGAAAATGTTTGCGGCTATGGAAAACAGCCCAGAATCAATCGCCGCCCGGATGCGCTCTCTGCGAAAGAGAGCCGGGCTCACCATGGGACAGATGGCCAAGTCGTTGGGCTTCAAGGGCGCTTCGAGCTACCAGCGGTACGAAGATCCCGAAAAACTCAAAGAGGGCTATCTGAGCCGCGACTTTGTCGACACGCTTGAGAAGGCGCTGGCGGGCAAGGGAACGCCCCGGATCACGGCGCCCGAGGTATGGGAGCTTGCCGGGCCCGAATATGCGCCCCGCGAGCACGTCTATGATGCCCACGACCCATCCGACCCCGATCCGATCGACCCCGATGCGCCAAAGACATGGGACAGCAATGAGGGGCCGCGCGGCATCCCTTCCGATGCGTCGGCCCAGATCGATGTTACCGCGGGCATGGGCGGCGGCGGGATAACCATTGTCGCCGAGGGTGTGCCGGGCAAGTCCGGCATGACCTTCGCCAATGACGTGATCAGCGACTATTGGCGGCTGCCGCCCGCGGTCATGAACATTCGGCCAAGGCACATTGCGGTGATCCCGGTTCAAGGCGACTCGATGCTCCCGACCCTCGTTGAGGGGGATTATGTTTTTGTGGATACGCGGCACCGATTCCCATCCCCTGACGGCGTTTACGCCATCGCGGACGAGTTCGGTGGTATAGTCGTGAAGCGGCTCGAGCTGGCCAGTCGGCCAGGTAGCACCGAAAAGACAGTTCGGATTATTTCGGACAACCCGAAACACGCGCCGAAGGAATGGGGCTTAGATGAAATTCAGATCATTGGCCGCGTCATGCGCCGCTTTTCTGCTGTGTAGCGGCGCCGCGCTCGCGCAAGGCGGATTCAAGATCACAGTCGAGGTCGAACCCCTACCCGGCCCTGTCGCGGCTCCTGATGCGGTTTTCGGTCCCGCCACACTTTCTGACCTCACCGACGCCATGCAGCGATGCTGGGCGCCCCCGATCGATATGCTGGACAGCGGAGTGACCTCTGTTGTCCTGGTGGAGCTCAACCCTGACGGCAGCGTGGCCGCGACCACCATTGTCGGCGACGAACAACCCGCACTCGACAAGGCTGCCATTGATGCCGTCGAACGGTGCGGTCCTTACACCATGATGCCGAGAGAAGCGCACGATAGCTGGCGTCAAATCGAGGTGACGTTCGACACGCGCGATATCTAGCGTAAGGAGGGAGCATGCCACGGAAACCCAAAGACCCGCGCGAGCTTGCCGCCCGCGCTTTGTGCGATCTGCATGGCCATCCTCCCGACGCCAAGATGGACGGCAAGCCGCTTTGGGAGAGCTATCTTGATGAGGTGGACGCGGTGCTGACCGCCGTGGGGTTTGAGACTGGCACAGTCACGAGCGTCAACGATAACGGCGAGGATAGCCAGTAAGGGGGAGAGATGGTCTGGTCCGCTGTAACGAGCGTCTTGGGGCGCCTATGGGACTGGAAACAATCGTTCGTCTATGAGTGCTCGTTCATCGTAGATGTTATGCCGTGGGGATGGCCGGTTCTTACGGTTGAAACCACGATCCACAATCGCAGCATCGCCCCGCTGTATGTGAGCGGCTTTGAAGTTCTATCAGAGCCCTTGCTCAATCTCGGGATGGGAAAGCCGACGGACGTTCAAATGTCTGGATTCGAGCGCCGTGGGAATTCGATCACGTTCCCAGAGCGGCAGATTGATCCCGGCGAAAAATTATCGCTCGATTTCATCCTGTATCCCAACTGGCAAATGTTGGCGCTCGACTTTCCACAACCGCAGCCGGGCCGACCTGGGCATTCCGCCGGCATTGTGGCAACGTTCCAGACATGCCCCACGCTGCGCTCCAAAGCTCGGATGCGGTTGCCCAACATCTTCACCCGCACCCATACAATCGACAGTACGATGATCGCTGAACTTGCAGCGCTGGCCCATAACAAGGCTGGCGATAAGGCGCTGACCCACTGGATGAACGAATCCAATCCCGCCTCCTAAAGCGCGCCTGAACGGCGCTTTCTCTCGCGCGGCTCAGAACTGAGAGTCTACGGCAAGAGCCTTGATCTCTGAGTTCGTGGAAGCGCTGTAAAGCGCGCTTACCACCCGCTCCAAACCTTTCGTTTCACTCAAGGCTTGTCGCTAACCCCAGAGATATATCTCTCCGCGCGAAAGGCTTGTCAACACATTTTTACGTTCGCGCCGTAATTATTTACGCGGTCAGCGTTATTATGCTTGCGCTATACGTTTTGAGCGTATATAACGTAATTCATCGACAGCGAGACCGATCGCCCTCCCGGGCCGATCTTCTCAGAACAGATGGAGCGCAGACATGGAACTGGTAGCGAAATACGGAAGCATCGAAATCTGGCGCGTCACGGAAAGCCATGGCGACGATTTCTACGTCTATGCGTCCGACAAGCTGGTTCGCGTCTGCCCGTCCATCGGCATGGCTCGTGAGATTGCGGCAGGTGCGGCATGACACGGGCTGTTGTTTCCCTCTGCGATCTGACTGGCAACTTTGTTCGCCCATGGGCCGAGGCTGGTTATGAATGCTTCTGTGTCGATATCGAGCACTCCATTCGCCGTGATCGTGTTGAGCAGGTTGGTGCTGGTCGCATCCACTACGTCTGGGGTGATGTCCGGACTTGGGCTCCCCCGGCTGGCGTCGAGATTGTATTCGGGGCCGCTTGGACGCCTTGCACCAATGTCGCCGGTTCAGGCGCTCGGGACTTCGCCAAGAAGGGCGGATACATGCTCCGCGACGCCTTGGAGATGTTCGAGGCTGGCCGGCAGGTTCTGAAGTGGTCCGGCGCTCCCTCGTTTAGCGAGAACCCTGTCGGTGTCCTGTCGAGCATACCCCACACCGGGAAGCCTGACCACTATTTCGATCCAAGCGATTACGCGGCTCTCTGCGAAGACGACAACTACAGCAAGAAGACCTGCGTGTGGGCCTACAACGGCTTTGTAATGCCGGAGAAGTGCCCGGCTCCTTGGCTCGGCGAGCCAGACGACCGCATCCACAAAGCAACCCCCGGCGATGGACGCGCAGACTTTCGCAGCGCCACCCCCATGGGGTTTTCAAGAGCCGTTTTCAACGCCAACGCGCCGCACCTTCGCGCCGTGAAGGCCGCCTAACCCCCATCCTCACCGGAGGCAAAGACGACCATGCCCGCATATCTTTTGAGTGATGGCGACACACCGATCAGCGTTGCCGAGATCAAGCTGGAATTGGGCCTTGAGGGCAACGACCTCGATGGAACCATTCAGGGCGGCATTGCCAGTGCCGTTGCCTCTTTCCCCGGATGCAAGCCGCAGATTTGGCGCATCGAGTGCGACGAGCGGTTTGATTTCAACCTGCGCATCGTGGGCAAGACCAAGCGCGTCGGGCAGGAGCAAATCATCGGCGGCAAGCCCTATCGCGAGGTTATCACGACCATTGATCCGGCTGCAATCCGCAAGGCGAAAGCCTGGATCATGCGCTGGTGCGCCAATCAGATGGACATTCACGAGGCGCTTGTTCGCCAGTCCCGCAACGAACGCGCGGCTTTTGCCGTCGCTGCTGAATAGCCCGTCAGTGGGCACCGGACACCGCACCGGAACGAATGCGGGGCTGGGGGCCAATCTCCACAACGAGCGGGCTGGGCGCCCCGGTATCACCGCCCCACAAATTCACAGGAGGGCCAGATGGCCGAAGGTCAAATTTCCCCATGGCTTCCAGAGCAGGACATGCACCGTCTAGCGATCCTCGGCAAGCTGATCGAAGAGTGCAACGAGCTATCGGCGCGCGCTGCACGCTGCATCATTCACGGCATTGATGAGATCGATCCCGATACCGGACGCACTAACCGGGAAGAGCTTGAGCGGGAGATCGCAGACGCCCGTGCATGCCAGTGGCAAGCGGTTGATCGGCTGGGTCTGAACTCAATGCCCAGCCGCATATACGCGAAGGATCAGGGCTTTGACGACTGGCACAATCTGATCGACGCCGCATCCCCCTCTCAAACCCAACCGGAGTAGCGACAATGACAGAGATAGTGAAGCATACGCCGGGCGAGTGGACAGCGAAGTGGTCAAAGTACAACGAAGGAGAATTGCTCGTTCAGGCCGGGATGCCGACCAATCGCGTCCTAGCGATATTTGACGGGGACGGTGATGGCCCGGACGAACAGAGTCTAGCGGACGCCCATTTAATATCTGCCGCCCCCGACATGCTCAAGGCTCTTAAGCGCATCGTCCACGAATGGGATGGTGAGCCGGAGGATATGGCAGAGGCACGTGAAGCCATCGCCAAAGCCACCGGAGGTTCCAATGCGTAGCCACCCCCACCTCACGACTGCCGCTCTATGCGTCCCTGCGGTGTTGGGAAGCCTGTGGTTTGCTTTCATCGCGAGGCATGGGGAAACGATCGCTCAGTCGCTGGGGTGGCTGTGATGGCCCGCAAGCGCTTCGAGATGGAGAAATTCAGGGATTGGCTGGTCGCGCGTGGCGCGGTGATCCAGTCGCCAACGAACCCCTATGAAATCCTGCGCGTCGATACCGCTGACGGGGTGTTCGTAGTCTATCAGAACAAGAAGGGCGCGCAAACCTGGCCCGAGGGCATTGACCGCATTCGGTCCGCCTATCTCGACGGCAAGAATATCCCGCTGTCGCCAGACCAGAAGGCACGCCGCAAGCTGCGCCACCAGATCGAAACCCTGGCAGAGCGCGACGGGCTTGAATGCTGGTTTTGCGAGAACGGATTTCTCGACGCCGATAGCCGAGAGATCACCATCGAGCATTTGGTTGCTGTTGCCCATGGCGGTCCGAACCACGTCTCGAACCTCGTTCTGTCGTGCCCCGATTGCAACCAAGAGGCTGGCCATTTGTCAGTCGCTGAAAAGGTGCTGATGCGCGAGGCCAAACGCAGCACGGCAAAGGTGGCGGCATGACCGATCCCTTCCTCTGCTTTTTCGACCAGAAGGCCCGCGCCCTATCCGATGCCGGTGATCTGGAAGCGCTCAAGGCCCTGATTGACGAAGCAATCGAGAACAAGCGCGCCGGATACGGCCCGCCTACCTCAGACATAAACACAGCAATCGAGCTGGAACAGAAGTTGATACGCGAAAGGAAAGTCGCATGAGTGCCAGATTTCTCGACCCCCAAGCATGCCGCGATGCCTGTGAGCGCGCCGCTGCTGGGCTCAATGCCACGGCTGACAAATACGAGGCCGATGGAGACGCACAGGAGGCCGCACGGCTGCGAAAGGGTGCCGCGATGCACTTGGCATGGCGAGACAGCTTTGCAGAGCGCCTGCCCTTCCCAATCGATCATGCGGCATAGGCCGCACAACCACGGAGAATACCGATGCCTTTGAAAATCACACGATCATCAGATCCCATCAACGTCGAACGCCTCAACCTCGTGGTGTATGGCCCGCCAGGGTTGGGCAAGACCAGCCTTGCATTTACCGCGGACGATCCGCTCCTGCTCGACTTCGACCAAGGCAGTCACCGTGCCGCCAACCGCAAGGACATTGTGCGCGTCGAAGGCTGGAGCGACATCGCAGGCATCACCGCCGAGGACTTGGCGCCGTTCAAGACCGTCATCGTGGACACAGCCGGTCGTGCGCTGGATTCGCTCACCGTCGATATCATCGCCAAGAACCCCAAGCATGGCCGTGGAGGCGCGTTGACGCTTCAGGGCTATGGCGAGCTCAAGTCCCGCTTTGTGTCGTTCCTGAAGCTCCTCAACAGCTTTGGCAAGGACGTGGTGCTGGTTGCTCACATGGACGAACAGCGCAGCGGCGATGACGTAATCGAGCGCCTTGATGTGCAGGGCGGATCGAAGAATGAAATCTACAAGGCCGCAGATGCTATGGGGCGTCTCGTGATCGACAACGGGCAGCGCTGGTTGCGCTTCTCCCCCACGGATGCGGCGTTCGGCAAAAACCCCGGCCAGTTGCCGCCAATCTCGGTTCCGAATGTCGATGATCCCGCTTTCGGCACTTTGCTGGCGTCCGTAATCGAGCAGACCAAGGCCAAGCTCAATGAGCTATCCGCCGAGCAACAGCATGTCGTGGCCGAACAGGAATGGTTCCGCACCAACCTTCCGAACGTCAAGGACGCCGACGGCATCAATGCGCTGATAGATCGCGCCAAGCTTGCCGGCAAGTCGTGCATCACATTGCTGCATGCTCGGGCAACCGACATTGGCCTGACCGGCGACAAGGCAACCGGCACCTATGTGGCCAAGGAAACCGAGGCCGCTTGATGTTGGCACGTGTAAGCAATGTTGAAGCCCATCGCCAGTGGTTGAATTGGAAGCCGCTGTTCGATGGGCAGGAGGAGCCGACGCTTGAGGACCACATACGGTTCCTCACCGTCGATGAGCCGACAGAGCAGATGAGTGCCGGCACAGCATTCCACAAGGCCCTAGAGATAGCTCAGGACGGCGATTACGAAGTTCTGGAGGCCAATGGCTACAAATTCCATTTACCCGATGCTGAGCTATCTCTGCCGTCCATTCGTGAGCTTCGCGGCTATGGGCAGTATGGGCCGCTCACCGTCACCGGACAGGTGGACGGGATCGAAGGCGCGATCATCACCGACCACAAGACCACGAGCCGGTTTGATCCGGAGCGGTATTTGGACGGATGCCAATGGCGCTTCTATCTCGAGTTGTTCGGCGCCGATGTGTTCGTCTGGAACATCTTCGAGATCAAGGAAACCGAGGCCAAGACCTACACCGTCAAGCCTCCCCAGATCATGCGGGCTTACCGCTACCCCGGCATGGCGGCCGATTGTGAGCGCCATGCCTCAACCTTCTATGAATTCGCGCGGTCGGTAAACCTGCCGGACGCAAAGATCGCAGCTTAACCAGCGCAGGGCGGGGGTCGGCGGAAACGTCGCCCCCGATGCGCAGGAGGATCACATGGTACAGCGCATCGTAGAGGACGAGTTCGAGCACAAGCGCCTCATTGCTTTCATCGAGCGTCAGGAGCCGCCGTTCACCGTGAGCATATCGAAGGGCGGGCGTCGGTCGATCGCTCAGAACAAACTTGCATTCAAATGGTACGGCGAGATTGCCGAGCAGCTTCCCGGATCATTTGAGAGCACCGAGGACGCACGGGCGCATTGTAAGCTGCACCACGGCGTTCCGATCTTGCGCGAGGCCGATGAGGACTTCCGCCAAGCCTATGACGACAAGGTCCGCCCGGCGCCCTACCCGTTCAAGCTGGCCCTGATGAAAGCGCCGTTTGACTGGCCCATCACCTCCAAGATGAACACCAAGCAGCTATCGGCCTATCTGGACGCCGTGCATCGCGAGTTCAGCACCCAGGGCGTTGAGCTGACCATCCCCGAGGACAAGTCACTGGACTGGCGCCCGTCGCCCCCAGTGGCCGTTTATGAGGACGCAATGACATGATTGAATATGCCCCGCATTTCCTCGCTCTTTCCGGCACAACGCTGCTGATCATAGCGGCGATGACAAGCGCCGCCGGGATCATCAACGGGTTTATGTTTCGCCTGCTGCCGGCGGCCATCGGTGCCGCAACGGTTTGGATGAGCGCCCTGATGTTCACAGGTGCATCATGAGCATCCCCCGATATATCCGCACCGCCATCGAAAGCTGGCTCGAATGGCGCCGCCTTTGCCAGTGGAAGCGTGAGAACCGCATCGACGTTCTGAATACCCGCATCACCATCAAGTCGAAGCGCAAGCAGTCCACAGAACGCGAGCGGTCCCGCCTGTCGGAGATCGTCCATTCCGACCTTGCGGCCAGTCTCGGGATCGATTGGCACCCGCCCGTGAAGCACGACGCCAGGGCGGCGTGCACGGCGAAGCTCAGGAGCGAATTGCACCATGGGTAAGTCGAAGCTGGAAGCGCTGCTTGAGCGCGTGGAGAAGGCGACCGGGCCTAACTACAATCTTGAGGTCGAGATCGCCTATGTGACCGGGTTCTGGCCAGAAGATCGTATTGAGCGAGTTGTCCGCAGTGAGAATGGCGCATTCACCGTTTGGTTCTCTAACGATGGCCCGTCTTTGCCTCTGCCGCCAAACTCGACCGCCTCAATCGACGCCGCCCTTGCTCTTGTAGAGCGGGTGCTGCCGGGTTGGACACACGGCCACCAGAAGTTCCCGGATGGTGAGGTTTTTAATTCTGGCGGCTATCAATTTTTCGTAGCCGAGGACGATGCCGACCTCGACAGCGGATATGCCAGCGGCGAAGCGCCGACGCTCCCACTCGCCGTCCTCGCTGCCATGCTCAAGGCCCTGATCGCTCAGGAGGCCGCGAATGGTTGAGATCATCATTAAGGGCAAAGTCCCGAACGATCCGCAGCGCCGTGTTCTCGCCATCGAGGCGGCGGCAAAGGCCGTGTGCCAATCCGCCGGTGAAGACCCCGCAGACGCCATCATGGCGCTACTGACGGCTGCCGCCCATCTTTCGCTCCAATACAGCCGCCAGCCTATCCAGAAGGTCAGCGAGACACTGGCCTATTGCCTCGGGGACGCAATCGTCGCCGCTGACGACTTCTTTCCTGTAAAGGGGGCGAACGATCGATGAGACGCTTGACCCCAGCCGAACACCACACCCTCACCGTCCTCGTATCTCGCGGCTCTATCTGCCTTGGGGATGCAGCAGCAAGTGAACTGGGCATTGAGGTGGAGAAGAACCTGCGGAGCCTGGTGCGCAAGAAGTATGCGTTTGCGGACGTTCTGGACGATGGTCCCGTGTTTCGCGCAACTCAGGCGGGAATGAACGCGGTATGATCGAGCCAGACTTCCGCCGCGAACCCATCCGCTCCAAGAAGCTGCGCGATGCCGCGCGGGGCCAGCGCTGTGTCCTGAACTTCCCTGATATCTGTACCTATGATGCCGAGACAACCGTGCTTGCGCATCTGCATGACGAAACGTTCGGGCGGGGCATCAAGGCCGACGACACCAGTGCCGTTCATGCGTGTTTCGCATGCCACACCGCATTGGATCAGCACAAGACGGGCTTGGACGAAGCGTCGCTCTACAAGACGCTGCTGCGAGGGCTACAGAGGACCATCAGGCGGCTAACGCTGTCAGGGACTATCCCAGTGCCCCTCGATAAGCCCAAGCCATCCAGCGAGCGCCCCGCGAAGCCACGAAAGCCCAAGGGCGAGCGGGCCGAGATACCGACCAGACCAGATGCATGGGGGCCGAAGGGCGTCCGAAAAATTCAAGGGCGCAATGATCTGCGCAGGAAGGTGACGACATGACAAAACCAACCGTAAGCGACGAACGCCTTGCCGAGATGGTCGGGGCCGGAATGCCTTGCGTACCGATCATGGCGGGAGAAGTCGCACAGGTCGTGCAGGAATTGAGGCAGCGTCGCGCCCAGCAAGTTGCCCCCGTCGAACTTCACGGCCCATATGGCTGGCTCAATGGTCATCGTGCGCTGAACGAGGAAAACTGGACCCTCGAAATGGACCCGCTTGAGAACAGCGAGGAATATTTCGCCATCCCGCTCTATGCGCTGTCTGACCCGTTCAAGGAAATCGGTCGCGATGGGCCACCAGACGCCCTCTCCACCAAGCCAGAAGCGAACGGAGACCAGTGCGACAAGTGCCACCGTCGCTACACCGCCGTCTACAGCGTACCGAACGACCTATGGACCAAGATCGCTCCTAAGCCTGAGACGCTGGGCGATTATCCAGAACACCAATATGGTGGGCTGCTATGCCCGGATTGCGCGACTGATGCGGCAAAGGCGCTGGGCGTGAATTTGGTTCTGGCCACCCAACCCCCAACCCCTACCAGCGGGGAGCCAAGACATATCGAAACGCGCAACGACGAAGCGGGATTTACCGAGTTCGTCAATCAGGACGGCCCAACCGTAGTGCGAGAGATTGATGGGCTGGTGGCAATCCTGTTCGACATGGATACACGCGACGTTGTTGGGTATCGCGTCTATGATGCACCGGTTGCCAGCGGGGAGCAGATGGAGGTGGTGGGATATGGCCACAAAGCACAAGACGGCCACATCGACGCTCTTGCATTAGTTCCTGTGCATGGATGCCGCGAACCCCTCGTCACTCTCGAAGATGCCCAGAAAGCTATCACCGCAGCCAACGAAAGAGCAGAGCGGTTGGAGCGGGAGTTAACACGGCGACACGAAGATTTGAAAGACTGGAAATCAGCCCATAGGAAAGAGATGGGAGCACGCGCTGCCGCCGAAGCCCTCAACACAACACTATCGGAGGCGCTGGAAAAAATTCGCGACCTTGATGACGGTGACCCCGTTCCCTCAACTAATTCCGAATTATCTATGCGAAACATCGCCCGCACCGCCCTCGCCGCTCTGCCAGCCAAACAGGGAGGGCAGTCATGAGTAAGCCAGAGTGGTGCCCAGACGATATCTGGATGCAAGCCGAAATCGAAGCGATGAAGTACGTCGAATGGCTCATACCCACGCCGATCGATGCAGACGCAGAACATGTGCTTGCGCAGTCGTTCGCCCGCGCCCTCCTCACCGCCCGCAATCAAGGTCGTGATGAAGATTCGGCGTGGCCAGCCGAAGCCGAATATTCATATGGCCAGCCCGTCGAGAAGTTCACCGGCGAGGCTCAGTGGGACGGTGTGATTGTCTCTGCCTACCACACGACAGCGGGCAAGCTCCGCTATGTGGTTGAGGTAAAGCCGCAGGGCTTTCAAATGATCGCCGTGCCTTCGCAGCTTCGAGCAAAGATCGGGGAGCATGAGAATGAATAAGTTCAGGAGATGGCTTCTCGAAACCTTAGCGGACGGCGATTTGGTTGTGATCAATGCCGAGGTTCTGCCGAGCGGGGCCATTCGGAGGAAAGAGGCTGGCAAAGGCATAGCATTCTTGAACGTAAAAATGCGCGGTAGCGCTAGGCAGTTCGGCATCATGCTAATGCGCCGGATAAGTTTTAAACAAGATGCTTTTCTAGCCGTAGAGACGGGCGAAAGTGGGGTCTTTTACGCACAAGACCTATTTATTGATGGGTCAGGTCCGCTCGTCATTAAAGATCAACTCTACCCAAAAGCCGCCCTCCGCAAGTCACAAGGGGAACGGTGATGGGCCTCTTGACACCAGCACAGGTTCGCGCCGAACTTGGAATCTCGGATCGACAGTTGCGTGACCTGACCGAAGACGGCGCCATTCCCTTCATCAACATTGGGAGGGGCAAGCGCCGCGCGGCCCGGTATGATCCCGATGATATCGAAGCATTCAAGGCAGAGCGAAAGAAGCTCCTATGTCGGTCTACAAACGCCCGGGCGCCGAGACGTACTCCTACGATTTCCAATACAAACGTGGTCGATTTTCGGGCACCCTATCCGCAAAAAACAGGCGAGACGCGGAAGTCGAAGAACGCCGGATAAAGGCCCAGGTCAAAGCCGAGCACTCCCAGAGCCAAACGACCCGAGGCGGCGATATGCCATTTGGCGTTGCCGCCTCTCGCTATTGGGCGGAAGTGGGTGAGCATCATGCCAATGCCGCCACGACATGGAAATCTCTGGGATGGCTCCAAGCGGCTATCGGGAATTCCACGCCGCTATCCCGTATCGATGATTCCGTAGTGGCTGAGTTGGTCGCGCGCCGCAGGGCCGAGCACAAACCTACAAATCGCAAGCCCAAGAAAGACGCACCGCCGCCCAAACGCATCGGCCCTGCCACGGTCAATCGAACCATGACGGAGCCGTTGCGCAAGATCATGACGCGCGCGGCAAAGGTGTGGAAGGTGAAGGTGGGAGACGTGACCTGGCGCACGCATCTCTTGCCAGAGCCCCGGGAACGGATACGCGAGGCGACCCGGGACGAGGAAACCGGCATCATGGACCAGCTCGAGCGCGGGTATGACGACGCCGTGGCGTTCGCCTTTGCCAGTGGTTGCCGGCGGATGGAGATTGTAGGGCTGGAATGGCAGCGTGTGGATTTCGGGAACAAGCAGTTCACCGTGATCGGCAAGGGCGGCAAGGCGCGCATCATACCGATGACCACGACCCTGTTTAAGCTGCTATGGTCACAGCAGGGCCATCACCCGACGAGCGTATTCACATACGTCGCTGCCCGGGTGAGCAAGCGCAAAGGCGCTGAGAGGATACGCGGCGCCCGATACCCCATCACGGATGCGGGCCTCAGAACGGCGCTCAGAAGGGCCACAAAGGGCGCAGGGGTCGAGAACTTCCGGTTCCACGACACACGGCACACCATGGCCACGAGGACGCTCAGGGCGTCCAATATCAAGGTGGTGCAGAACATGCTTGGACACGAGCGGCTGACCACGACAGAGAAGTATGCTCACGCCATGGTCGAAGACGTGCGTGCAGCGATGGAAGCAGCAAATCCCACCAAAAATCCCACCGATGATGTAGGGGATCCCCCCAAGGCATTGAGGGAAGTGGGCAAATAGATTTATGGTCTGATGTCTGGGGGACAAAGGGTCGTCGGTTCAAATCCGGCCGCTCCGACCATTTTTTCAAAGGGCCTGCGCAGAGAATGCGCGGGCCCTTTTTTGCTGCGCGCTTGGCCATATATGTGGCAAACTTGGTATCCCGCCTGTACCATTTCAGTGTGCCTTGGCCCGGGGGGCCGAGGCCAACATTCCTGAAAGCCCTCTAACAAGGCGGTTCAGAAGGCGTTCAGCCGTCAAGCGATACCGATGTGGAATGTGGCGCCAACGTGGCGTTCACCACACTCAGGAGGCTACCGTGACGTCTTTCAAGACGATTATCTCAGCGGCAATCGGACTGGCGGGTATTGTTTCGTCGGCGACTGCAGTATTGGCCGCGCCAGCGGCGTCCACAACCACACTCAATGTTCGCTCCGGCCCCGGCACCAGCTTTGGCGTCCTTGATACGCTCTCGCCCGGCGAGGTTGTGGACGTTACCGAATGTGTCCCCAGCGGCTGGTGCCATATTACCCACTCAGGACCCAATGGTTGGGTCAGCGGCAGCTATCTGGCACCCGTTTCCCCACCCCCGACACCACCAAGCCCCGATTGCAGCTTCGGAATTACTATCGGCCCCTCTGGCCCCGATTTTTCGATCAATTGCGGCGGCGCACCCGCTCCGACGCCCACACCGCCTGCCCCGACGCCACCGCCCCCGACTGGCGATGAAGCCTGCTTTTACACGGGCATCAATTATGGCGGCGACGAATTCTGCTATGGTGTTGGTACCCGCAATACGCTGAACGCGACCTTCAATGACGAAATATCATCGGTCCGGTTGTTCGGCGCAGCAAAAGCCCGGCTATGCACAAACGTCAATCTGACCGGTTCGTGCGTCAACGTGACGGTCGACTCGCCAATTCTCGAGCCAGCCATTGCCAATCAGGCCTCTTCGCTGCGGGTCTACACAGGGCTTCTACCCCTTCCGCTGCCGCTGCCGGTACCCCTGCCGACACCGATTCCATCGTTCTCTACCTATTCGACAGGACCGATCGATCTGCCGCAAACCTTCCGGGCAAACCTGGACAATGGCGCAGTCGGCGGATCGGGAACCGACATCTGGTTCCGGGCGGTCACGCCCTCGAGCCGGTTCATTACCCCGGTCAATGGCGCCAGCCTTGCTTTGGGCGATGGCAGCAATCGCGGCTTCGTCGGCTGCTTTACTGAAACCTTCAGCGCCGATCCCGTACCGCTCGAAGCCGTTTCGGTGGGAACCTACATATGCGCCAAGACCGGTGAAGGGCGTATCAGCCAGTTCCGCATCAATGGCATAGCGCCCTCCTCTTTGGCGATCGGCTATACCACCTGGTCGCACTGACCTGGAAAAAGGCCCGGCAGGCATCCGCCATGCCGGGCTTTTTCACATTCTTCCATGGACATACTCCCCGGCGTTGTTCGATAAGACGGCCTGCAAGGGGATAGAAATGACTGACAATTGGAAGGGGCTCTCCGAAGCCCTTTTGCTTTGGCCGGGTTTTGAACGGGGCGCTGCGACGCTTATCAATCTTTCGGAGAATCACACCTTCCGTATCGATAGCCCCGATGGCGGCAAGGCGATCCTTCGCGTTCATCGACCCGGCTATCATTCTCGTCTGGCCATCGAGAGTGAACTGGCCTGGATGCAGGCTTTGCGGCGTGACACCGGGCTTTTCACGCCGAGACCGCTGGCCGGTAAAGACGGCGTGCTGGTTCAGGAAGCGCTGTTCCTCAACGAAACACGGTATATGGTCGCCTTCGCTTTCGAAGAGGGGGTGGAACCCCAGGTGTTTGACGACCTTACACCGGTCTTTCGGCAACTCGGCGCGCTTGCGGCCCAATGTCATTCGCACGTCATCGACTGGAAACCGCCGCAGCCATTTGAGCGACAGGTCTGGACCGAGGGCGCGATCCTCGATCCAGACGCCATCTGGGGCGATTGGCGGGCAGCGCCTGGAGTCACCGGTCCTGTACGATCAACGCTGGATCGCCTCGACACACATCTGCGGGCCCAACTGGGCACCTATGGCATGGGCAAGGACCGGTTCGGGCTCATCCATGCCGATATGCGCCTCGCCAACCTGCTGGTGTCGGACGGCGTGACGCGGCTCATCGATTTCGACGACTGCGGCTTTTGCTGGTTCGGCTATGATTTCGGCGCGGCAGTCTCCTTTTTCGAGGACAGTGAAACCGTCCCTGACCTGCGTGCAGCGTGGCTCGAGGGGTACTGCGAATACCGTGCCTATGGGCCGGAGCACGAGGCCATGCTCGACGCCATGGTCATGCTGCGCCGCATGGCGCTGTTGGCGTGGACAGGATCACATGCGGAGACCGATCTGGCGCAGAGCCTGCATGCGACTTTCGCCGCCGGCACAGCGGAGATGGCCGAACGCTATCTCCTTACCGGCACTATCGACCGGTAAGGCTCAATCATAAAACAAGGACACCCGGTGTCCGCCGATCTGATGGACGTTGATATCCATGTCGTAGATGTCCTTGAGGGCCTCAGGCGTGATGATTTCGTCGCGCGAGCCGTGGCGGATCACCCGCCCATTTTTCATGGCGATGATATAGTCGGAATACCAAGACGCGAAATTGATGTCGTGCAGGACCAGAACGACCGTCTTGCCCAACTCTTGGCAGGCGCGCTGCATGAGCTTCATCATTCCCATAGCGTGCTTCATGTCGAGATTGTTGAGCGGCTCGTCGAGCAGGACGTAACCGGTATTCTGACACAGCACCATGGCAACGAATGCCCGCTGGCGCTGGCCGCCTGAAAGCTCGTCGAGAAACCGATCCCTGAGATCGTCGAGGTTAAGGTAAGCGATGGACTGATCGATATGGAACTTGTCCTCGATCGTCAGCCTTCCCTTGGAATAGGGATAGCGCCCGAAGGCCACTAGATCGGCAACCGTCAGGCGTGCCGTCATATGATTGTCCTGCCGCAGGATCGACAGTCGCCGGGCAAGAACGTCGCTAGGCGTTGTGGAGACGTCGAGTCCGTCGACTGTCACCGAGCCCGCATCCATGCCAAGCAGGCGGGAAACGATGGATAGCATCGTAGATTTCCCGGCCCCGTTGGGCCCGATAATCGAAGTGATGCCGCGCGACGGCAACTCGAGTGACACGTCGTCGACAACGGCGGTTTCACCATAATATTTCTTGATGCCGGATGCGATGATCATCGGGCCGCTCCACGCAGAATGAGGATAATGAAGACGATACCGCCCAGGAACTCGACGATGATCGAAAGCGCTGTGTTGAACGAGAAGAGGCGCTCGACAACCATCTGCCCGCCCACCAGGCAAATGACCGCCAGCAGAACCGCCGCCGGCAGCACATATCGATGTTTGGCGTTGCCGATCATGACATAGGCCAGATTGGCCACCAGCAGGCCAAAGAAGGTCACGGGCCCGACCAGCGCCGTAGATACAGAAACGAGCACTGCGACCAGCACCAGAATGATTGAAACCGTGCGTTTGTAGTCAACGCCAAGATTGATGGCGTTGTCGCGTCCGAGCGAGAGCACGTCGAATGTGTGATTGATGCGCCAGGCGATAACAGAAACAATGCCTATTATCACTGTTGAAATGAGCAGCAGATCGGAATTGACGGAATTAAAGCTGGCGAAGAACCGGTCCTGAAGTATGGCAAATTCGTTGGGATCGATGATGCGCTGCATGAAGTTGGAGAACGAGCGAAAGAACGTCCCGATAATGATCCCGACCAGCACCAGAAGGTGCAGACTGCGCTGGGCCCCGGTAAACAGCCAACGGAACAGAAGCAGCGCGAATGCGATCATCACCCCGGTTTCCATGAAGAACATGGTCATGGGATTGATCATCGCCGTTGCCAGCCCTCCCACCGAAAACACCAACGTTGTCTGGATCAGCACATACATCGCATCGAACCCCATGATCGAGGGGGTGAGGATGCGGTTGTGCGTCACAGTCTGAAAAAGCACCGTCGATACCGCTATGGCGTAGCCCACGAGGATCATCTGCAGCACCTTGGTGCCCCGGAACGGGATGATGAAACTCCAGCTTCCCCGAGCGCCAAGGGTCATGAAAAGGACAATGCAGATGAGAGCCAGCGCACCCAATCCGGCCAGCACCTGCCAGGGCCGAATGCGGCGGCGCGCCATCATGATGACGTCAGCCATAACGGGCCTCGCGACGCAGCAGAATGTAGAGAAAGATGGCGCTGCCCACGATGCCCACGACCGTTCCAATCGGAATTTCGTATGGATAGCGGACGACGCGCCCCACGATGTCGCAGGCCAGAACGAAACCTGCGCCGAATACCGCAATCCAGGGAATTGATCGTCGCAGATTGTCTCCCATTAGCATTGAGACGACATTGGGTACGATCAGGCCAAGGAACGGAACAGCGCCGACGGTCACGACGACGGTCGCGCTGACCAATGAGACTATGATGAGCCCCAGTGTCATCACGCTGCGGTGGTTCAGGCCGAGATTTGTGGTGAACTCCTCTCCCATTCCCGCCACCGTAAACCGGTCCGCTGCCAGCCACGCGACCAGCGTTAGCGCCGCGGCAATCCAGAGCAGTTCATATCGTCCGCTCAGCACCGTCGAGAAATCTCCTGACTGCCAGTTGCCCAACGATTGCAGCAGCTCGAACCGGTAGGCGAAAAACGTGGTGATCGAGGAGATGATGCCCCCCAGCATGATGCCGACAAGCGGAACCAGCAGCACCGAGCGCAAGGGGATTTCACGCAGGATGCGCAGAAAAAGCGCCGTTCCGGCCAGTGCAAAGACTGCCGCCACAAGCATTTTGCCGATCAGGGGGATGTCAGGGAAGAACAGCAGTACGACCAGCATGCCCAACCCGGCGGATTCCGTCGTCCCGGCCGTGGAGGGTTCCACGAACCGGTTACGCGCCAGCATCTGCATGATCATGCCGGCGATGGCCAGCCCCATCCCGGAAAGGATGAGCGCCAGGGTACGTGGAATACGGCTCACAAGCAGGATCATCAGGTCGCGGCCATCCTCGCTTCCCGAGACCAGGGTCGCGAGCGAAACGTTGGAAACGCCGATGAACAGACTGACAACGGCAAGGGCCAGCACGAAAGCTGCAGCAATAAGAAGGCGGGTCACCGGGGTTGTCATCTCCGATATGATGCGGCGCACATCCCGAGAGATGGGGTGTGCGCCGATCGGTTCAGCGGATTATTGCTGTTGTTGGACGTCGGCGCCGATGGCCGAGCCGACTTCGACGATCATCTCGTTGAGCGTAAAAAGCCCGCCATTGACGATGTAGAAGTTCACCGGATTGACATAGACCACCTGGTCATTCTGCCAGGCCTTCATCTGGTGCACGAGATCGTTATCGAGCACCTGCTGGGCCGGCTGGGCGCCCTCGGCAGTGCCGACGGCGGCATCGCGGTCGAGGACAAAGAGCCAGTCAGGATCGGTTTCGAGCAGGAACTCGAACGAAACCGCTTCGCCGTGGGTAGCCTCTTCAACATCCTCGATCACCGGCACAATGCCCAGATCATCGTGGACCCAACCAAAGCGCGAACCCGGCCCAAAGGCCGAAATCCGGCCACCGCTGATGCTGATGAACAGGGCGTTGCCTGCGGTGGGCGCGATTTCCTGCACGGCTGCAATGTTGGCGTCGATCCCGGCGATCAGTTCAGCCACTTCGGCCTGCTTGCCGAAGATTTCCCCGAGCGTTTCGGAGCGCTGTTTGATGGTGGCCGGGAAATCGGTCCAGTCGACCGACAGATCGAGCGTGGGCGCAATCTCGGAAAGCTGCGGATAGACCGATGAGGAGCGGCCGGCCACGAAAATCACATCGGGCTGCTCGGCATTGACCAGTTCATAATCGGGCTCAAAAAGCGAACCGATCTTGAGGGCGTCACGGTACTGGCTCAGATGCTCGGGGAAGCTGGCATCGGGCACACCGTCAACCTCAACACCGATGGCATTAAGTGTGTCGATGGTCCCGAGATCAAACGAGAAGATCTTTTCGGGTACGCTAGGCAGGACGGTTTCGCCCTGCGCGTGTTCGGCAGTGATTTCCTGCGCAGACGCTCCAGCGGTGAGGGCGAGCGAAGCTGCTAGGGCGAGTACCGCAGTCGCGGTCCGAAGATAGTTTGAAGAGTTCACGATCACAATCCAATCATTGGCTAAAGGTCGGATGCGCGGCCAAAAGATGACCATCAACATCAGGTTATTAGCCAGCACGATAGCTTGCGTCAATATAGTTGATCGTTACAATCAGGTTAAAACGCTGATGGCTAGGTGCGCGCCTTGTCCAGCAGGTCGCGGCATTGCTCGAGCGTCTCCAGGGCCGATGATAGTGTCTGGCGCTGCTCGGCGGAAAGTCCTGTTGATACGGGGGGATGCGACTCGCCATGTGTCTTGGGCGCCGCCAGCGTATGGTGCGCGCCGAGTTCGACAAACTCTACAGCGTCGACAGCTTCGGCTGCCTCGACATGCGGCTGGGGTGCTATTGGGCGGATGGATCCGGTTTCGCCAATGGCCACGACATGTTTGGCGCCCTGCTCCTTGAGGATGCGCTGCACGCCCTTGATAGTGAAACCCTGATCGTAGAGGAGGTGACGGATACCCTTGAGCAACTGAACGTCATCGGGGCGATAATATCGCCGCCCGCCGCCACGCTTGAGTGGCTTGATCTGCGTGAACCGCGTTTCCCAGAAACGCAGCACATGCTGTGGTAGATCGAGTTCGTCTGCCGCTTCGGATATCGTCCGGAAGGCGTCTGGCGATTTGTCCAACGCAAGTGCCCCGGTAAAAGTTGTTATTTTCCAGATCGAACCATAGATTTGTTGATCTTGGATTTCAA
>DFMV01000016.1:68530-98789 GCA_002375765.1 Rhizobiales bacterium UBA3584 | reverse complement strand
AGTTCCGCCGATTCGGTGCGCGACAAGCCGACGGACTGATAGACTGACTCGGCCAGATCGGCACGAGTCACGGTTTTTCCCGACATGGTGTTCCCCTCAATCTCATTGAGACCCGCAACAGCCCCCAAGATTTCAACCACTTAACGCCCAAAACAGTTCGGGGTCAACGCCTACCACACAATGAGCGCGGCCCCCCAGGTGAACCCACCACCCATCGCCTCGATCATCACGAGATCGTCCTTCTTGATTCGTCCGTCCTCGCTCGCCACCCAGAGCGCCAATGGAACCGACGCCGCCGAAGTATTGGCGTGCCGATCCACGGTAACGATGGTCTTGGCCTCGGGAATACCCAGCTTCCGGCCCGCACCGTCTATGATGCGCTTGTTGGCCTGATGGGGAACGAACCAGTCGAGTTCTTCGGTCGTCTTGCCGGTCTTGGCCAGCACCTCTTCGACAACATCGGAGATCATGCCAACGGCGTGCTTGAACACCTCGCGACCTTCCATGCGCAGATGACCGATCGATTGGGTGGTCGAGACGCCACCATCGACAAAGAGCTTGTCCCAATGGCTGCCATCGGTGCGCAGGCTCGAAACCAGCACGCCCTTCTCGGGCGCGTCGTCGGCGACCTCCTGGGCTTCCAGGATTATGGCCCCCGCCCCGTCACCAAACAGCACGCATGTGGTCCTGTCGTTCCAGTCGAGGATGCGCGAGGCGGTTTCGGCGCCGATGACCAGCGCCCGTTTGGCCATGCCGGTCTTGAGGTAGCTGTCAGCCGTTGCCACGCCGAACACGAAACCCGAGCACACAGCCTGCACGTCGAAGGCCGAACCTTTGGTGATGCCGAGTTTCTGCTGCAGGATGGCAGCCGTTGCCGGAAAGGTGCGGTCGGGGGTCGTGGTTCCCACGATGATGAGATCGATCTCGCTCGCATCCATCCCTGCACTTTCAAGCGCGCGTTGCGCAGCAACCAGCGCAAGATCAGAGGTGTACTCGCCTTCCGCGGCGATATGGCGCTGCCGGATACCGGTACGCTGAACGATCCACTCGTCCGAGGTATCGACGATCTTGGCCAGGTCGTCATTGGTCATAACGCGTTCGGGCAGATAGCCACCAACGCCACGCACAACAGATTGGATTTTGGTCACGCGGAAGGTGCCTCCAGATTGGACGGTTCCGCCGGCACAGCCAGCGCAGGGAAGCGTTTCATGCCTTCCCCGATCTTTGCGAGGAGATCATTGCGCGCCATTTCATAGGCGACACCGAGGGCGCTCTTGTAGCCGATCTCATCGGTGCCACCATGGCTCTTGATAACGACACCATTGAGGCCAAGAAAGACGCCACCGTTGACGGTGCGCGGATCGAGCTTGGAGCGGACGGCGTTCAAGGCCCCGCGAGCGAACACCGCTCCGATCTTGCTCATCAGCGAAGAGGTCATGGCGTTGCGCAGATAGGTTCCCACCTGCCGGGCCGTGCCCTCCGCCGTCTTGAGCGCTATGTTGCCGGTGAACCCCTCGGTGACCACGACATCGACGGTGCCCTTGCCCAGATCGTCCCCTTCGACAAACCCCTTGTAGGTGAACCCGGCGCCCGAGGTTTCAGCAAGGATCTTGCCGGCGTCCTTGACCCATTCATTACCCTTGGCTTCCTCGACCCCGACATTGAGCAATCCGATGGTCGGGCTTTCGATATCAAACAGCGCACGGGCCAGAGCGGCGCCAAGGATCGAAAAATCGACAAGCTGTTGGGCGTCCGCGCCAATGGTCGCTCCGACATCGAGCACAACGATATCGGACCGCAAGGTCGGCCAGATCGCCGAAATGGCAGGGCGGGAAATACCCTCCATGGTGCGCAGGCAAAAGGTCGCCATGGCCATCAGAGCGCCGGTGTTGCCGCCTGAGATCGCTACATCGGCCTCGCCGTCCTTAACCGACTGAATCGCCGCCCACATCGAGGAAGTGCCCCTGCCCTTGCGCAAGGCCTGGCTGGGCTTGTCATCCATGGTGATGACGTTTTCGCTGTGCCGGATCTGGGAGACGGATTTGAGTTCAGGAAATTCTTCGAGCAAGGGGGCCAGCACCTCCTGGCGCCCGTGAAAAATAAATCGCGCGTCCGGATGCTCGCGGAGCAGCAATTTCGCGCCGTGCATCGGGGCACGTGGCGCATTGTCTCCGCCCATTGCGTCGACGGAGATCGTTATGGTTTCAGTCATTGCCTGCCTTGAAACGTTCCCGAAAATCGGCGCTCACCATAGTCAATGGAGCCCGCCATGCAAGCCCGTCAATCCTTCTTGAGCGTCTTGAGCGCGGCGAAGGGCGAGAGTTCGGCCGGATCGTCGCCAATCTGATCCTCGGTCAGTTCCGCACCGGGTTTGCGCGGATAAAGATCTATGGCGAGGGCAAAGACCTCCAGCACCAGATCGGCCAGATCGATCTCGTCGCCCTCGAAATAGTCCGGCAGGTCATCGTCCTCGAGATTGACAAAGATTTCCGCTCCCGCAGTCGCTTCGCTCGCGGCATCATGACCGGGCAGAAAGACGCGATCGATCGGCTCATTGATCGTTTGAGACACGGGATCGCCGGACACCACGCAGGGTTGAACAACCGTTCCGCTGACAGTCCCTTTGGCCTGAATGCCGCCGCGAAATCTTGTTGCCGTGACCTCGGCCGAAAAATCGGTGAGTTCGCTCACCTTGAGCCGTTCGGCCAACACGGCTCGCTGGTCCGCATCAGGCTTTATGATGGTTACCCGGCCCGATGCCGGGATCTTGTCGACCCGAATCTTGGCGTCAAGGTCGAATTCGTCAGGTCTTTGCGTCATTTGGGATCTCCAAACGTCACTTTGCCGGCCATGATCTGCTCGACAGGTTGGGCCCCGAGTGTCTCGTCGCACTTCAGGATATAGTCGGCAAACCGTTCGGCCTGCGGATGGGTTGCACCGGCATGAAAGTTTCGGGAGACGAAATCGATAAGCCGCGCCCTGTCCCCTGCATCCAGAATCGAGGAGAGATTTGAGAGCATGCCGTAAAAAAGACTGCCCATTTTTTCAATGCGCTTGCCGACCGAGAGGTCCCCGACCCCCATTTCACGCAGCGAGCGGTCCATATCGTGAAAAAAACAATCGAATACGTTCTGGGAAAATTCCTTGCTCTGCTTTTCGCTCGACCGCAATCGCCGGAAAACAAGGGCCGCGTGGAGCGAAATCATGTCGAAACGCCCGGTCATCGTGTCTGCGACACCCCAATCGGCGTAGAAAATCTCGCGCCGGGATTGCGCCACAATGGCACTGTAGACGGCGTAAACGGGCTCGGAGAGCTTGGTCTTGCGGAACAAGGACAGGATCATTCTTGGGGTCTCACAGCGAGAAAGGCCGGCCGATCGCTACCGGAATTCGATTGGCCGCTTGCCAGAGTCGGGCCTGGACGGCTAAACAACACCAAAATCCCTGGCGCATTTGTCGCGAGGCTATAGTCGAGAGAGCTGAGGAAAGTCAATTCCATGACCCTGCGTCCCGCCCTTGTCCGCCTGTCCCCTATTGCCGCGGCAATCGCGCTTGGCCTGACCCTGTCGGCCTGCTCGGGAACGGGCCTGATTTCCCAACGCACCCAGGGCTACGTGCTGCCCGACGATGCCATAACCCAGGTTCGACCCGGCTCGAGTCAGGATTTCGTCCGCATCGTTCTGGGATCACCCCAGACCACGAGCACCTTCGGTGGCGAAACGGCTTGGTACTATGTCGAAACGAAAGTGACCCAGACCGCGTTCGGCCTGACCAGCATTCAGGAACGCACAGTGCTTGCCGTCTATTTCGGCGCCGACAAGCGCGTTACAGACCGCGCGCTCTATTCGCTCGAGGACGGTCGGGCCTTTGCCATCGAGCAGCGCCGCACCGGATCTTTCGGCGAAGACCGCAACTTCGTGGAATCGCTGCTCCAGTCCATCTAGCGTTTGATCCGTCCCGATCTCACGAGTATCGGGACGGAACCGCACCCGGCCCTATTCAACGATCACAGCCTGTTGCCTGCCGATGCGGCGTGTGCGCAGATCATCCCAGCCCAAAAGCAGGATGGTCGCCAAAGCGATCGGCAGCGCGATCAGATTGACCGCCTCCCAGCCGAAAAAGTTCAGAGCCAGCCCGGCGCCTATCGAGCCTATCGCGTTTGAGCCGAACACCAACTGCTCGTTGAGCGCTTGAACCTTTGCTCCTTCTTCGGGCCGGTAGCTCTTGGTCAGCATCACCGTTGAGCTTATAAAGCCGAAATTCCAGCCAACCCCAAGCAGCACCAGCCCAAGATCGAAATGGACCGTGGACGTGCCCATCAGGGCGGTGCCGACACTGCCGATAATCAGCAGCATGCCGATCGCCGCAGTCAGATGCGTGCCGAGCCGCTTGACGATTTCGCCGGTGACAAAGCTCGGCGCGAACATGGCTACTATGTGCCACTGAATGGCGTTGGCCGCCTCGGCCGGCGCGTGTCCGCAGATATGGACCATGGCGAGCGGCGCCGCGACCATCACGAACGTCATGAGCGAAAAACTCGCCATGCCCGTCAACACCGGCACGAACACCGCCGGTGTGCGGATCATCGCCTTGAGTGGCCGCCCCTGCTCGGATACCGGGCGCTTCGGCTCGCCCTTGGGCAGGCGCGTGAAGCTGAGCAGCAGCATGGCCACCAGAGACAGACCTGCTAGCGCGATAAACGAGCCGGCATAGAGCGCGCCTGGTATGGCCTCGGAGGTCGTGGAAGCCAGCCGCGGGCCCAGAAAGCCCGCGAGCACGCCACCGAACAGCACCCATGACACTGCGCGCGCCTTGGCGCCTTCAGGCACGCTGTCGGCGGCGGCGAAGCGGTATTGCTGGCCGAAGGCTCCTGCCGCGCCGATCAGCATCATTGAGGCTGAAAAGACAAGGAAACTGTGGAGATAGATGCCCAGAGCGGCCAGGAGGCCACCACACCCGGCGCTTCCCGCGCCCAGCAGGAAGCCGCGCGTGCGGCCCAGCCGGTGTAGCGCGATGGCCGCAGGGCCGGCCATCAGGGCCACGCCGACGATCATCGCCGTGGTCGGCAGCGTCGCAAAGGCGGGATCGAACGCGAGGTAAGCGCCGGCCAACGCGCCGACCGCCATCACCATGCCCTGCGAGGATCCCGCTATGGCCTGCGCACCGGAGAGAAGGAAGATATTGCGCATACTGGCCATGGGGATGCCCTTACGACTCAGGGATTGGATTGTTCTCCGCCAGCATAGCCTTCAGAATATTTTCGCGCCACGGCGTCGAGCACGCCGTTGACCATGCCGGGCACTTCGTCCTCATAGAATGCGTTGGCGACATCGACATATTCGCGGATCACCACCTTGAAGGGAATGTCCTTGCGCATGGTCAACTCGAACACGCCGGCCCGTAGCAGCGCCCGGAGGGTGGCATCGATACGGGTCATGGGCCAGCCGCCCTGCAAGGCGCTGTTGATGACCGGATCAAGCTTGATCTGGTTGGTCACCACGCCGCGCACAATGTGGCGGAAATAATCGGCGTCGGCGGGCAGATACTGTTCGCCCTCAACCTCCCGGCCGAGCCGGAAGCTCTCGAACTGGCTCAGGGTTTCCTCTAGCGTCTGTTCGCCCACATCCATTTGATAAAGCGCCTGAACGGCGGCAAGACGGGCCGAACCGCGCTGATTTGCGGGCTTTGGGTCATTGGTGGGATCGGCCATCGTTCAATCCTCCATCAGCAGCGCCTGCAGCGCCGCCATGGTCATGGCCGCGGCGGCCGCGCCGCCCCCCTTGTTCTGTTCGGACATTTTGGCGCGCGCCCAGGCCTGCGCCTCGTTTTCGACAGTCAGGATGCCATTGCCCAACGCCAGCCCGTCAGCGACGGCCAGATCCATCAAGGCGCGTGCGCTTTCACCCGAAACGATCTCGTAATGGGTGGTTTCTCCCCGAATGACGCAGCCGAGCGCGACATAGCCGTCATATTCGTCACCCTTGAGTTCGGACGCCATGGCAATTGCCGCGGGGATTTCCAGCGCGCCGGGAACGGTCAGCACCTCATAGGTGGCGCCGGCCTTGTCAAAGGCGGTCGTTGCGCCTTCGAGCAGTGCATCGGCGAGTTCGGTGTAAAAGCGGGCCTCGACGATGAGGTAATGCTGGCCTTCGGCCGAGCCGGGCGCAATCGCGAAAATGTCGCCAGAACTGGCCATTGTTTAATCCTGTCGGGTTCAAAATGCATCGCGCCATGCGTCAGCCGGCGCCACGCCAATCTAGTGAGATTTCTCCATGAGGCGCGCGGCATAGCGCGCCATCAGGTCAACTTCAAGATTTACCGCATCGCCCTCGGCATAATCAGGCCAGTTTGTTGCGGAAAGGGTGTGGGGGATCAGATGGACCGAAAAACGGTTCCCGTCCACCCAATTGACGGTCAGCGACGTGCCGTTGAGCGCCACTCCGCCCTTTTTTGCGATGAAAGGGGCCAGATCGGCCGGCGCTTCAAAGGTGAAGGTGATCTGGTCGCCGATGTCCTTGCGCTCCACAATTGTCGCCAGCCCATCGACATGACCGGAAACGATGTGTCCGCCAAGTTCGTCGCCGACTTTGAGTGAACGCTCGAGATTGATGCGACGTCCCTCGGACCAGTCCCCTACGCGCGTCACATCAAGCGTTTCTCGGGCCGCGAACACGTCAAACCAGTTCTGCCCGCCTTCGCTGCCCCTGTCGGTCACCGTCAGGCAGATGCCCTCGCACATGATCGAGGCGCCCAGATCGATGGTTTGGGGCTCATAGCGCGTGCCGATGCGGAGCTTGCGCCCGTCATTGCGGTCTTCGACCGATAACAGCGTGCCGATGTCGGTGATGATGCCGGTAAACATGGGGTTCAGACCTTCTCGAATGTGGTGAGCATATCGCACCCCAGCGCACGGCTTTCAACCGCGCTGAACCCCAACTGTGCCAAACGCTCCGGCAACGAGGTGTTAACAGTGGCGGCAATGCCCCCCTCGCCGACCTCCACATCGCCTTCTAGCAGATGAAACCGGTCGATCAGTCCCGCATCGAGCAGCGCATCGTTGAGCCCTGCCCCGCCCTCAACCAGGATCCTGCCGATGCCCCTTGCGGCCAAAGCCTCCAGCGTGGCCCCGAGGTCCGGTCGCCCGTCCCGCCCGGTAACACCAATGACATTGCCATGCTGAGAAAGTGATTCAAGTCGAGTGTTTTCTGTAATGATTACAGTTTGTTGACGCGCAGTGGTCGCAAACAGATTCAGGCTCCCCGCCAGGTCAGACCGCCCCGCGACGACCACCCGCAGCGGCACCCTGCTCTCCAAACCGGCCAGCCGCACATTGAGCCTTGGATCGTCCAGCCGGGCCGTGGTTGCGCCCACCATCACCGCGTCGGACAAAGCGCGTTGCATATGCGTCCAGCGCCGTGCGTCTTCCCCGGTGACCGCCACATTGCCGCGATCGGCGCGCCCGATCATGCCGTCGCGCGACACGGCCAGCTTGGCAGCAACGAATGGCCGTCCACGCCGAATTCGCGAGATGAAACCCTCATGCAGCCCTTCGATGCATCGCAAATTCTTCCCTACAACGACGTCAAGCCCGGCATCGCGCATTTTTGCGATGCTCTGCCCGGCAGTGCGCAGGTCGGGATCGGACGCGCCGCATACGATTCGGGCGACACCCGATGCCAGCACAGCATCAACGCAGGGCGGAGTTTTGCCCCAGTGATTGCAGGGTTCGAGCGTCACATAGAGCGTCGCCCCCCTCGCCTGCTGTCCGGCCATGGCCAGCGCCTGCGGTTCGGCGTGGGGACGACCGCTGATGGCGGTCACGCCACGACCCAACACCGTGCCATCGGGAGAAACGACGATGGCCCCAACCGTGGGGTTTTCCGCCGTTGTTCCACGATATGGCATGGCAATGCGGGCCGCAGCCTCGAGCCAGCGCAGATCGGCTGGCGAGAGTTCACTCACCCCCGGTCCTCGGGATCATCGGCGCCCATTTCGGTCAGGAACGACTGGAAATCGTCGGCGCTGGAGAAGTTCTTATAGACCGAGGCAAAGCGCACGAACGCCACGTCATCAAGGCCCTTGAGCCCTTCCATGACGTATTCGCCGATCTGGTCGGACGTCACTTCCACGTCGCCCACGCTTTCGAGCTGGCGGACCACCCCCGAAATCATCCGCTCAGCGGTCTCAGGGTCAACCTGACGTTTGCGCAAGGCGGTGTTGACCGAACGGGCCAGCTTTTCACGGTCGAAGGGGACCTTGCGGCCCGATTTCTTGACCACGATGAGATCGCGCAACTGCACGCGCTCGAACGTGGTGAACCGACCGCCGCAGCCGTTACAGACGCGGCGGCGGCGGATAGCGTTGGAATCCTCGGTGGGCCGGGAATCCTTGACTTGCGTATCGTCGTTCCCGCAATAGGGGCAGCGCATGGGCTTATCCGTAAATGGGAAATCTGGCAGTCAGCTCAAGGACCTTTTCCTTGACCTGGGCTTCGACGGCCCCGTTGTTTTCGTCGCCATTGGCGGCCAGTCCATCGACAACTTCAACCATGAACTCGCCGACCAGCCGGAATTCCTCGACGCCAAAACCGCGCGAGGTCGCAGCCGGGGTGCCGACGCGAATGCCCGAGGTAATCGCCGGCTTTTCGGGATCAAAGGGTACGGCGTTCTTGTTGCATGTGATGTTGGCGCGTTCCAGCGCGGCTTCGGTCGCCTTGCCGGTCACCGATTTGGGTCGCAGATCGACCAGCATCAGATGGTTGTCGGTGCCGCCCGTGGCGATCTCCAGCCCACCCTTGACCAGCGTTTCGGCCAGCACCTGCGCGTTGTCCACAACCTGGCGGGCGTAGGCCTTGAATTCGGGCGTCAGCGCCTCGCCGAATGCCACGGCCTTTCCGGCGATGACGTGCATCAGCGGACCGCCCTGGATACCTGGGAAAATGGCCGAATTGACCTTCTTGGCAATTGCCTCGTCATTGGTGAGGATGAGCCCGCCGCGCGGCCCGCGCAGCGTCTTGTGGGTCGTTGTGGTCGCCACATGGGCGTGTGGGAACGGGTTGGGGTAGACGCCAGCGGCGACAAGCCCTGCCACATGCGCCATATCGACGAAGAGGTAAGCCCCCACCTCGTCGGCGATCTCGCGAAATGCCGCCCAGTCGAGAATGCGCGAATAGGCCGAAAAGCCCGCAACAATCATCTTGGGCCGATGTTCCTGGGCAAGCTGGCGCACCTGGTCCATATCCACGCGCCCGTCTTGCTGGCGCACACCGTACTGGATGGCATTGAACCATTTGCCTGACTGATTGGGCTTGGCGCCGTGGGTCAGATGCCCGCCGGCGTCGAGGCTCATGCCTAAAATGGTATCGCCGGGCTGCAGCAGCGCCTGATAGACTCCTTGGTTGGCTTGGGAGCCTGAATTGGGCTGAACGTTTGCGAATTCGCAGCCGAAAAGCTCCTTGGCGCGATCGATGGCGAGTTGCTCGACCACGTCGACAAACTGGCAGCCGCCATAATAGCGCCGGCCCGGATAACCTTCCGCATACTTGTTGGTCATCACCGAGCCCTGGGCCTCGAGGACAGCCCGGGAGACAATGTTCTCCGAAGCGATCAGTTCGATCTCGTGCTGCTGGCGGCCAAGTTCGTCGGCAATCGCCTTGGCAACCACCGGATCATGATCGGCAATCGTGCGGGTGAAGAAATCGGGAAAAAGCGGTGCTGTTGCGGTGGCGCTCATGGGCGGGCCCTCGACCTGTTGCGGAAAGATGCTGGTGGCAAGCAAGCGCGATCCGCATAGCACGGAGGCTCCTGCGATTCCAAGCGCAGATCGGCGCTAACGCCCCTCTAGCGCCTCTCTTTCGATCCGGCGGCGCAGCTTGGCCAGGGCGAGGTTCTTCATCTGCGCCTCGGTGGCCGTGATCGGCGCTATTGCGACGACCTCGATGCCGGTCTCGACATCTATGGCCGCAACACGAATTTGGGGGCCGGCCTGACGGAACTCGAAAAGAACCTCGCGGCCTGCCCCCATATCAAAAATCTCCGCTCGAGCCGTATCAGGCGCTGATTTCAGGGAAATCAACCTTGCCCTGGGCATCGTATTCGTAAACGTCGTCACGGAAGCTTACGACGCCGTTCCGGTTCGCCCAAGCGGTAAAGTAGGTCATGAAAATCGGTACGGGATTGGACACATCGGCGTCGATACGTTCGCCCGAGGCGAAGTTGGTATTGACGTCGATGATGTCATAGCCGGAATCGCGCAATATCCAGGCGACGAACTCGGCCACGTTAGCAACGCGGACACAACCGGACGAATGGAACCGGGCGTTTTCCGAGAACAGGTCCTGTTGCGGCGTGTCGTGCAGATAGACAGCGTGCGGGTTGTGGAAATTGATCTTTACGTGGCCCATAGAGTTCTGGACACCGGGATCCTGACGGAACGTGTAATTTACCGCCTCCTCGGTCGACCAGTCGATAGCGCTCTGGGGCACTTCGTTGCCGCTGCCGTCGAAGATGCGGATCGAATATTCGTTGAGGTAGTTGGGGTTGTCGTTGACCAGCCTGATGATATCGCGGCGAATGATCGAAACCGGAACCGTCCAGTAAGGGTTGAAATTGATCTGGTGGATGCGGCTGCGCAAGATCGGGGTCTGGCGATCGATCTTGCCCACAACGGCCGTGTGCCGGCGCGCCACCTGCCCGCCTTCTGTCGCTTCGATGGCGGCGGCGGGGATGTTGACGTTGACATACCGATCCTCGAGCTTGCCCTCCATGCGGCGAACGCGCTCGATGTTGAGCTTGATCTGGTTGAGGCGCGTGGAGGCCGGAACCTTCATTGCCCAATAGGTATATTCGTCGACCAAGCCGTTGATCTGCAGGCCGTGCCGTGCCTGAAAGCCGCGGACCGCGCCGTCAAGCTGCGCATCGAACTGGTCCGACAATGGCGTTTCGCGCGGCAAATCCCCCGTGTGGGCGAGATAGACGCGCAGATCGCGCACCGGAGCGCGGTCGGACCCAAGGCCAAGGCGGTAGATGGTTTCGGGCACGTCGGGCCAGCCACCGATGGCGTTGAGGCGTTCGTAATATTCGGCGACGCGCTGGAGATTGTATTCGGTATCGACCGAAACGATCGGGTCGGTGCCGCCGATGGCGTTCATGGCGGTGCTGGAATTGAGCTCAAGCTCTTCCTGGGTCACCACCTTGCGGCCACCGCCGAAAAGCGATTGAGACAGGGCGGGCATCGGGAAAGCCGCCGTCGCCGCAAGGGCGGACAGACCCGTCACGACCGAACGCCGATTGAGTTTTCCTTTAAAATCGCGCATCGCGTAAGTTCACCTATCGAGAGAGCCTGGGAGCCGAGCGGTCCTTTTGCACGAAGGCGCTCAGGACCACAACGCCGCTCACCGGACTTTGACCACCCTATCTGGCCAATGCATCCAATTAAAAATTCCGGGAGCGTCATATATCGACACCACGCCAGCTAGAAAGAGTTTGCGGCGCAAATGAGAAACGCCGGCCCTGGAGCCGGCGTTTGCGTTTCGAGTGTGGCGGCAATGCCACAAAAAGCGTTCTCTAGAGCTTGTAGAGGATCTGATCGACCCAGAAACGCTCGAGGCGCGAGAGGGCGGTGTTGAGGCCGGAAAAGTCCGATTCGCCCAGCCCACCGACCTTTTCGATCGAGTTGAGGTGGCGGTCGTAGAGCTCGTCGATCACCTCGGCGACCTCTTCGCCCTTGGGTGTGAGACGGATGCGCACCGAGCGGCGGTCGGTCTTTGAGCGCTCCTGGAAAATGTAGCCGGTATCGACCAATTTCTTGAGGTTATACGAGACGTTAGACCCCAGATAGTAGCCGCGGGTGCGAAGCTCGCCGGCTGTCAATTCGCTGTCGCCGATGTTGAACATCAAGAGAGCCTGGATCGGGTTGATGTCGTCCCATCCCATGCGGTCGAACTCGTCCTTGACCAGGTCCAAAAGCCGGCGGTGCAGGCGTTCGACGCGGGAGACGGCTTCGAGATAGAGCGGCTTCAGGCTCTTGGGTTCATCGGCCTTTGCAGCGGAAAGATTGTTAGCCATTGGTTCTGCCTCACTGTATTTTTTTAGCGCGATTTTTCGCGTCTGTGAGGGCAATCTAGCGAGCTGCCGATAAGATCGGTTTAAGAGACACGCTTAATGGTATCTTACGGGGAAACTTGATGTTTTTAGGTTTTCAGTTCCTTACACCCGTATCGAAAACTGTAACCTTTACGGCCCGTTACACCGCAAAGCCCCGGATGGCGTGACGCCCACTGGACCCCCGGTGGACTGTCCACCGGAAGACGGGGAACGCCCACTGTTAATCGGCCAGTTGTCTTTGCGCCGAAAGCTGGGCGATGGCCAAAAGTCCAAAAGTTGCCAGCATGACCCCAAGTTTGAAGATAAAACTCCACAAACCCAAACTAACCCAATTGGTGCCCACCAGATAAAGGCCGATCTCGATGACCAGGGAGGCGGCGAGCATGATGGCGCCCCATGACGATCGGATCCACAGGCCGACCGCCGCGAACAGGCGCATGAGGGCGAGGACTGAGAGCAGGACGAAGCCGGTTGTGCCGATGGCGGTGATGGGACTTGCCGAGCCGGCGCCCAGACCGAGCAGGCGCGCCGCGTCTCCGAGCCCGATGAACAGGCTGAGCAGACCAAGTATGCGGGCAACGAGCCCGAGCGGTTCGTTTCTGAAATCCATGGAACAATCCCCCGGTCGGCCAGAGCTAACGTGATTTGGGCGGATGGGACAAGGATTGATTGGCCGGCGCCTGCGTCGTCCGGCCCCTTTGCGTGGCGATTGCGGGCTGATATTGAGCGGATCGACATTGTTTTTGGCGTGGCCTCGTTGTCTTCATCTGATTTGACCCGTCAAGTCAGATGAAGCGAGACACTATGCGGAGAAACGGATCGATGAGTTTTGAAAAGCACGACATGGAGTTTCTCGGTGGCCGGCGGCTGCGCAGGCCGCGCATGGCGGACTGGAGCCGCAGGATGGTGGCCGAGACCGTGCTGACCCCTGCCGATCTGATCTGGCCGATCTTCGTGATCGAGGGCCACAATGAACGCCAGCCGATCAAGACCATGCCGGGCGTGGAGCGCCTGAGCATCAATTTGGCGGTAGAGGCGGCCAAGGCGGCGCGTGCGGCGGGCATTCCCGCGTTGGCGCTGTTTCCCAACACCGACCCCTCCAAACGCAGCGAGGACGGCATCGAGGCCACCAATCGCGACAATCTGGTGTGCCGCGCGCTCTCGGCCATCAAGGACGCGGTGCCCGATATCGGGCTGGTGGCCGATGTGGCGCTCGACCCCTATACCAGCCACGGTCATGACGGGGTGATGGCGGGCGAAGAAATCCTCAATGACGAAACGGTCTCGATCCTCGTCAAGCAAGCGCTGGTTCAGGCGCAATCGGGGGCCGACGTGATTGCGCCGTCCGACATGATGGACGGGCGCATCGGGGCGATCCGGGGGGCGCTGGACGATGCGGGGTTTGAAAAGACCATTCTTCTTTCCTACGCCGCCAAATATGCCTCGGCCTTTTACGGCCCGTTCCGGGACGCGGTGGGGTCGGGAGCGCGGCTCAAGGGCACCAAGCTCTCCTATCAGATGGACCCGGCCAATTCCGAAGACGCCATCCGCGAGGTGGAGCAGGATCTGGCCGAGGGCGCGGACTGGATCATGGTCAAGCCCGGCATGCCCTATCTCGACATCTGCCGCATGCTCAAAGACCGGTTCGACGTGCCGGTGTTTGCCTACCAGGTGTCGGGCGAATACGCGATGATCGCCCACGCGGCGCAAGCGGGCATTGTGGACCGCGAGGCGGCGATGGTTGAAAGCCTGATGGCTTTCAAGCGCGCGGGGTGCTCGGGCATCCTCACCTATTTCGCGTTGGATATGGCGCGGAAGATCAACGGCTAGACACCGGGTGGCGAAGGCCGTGGTTGTCCCCGGCCTATCGCCCCCGGATTATTGCCGAGGTCCATTGGGCAGTGAAAATGGAGCCGGTGTTACCCGACGCGCAGGGCCGCTATGGGGTGGTCAGCCGGTCGACCGCTTTCGTCCATTGTACTGCATAAGTGGACGTTTCGCGCGGCGGCAAGCTCCGGGGCTTTGCCCACTGGCCGTTTCCGGGCTCCAGGGCTCTTCAGCAAGCACCTTTCGCTTGTACGAGAGCTAAGGGGCGAGAGCAGGCTCAGGCCGCGTTCGAAGGACTTTGTTGTGCTGCGGTCGCACCGAGGCGCTTCGCCTGAGCGAGTCCTTCGCGGAGGTTCTCGGCCGCCAGTGGGCGCAGCGCCTCCATGGCAGGAGTCACGTCAGCCAAGGTGAGTTCGACCTCGACAGAAGTGAGGTCGAGTCCCCACTGGTCCTTCAGAATGCGCTGCAGGTAGGGTGTTGAGTGATCCCAACCATGCCTGGGCGTTCCCGGACCGTATCCGCCACCACGTGCGGTCATGAGGTAACCAGGACGTCCCTCAAGTGGCCGCTTTGGACCGGGTACGAAGCGTGGCTCGGAAAGAACGAGGTCGATCCATGCCTTTGCATGGTGCGCAACTCCAAAATTGTAGAGCGGAATGGCGAAAAGGAACACGTCCGCGGAGATCAGCTCATCGGCCAGTTCAGCGGCGAGCGCGCGCGCATTCTCCTGACCGGTTGTGAGTTGCTCGGGTGGTGTCCACATCGACGTTACGGCATCGCGCCACGCTGGCGCGGGCAGCGGGGTGGTACCCACCTCGCGATGGATTACGTCCGAGAAAGCGTCATCGGCGCCGGCAGCGAATGCGTCGGCTAGACTGCGGGTCACGGATTGGTCGGCGCGGATGGAGGCATCAAGACGGTAAAGTTTGGGCATGGGCTGGCTTCCGGTTTGAGGTCATGGCAGTTACAATCAGTAACTCACGAACCATATGTGCCTTGCTCAGAAGCTCTCAAGACGGCACTTTTTCGATACGGTGGTACCCAAAATGAAACCAGACTCAGACCATGGCGACGTCACCTGCAAGTCGGTCCGCGACATATTTCCTGCCATCTCGTCCAAATGGGCCATGCCGATTGTGGAGCTTCTCGTCGAGCATCCCCGGCGCTTCTCCGACTTGAAACGCGCCCTCGGCGCGGTCACGCAGAAATCGCTCACAGCCGCATTGAGGGACCTTGAGCGAGACGGGTTGATTACGCGAATCGTCACTCCAACGATCCCACCTCGCGTTGACTATGAGCTGACTGAGTTGGGGCGGTCTATGCTGAAGCCGGCCCTGGAAATGGCGCGTTGGGCGCTCGCGCACCGGCACGAAATCGGCCAGGCTCGCGAACGCTTCGCAACGAGGACCCAGCTCCTCTAGACAAGCGAGAGTGCCAGTTCGTCAGGGCGCTAGCAGGCGCAGACCAGGTGTGACCTGACATCGAATGATACTCGACGTGGCATCGATCAGGATCGCCTCCAAGCTGCAAGGTTGTTATCTACCTGATCGCTGCAACGTCCGCTTCAGGGGCGTGGCCGATCGCGTCCTGATGGCAAAGATTGTGTCGCTTCCAGTCCTTGCTCGCCGGCACCAAGCCGCAAATTTACATCACCCGGCCACTTCACCACCAACAGGCGCTTCCGCCTAGCCGGGCGGTGTCGAGAGGGTTTCGATGACGTGGCATTGGGCGATCCGGCCCTGGCGGCACTGGTCGAGCATGGTGGAGAGTTCGGCCTTTAGCGCGGTGAGGCGCGAAATGCGCAGTTCGATTTCGGCAAGGCGGCCCGAGGCGATGGCGTCGACCTGGGCGCAGGATTGGTCGGGGTTGTCCTGCAGGCCCAGCATGGCGCGGATGGATTCGATTTCGAAGCCGAGTTGGCGGGCGTGGAGGATGAAGAACAGGCGGCGCACGCTTTCCTCGTCGTAAAGGCGACGATTGCCCCTCGTGCGCACGGGCTGGGGCAACAGGCCGATCTGCTCGTAATAGCGGATGGTGGGAACCTTGACCCCGCTGCGCCGGGCCGCTTCGCCAATCGGAAAATTTTTCATTTGCCGCTTGCTCCTCTAGTCGCTGGAGATTCTAGCATCGGGGCGATTTGAATTGAAGGGTATGTGCAAATGAGCGGATCGTGCTGCAACCATAACGAGGCAGATCAGGCGGCCAGAGCCCAGGCCGACACAGTCTATCGCCGTGTCCTGTGGGCGGTTCTGGCGATCAATGCCGTCATGTTCGTTGTCGAAATCGGCGCCGGCATCGCCTCGCGCTCGGCATCGCTGCAGGCCGACGCCGTGGATTTTCTCGGCGATGCGGCCAATTACGGCATCAGCCTTTTCGTCGTGGGATACGCCGTGCATATCCGCGCGCGGGCATCGCTGGCCAAGGCACTGACCATGGGCGCGTTCGGGATTTGGGTGCTGGGGGTTGCCGGGTGGAACATGGTGACCGGGGCAACGCCCCATGCCTATACGATGGGCATTGTGGGGTTCAGCGCGCTTGTGGCCAATGCCGCGAGCTTTGGGCTGCTGTGGCGCTTTCGCGAGGGTGACAGCAATATGCGCTCGGCGTGGATCTGCACGCGCAATGACGTGGTGAGCAATATCGCCGTGCTGCTGGCCGCGCTGGGCGTGTTCGGTACCGGCACGGGCTGGCCGGACGTTCTGGTGGCATCGATCATGGGTGTTCTGGCACTTCAGGGGGCGGCGGTCGTGACCCGGCAGGCGCTGGCTGAACTGCGGCAGTACAGGGTGCGGCCCGCCGAGTAGCGAGCGCTGAAAGCGCGGACGGTGATCGGGCCGGCGTCCGGCTGCGTATAGAACGGCATGACCGAAGCCACGCAAGCCCTCATCATCGGTTCGACAGGCGGGATCGGGCGCGCACTGCTTGAACAGGTTCGCGCCTCGGGACGCTATGATCTGGTCACCGGTCTTTCGCGTTCGGGCAGCCCGGCAATCGAGATCACAAAGGAGGCCTCGATCGCATCGGCCATGGAGGTGGTGGCGGGCCAGGGCGCGCTGCGGCTGGTGGTCATTGCGACCGGCTTTCTGCATAGCAGCGGCATCGCGCCCGAAAAGGCGAACAGGCAAATGAGCGCGCAGGCGCTGGCGCAGGCGTTCGCCGTCAACACCATCGGCCCGGCGCTTGTGCTCAAGCATGTCCTGCCGCTCCTGCCCCGTTCGGGGCGATCGGTGGTCATGGCGCTTTCGGCCAAGGTGGGCAGCATTTCGGACAACAGGCTGGGGGGCTGGCACAGCTATCGGGCGTCCAAGGCCGCGCTCAACCAGATCGTGCGCACCTGTGCCATCGAATTGGCGCGAACGCACAGGGAGGCCATTCTGGTCGGCATGCATCCGGGAACCGTCGATACGCAGCTTTCGCGGCCATTCGCCCGGTCGGGCCTCGATGTGCAACAGCCCGAAGGGGCCGCCGGCGCGATCCTTGCGGGCCTCGAGCGATTGACGCCATCAGATTCCGGCGGGTTTTTCGACCGAAGCGGGCACCGATTGCCCTATTGAGCGGGAAATCTCGGTTATGGTCTTGTCATTGACGCCCAGTGTTCCAACATAATCCTCAACCTGAGGAGCATTGACTTTGGCAACCGATTTTCTGGGGCGCATGCTGCGCGACGACCTTCCCAATCCCAACACTTCGCCCGAACTGTTCGACGGGATTCTGACGCGGCGCGCCGTGGCCTTCCTGATCGACTGTGTGATCATGGGCGCGGCGATCGTTCTGGTTACGCTGGTTGCCGGTATTCTGGGCATTTTCACGTTCGGGCTGACCTGGCTGTCGATCCCGCTGATCGTGCCGGTCACCTTCATTGCCTATTATGCGGTGACGCTGGGTTCGCCCGCGCGCGCCACGCTGGGCATGCGGGCCACCGACATCGTGCTGACCCCGACGCGGGAGACGACGCTGGACGGATGGATGGCGATGATCCATGTGGTCGTGTTCTGGATTTCGTGTTCGCTTCTGACCCCGTTCATCATCCTGATCGGGCTGTTCACGCCACGCCGCCAATTGCTGCACGACATGATCGTGGGCACGTTGATGGTTCGCCGCTCGCCGATGGTGCGGCACTGGCAGGCCTATGCACGATCGGGCGACGTTCCCGGCTAAGGTATGCGGCCATTCAGGCGATGACTGGCTGCAAACGGCGCTTTCCGTGCCCGCTTTTGAGATTTGTCGCGTTGCACACCGGGTTCCGTGCGATTACTATCCGGGCGTGAGCTGTCCGGGTTTCGACAAGCGGGCCGGACGGCTTGAAAGTTTTCGGTTTGCCGCGTCTGATTGAGGTGGCAGACACCCTGCGGGCCAAGCGAGTACCCACATGGACCATACGCCGGAAAGTGCGCAGTTCTTTCTGACAGCCCCATCGCCCTGCCCCTATCTCGAGGGCAGACAGGAACGCAAACTTTTCACTCACCTGTCGGGCCGGCGGGCGGCGGCGCTGCACCATCTGTTGTCCGACCACGGGTTCCGCCGTTCGCAGAACCTGATCTATCGTCCGGCGTGCCTCGATTGCGACGCCTGCCAATCGGTGCGCGTGCGGGCCATCGATTTTCTCCCCGCGACCCGGCACCGGCGCAACCTCAAGCAGAACTCCGATATCGTGGCCGAAGTGGTGGCGCCGATCGTTTCAGCCGAGCAATACGGGCTGTTCAAGCGCTATCTCGACTCGCGCCACGATGGCGGCGGGATGACGCAGATGAGCTATCTCGACTATGAGTTCATGGTCGAGGACACCCCGGTTCAATCGGTGCTGGTCGAATACCGGCTGGCGAAAGACGGGCCGGACGGGGTGGCGGGGCAACTCGTCGCCGCCGCGTTGACGGACCCCCTGCCCGACGGGCTGTCGATGGTTTACAGCTTTTTCGATCCCGCGCTGTCCCGGCGCGGGCTTGGCACCATGATGATCCTCGATCATATCGCGCGCGCCAAACTGGCGGGCGGCTATCTCTACCTGGGATATTGGGTCAAGGATTCCCCGAAGATGGCCTACAAGGCCGCCTTCCAGCCCCTCGAAGTGCAGCGCGGCTCGCGCGGCTGGGTGGACCTCGACCCCGAGACGGGCGCGGAAGCCGAATAGGTGCGCATCATAGGCAAGATACTGGCCGCACTGGTTGCCGCGGGCTATCTGTTTGCCTGCTGTCTTCTGGCCGGCATGGCGATCGTTGCGGTTCTTGGCTTCATCTACCCGGCCATGGACCTGTTCAACCACATCCAGCCAGTGCTGTTTTTCGGCCTTGGGGCGCTGGTGATCGCCAGCCCTATCTTCGTGCCGTTCCGTGCGCTGCGCGCGCTGGCGCTTTCTATTGCCGCGACGGGGTTTGTTGCCTCGAGCGTCATTTACGTTCCCGAACTGGTGGCGGGGCTTTTGCCGCGCGCCGCTGTTGCGCAGGCCGAGCAGACCTACAGGTTGATGACCTTCAATGTCTTCGGACGCAACGAGGAGCCGGAAGCGATCGTTGCCAACATCGATGCGGTCGATGCCGATATCGTGGCGCTGCAGGAATACAGCCCCGGACTGCGCAGCGTGGTTCACCCGCTTCTGGCAGAGCGCTATCCCCATTTCCAGTATTGCGCCGGGGGCGAGCGGGCCTTTGTGGGGCTTTATGCAAGGCTGCCCTTCGAGCCGCTCGATGCGGATGCATGCTCGGCATCGATCATGAGCACCGACCGGACGGCCCGGATCATCGTGCGCTTCCAGACCGAAACCGGGCCCGCGTTTTCGCTGGCCACGACCCATAATGACTGGCCGGCGCCGGTGACACGGCAGGCCGAGCAGTTCGCAAAGCTCAGCGAAGCGCTTTCGACGGTCGAGCCGCCGCTGGTTCTGGTTGGTGATTTCAACTCGACGCCGTGGTCCTATGCGCTGCGGGGCTTCGTGAGCACGGCCGAGCTGACGCGCCACACCTTCAACCTGCCGACCTTCCCAACGCTCTGGTACTACCTGCGCGACTGGCGGGGCATGCTGCCCTTCCTGCCGCTCGACCATGTGATGACGCGCGGGGCGATCGCCATTCACGATCTGCGCACCGGCGAGCCGAGCGGCAGCGACCATCTGCCGATCATCGTGGATTTTTCCGTGGGGGATGAGGGGGCCTTATAGAAGCAGTAAGGCCCCTTACCCGGCTGGCCGCGCTGCGTTCCCTTCTCCGGCTCCGACCCATTCACCACGGTCATCCCGGGCGAAGACCCGGGACCCAGTACGCTCAGAGCCCCGATGGCCACCGCCGAAGACAGAGCCGCACGTGCCGAGTGTACTGGATCCCGGCGCAAGGCCGGGATGACAGTGTTGATTTGGTTATGCAGCGCCTGGGCCCCGGCGTCGCCTACCCGATAAACCTGTTGTTGCGCGGGAAGCCGGTCGGGGGCTGGCGGCCGGCCTGGGCGCGGTCGCCGATCCAGTCGAGCAGCTCTTCCATGGATTTCGAATAGTTCCGGCCCGAAGAATCGGTCCAGGTCAGGCCCTCGGCGGAATTGAACAGCTTGGCGTCTGAAATGCCGCCATCCTTGTATTTTTGCAGCCGGACGCCCTTGCCGCGGCTCATTTCGGGGAGCTGGGCGGCGGGGAAGACCAACAGCTTGCGGTTCTGGCCGATGACGGCAACCGTATCACCCTCGGCGCGCACGCACAGCTTGGCTTCGCCCTTGCCGGAGACGTTGAGCACCTGCTTGCCCTTGCGGGTGTTGGCGATCAGATCGTCTTCGGCGACCACGAAACCATTGCCGATATCGGAGGCGATCAGGCGCTTGGCGCCGGGCTTATAGACAAAGAGATCGACGATATCCTGGCCTTCCTCGATATCGACCATGATGCGCACCGGCTCGCCATGGCCGCGCCCGCCGGGCAGCTTGTCGGCGCCCAGCGTATAGACCTTGCCGCCGGTGGTGAGCATCAAGAGCTTATCGGTGGTCTCGCAGGTGAGCGCGAGCTTGAGCCTGTCGTCGGTTTTGAAGGTCTGGGCCGAAACATCGTTGTTGTGGCCCTTGAGGGCCCGAATCCAGCCTTTTTGCGAGAGGATAACGGTGATCGGCTCGCGCTCGATCATCGCGGTTTCGATATCGGCCAGATCGGTCTGGGGAGCGGCGGCGAACTGGGTGCGGCGCCGGCCGAGGGGGGTATCGGGGCCATAGGCTTTCTTGAGCTCACCGATTTCAGTGGTGATGACGCCCCACTGCTTTTTCTCGGAAGCGAGAATGGTTTCGATGTGGGTCTTTTCCTCGCTGAGTTTGTCGAACTCGGAGCGGATTTCGATTTCCTCGAGCTTGTGCAAGCTGCGCAGGCGCATGTTGAGGATGGCATCGGCCTGAACGTCGGAGAGGTCCCATTTGGCCATCATTATGGCCTTGGGCTCGTCCTCCTCGCGGATGATGCGGATGACTTCATCGAGGTTGAGATAGGCGACGAGATAGCCGCCGAGCACTTCGAGCCGGTGTTCGATCTGGCCGAGCCGGTAGCGCGAGCGGCGGACCAGCACGTCCTTGCGGTGATTGAGCCAGGCCTTGAGCACCTGTGCCAGATCCATGACGCGAGGGATCTGGCCCTTGTCGAGCACGTTCATGTTCAGCGAGAACCGGCTTTCGAGCTCGGTGAGCTTGAACATGGATTCCATGAGCAGCACGGCATCGACTGTCCGGGCGCGCGGTTCTAGGACGAGGCGGATGTCCTCGGCGCTTTCATCGCGCACGTCCTTGAGCAGCGGCAGGCGGCGGGCGAGCAGCAGTTCGGCGATCTTTTCGACGAGCCGCGATTTCTGCACGCCATAGGGAATTTCGGTGATGACGATATTGTAGGTGCCGCGCCCGCTGTCTTCGATCTCCCACTTGGCGCGCACGCGGAAACCGCCGCGGCCGGTGGTGTAGGCGATCTCGGTGGCCGCCGGATCATCGACCAAAACACCACCGGTGGGGAAATCGGGGCCGGGAACGAAGCGGATCAGGTCTTTTGCCGTCGCATCCGGATTTGAGAGAATATGCAGGCAGGCGTCGCAGAGCTCGGAGACGTTGTGGGGCGGAATGTTGGTCGCCATGCCCACGGCGATGCCACTCGAGCCGTTGGCGAGAAGATTGGGGAAGTTGGACGGCAGGACGACGGGTTCCTCGTCCTCGCCATCGTAATTGGGCCGGAACTCGACGGCGTCCTCGGTGATCGCTTCGAGCAGGCGCTGCGCGACCTCGGTCATCCGGCTTTCGGTGTAGCGCATGGCCGCTGCACTATCGCCATCGATCGAGCCGAAATTGCCCTGCCCGTCGACCATCGGGTAGCGGACCGAAAAATCCTGCGCCATGCGCACCAGGGCGTCATAGACGGACTGGTCGCCATGGGGGTGGAACTTACCGATCACGTCACCGACGATACGCGCCGATTTCTTGTAGCCCTGCGCCGGATCGAGCTTGAGCAGGCGCATGGCGTGCAGGATGCGGCGATGGACGGGTTTGAGCCCGTCCCGCGCATCGGGCAGCGCGCGCTGGGTGATGGTGGAGATCGCATAGGAGAGGTAGCGCTCCTCAAGGGCGCTCCTGAGATCGACTATACGTTCCCCGTCCTTTCTGTCGTCCTTGGGCGGATCGATAGTATCGGCCATTGGCCATCCTTTTCAGGGCAAGCGAATCAGAGGGGCAGTATAGCCAAGCGCGCTTGAAATTGCCGGATTGCTTGGGGGTTTTGTGGAAAACCTGCGAGCACCGGACCGAAATCCGCGCCGGGGTGACCGGCGCGGGGGCAGTGGTCGATTACTGGGGGACCAGCGTGTAGCTGGCGAGTTCGCAGATATCGATTTCGAATTCTTCGAGTTCAGGACCTTCGGCGGTCTCGAAGCGGAAATCATAGAGGCACTGATCGGAACCGTCGCCAATGAACACTGTACCGTTGTAGCCGGATTCGAGAACACCGATCTCGGCAAGAAGGTCCTCTCCCCAGTTCTCGTCGTTGGAGGGCGAGGCGTAGAAATAGGTCAGCGTGTAGCCGGATTCGTTGATGAGCGTGAACTCAACGTTCTGGGCAAGCGCCGGGGTGGAAACAAGGGCCGTGGCGGCCAGCATTGAAAGGATAGTCTTTTTCATGTCGTCCTCAAAAGCTGCGTGTTGCAGCCAGGCTTGAGGTAGCCCGCCTTTTGAATCGACGCTAGTGGGCATTTCATGATCCGCTAGAAACCCCGGGGCTTTTTCATCCCGCCGTGAGGTTCCTGACCAGCCATTCACGCGTTTCCGGCTGCCGTATCTGGCGGGCCGCCCAGACGTGGCGGTCGAGAAAATACCCGGTCAGCGCAAAGGCGGCGGCGATGTCTTTCGGGGTGGGATCACCGGCGCCGGTGAGAAAGGCCGGGAGCACGAAAAGGCGGTCGACATAGGGAGCGGCGGCTTCGGCGCTGACCGCCCTGCCCGTTTTTGGCGAAACATGGGTGAGGTTTTCGTGCACGCCGGTCACGGCGCAGGTCTCGATATCCAGCCCGAAGCCAAGCTCCTCGAGCAAATACATCTCAAACCGCGCCAGCTCGGCGGCGAGATCGAGCGGGTGCCGATCCTCATCGATCAGGGAAATGACACCGCGCAGCAACTCGTCATGCGGATCGCGCTCGGGAAGAAGGCGAAGATGATCGGCGAGCAGCTGGAGAAGATAGAGCTTTTGCCGGTCGGAGAGGATTTCGGCGGCCCGAAGGCGGGTCGCTTCGGCGGTGAAGGTGCCCAGATGGTCTTCGAGGCGGGCTCGCCAGGTCAGTTGGGCCGAGTTGCCGGCCTGCAGAAAGGCGGCGTGTTTCGGTGACCGCCCGCCGCGCACCAGCCCCAGGCAGCGCCCATGGCCGGGCACCATGGCCTCGAGGATCAGCGCGGATTCCCCGTGCCGCCTGACGCCGATGATGAGACCTTCAGAGGACCATTCCATGCGCATTTTCCATAGCGAAATCGACCCCTTGGCGTCCCTCACCCTCTTTCACCCCGGCCACCGAGCCGGGGTTCGGTACATTCAGCGCCCAATGCAGAGCCGCGAGCGCTGCCGGTTACTGGGTCCCGGGTCAAGCCCGGGATGACAGCGGTTGGTTGCGCAGCCACACTGCATCTCCCTCTGTCACCCCGGCCACCGAGCCGGGTCCAGTACGCTCAGCGCCCAGCGTAAGCCACAAGCGCTGCCGATTACTGGGTCCCGGGTCAAGCCCGGGATGACAGCGGTTGGTTGGGCAGCCAAACTGCATCTCCCTCTGTCACCCCGGCCACCGAGCCGGGATTCGGTACATTCAGCGCCCAATGCAGAGCCGTGAGCGCTGCCGGTTACTGGATCCCGGGTCAAGCCCGGGATGACAGCGGTTGGCTTGGCGGGCCATTGCGTCAAACCAGTGTCTTTGTCTGGTCGCGCGTCCGAACCGATAAGTGGTGTCCGCCTTGTCGGGGCGCGCTCTACTTGGTCCAGTCGAGCCCCATTTCGCGGTAGCGTTCGGGGTCGTCGGCCCAGTTGGCGCGGACTTTTACGAACAGGAACAGATGAACGTCGGTTTCAAACATCTCGATCAGTTCCTTGCGCGCTTCGGCACCGATGGTCTTGATGGTCTGCCCCTTGGCGCCCAGCACGATCATCTTGTGGGTGTCGCGGGTGACATAAATCACCTGCTCGATGCGGTAGGACCCGTCCTTCTGGATCTTGAAGCTCTCGGTCTCGACGGTGGCCTGATAGGGGATTTCGTCGTGGATGCGCAGGAACAGCTTTTCGCGCGTCACTTCGGCAGCGGTCAGCGCCATTGTCAGATCGGTCAGATGCTCTTCGGGGAAGTGCCATTCTTCGAGCGGAGCCTTTTCCCGGCACCATTCAACGAAATCGGCGACGCCGTGCCCGCGCAGAGCGGAGATCATGAAGGTGGTCTCGAAATTGACCTTCTCGTTGATCTTTTTCGACAGACCCAGCAACTCCTCGTGCTTGACCTTGTCGATCTTGTTGAGAACCAGAACCTTGGGCTGGCGGATATTGTCGAGCCCGTCGAGCAGCGCTTCGATCTCGGCGTTGAGCCCCTTCTGGGCATCGACGATCAGTGCGACCATGTCGGCGTCCCCTGCCCCCGTCCAGGCCGATTGCACCATGGCGCGATCGAGCCGGCGCTTGGGCGCGAAAATGCCCGGTGTGTCGATAAAGACGAGCTGGGATTCCTCGATGGTCAGAACACCACGCACCTGAGCCCGCGTCGTCTGGGCCTTGTGGGTGACGATGGACACCTTGGTGCCCACAAGGGAATTGAGCAGCGTCGATTTGCCCGCATTGGGGGCGCCGACCAGGGCGACGAAGCCGCATTTGGTCGCCATATTGTTGGTTTCACTCATTGGTCGGCCTTCCACACGCCTTCACGCAGCAGGAATTTTTCAGCCGCCTGATGCTCGGCCAGTTTTTTCGAGGTTCCGGTCGCCGTAATCGCTTCAAAGCCGCGCACGGAAACCGAGATTGTAAAGACCGGCGCGTGATCGGGACCCGTGCGCGCCGTTTCGACATAGGCCGGAGGCTCCAGCCCTTTGGCCTGCGCCCATTCCTGCAGCGCGGTCTTGGAGTCGGCCCGCCGGGCCTGCGCCACGTCCAGATTATCACCGAACATGCGGGCCACGAAGGTATAGGCGGGATCGATGCCGCCATCGGCATAAATCGCGCCGATGACCGCTTCGCAGACATCGCCCAGAATGGCGTCCTTGTCCGCGCCGCCGGTACGCGCCTCGCTCTCGCCGAGCCGCACGAATGAGCCCATACCGAGTTTGCGGGCCACCCGCGCGCAGGTTTCCTTGCGCACAAGCGAATTCAGCGTACGCGAAAGTTCGCCCTCATTGGCCTTGGGCAGACGCTTGCACAGCATGTCGGCCACCACGAGCCCCAATACCCTGTCGCCAAGGAATTCAAAGCGCTGGTAGGACTCGGCGGTGCGTTTTGAAGGGGATACGGCGCTTGAATGGGTCAGGGCGCGCAACAGCAGGCCGGGGTCGTTGAAAACATAGCCCAGCCTTGTCTCAAGCGCTTCTCGGTCGCGCGCCCTCAAGCTCATTCGTAAACCGAAGTGAACATCCGGTCGAACCGGACATTGCCCGGCCAGCGCCAGATCTGCCAGGGCGGGATGTTATCGGTAATGGAAAAGAAGCGCCATTCGGCCTTGCCGACGAAATTTTCGAACGGCACATAGCCGACCGCCGAAAGCGAACGGGAATCGAGCGAGCGGTCGCGGTTGTCGCCCATCATGAAGTAATGGCCGGGAGGCACGGTATAAACGCCGGTGTTGTCGAACTGGGCGTTGTCGGAAATCTCCTGGGTGACATAGCTCACACCATTGGGCAGCGTTTCGCGGTATTCGGTAACCGGAATGTCGACGCCAGAACTGTCTCGGTCGACGGTGGTGCCCACCTGCTCGCGCTCCACGGTCTCGCCATTGATGGTCAAACGCCCGTCGATCATCTGAATCTGGTCGCCCGGCAGGCCGATGACGCGCTTGACGTAGTTTTCGCTCTGGGGCACGGGCCGGATCACGGCGATATCGCCCCGCTCGGGGGCGTTGCCCATGATGCGCCCGTTCCAGGGTACCTCGGAATAGGGCAGCGAATAGCGCGAATAGCCATAGCTGTATTTGGACGCCAGAATGTAATCGCCAATCATCAGATTGGACTGCATCGACGCAGTGGGGATGGAAAACGGCTCGAAGGCGAAGGTGCGGAACACCAGAGCAATCAGCAGCGCCTGAACGATGATGACGATGGTTTCGCGCAGTTCGCCCTTGCCGGTCTTCTTCTTGGCGGCGTCCGACATAGGGGTGCTCATGGGTTGGAAATCTCGCAGGTTTGTTACGGGAGCGGCCGGGCCGGGTCAACAGGCAGGGCCTCGATGATGACGAAGGCCTGCGCCATGCCATTGTCGTCGGTGATCGAGACGTGGATATGGGGCTGATGCCCCTCGGGAACAAGCCTTGCCAGCATCGCGGCGGCGCCGCCGGTCAGTTTCATCGTGGGTTTGCCGCTGGGCAGATTGACCACGCCCATGTCGCGCCAATAAACGCCGCGGGAAAGGCCGGTGCCCAAAGCCTTGGCGCAGGCCTCCTTGGCGGCGAAGCGCTTGGCGTAGGACGCAGCGCGCAAGCGCCGCCTGTCGGACTTGTTGCGCTCGATCTCGGTAAAGCAACGCTGCGTGAACCGCTCGCCGAAGCGTTCGAGCGTGCGCTCGAGGTGGGCGATTTCGCAGATGTCGTTGCCCAGGCCGATAATCATTGCAGCCCCCTGCTCCCCGGTTTTACAGCCGGCATAGCGGCCAATTCGGGCGGCAGGTTGTCGGGCGAATAGGCGGGAACCTTGTATTGGGTCAACGATACCAGCGGCACGCCCACATCGGCCTCGCCGGCCGAGCGGTCCACGATGCAGGCGGCGGCGATCACGTCGGCGCCCAGGGCCTTTATCGCATCGATGCATTCGCGGATCGAGAGGCCGGTCGAAACGATGTCCTCGACGATGATGATTTTTTCGCCCGGCTTGACCGAAAAGCTGCGGCGCAGTTCGAACACGCCATTGACGCGCTCGGTGAAGATGGCCGGCACGCCCAGATGGCGTGAGGTTTCATAGCCGGGAATGATGCCGCCGACGGCGGGGGAGACGATCTGGGAGACGTCGCCATAGCCTTCGGCCCTGATCTTTTCGGCCAGCGCCTTGCAGAGCTTTTCAGCCTTGTCGGCGAACATGAAAACGCGGTTTTTCTGCAGGAACACCGGCGAGCGCAGGCCCGAGGACAGGATGAAATGGCCTTCGAGCAGCGCATCGCAGGAGCGGAAAATATCGAGGACTTCTTCCTGGGTCATTTGGTTTGGCTCTCCGTTGTCTCTTGCGTTCCCGCTTCAAGCGCGCCTTCCATGCCCGAAATGGCGTTGGCCTGAACCATGCTGGCGCGCTGGACCCGCGAGAGGCCCGGTGTGCGTTTGAGCGTTGCCAGCACGTCTGTCAACTGCGTGAGGTCGTGAACCTCGAGCTCGAAGATAAGCTCATGGGAATCGGCGGCAAGAGCGCGCATGGCCAGATTGGAGATATTGGCATCGCAGGCGGCGATGGCCCCTGTAATCTGGGCCAGCGAGCCGGGCCGGTTCTGGGAATACATCGAAACCACGACCTTGAACCGCGTCTCGGGTTTCCCGGCCATGTCCCAGCGCACGTCGATCCAGCCCACATCCATATCGTGGAAGCCGGCCAGGGCCTCGGATTCCATGGGATAGACTTCCATGCGCCCCGACTGATGGAAGATGCCGATGATGCGGTCTCCGGGCACCACGCCTTCGCGCGAGATATCGACGGGCATGTTGAAATCGAACCCGACCATCGTGGCGAATTTCTTGATGGCGGTGTGCTGGCCGCCGGGCATGCGGAACTTGAAATATTGCGCATTGCGCAGCGCGAACCAGCCTTCGGCGTCGTTGGCGACGGGCAATACAAGTCGGCCCTTGCGCCGCCGCTTGCCCTTTAGGGCCGTGGTTTCGCGCGCCAGATCCTCGGCGGTGATGCGCCCCTCGCCGATGGCGGCCAGCATGGAATTGCGGTCGGTGATCGAGAAGCGGTTGGCGAGGGCTGCGATCTCGTCCTCGCTGAGTTGAAGCGACTCGCGCTCGATCACCGCCATGAGCACCTGCTCGCCCAGTGAGATGGCGCGGGCGAAGGCCCCCTGGCGCACGGCACGGCGGACCGCGGACCGGGCCTTGCCGGTCATGGCGATGTTTTCCCAATTGGGCGGTGGGGTGTGGTCGGCATCGCGCAGGATTTCCACTTCATCGCCCGAGTGAAGCTGGGTGATGAGCGGCATCACCGTGCCGTTGATCTTGCAGCCCACACAGGTATCGCCGACATCGGTGTGAACGGCATAGGCGAAATCGATGGGTGTGGCGCCGCGCGGCAGGGCAATCAGCCTCCCGCGCGGGGTAAAGCAGAACACCTGATCCTGGAACAGTTCGAGCTTTGTGTGCTCGACGAACTCTTCGGGGTTATCGCCTTCGGTCAGCCGGGCAATTGTCGAGCGCAGCCAGTTATATGCCTGACTCTCCTCTTCGAGCCTGTGCATGTCGCCGGAAATGGCTTCCTTGTAGAGCTGGTGCGCGGCGATGCCGAATTCGGCGATGGCATGCATTTCCTGGGTGCGAATCTGCAGCTCCACACGTTGGCGACCGGGGCCGACGATGGTGGTGTGGATCGAGCGGTAATCGTTGGCCTTGGGGACCGAGATATAGTCCTTGAACCGGCCTGGCACGACCTTCCAGCTGGTGTGGATGACGCCGAGGGTGCGGTAGCACTCATCGATGGTATCGACGATGACCCGGAAGCCGATCATGTCGGAAAGCTGCTCGAGCGCGATCGCCTTGCGTTCGATCTTGGAATAGATCGACCAGGCCGATTTGAGTCGCCAGGACACCTTTGCCTTGATCCCCTGCCCGGCCAGATGCTCTTCGAGTTCGCTGCGGATTTCCGCGACGATCTCGCGGCTGGAAATCTCCATCTGTGCCAGACGGGAGGCGATGGCGCTGTAGTGCTCGGGATAGAGCGATTTGAACGCGAGATCCTCGAGCTCGTTGCGCATGTCCTGCATACCCATGCGGCCGGCCAGCGGCGCATAGATGTCCATGGTTTCCTGCGCGATGCGGCCGCGCTTGTGGACGGGCATGAATTCGAGGGTGCGCATGTTGTGCAGGCGATCGGCCAGCTTGACCAGCAGAACGCGCACGTCCTGGGAAATGGCCAGCAGCAGCTTGCGCAGGTTTTCGGCCTGAGCCTCCTCGCGGGAAACGAGGTTGAGGCGGTCGATCTTGGTCAGCCCGTCAACGATCTGGCCGATCTCGGTGCCGAACATCTCGTCGATCTCGGCGCGGGTGGCGTCGGTGTCCTCGATAGTGTCGTGGAGCAGCGCCACGGCGATCGTGGCATCGTCGAGCTTGAGATCGGTCAGGATGGCGGCGACTTCGAGCGGATGGGCGAAATAGGGGTCGCCCGAGGCCCGCGTCTGGCTGCCATGCTTTTGCATGCCGTAAACGTAAGCCTTGTTGAGCAGGGCTTCGTCGGCATTGGGATTATAGGCGAGAACGCGTTCGACGAGTTCGTACTGACGCATCATGCGCCGGGGTACTCCAGGCAAATTCAAGTTCACAAACTGCAAAGGCGCCGGGCCGGAGCCTGACGCCTTTGCAAATACTATAGGGAAAGGCTTGCGCCGATCAATCGTCGCGACGCTCGGGAGGAGCCAGCGACTCGATGCCGCGGAGCAGCTCTTCCTCGGAAATGGTGTCGAACACCGGACCTTCTTCGTCCGAAGA